>DLAF01000053.1 GCA_002492725.1 Lachnospiraceae bacterium UBA7054
GGAACGTCTGGAGCATGAGCAGGAACGCAAGCAGCAATCTAAGATCATTACGGAACAGGCCGCTCAGATTGAACAGCTTCGCTTGGAAATTGAGCAGCTGAAGCGGAAGCAGTAGGCGCTCCCTTCTTCCGCCTTCACCCCCTGCCAAACACCGCCGTGACCGTAATAAACGTCCCGTCGATCTCCGCAAAAATCTCACCGTTCATTTTGTGCATGAGCTGCCTGCAGATATACAGTCCCAGACCGCTGCCACGGATATTTTCGGCATTTGCCCCGCGCCAAAAACTTTCGAATATATGCGGCAAATCGGATTTTTGAAGCACACATCCGCTGTTTCTCACCGAGATCAAAACGCCTTCGTCATCATCAGGGAACAAAAGTTCCACGCTCTCGCCGTCGCCGTATTTCAGCGCGTTTTCCAAGAGATTCTGCAAGACTTCGACGCTTCTGTCAAAATCCCCAAACAGCAGGCGATTCCGATATTCACCGACCGTAAATTTTGTTTTAAGAAGCGGCAGTTTTTCGGAATAAAGCGACGAGATATTTTTGATCAGATCGGACAGATAAAATTCGCCGTTAACCACTTCCAGACTCAGGAAATCTTCCCGTGAAGCGCTGATGATCTGCGAGACGTAATTTTCGATCTCATTCGCCTTTTCGTTTATTTTTTCAGCGGTCTCAATCTGTTTTTCCACATCGGAATACAAATTTTTCGACAAAGCCTTCGCATATAACTTGATCGCAGAGAGCGGCGTTTTGATATCGTGTGACAATGACAAAAGCAATGTTTTCTTTTCCTTTTGCAGCTCCAGTTCGTACATTTTCTGCTGCTCCATATTTTCGCGTAAAAGGTCTATTCCCCACAGGAATCTTCCGAAAAAGCGGCTCTTATTTTCCTTGACGGGAAGCGTCAGATTTCCTTTGGAAAGTTCGTAGGGAACGTCTGCAAGCCGCTCAAACGGGCGCAGAATTTCTGCGCGGACATAAAACAAAACCGCAAAAACCACAGCCATCACCACTATCAAAACAATATTTACCGCCAAAATGATCTGCCAGGGCTTTGCGGCATCTTTCACGGCATAATCAAAGCGGTAAAGCGTACCGTCTATTTCGCGTATGGAATAGTCGGCGTCAGTATTATAAAAGTGTTCGCCGAACGCCTCAACATGATAAACATATTCATACTGCGAAAGATCGATATTTTCCAGTCCGTCTTTCTCTATTGCAAGCGCAAGCCTGTTGATTTCCACTCGGTACGGCCTGCCGTGATCAGGAAAATTCCAGTGAAACATGACAAAGTTCGCCAAGAGAAAAATGGCTGCAAAAAGCAGCCCCACGGCAAATACCATTTTCCCGAACGCCCTCATAAGTATCTGTACCCCACACCCCAGACCGTTATTATTTTTTGCGGCTTTTTAGGGTCTTTCTCAATTTTTTCACGCAGCCGTTTTATGTGGACGGTAAGCGTCTGCTGCTCGGACTCGCTGTCGCTTCCCCATACCGTGTTGAAAAGATATTCTTTCGAAAGTGTCCGTCCTTTGTTCTCGATCAACAAAACCAACAGCTCAAATTCCTTGCCGGTCATTTCCATTTCCGTATCATCTTTCATAAGCGTCCTGTTACTCTTATTGATCCGCAGATCACCGTCGATCAGCTCGTCAAGCGAATACCGCCGCCTGAAAATTCCGCGGATTTTTGCCAGCATGATATCAATATCGTACGGCTTTTCAATGTAATCGTCCGCACCGAGATCTAAGCCCACCAGTTTATCATCCTTTTCCGTTTTTGCGCTGACGATGAGCACGGGCGTATTGCTTTTTGCACGCACTTTTTCGAGAAGAAAAAACCCGTCCCTCCCAGGCAGCATGATATCGAGCACAATAAGCCTCGCGCCGTATTTTTCATACAGCGCAAGGCCTTTTTCCGCACTTTGGGAAACGGACACCGTATAATTTTCCGCGCGCAGAAAATCACACAGCACATCCGCGAGTTCCTTATTATCTTCCACAATCAAAATATCAATCAAATCGCTTCCTCCAACACTCGCCAGTGCAGAGAATGCCGCTTTTCAGGCATTCTCTTACGTGAAACTTAGTGCTTCTTGGCGTCCCGTCCAATGGCGGGACGTCTTTAGAAGCACTTTTCACGTTACCATCCCATCTCCATCAACCAGCCGTTCAATGCCCTCTCTCTGTCACGGAGTTTCGTCCTATCATATTTTTCAAGCCTGTATTCACCCTGAATATTCCCGTCAACGATGTACAAGACCCTCGTGCACTTCGCCGCGACTTTCACGTCATGCGTAACTAACATGATCGTCGTTCCTCCTGCATTTAATTTTGCAAGCTCCTCCATCACCTCGTCCGATGAGGAGCGATTAAGCGCACCCGTCGGTTCATCCGCAAAGATCATTTTCGGCTTATTGATCATGCTCCTGCAGATACACGCGCGTTGTAACTGCCCGCCCGAAACCTCGTTGATATCGTTATCGGCAATGTCGATGATCCCCAGTTTACGCATCAACGCATGACCTCGTTCCGTCGTCTCTTTTCTTGATTCTTTGATCTTATCGGACTGACACGCGGGAAGCAGGATATTGTCCAGGACTGAGAGGTTTTTCAACATATACATCTGCTGAAAGATAAATCCCATCTCGTCAAGGCGAAGTTCCGCCAGTTCTTTCTGCGACATGTTCGACACGCTTTTCCCGCAGAATTTCACCTCGCCCGCCGTGATGCCATCCATTCCCGAAACGGAATACAAAAGCGTTGATTTTCCCGATCCCGACGGTCCCATGACCGCAACCATCTCACCCTCATCGATACTGAAATTCACATTTTTTAATACATTATTCTGCCTCTTGTTTACCACATATGTTTTACAAAGATCCTGAACTTCTAATATATTTGTCATGATTTTTCTCCATTCCTATTTTAGCCTATTTTTTATGATCGCGAAACGCAGTTACTCATTATTGGAAATCTGCGCAGAAGAAATCTTCCGCAGTCCCTGTGCCGAAACAAACGCCGCCGCTGCCGTCACCGCCAGCACGATTAACGGATACAACAGATAAACCTCCTCCACGCGTATTTCATATTCTATGCTATAGGCGCCCATCATTCTGAAAATCGGCGTGATGATCAGCACGGAAAGCGGCAGGGAACTCACCGCTCCCACAAGTACCGACACGAGTAACACCATACCTATACGCATTGTCTGCCACAGCGTAAGCGGCGTATTTTTGAAGCCGATCGCTTTTAACAGCGCAATCTCACTTTTTTCTTTCGTGATAAAGCTCTTTACCATGAGCACCGCTACCAGCCCGTTGATGCCAAGAACGATAGCCAGAATCAACGCCTTGACACTGTCAAGCTGTTCGGCGACATTGCCTATCATATAACCGATATACTCGCCCGGTGTGTAGATATTTGCATCGGGATAAAGCTCTTCCAGCAGCGCCTTTCTCTCGGCAAGGGCCAAGCTGTCGGGACTGTCCTTGTAATTCACCTGTATTCCAAAGCTGCCCGCCGCGTAGTTGTAATCCAGTTCGGCGTCCTGATAAAAGCGCACGCCCTCGCCCATGTTATTCATACTCTGATTGATTGCCGTGACCGTATATGTTTTTGTGTCCTCACCGACCTTGATTTCCACATCATCGCCAATCTTGGCGTCGATCCGTCCCGCAGTCAGATATGTCAGCGCCACCTCATGCGGATTCTGCGGCGGTGTCCCCTCCAGATAAGTATACATATCCGTCGTTACGCCGCCCAAGCCCTGAAACGACAGCGAATTTGTGCGCTTGTCTCCCTTTTTAATATTTGTGCGGAACATAATCTCCTGAAAGACATCCACGTCTATCCCGTTTTCGGCAAACATCCCTCGCACTTCGGAAAGCTTTTGCTCCACCTTTTTCTTATTATCCTCGTTGGGGTTAAACAACAGCTCCTGCGAAATAATATGATCGCTCTTTGCCATATTAAATATTGTGATCAAGCCATCGGAACGCAGCGTATTGATCGTATTCACCGGGATAATGACCAACAGCGTGCCGAGGATGAAGATGAGTATCATCGAAACATAGCTTTTGATCCCGCTGAAGATATCGTTTAACGCCATAAAAGGCACAGCGGGCAGATGCGACTTTCCAAGCCGCAAAAAACTCTTTTTGCGAAAACGCTCCCCTGTTTCACCGCTGCGGATCGCATCGATCGGTGAAAACTTTCCTATCCTGCGCGTACAAAAATAACTGAAAAATACCACTGTCGCTCCCGCCAGGATTGCCGCGCCGATATTTACAAGATAATTATCCTCACCGGAAATAACAATCTTCCTGGACACGCTTTGAATCATGATGTAACTGAACGGAAAACTCAGCGCGCATCCGATCAAAGTGCCAACCAGAGCAATGGCAAAATATTTCGCGGTATACAGCCCGCGTATGGCAAAGTTTGGAATGCCGATTGCCTTCATCACGCCGATCTCACGGAACTCTTCCGTGACCGTAAATTGGATGATAAACCGCAGAATCACCATGGAAATCAGAATCAGACAAACGCTCACTACCAACAAAATCGCTGCGATTATGATATCCATGAGGTAGATCATCTTAAACATCGGGCGATCGAAGGACATAATTGTGTTGAGTTCCAATGCGTTAAACTTATCAAAGTAATCGGGATCTTTGGTGTGTATCTCCACCGAGTTTGCGACAGCGTTCTCTTCGTTATTGAACAGCTTCGCATCGTTGTCGCTTACAAGGAACCGCGTCATACCTACCATTGTCGAACCAAAAAGCGCATCCTTGGTATACCCTCTGACCGTAAATTCTTTCTCGACGCCATTTTGGCTGATGCGCACTTTCGCGCCCTCGTAAAAGTTATTTTCGGCCGAATCGAAGATAACGTTGCTAACCCACACTTCACCATCGTTTACATGAGTGATTTCCTTATTGTTTTTGTCAAAAATACGGATTCCACTAAGGGTTGACAGGCACAGGGTGTTGGTGTATTCAAACTTTTTGCCTGCGACCAGAACATTTTTGGGGTCAATCTGAATCAGCTCCGAAACCGTACAGTCATATCCATTCTCCCTCGCAAACGTTTGAAACCGCTCCACATCGTCAGCGTTTGTGGAAACAAACCAGTAATCGGGTCCCTCCGCCTTCTCATAAAAATTGTCCAGCGCGCTGCTGACCGTGATCAGATTATTTGCGCTGCTTGCAATGAACGTTGCCGCCAGGATCACAAAGATCAGCAGGATCGCGTTCATCGTCTTCTTACGTTTCAAATCTTTTTTTAGGATTCGTAAGTACATTCCGCCTCTCCTTTCCTTATTGTGATCCCATTATAAAATAGCAATTATGAACTAATCCTTAACTGCGGACAAATCGCATCTCGCAGAAGCTTCCGCCCTCCTCCCGATTCCCGAAGCGCACCCTGCCGCCATGGGCCGTCACAATCTTTTTCACGATCTCCAGCCCGCGGATATTGGGGCCTGCATCTTTTTTCTTTTGATTCCGCAGACGGCGTAAAACCTCCTCGGAATAGCCGGCGCCGTTATCTTCAAAACAAATCCAAAGGTGCCGCCGCTCCTCCCACATCCTGATACGAATTTCCAAAGCCTCGCTATGTCCGCTGTGCTTGATACTGTTTAAGATCAGGTTGCGGAAAGTGCGCTGCAAAAGCTGTTCGTCTGCAGACAGCGCAGTCTGTTCCGCTTTCCCGTCAATCTCCACTTCAATCTGTAGATTCCCCTCGGAATCATCATTCAAAAACGCCGCCGCCACGCTTCTAAGCGTCTGCGCCGGGCGCACATGTTCCCTCCGCAGGGGCTGCATGGAATATTCCAGCTGCGAGGTGAGATTTAAGTCCGCTATCAACTCTTTCATTACTACACTCTGATGGCGGATCACCGCCGCCTGCTGCCTGGCTTCCTCTGAAAGCTCCCCGTTTTTCTCCAAAGTGTCGGCATACCCCATCACCATGGACAGCGGCGTGCGAATATCATGGGAAATGCCCGCGATCCACTCGATCCGCGCCCGCTCCCTGTTTCTCATAAACCGCCTGGTAAACAGTGCCGCCAGCAGCACGATCCAGGCAATATTGATCAAAAGGAAGTATAAGCCAACCTGTTTCAAATAGTCTATCCAGGAAATGGAAAACTCCACAGGGTACTTCCAAACCGTGTCCTTCTCCATCCCCACCACCATGATTTCATCTTCCCACACCCGCAGCCACACCGGATAACCGTCCAGATACCAGCGGGTCATACGGGCAATATCCGTGCGGCTGTAGGAATCCGCAAGCTCTGCGGGTTTTTGGTAACTCCACAACTCATGGCCTTCCCCGTCAAGAAGCATTGCCCACTGTTCCTTCTCCGCAAGCTTCTGCGACATTTCGTACGTAAGCGCGTAACCATCCTCTGTAACTAAGAGCGCCTCTCTGACCTCTCCTCCGCCGATGTTGGTAACATTCTTCTTTACATAAACGAACATGCTCACAATACAAATGACCAAATTTAACACAACAACCAGCAGGACAATACCAACTGTCATATAGAAACCATACTGAAATGTTCGCGCAACTTTTGGAAGCCGATAAAAATGATCTCTTTCCTTTTTCATACCAATTTATACCCCAGTCCCCGCACCGTCAGAAGATGCTTGGGATGCGAAGGGTCCTCCTCCAATTTTTCCCGCAGTCTGCGGATATGAACGATCAACGTGTTTTCGTAGCCAAAGTTTCCCTCCCGCCAAACTGCATCGCAGAGCGCGTCGATGGTCACGATCCGTCCCCTGTTTTCCGACAGTTTTTCGATGATGGCATACTCCTTTGCCGTGAGGGTGGCTTCTATGTTTAAAGCGGCCGCATCTCTTTCTTCGCTGCCATTGCCATCTGCTTCTGCGTTTGCGCTGTCCGCCGTGTGCCTTCTGCGCACCACGCCGCTGCCCAGATCAATCACACTGTCTCCCAAATCAATTACCCGCTCCTCCTGTTTTTCCTCCCGGATCCGATAGACCCGCTTTAACACAGCCGTCACCCGCAAGATCAATTCTTCCGGTAAAAACGGTTTTGTGATATAGTCGTCCGCGCCAAGCCCCAGCCCGCGCAGTCTGCTCTCGTCCTCGTCGCGCGCGGAGAGAAAAATCACCGGTGCTTCCGTTTCCCGATGCAGTCTGTCAAACAGGGAAAAGCCGTCTCCGTCCGGCAGCATTACATCCAAAAGGATCAGGTGCGGCGCTTCCCTGCGGCAGGCAGCCTCCGCTTCCAGGCAGTTCCCTGCATAGACTACGTTTTGAAATCCTGCTTTGGTCAAAAAACCGCCGACCATCCTGCGCAGGGCTGGCTCATCGTCCACCAATAAAATTTTGTGCTCATATAAATCCATGTTATTGTTCTCCTATTCTGATATCAGTATATCCTTTCTGCAAAGACATGAAAAGATTTCAACGGCATTCTTAAGGTAACCGTAAGGTAAAAAAACAGCACCGTTGCCGGTGCTATTTTCTTTCCAAATATTGATCCAATACACACAATATATTGCTTGCGCATGGTTTTAATTCCGCTTCTGATAATCGTTCCTGAGATAGTTTCCCAATTTTCTTTTTACTTCTAAACTCGCCCGCCTTTTGTACTTTTTGGGAATCAGAAATCCTTTCCCCTATGAATACCTCCTCCACATCATGGCAAAACCAAATCAACTCTGACTGATTTTTCTTACAAAACTGTCTGATTTTCTGAAATGCATTTTTATGTTCAAAGGATTTCTCATATTCATCTGTGTCTATACAATAAATAACCTTTGTCTCTCCTTGTATATAATCTTTTTTCTTTTGGGCAATCTCGCGCAAAATATCCTTAGATTGATACTTCGTTTTTGTTCCCATATAAATGGGAGTTAACTTAACCTGATTACTTAATTGATACCAATTGTCTAAGATTTCTTTGATATAAATATAATCCGTACCCGCTCTTTTATTGGTTTCCAGACAGAATATCATTTGTATCGCCATATTTTCTACTCCCCAAAAATGCCAACAAAATCCGATGCCTCAATATTAAACGGTAAATCCTCAATCATCCCGTTCCTATAGCAGTTCTCCGGCGTTGCATTCCCTCTGGAAGTCCATGGAATCAAATGATTATCACTGGACAAAAAGTCTATGGAATTTTTGTTTTCTTTCAAAACGCTCATCGGATCTAAATTATGCGTGGTAAAGCAAAGCTGACCTTTCCCATAATACATGAAGTATTCAATCAGTTTGCACAGATAGACATCATTCAAATTAGAGTCCATTTCATCCACAAAAACAATCCCACCTATGCTGGCAGCCGTAAAACAGTCAAACAACCGAATCAGCTTCTTGATTCCGGTACTTTCAAATTCTTTGTTAATCACATAATCTCCATAATTGAGATTCAAATCGCACACATACCGCTCGCCATCATCTTTTGCATCAATGTCTATAGATACCAGATCAGCCTTAAAAAGCTTAATAAACTGTGTTAGTTGCTCCACTCTTGCTTTATATTCATCAATAGTTTTTTTCTCCACAAACTTTTCGTTAACATCCAGTGTTAAGTTAAAATGATTCCCCTGTCCCAAAAATTCTTCTGCAAATTCTCGTTTTTCCAGCTTATTTTCTCTCAACCTTTTTTGTAAAAAATACATTTCGTGCTGGTCTTCCTCTCCAAGATATACTTTTAAGGAAACTGTCAGAGCAAAATATGCAATCATTGAAAATAGCAGACCTTGGTCAGCCTCCTCCTGAATAAATGTATTTTCCGCACTATTCAAAGAAAATAAGCAAATGAAGGAATGTGTCGACAATAAATTCATCGTCTTCTTCTCAAGCCACTCTGCCGCTTTCTCTGTACCGGCAACTGAAATCAATCTCCCACTCCGACATTCAAAAACAGATTGATATTTATTATTTGGATAATTACCGTTTTTCCATTTCAAGTTCTCGTATTGAATTTCATATAACCCATTTTTACCTCTTCCTATCTGTACCATATACCGGTACACTATTTTTTGATTATCCAGATCAATAAGAAATTCCATCTTAAAGTGATATACATTCAGAGATTTATTTATGATTTCATTTAAAAACTCCTGCGTCTTTGATTCACTCAAATAATTTTCATTCCATATCAAATTCTGAAATATCTTGACCGCCGTAACAAGCGCGGATTTTCCCGAACCATTTTCACCGTAGATTGCCTTTACACGATATCTTTCGGGATCAAAATTTTTATCAACCGTTTTTTTATAAAAATCCAGGCGCACTTCTTCCTTAATACATTTGATCCCGGAAACACTAATATTTAGAAGGTAAAGCATACCACTCATCTCTCATACCTCATTTCTATCATAATATGTTCCTCTTCTGAGAAATTATTACAAAATGTATTTTTTTACTTTTCATTATTATATAATTCCTTTTCCCAAAAAGCAAATAAAACTTTCTTAAGGTAACCGTAAGGTATCCTTCATTTCCTCGTAATCCAAACCGCTTATCCTTGTCTTTAACGAAACAAATAACGTTAGCCGCAATAAAGAGTTTACAGAAAGGAAGGTGCTAACCTCAAATGGCAGTACAAAATCTCATCGAAACCCACAATCTCACCAAACGCTACGGCAAGGCCTTAAGCGTCAACACCCTCAACATGAAAGTGCCGCCTGGGGCGGTCTATGGCTTTTTAGGTCCAAACGGCGCGGGTAAATCCACCACCTTAAAGATGATTCTGGGCCTGGTAAAGCCCACTGCGGGCGCAATTACGCTCTTCGGCTCTCCCATGGACGAGAAAAACCGCATCCGCCTGCTTGCGGACACGGGTTCCCTGATCGAGTCTCCCAGTTACTACGGGCATCTGAGCGGCGAGGAAAATCTGCATATTATCCAAACCTTAAAGGGCTGTTCGAAATCGGACGTAGACGAGGTATTAAAGATCGTGCGCTTAACGGATGCTAGAAAGAAGCTTGTCGGCCACTACTCTCTTGGCATGAAACAAAGGCTGGGACTTGCCGCAGCGCTCCTCGGCTTTCCGAAACTTCTCATTCTGGATGAACCTACAAACGGCCTTGACCCTGCAGGCATTCAGGAGATGCGTGAGTTGATCTGCAGCCTTCCCACGGAATATGGCATTACGGTGGTAGTATCCTCTCATCTTTTGAGTGAAATCGACCAGATGGCGAACCATGTCGGCATCATCCGCAAAGGAGAACTGGTCTATCAAAATACACTGGAATCCCTGCATGCCCATGCAAAGGAGCAGCTTGCCCTACGGGTCAGTCATACGTCCATCGCGGCGGATCTGCTGCGGCAGGAAGGCATTGAAACAACGCAGGAAGACGGCTGGCTGCTGCTGCCCATGCTGGAGGATGCCCTGACTGCAAAGCTTATCCGAAATTTAATGGCGCAGAATGTCTCCCTGTACCGCTTGGAACAGCGGGAGACCAGCCTGGAAGATATCTTCTTGACTTTGACAGGAAAGGAGAGCAGCTTATGAGAACCTTACAATTGGAATTTTATAAAATCAGACGAAGGAAGGTATGGCTTTCCATGTTTGCCATGCTCGGTGTGCAGTTATTATGGGGTCTGTGGGCCATGCGCAATCCCAAGGACTGGGAGCTTGCAAGCGGGTGGATGTCCCTGCTCTACTCTTTGTCAGTCTTAGACGGCGTGATGATGCCCACTATCATGTCACTGCTTGCCTCCCGTCTGGCCGATATCGAGCACAAGGGCAATACCTACAAACAGCTAAGAACACTGCGGCCGGCCGCCAGCCTCTACCAGGCCAAAGCGCTCTGCGGCCTGATCATCCTTGTGGTGCTGCTGGCTTTCCAGGCTGCCGTCTTCATCCTGTACGGTTATTGCCTGGGCTATGAAGGCAACCCCGACCCGCGATATTATCTGTTATCCTATGGATTAAAATTTGCCAGCTGTTTATCCCTGTTTTTGTTACAGCTCTTACTCTCCATGCTTTTTGCCAACCAGATGATTCCGCTGGTCGTGGGGCTTGGCGGTTCTATGGTCGCGCTGCTTATCATGTTTGTCTCACACTATTCCTTTCTGCCCTGGGGTGGCAACCTAAGCGCCAGCGTAGTCGGGATGGACTGGGACGAAAACAGCAGAATCATCACCTACTTTTACCGCGAATATTCGCCCGCAGAAATTGCTGCCGTCGTCTGCATCTTTGTCTGGGTCGCCGTGTTCTATCTGGCGGGTCGAATCCTGTTTACGCGGCGGGAAGTATAGAAAAGGAGGATTAAAAATGACTGCACTTTATAAAACCATAATGGCGGAACGCATTAAATTAAGGCGGAGTCCCGTCTGGCTGGCCTTCTTCTGCCTGCCCCTAATCTCCGCCTTCTTTGGAACAAACAATTATCGTATGAATCAGGAAATCCTGCAGAGCGAATGGCTCAGCCTCTGGACGCAGCACTCTCTGTTTCTCTGCTTTCTTTTCATGCCCGCATTGATCGGCACTTACTGCTCCTACCTATGGCGGCTGGAGCATTTGCGAAACAACTGGAACAGCTTTCTGACCGCACCCGTTTCTCATTTTGCCCTCTATTTCGGCAAACTTTTTCAAGGCGTCCTCATGACGATTCTGGGCAACGTCTGGGTGTTTTTCCTGTATTTTATCTGCGGGAAGCTTTGCGGATTAAATACCCCCGTGCCGAAAGCAGCCCTCTCATGGTTTCTCTTTGGGACGCTCGGCGGCATCGTGGTCTGCTGCATCCAGCTTACGCTCTCCCTATGGATCCGCTCCTTCGCCATCCCCATCGGCATCGCTCTGGCAGGCGGCATCGGCGGGATGCTCATCACCAATAAGGGACTCGGCTGCTTCTACCCCTACTCGCTCTACGCGATTGGAATGCGCGCCAACAATCCCAATATGGAACTTCCCGCCGGACAGTTTTTGTCGGGATGCGTTGTCTTCATCCTGTCCTGCTGCGCTATCTCCGTGTGGAAACTGAAGCGTGGGGAATCATAAGTGTTCCTTCCGCGCCTTCCGCGCCACCATCTCATACGTGGGGGTCGGTACGCCGTACCGCGCCCCCAGCCGTACCACCTCATAGATAAGGCCGTCGATCTCGGAGGGCCTGTCCGCATAGATATCCCGCTGCATGGAGGTGCTGGCGTCGGGACTTAAGGTATCTAAGATCTGCAGATTGGTGGTGACGATATCCACCAAAAAAGGCACGTCCATGGCAACCGCAAGCGTGTCGATCTCCCGCATCAGCTTCACAAAAGTATCCCTGGGCTCTCCTGTCTCCTGCATCGCCCCTGCGGAAACGTGATAATAGAGACCGCAGGCCGCCATCGGCGAGACATAGGCAAACTTCTGCAGCGCATCCCGCCTGATATTCTCGGAGAGCACTCCGTCAATACCGCTCTCCTTTAAGTCCTTTGCCACCTCAAACAGGGCAGGCCTCATCTCTTCCTGTTTACGCACGCCGTACACGATGCGGAAGATATCCCCGCGAAGCAGAATCGTCCCCGGTTCCTTGATCTCCCCGGCAATATAAATGCAGCCGTCCGTCACCAAAAGCTCCGGAAGCTTCTCCTGCATCCTGCCGCCGGTTCCATAAATATTAAGAATGGGAATGACAATCGTATCACTTTTTGCCACGCGTCGGATAAAGGGGATGGTATCTTCCAACGAATACCCTTTCACACACACAAAAATAACATCGGGCTGCTCATGATAATGCTCCATATCCGCTGCCTTGATGGGGTACACAGTATAATTCCCCTTCTTCGTGGTCTCCATCTTAAGGCCTTCTTCCTGCATCTTTGCAAGGTGTGCGCCCCGTGCGATCAGGGTCACGTCCTTGCCGGCTTCCGTCATGTACGCGCCGATGCTGCCGCCGGTACCGCCTGCGCCAATAATAAGATATTTCATACTATTTAATCTGTCCTCCTTCATCATTTAAGCATATTCTACAAAATTTTCCCCGCAATCACAAGCGCAGTTTTTCTTCCGCAAAAGCCCTCTTGACACATCCCGCTTTTGGGTCCATAATAGCATCGTTGTATAGACAGCCTTTTTAATAGGAAGAAACTTTTCAGAGAATTACAGATGAGCGGGGTAAGAAAATGTTTGTACTGTTTTTTTTGATCTGGGTTATCTTTAACGGGCAATTGACCGCAGAAATTGCGGCTTTCGGCGTCGTGATCGCAGGCGTCATGTATCTGTTTTTATGCAAGTTTTTAAATTATCATCCACGTTATGACCTTTTTCTTCTGAAAAAATCCCCTCTGTTGATTCAATATATCGTTACTCTTGTCATAGAGATCATCAAGGCGAATCTGGTTGTCTTTCGCTTGATCTACACAGCGGAATACGAGCTGGAGCCTGCCATCGTACATTTTAAGACGGATCTGCATTCCACTTTTGCGCGGGTGCTTTTAGCCAACTCCATCACGCTGACACCCGGCACCATTACCGTCTCCCTGCAGGAGGACCATTACATGGTACACTGTCTTGATAAAGAACTTGCGGAGGGTATTTCCTCCTCCGTTTTTGTCAGATTATTGAAAAAAATCGAAGCAAACTGAAAGACTGCATGAAAGGTTACAGCAATATCCTATGGAGGTACCAATGGAACTTTATCACACACTCTACATTACACTGCTGGCGCTCTTTTCCCTCCTGCTGCTCATCTGCCTGATTCGCGCCGTAAAAGGGCCGCAGGTGGCTGATCGTCTGATGGCCGTCAACATGATGGGCACTATGGTCATGGTTATGATCTCGGTGCTGGCTCTCCTTTTAAACGAGGGCTATCTGGTGGACATCTGCCTGATTTACGCCATGATCAGCTTCCTTTCGGTGGTAGTCCTTTCCAAGGTCTACATCGGAATCTATGAAGAGCGCATGCGCAAAAAGAATGAAGAGGAGGGCGTTTCCCATGACAGCCATTGAGTGGATCCGCTTCCTGAGCGGAAGCCTGTTTTTATTGATCGGCATTGTGATTTTTTTCACGGAGCTGTTTGGCGTATTTCATTTTAAATATGTTTTGAATCGGATGCATGCCGCCGCTATGGGGGATACGCTGGCAATCAGCGCCTGTCTGATTGGGCTGATGATTTTTTCGGGTTTTAATTTTACCACCCTGAAACTGTTTTTGATTATCGTATTTTTATGGTTCGCCTCCCCCGTTTCCTCCCATGTACTGGCAAGATTAGAGACTGCCACCAATGAAAACTTAAGCGAACATTGCGAAATTTATGAGGATGTAAGCGACTTAGAACGAGAGCTGGCCGCAAGGAAAAACGGTGAGCCGGATAAAACCGTTGAAGATACGAAGAAAAAGGAGGCGCCTGTAACATGACGGCTTTTCAGATTATTTTGATGGGACTCCTGATCGTTTGTGCAGTCTCCGTCAGCTTTTCCAAAAATCTGCTAAATTCCATACTGATCTATATGTCCTTCAGTCTGGTCATGTCCATGCTGTGGATCTGTCTGGAATCCCCCGACCTGGCCATCACGGAGGCCGCCGTAGGCGCGGGCATTACCAGCGTACTCTTTTTCGTGACCTTAAAGAAGATCCACGCAATCGAAGCCGTGAAGGAAGAAAAGCAGGCGGAAGGGAAAACGGAGGAAGAAAATCATGAGTAAGAAAAAGTCATCTGAGGCATACCAAAAAACCTTTGCTTTTCGCTTTTTCAGGTGGTTTGGCGGTGAAAAGGACCCTTATCTCGGGGAACTGGAAATGCAGCCTCAGGATGAATATCATGTGAGCGAGGAGGCCATTCTGCGTCGAGAGAAGGAACACGACGCCATCATGGACAAGGTCTATGATGCGCAGCACAATAAGGGGCTTCACCTTTTCCACAGTCTCTATGAGATTACCAGCGTTTTATTTTGCCTGTTTCTGATTGCTCTGCTTTTGGTGACAGTTTCCTATTTGCCGGCTGTCGGGACCGTGACTCGTCCGGTCAATAACGAAGTGGCCAAACGTTACATCGAGAATGGCCTGGAAGAGACGGGGGCCGTCAATATCGTGGCTGGCATGATCCTGGACTACAGAGCTTTTGACACTCTGGGGGAATCTCACGTTCTGTTCGTGGCCACGATCACAGTACTCATCCTGCTTCGCCTGAATAAGGGACAGGAAGATCAAAACGACCGTATTTTTGAACCGAAAAACGACGCGATATTACAGCTTGTCGCAACCTTTTTGGTTCCGATCATCATTATTTTTGGTATTTACATTATCTTAAACGGGCACCTTGGTCCCGGCGGCGGTTTCTCCGGCGGCGCGGTGATCGGCGCGGGTCTGGTTCTGTACTTAAACGCCTTTGGCTTTGCAAAAACAGAGCGGTTTTTTACGGAAAAAACCTACAAATGGGTATGCTTTTTCTCCCTCTCTTTCTACTGCCTGGCCAAGAGCTACTCCTTCTACACTGGAGCCAATCAGCTTCACAGCATCATCCCGAAGGGGACGCCCGGCGCAATTCTTTCAAGCGGCCTGATCCTGCCCTTAAACATCGCCGTGGGGCTGGTGGTCGCCTGCACGATCTACGCTTTTTATGCTATGTTTCGCAAAGGAGGGTTTTAAGATGGGCCCTAATTTATTCGCAAATTACGGGGAAGCGGTGTCGGCGATTCTGTTTTGCATCGGCTTTACCAATCTGCTTTTACAGAAAAACCTGATCAAAAAAATCATCGGCCTGAACATCATGGACAGTGCAATCTACCTTTTTTTGGCGGAAAAAGGCTATATCGCCGGACGGGTTGCGCCCATTGTCGTAAACGGCGTGACAAGCACGGAAGCCTATATCAACCCGATCCCCAGCGGTCTGGTGCTGACGGGTATTGTGGTGTCCGTGTCCGTGACTGCACTGATGCTGTCCCTGACGATCCGCCTGTATACCCGATATCATACGCTCGATCTGGACGAGATTTCCATGCTGTTAAAGAAGGAGGGGCGTTAAATGAACTTTATTTGCAATTTTCCTTTCTTCTCGATCCTGTTAAGCCTTTTTTCGGGCACAATCTGTTCCGTTCTGCCCGCAAAGGCCGCCAAAGTCGTAAACCGCGTAGTGATAGCCGTAGTCGGCCTGCTCTCGGCTGTTCTGCTCGTTTACCTTGTATCCGTAGGCGAACCCTTTGTCTATTGGATGGGCCATTTCCCCGCCCCCTGGGGCAACGAGATCCGAGCGGGCATCCTGGAAGCCGGCATGGCGCTGTTTTTCTGCATCATCATGTACTTATCCATGGCGGGCGGCGCACATAAACTCTACGATGAAGTGGATGAGAGCAAACACAACCTCTACTATATTCTGGTGAACCTCCTGCTCTCCTCCCTGCTCGCGCTGGTCTACACCAACGACATGTTTACCGCCTACGTCTTTGTGGAGATCAATACTATCTCCGCCTGCGGCCTGATTATGATCAGACAGGTTGGACGCACCATCGAAGCCGCTGTCCGCTATATGATCATGAGCCTTTTGGGATCCGGACTTCTGCTCTTTGGCCTTTGTATTATGTACGACCTGACCGGACATCTTCTGATGAGCAACATCAAAGAGTCTGTCGGCCTGCTCATGGCAAACGGAGAATACCAGATTCCGCTGATTGTTTCCGTCGCTTTGATGTGTGTGGGCCTGTGCATCAAAAGCGCGCTGTTTCCCTTCCATGCCTGGCTGCCGGACGCCTATGGATACTCTACGGTATCCTCTGCGGCGATCCTTTCCAGTCTGGTTTCCAAGGGGTATATCTTTCTGTTAATTAAGATCATTTACCGTGTCATCGGCTTTCGTATCTTTAACAGTACAAGGATTATAGACGTACTCTTTGTCTTTGGCCTGATGGGTATGATCTTTGGTTCCATCAGCGCCATTCGGGAAAATGATATCCGCCGGATGATCGCCTTTTCCTCGGTGGCGCAAATCGGCTATATCTACATGGGCTTTGGTATGGGCACACAGCAGGGTATGGTAGCAAGCGTCTACCACATCCTGTCCCACGCAGCCACCAAGTCCCTGCTGTTTATCGCCGCCATCGGCCTCACGGAGGTTTCCGGCGGCAGCCGTAAATTTGTTGACCTGACAGGGGCCGGCTACCGCAACAAATGGGCGGGCGTGGCTTTTACGGTAGGCTCCTTGTCCATGGTCGGTATTCCCCTGTTCTCGGGTTTTATCAGCAAGCTCCTTTTTGCACAGGCCGCTGTTCAGGTGGAAGGCAAGATGCTGGCTTCGTTGATCGTATTGGGCATCAGTACGGTACTAAACGCAGTTTACTTTATGAAGACCGTGATCCGCATCTATACTGCCGCGAAAGATTCGCCTTATGAAGGCATTTCCTTTGGCAAAATGAAAATCTACGCCGTAACGCTTCTATTTTTCATTCTGTTGAATGTATTACTGGGCGTCAGTTCCCAACCGGTCGTAGATCTGATTGAGCGGGGGCTTTCCATGTTTGCCTAATCGAGCTGCGCTCGATTACGAGGACCGCTCTGCGGCCTCGGATGATACGGAATTGTCCTATACGACGATTACGAGGACCGCTCTGCGGCCTCGGATGATACGGGAATTTTCCTATATGACGATCCCGAGAACGATTTACAAGGAGATAACGATATGTACTGTATTTTATTATCCATCTTTTTCCCAATCTTTGCGGGGCTGTTTCTGCTGATCCGCTTTCGGACGCCGCTTTCGGGAGAAAGAAAAGGCAAAGAACGAAAGCCCCTCTTACTGTTTGCAGGGACATTTCTTATCATCACGGCTCTTTTTACTATGGCAGCTCTGCTCACGGCCGGGGAAGGCTTTACCCTGTTTTACCTGACAGGGACGCTTCCGATTTATTTTAAGATCGACGCCGTGGGCTCCCTGTTTTCCCTGCTCGCGGTCATCGTTTTGGTCTGCGCCGGCTTCTTTTCCTTTGCATATATGAAGCACGAGGAACGGGAGAGCCGTTATTATGGCTTTTACCTGATAGTGTTTGGCGTGTTGAACGCCCTGTGCTTTGCGGGCAACCTAATCACCTTTTATCTGTTTTTTGAGCTTTTGACCTTGTCCTCCATGCCGTTGGTGCTGCATACCGGCTCCAAAGAGGCTGTGATGGCGGGCTTAAAATATCTGTTTTACTCACTTTGCGGCGCTTACGCGGCTCTGTTTGGCGTATACTTTCTCTACAGAAACAGTGAGACCCTCACCTTTACCGCAGGCGGTGTGCTAAAGGCTTCCGCGGTCGCGGAACACGGCGGCTTCCTTTTGGTCGTGGCCTTCATCATGGTTCTTGGTTTCGGTGTGAAAGCAGGCATGTTTCCCATGCACGCCTGGCTGCCCACGGCGCATCCGGTGGCGCCTGCCCCTGCTTCCGCTGTCCTGTCGGCCATGATCGTCAAAGCGGGCGTACTCGCGCTTATTCGGGTAACGAATCTGTTTGGCGCAGACTTTCTTCGGGGGACATGGATGCAGACCGCCTGGATCTGCCTTACTCTGATCACGGTATTTATGGGGTCGCTCCTTGCTTTTCGCGAACCT
This sequence comes from Lachnospiraceae bacterium UBA7054, assembly GCA_002492725.1. Classification (GTDB taxonomy): domain Bacteria; phylum Bacillota; class Clostridia; order Lachnospirales; family Lachnospiraceae; genus UBA3282. Next base: position 18,506 of record DLAF01000053.1, read on the forward strand.
TTACTGAAAAAACGACTGGCCTACTCCACGGTGAGCCAGCTCTCCTATATCCTCTTTGGTCTGGCCGTGATGCAGGAAGACGCTTTTCGGGGAAGCCTCCTGCATGTGCTTGCTCACGGCTTTGTCAAGGCCGTGCTCTTTCTCTGCGCCGGCGCCTTCATTTACTGCACTGGCAAAACGCGGGTGGACGAGCTTCGCGGGATCGGCAGAAGGATGCCCCTCACCCTCTGGTGCTTTACCATCGCCTCTCTGGGTCTGATCGGGATTCCCCCGACGGGCGGCTTTGTCAGCAAGTGGTATTTGGCACTGGGTTCCTTAAAAAGCGGCATTCCCGTTCTGGGCGTGCTTGGGCCAATTGTTCTTCTGGTAAGCGCGCTGCTGACCGCAGGATATCTTCTGCCGATTACGGTACACGGCTTTTTCCCGGGAGCGGACTACGAGGGAGAACATCAGAAAAAACAGGAACCTTCCAAATGGATGACGATACCGATCGTAATAATGACAATTTTGTCAGTTTTAGTCGGCTTGTTTCCAAATGCCGTTTTCCTTTACATGATGCAGTAAACTGCTCTGACATGGAAGATTAGGGGGATAATCCAATGATCATTTTAGTAATCTTAATTCCTTTTATAATAGGGATCCTTGTCCCTATAATCCCGTTTAAGAAGCGCTGGCAGAAGGAAGTTTTTCTGGAGACTGCAGTCGTTATCAACAGCATCCTCGTGTGGTATCTGCTCCTTCACCACTCAGACAGCACCTTTCTTTTAGCGCACTTTACGGGCAATTTAAATATCAGCTTCCGCGTGGATGGCATGAGCATGGTGTTTGCCGGACTTGTCTCCGCGCTCTGGCCGTTTGCTACGCTCTACGCCTTTGAGTATATGACGAAAGAAAAGAATGAGAATGTCTTTTTTCTCTTTTACACCCTGACCTACGGGGTAACGCTGGGTATCGCCCTGGCGGCAAATCTGCTGACCATGTACTTCTTTTATGAGCTTTTGACGCTTGTCACAGTGCCTCTGGTCATGCACACGCTGACCCGCGAAGCGATCCTGGCAAGCCGCAAGTACCTTTACTATTCGCTGGGCGGCGCCGCCTTTGCTTTCCTTGGCCTCATCATGGTCATTGTGTATGGAAGCACCACGGACTTTATCTTTGGCGGCGTGCTGGATCCTGCAAAAATAGACGGCAAAACTAACGTCCTGCTGTTGATTTACGTGATGGCCTTTCTGGGCTTTGGCGTAAAAGCGGCAGTCTGTCCCTTTAACTCATGGCTTCCCCAGGCGGGTGTAGCCCCCACCCCCGTCACCGCCCTGCTTCACGCGGTGGCCGTGGTAAAATCTGGCGCATTCGCCATTATCAGGCTGACCTACTACAGCTTTGGCACGGACTTTTTGAAAGGCACCTGGGCGCAGGATGTCGTCATGGCCATTGTCATGTTTACCATTGTCTACGGTTGCAGCCGGGCAGTGAAAGAAACACACATCAAACGGCGGCTGGCTTATTCCACCATCAGCAACCTCTCCTACATCCTTTTCGGTGCGGTCATCATGACGCCCTTGGGACTGGCGGGTGCGCTGACGCATCTGGTATTTCACGCCGTTATGAAAATCTGTTCCTTCTTCTGCGCAGGCGCCATCATGCACCAGACTGACCGCCGTTATGTGCACGAGCTTAACGGACTCGGCTACAAGATGCCTTGTGTATTCGGTATCTTTACCATTTCCGCCTTCGCACTCATGGGCGTGCCCGGACTGGCCGGTTTTATCAGTAAGTGGAATCTGGCGCAGGCCGCCGTGGATAGCGGCAATCCCCTGGCCTGGGGCGGTGTTGCCTGCCTGCTGGTGTCGGCGCTTTTGACTGCCATCTATATGCTCACGATCGTGGTACGGGCTTTCTTTCCCGGAAAAGATTTCGACGATAGCACCGTGAAAGATGCCAAAGACCCGAACTGGCAGATGCTTTTGCCGCTATTCGTGTTTACCCTGTTTATCATCTTTTTCGGCGTCTGCTCACAGCCGATTGTAGACTTTTTTATGAATGTAGCCTGCGGGAATGTATAGGGAGGTTTTTATGAAAAAATCGTATCAAATCACCGCAAATATCATGACCGGCATAGCATTTGCCCTCTGCAGCCTGCTCGCTGTGCAGATGCTGACCGGAAGAACAAACGGCTCTGCTTTTGAGATTCCTTATGTCTGCGGTCTGGGCCTGCACTTTCAGACAGACGGCTTTCGCGCCCTCTACGGCACAATCGCTGCTTTCATGTGGTTTATGAGCACACTCTTTTCCGGTGAATACTTTGCCCGTCATGAAAAAATGGAGCCGGGTCATGACCATCATTTGGGAAGATATTACATCTTCCTGCTCATCACGCTGGCTGCCACGGAAGGGGTGTTCTTTTCCGCAGACTTTTTCACTACCTTTGTCTTCTTTGAAATCATGTCCTTTACCTCCTATGTGTGGGTGGCACAGGACGAGAAACCCGAATCCCTGCGGGCAGGCGCGACCTACCTGGCGGTGGCCGTGATCGGCGGTCTGGTCATGCTGATGGGCATTTTCCTACTCTACGATGTGACTGGCACCCTGTTCTTTGACGATCTGGTCAACGCATACGGGAATTATGGTCTTGTATCCTCTCAGCACGATGCGCTATCCAAAATATGGGCAGCGGGGCTGTGCCTGCTATTTGGTTTCGGCGCAAAAGCGGGTGCTTTTCCGCTGCATATCTGGCTTCCCAAAGCCCACCCTGTAGCTCCTGCTCCCGCCTCCGCTCTGCTTTCCGGTATTTTAACCAAAGCGGGGATGTTTGGTATCCTGATCCTGACCTCCTATTTATTTTTGGGGAATGCTGCTTGGGGCGGCCTGATCCTGATGCTCGGCGTTCTCACTATGGTTGTCGGCGCGGTATTGGCAATCTTTTCGATTGACTTAAAGCGGACACTTGCCTGTTCCTCGGTGTCGCAGATTGGCTTTATTTTGGTTGGCGTGGGAATGTCCGGTCTGTTGGCGGGAAAAAACGCCACCGCCCTGCGGGGAAGCCTGCTCCACATGGTAAACCACTCCCTGTTGAAACTCGTCCTCTTTCTGGCGGCGGGTGTGGTCTTTATGAATGTGCATAAGCTGGACCTCAATGACATCCGCGGCTTCGGGCGAAAGAAACCGCTCCTTCACTACATTTTTCTGATGGGAGCTTTGGGCATCGGCGGTATGCCCCTCTGGAACGGTTATGTCAGCAAAACGCTGATTCATGAGAGCATTGTAGAATATATGTTTATGATCAACGCAGGGATTATCCCCGCCTTCTTTGGCACTTCGTTCATGCGCGCCGTAGAATGGATCTTTTTAGTCAGCGGCGGCCTGACTGTGGCCTACATGCTGAAACTCTATATTTGTCTCTTCTGGGAAAAAAATGCAGACGCTGCGGTACAGAAACATTTTGACGATATGCGGGGAAGCTATATGAACCGTACGAGCGCCTTTGCTCTCACGCTCAGCGCCACCCTGCTGCCAATCGGCGGTTTCCTTCCGGGCATTGTGATGGACCGCATCGCGGATATGGGACAGGGCTTTCTGCATGCGGCAGAAGCGGAATCCGTTTCCTACTTTTCCATCGGCAATCTGCGCGGCGCCCTGATCTCTTCGATCATCGGCGTACTGCTCTATGTATGCTTCGTACGCCTGCTCCTGCAAAAGAAATCCGCAGACGGCACCACGAGATATTATGTAAACCGATGGCCTGCATGGCTCGACCTCGAAAACCTTATTTACCGCCCGGTGCTGTTACAGATCCTGCCCTTTATCTGCGGCGTGGTCTGCCGTTTTCTGGACAGCCTCGTTGACACGGTGGTAGTAATCCTTCGAAAGACCATTTATCGGGATGAAAAACTGCCGCACGAACGTTTTGAGGGCACACTCTTTACCCACTTATGCGCCTGCATCGCGAACGCCTTCCAGGAGCTTTTAAACCATACCCTCCTGAAAAAGCGGCCAAAACACACGGATTACGAGCATAAACTGGCGCTCATGCAGGAAGAGTTTAACGAAAACACCACCCTGATCGCAAGAAGTATGTCCTTCGGACTGCTGCTGTTTTGTGTGGGACTGATTTTGACGGTGGCTTATCTATTTGTTAAAGATATTTTTGGACTTTAATTCATTCAGCCACTTTGTTTTTTCAAACCAAGTTTTGCATTTACAGTTAAAATCTACGGGGCAAGTACGTTTCGGCAAATTTTGTTGACTGCAAAAGTCACCTATGGTACGATAAGCATATCTATAAATAGGGGAGTACAGTTACATGACAACAGATGAGTGGCAGGATTGGTGGTCAAAATTCCTACAAGAAAGGAAACTGCTGGGGACAATCCAAGATCTCGACGAGGCGGATCGCCTGAATGGTCACGAAGCACTTACAGAGACAATCTGCTTTACCGTTTATCAGCATTATGATGAGATTAAAAAAGACCTTGAAAATATAAAAAACGATTTAGTAAATATGCTTGGCGGTTTAGCGCAAGTACATTTACAAAGCGGGCGTGTCAAAGAGAAGGACAGCTTGATCGAGAAAGTAATCCGAAAGCGATATGAATACATTGGTTCAAAGACAAGTGCTTATGCACATTTGCGCGGTGATAATTATGCCGAGATCATCACGGATCTGGTCGGAGTCAAGCTGATTATAAATTATCGTGGAAAGTGGCTGGATATTCACCGCGAGATTATAGAGCGATTTCCCCTGAAAGACCGAAAAGAGTATGAAGCGGTGGATTATCTGACGCATGTGCAGGGAGAAAACTTTTTAGCAGAAATACCAAAAGCATATTATGCAAAAGGCGATCCGATAGAACAGTATCGTCTGGAAGGGCTGGAATCTAAGGAACATAGGCAAGGATACCGAAGCATCCATTATGTCATCAGTTATCAAATGCACTATGTAGAACTTCAGGTTCGGACAATCTACGATGAAGCCTGGAGTGACTGCGACCACAATTATGTCTATAAGCATGGCGCTAAACCAAACAATCGGGCGTTACAAAAATTGTCCGCTATCTTATGTCAGCTTACGAATGTGGCGAACGATATCGGGGACAATATGCATGATATCTATGAGGAAGAACGATTTTCTGAAACGGATGGAAATACCTGGAAGGCAACGAAGGCAGATATCAATTTTTTTATGAAGGCTGTCGATAGATTGAAAGAGGTGCAAAAGCAACTGGAAACGTTTACCGAACAGTTGACAGAAGATGATGAAGCAGCCAAATAATGGCGGCGGGTGCGGGGAGATGTCATATGAATAATACGAATAATATGAACACAAGCGAGAGATCGCAGCTATTTATTGAAAGACTTATGGATGGAACGATTCTGAAACTGGTCCTGAAAAATCACGGAGAGGATTTTGAAAAGGGAGCGGAAGATATTTCTTGTTTGCGTTTTAATCGTTATATTGGCTCATGCAGTCATCTGCTGATGAAAGATCGTATTGAGCAACAGACAAGGAGATATTATGGCATATAAGTTTGAAGAAGACGAAACCTACCGCTATTTAGTGGAGAAGTTTACCGCAGAGAAAATGGCATCCCGTTTTGATTTTATTCACAATATTTTAAATACGTACATCAAACAAAATGAACTTGAGAACAGAGTGATCGTCTCTCTCAATATGATTGAGCATATTGTGACAGATTATTTTGTGGATATCGACAGGCTGAAAGAACTTTCAAAGATTATAAAAACGAATGAGATCAAGATTTATTCGTATCTGTCTTACTGGATGCTGCGGCATAAACCTTTGCAGATAATAAATGGAGACGGGCAGGACGATCTGGTATTTATCAATGAAGACTGCGTAGCTGATTTTCTTCTAAGTTTTCTTTTTAAGGATCCCGACAATGTTTCATTGATTGAAAACCAGAAACCACAGATTGATGAATTTGTCAAAACATTGCGATATCATCTTATCTATCGGGGATATTCCGCGCAGAATATTGAGTTGATGCTGTTAGCTTTTCTCGCCGGGAGAGGATATCAATATTCTGTAGATTATCAAAAATAGAGAGACGAGAAAACAGCACACATAAACCTACAAAACGGAGCATACCCTGTGATATGCTCCGTTTCTTGCCTTTCAATCTATTTCGTTTCCTTCTCCGCAGTCTCCTCCCTGTCGGCTTCCACCTTCAGCTCCTTCCGCTTTTTGTGCTTCTTATGTACAATCAGCGCAATCGCCAGAATTAATACGACTGCACCCACCGCGATAAAGACGATATAATCCATGATCCCCTTCTCGGTCACGCTGACGGCAATCTTCACGCTGTTTCCTTCCGCGGGGAAAAGATGATAGATGCCCATCAGTTCTGTCTCTGCTTTTCTCCATCCGGCGCCGTCCTGCACATAAATCTCCACACCTTCGGTCTGTCCCTGCGGCGCCTGATAGCGAATCTGGTGATTTGTTGCACCGTCATCGGGAATGGTAATCTGCCAGCACTCGGTCAACTCTTCGGTTTCTTCCCCCTGCGGCAGCGCCACACCCGCCGATTCCACATCCAGCTTATCCACAGTCAGTTCATCCTCCTGAAGGAACCGACCGTCCGCCAAAAGAGACGACTGCCCGTTATCGCGCAACCAGCTCCCTGCCAATGTCGTCAAATACCGCACATACTCCACCGACACATCCTCATCCAGTCTGACATTCGTAAGTTCCTTATTATCCCAATCCGCATAAAAACCTTCCTTCACAGGGATATCCGGATATCGATCCAATGCCACGCTGCCGCCATATGAACATTCAGCCGTCCCGACTTCCTCATCATCTGCATAGAACGTGATCTTCATCTTACGGAAGCTTTCAGGAACCCCTTCCGTCTGCAGAAGCGTCTGATAGCTTACCGGCTCCGCCTTGCCGCTGTAACTGATACGGTCGATTCCGGCAATCTCATCTGAAGCAAAGTAATTGTCCGTAATCTCCGCATTGTCAGAAACTCTGCCGGCTATAGCGCCCGAAAAAGCGTCTGCCTCCTTCACCTTTACCATCGTCAGACAATTTTCGATCCCATTTCCCCAGCCGGCGATTCCGGCCACATACTCCCCGCCTGCCACCGTGCACTTGGCATAGCTTTGCCTGATATGGGACAGGGACTGCCCCACAATCCCGCCCACGTAATCGCCTGTCGTACTCACGATTCTGCCATAATTCTCACAGCGAAGCACCATCCCCATTTCCTGCAGACCGCAAACGCCTCCCGCGTAGCTTTTCTGCGCTTTCACGTTCGCCTGATTCACATTCTGCCTGAGCACGCACTTCGTAAGAAAGGTGGAATTCACTCTGGCGTCATCAAGTCCCGTGACATCGCTCTCCAAATCGAAATCATACTCAATTGCCATCGTCCCTGCAATACCGGAAACATTCAGATCTGCCTCCACGTTTCCGCTGTTGCTGCAATCCGCGATGGTGGCATCCATACTTTCTTCCGCATTCTCCTGTGACTCATCTTCATAAATACCGGAATAATCCATATCCAGTACGCCATCCAGCGCGTCCGTATACAGCAGCATGATCTCACTAAAGCGGTCGTTGACATCCGCCAAATCATCCCCCAGCAAATCTCCCGAAGAGGACATTTCATCATTTAGGTAATTCATATTTTCAGAAATACTTTTCAAATTCGAATTTAGACTTCCTGTCGTTGAACGGTAACCCTCTCCAAGCTTCGGGAATGCAATATCAGATCTTTCATTTAAATTGGTCAGGATGTCCTTCGTCTCATTTCCCATCTCCTGCAGATTTCCTGCCGCAGATTTCGCCGCAGAGGCTGCTTCTCCAAGCTGCTTTCTCGCATCCTCCGCCATCTCATCGGCATGTCTTGACGCAATATCCGTCATGGTCTGCAAATTCCTTTGCATATCAACGGTGTAAGACGCTCCGCCGTGCGTATCCCGATACTGCTTATCCGCATAGTCTGTCGCCGCGTTAGTAACCGCAATGCTGTTCGCTGCCATCTCCGCACCAGCCTTTTCCTGCACCTTACGATCCGCTTCCGCCTTTGCACTGCCGTCCGTAAGCGGGAATTCTTTGCTCTCCCCGCTGCCGCTGTTATAATGTACCCAGCCGGTGATTCCCATATAGCTTGCCGGTACATCCGCAAAAGGAATGGAGACAAAACCCCAGCCGCTGTCCACACCGGATTCTCTTACAGGCTTTAAATCGTACTCATAAGTTGTATCCTCGCCTGCCGCCTTGCCAATATAATAATTCTCATAAGCTTCCGTAACCTTTGCCACATCCTCAGCGTGTTTTTTCCCAGCCTCCTTAATGGCCTTCTTCGCCTGGTCGTACTGCTCCTTCTCCTCGGGTGTCATGTATTGATAGAGATCCAGATCTTTCACGGCCTCTTCCAGCTTATCCGCAGCTTCTTCCGCATCGCCTGCCGCCTGCGAAGCATGATCGATCACGCCATCGTCTTTCGCAGTCTCATCCAGCACATAATCAATCCGATTCATTGCCTCATTGACGGAATCCATCATACTGTCTGTCCACTCGGTCGTCTTGTCCGCCAGAGAATGCGTATCGTCAAGCGCTTTGTCCGCAAAAGCCTGTATCACCGAAAGCCTGTTAGACAGAATATCCGAGCGGTCTCCCGCATCATCCAGCATTTTCCCCACCTGATCGTGGAGCGTATTAATATGATCTGACAACTGACGCACAACATCTTCCGACAGGTCCACCGCTATGTAAGGCTCCGCCTGGCCGACAATGCCACCCACATCCTTACGGCCGTATATCCTTCCCTTATTTGCGCAGGCGTACACATAACCCGACTGTCTGCCCGCTATGCCGCCCACATTGTAACCCACATGCTCATAACCGACCACGCCCTCATTGACACAATTTTGTATGATCCCCGTGGAGTGACCCGCTATGCCGCCCGTATCCACCATATTTTCCGAAGTGGGGAGTTTTTCACTCTTCTCATTCGCCCCGCCTTCAAGAGAGCCTATAAGCCCTGCCGTATACTGCCCAAGATTGATATCTTCAATTGATTTCGCTCTGTCTTCGCTGGAAATATTGACATCGGCCCGATTAAGGCACCCTGCAACATTGCCGACATTCTCACCTGCAATGCCCCCGGTATAATGCGCGCCTGTAACCGTTCCTTTTGCCTCGCTGTCCATCAGTACACCGCTGATTTCATTGTAGCCGGCGATACCGCCCACATAATCGTTCGCCTCAACGATCCCTTCAAACACACAGTTTAACAGAATACCGCTGTTATCCCCTACGATACCGCCTACCACCAACTGCTTCCCCGTCGGTCTGATTGTTCCTTCTACCTTCAGATTGGCAATCACCGCCGTCTCCTGCGTATCATTAAAAAGTCCCACATAGGAAATCGGCTTATGTACTGAAAATCCGCTGATCGTATGCCCCTGCCCGTCAAAGTAACCGCCAAAAGTCGGTATGGAGACAGAATTTTCCCCGGCAAGATCAATATCCGCCGTCAAATACACCTTTTTGTTCTGCGACCAGGTATCCAGACGACAGTCTCCGGCAAAAGCCTTCCATTCCTCTGCATTACTGATGGAGATCTCTTCCCACTCTGTCTCTTCGTCTTTATAGGACGCAATCGTCTCGTTGGCATCCTCCACGCTGGAGACTTCTTTTTCCGCTTCCGTTTCTTCCTCCGTCTCTGACTGCGGATTTTCTTCTAAAGCCCACACGGACACCGCCGGCAAACCACTCAGCATCACCGCCGCCATCAACAGGACTGTTAATCCTTTTCCCCACAATGATTCCTTCTTTGGCCGGGCTGTCATCTTCTTACGCATGGTCCGCCACCTCCCTGCTCTCTTCGTTCCCAGGTGCTTCCACAGCATCTTTATCCATCACTTTGACCGGCTGCCTGCTTGCCATCTCCGCCGACACCGTCTCCGTTAACTGCCTGTATTCTTCCTCCGTCAGTTCCGTCACATCCCCGGCCTCCACATATGCGCTCACGTTGCCTTTGACAATGGCGCTCATGCTGCCTGTTACCGTACCTTCAATCCGGCCGCGCACCAGACCGTCCACTCTCATCAGCCCGGTCACGTTTTTGGTGCGGATCGGCATATTCATCACAAAGGCAGTCTTCTCAATAATCTTGTCACCCACCAGCAGAATCTGCGGCAAAACGAACATGGTCACTAAGATGGAAATGGACGTTCCTCTTCCCAGACATTTTCCGATACCAAAGATCGCCGCATTGGAGGTCAGCTTGCCGATCAAAAATCCCGCCACCACCATCATGGTTCCCGAAGTGATGATTGTCGGAAATGCCTGGTTCATGGAATCTATAATGGACTGCCGTCTGCCGTTCGTCTTACGCAGCTCCATATAACGGCCCGCAATGACGATGGCATAGTCAATGTTTGCACCCATCTGAATCGAGCTGACGATCAGATAGGACATAAAGAATATATTGTCATGCTGCAGCGCCGGCACCGAAAAATTCAGCCAGATACAGCCCTGAATGACCGCGATCAAAAGCACCGGCATACCAGCCGACTTGAAGGTAAACAGCAGCACCACCAGCACCGCCAGAATAGACACCACGTTATTGACCAGATTATCACGGCCGAACGTCTTTTGCAGATCATATTGGCTTACCGACTCCCCGCATACCAGCACTCTGCCGCCGGGATAATATTTCTCCGCAATTTCATGCATCTTGTCAAGGAAGGCGAAAGTCTCCTCGCTCTCCTCCGGAAGCGTCAGAAAGACCAGCATACGGCTGTAGTTGTCGCCCTGTAACTGATTCTTCGCAAAGTTCATGGCGTCAAACGCGTCATCCAGCGTATTCTGCAGATCATCTTCCAGCGTGACATATCCTTCTTCCACCTCATCGTGAACGAACATGAACATGTCTATCAATGACACCTTATATTCAGGAAGGCCGTTGACCACCTTCGCGTAATCCTCATCATTAACGGCATAGGCAGCATATACCAGTTCAGCCACCTCATAATCCAGATCAATCAGCTCCGAAAACTGTCTGGGCGTCAACTTATCTGTCAGACAGTACCCGTCCAGTGCCTCAATATTGGCAAGACCCTGCGTGTAATCCACCTCGGGACAAGCCTCCAACTCCTTCAGCAGTTCTGCTTCCTTATCATAGTCTCCCGCCGGTACGATCAGCGCAACCATATTGCTGGCGCCGAAATTCTTCGTCTGCAATTCTTCCGTCTTCTGGATACTGTTCTGGATCGGCGGCGTAATCGTAGAGTCACCGAATACATACGGACACTTGCCGGAAGTCGTATAGGCCCACACGATCACAAGCACAAAAAGCGGCGCTACGATATATCTCGTCGCATAGTCGAATTTTCCCACAAAAGGAATGTCAGGGACAAAGTTCTTATGCTTTGTGGTATCCATCAGCTTGGAGAACAGCATGATCACACCCGGCATCAACAAAAAAACAGAACCCAGCGCCAGGAAAATAGACTTGATCAGGCACATCGACAGATCCGGTCCCATCTTGTACTGCATAAAGCCCATGGCGATCAAACCGCCTATGGTAGTCAGGGAGCTGCCGCAGATCTCCGGGATCGCCTTACTAAGCGCTATGATAATGGCCTCGCGGGATTCCAGATTGGCATGCTCTTCTTTATATCTGTTTAAAAGGATAATGGCATAGTCAACCGACAACGCAAGCTGCAATACCACCGTCACGGAATTGGACACAAAGGAGATCGTCCCAAAAACGAAGTTCGTACCCATCTGCAAAATTGCCGCCGCTACGAAAGTAATCAGCAAAACCGGCACTTCCGCATAGGCCTGCGAGGTAAGCAGCAGCACCGTCACCACGACAAGCGCTACCAAAACGACGATGACATTCATCTCCTCCGCAATCAGCTCCGCCTCGATATCTCCCAGCGTTGTGGCAAGATAATAATCATACCCGTCAAGCTTTTCTTTCACACGCTCCAGCACTTCCAGGCACCGGTCGTCTTTCTCGTCATAGTCGAACGTGACATTATAATAGGAAGAACCATTGAAATAATGTTCCTCCGTATCGTCAAAGTCTACCATAAAGACACCCGGCATAAATTCCAGGTCACGCTCAATAGACTCCGCCTGTTCATAGGATACGTTGGCCACCATCACATCACAGGTACCGTATGTAATAAATTCCTGCTCCATCAAATCCAGACCCTGTTTGGTTTCCGTGGAATCCGGCAGATAGTGAGACATGGAATTTTCTACGTTAACCCAGTTCCTCGATATGGCGGAAAAAATGATCAAAATGCCAAACAGCAGGAAAAAGAGATTCCGCTTATCCACAATGAATCCGCAGATCTTGATCATTGCCTGATTTCCGCCCTTTTTTTCATTTTGTTCCTGTTCCATACAAAGACTCCTCTCTTGTTCAATAAGGAAATATAGCATTTCGACCGCTGGTCGTCAATTCTGTACCTTACCTGATTTATACATTCCCCCACAATTGTATAGTCGCCAATAAAATTACGCTTTGCCTGACAATAGACTTTTGTTTTTCTTCCGGCTGTGATAAAATTTCTTCTATGAGAAGGCATTTACATCCCCATTTATCCACAACACAAACAATTTTGCTCAGTTTTTTACTGGCAATTCTTCTGGGAAGCGCACTGCTGGCCCTGCCGGTCAGTTCTGCGGACGGTACAGCCGTGCCTTATATCGATGCGCTCTTTACGGCAACCACCTCCATCTGTGTCACGGGACTTGTGACCGTTCCCACATACTCTGCCTGGAGCCTTTTCGGACAGATTGTCATTCTCTTTCTGATACAAATCGGTGGACTCGGCGTTGTCACTATCATGTCGGGGCTGATGATCAGCCTGCACCGAAGAATCGGTATCCGGGACAGAATGCTGATTCAGGACGCTTTCAACTTAAATACCCTGTCCGGCATGGTCAAGTTTATCCGCAAGGTGATTACAGGCACCTTTCTGATTGAAGGAATCGGCGCCCTTTTGTATATGACTGTATTTGTGCCGGAATTTGGCCTAAGAGGTATCTGGATCTCCTTATTTAACGCAGTGTCCGCATTCTGCAACGCGGGCATGGATATCCTGTCGGACAACAGCCTGTGCGATTATGTTCATAATCCCGTTATTAATCTTGTCACGATCCTGCTGATCGTTTTTGGCGGCATCGGTTACATTGTCTGGTGGGACTTCATAGGCGCTTTCAAGAATATACGACGGCAGAAACTGAAATGTTTCGCGAATCTGACCCTTCACAGCAAAATTGCCCTCTCCGTTACGGGGATTTTAATCCTTGTCGGAACGGCTGCCATTTTTGCCTTTGAATACAATAACCCCTTAACAATAGGGAATTTTTCACTTTTAGACAAGCTGCAAGCCGCACTGTTTCAGTCCGTGACCACAAGAACGGCGGGCTTTGCAACCGTTCCGCAGGAAGATCTGACAAATGCCTCCGCTATCGTTTCGCTGCTTTTGATGTTTATCGGCGGATCACCGGTAGGTACGGCAGGCGGTATCAAAACGGTAACTTTTGCCGTACTGATTACCTCCGCTTTTGCCACAATGAAAACCAGGTCTGAAGCAGAGCTTTTTCACCGAACCATCCCCAAGCACGCTGTCAGCAAGGCCGTCGCGGTGGTGAGTATGGCGTTTATCATCCTGTTTACGGCGACCCTCCTTCTGTCGGCCGTCATCGACGCAGACGCTCTCGATGTTGCCTACGAAACCGTCAGCGCCGCCGCAACGGTGGGTCTGACAAGAAACCTTACCTCCGAATTAAATATCTGGGGCAAGATCATTATCATCATAACCATGTATCTGGGAAGAGTCGGACCGATTTCACTTATGGTCGCATTGAATACAAAAAAGGAAACAAATAATATCATCAAGAATCCCACGGAAGATATCAGTGTGGGATGAGAAGCGAAGAGAGGAAGGAAAAATGGGCATTCATAAATCTTATGCAGTATTCGGACTCGGCAGATACGGGCTTGCCGTGGCAAAAGAACTGGTAGAAAACGGAGCGGAAGTGCTCGCCGTGGATCTGGACGAGGAGCTTGTCAATGCTGCCATCGCTGAAATTCCTTACTGTAAATGCGCGGACATCACAGAGGCGGAAGTCATTAAGCAGCTTGGCATCGCTAACATCGACGTGGTCATCATTGCCATGGCAAGCAACCTGAAGGCCAGCGTAATGGCAACCATGCTCTGCAAAGAAATTGGCGTGGGCACCGTGATCGCCAAATGCGCCACCGATTTAGACCGCAAAATTTTAAGCAAGGTAGGAGCTGACCGCGTTGTATTTCCGGAGAGCGAATCCGGTATCCGCCTTGCCAAAAACCTCTTAAGTTCCGGATTTATAGATATTATGGAGCTCTCCAAAGATGTCTCCATGGTAGAGCTGCCCGTCAAAACAGAGTGGGTGGGAAAGTCTCTCATGGAATTGAATCTTAGGAAAAAATACTCTATCAACGTGGTGGCCATCATTGAGGACAAGAATGTACGCATTGATATTGACCCTGAAATGCCCTTGCAGCCTTCTATGAAAATGATCGTAATCGCCGATACGGCAAAACTGAAAAAGCTTGCGTAGTCTTTATACGATTTATCGAAGACAAAAGGACTTTTTACCTTATAGCAGGTATACATTTTCTTTGTATTACTGTATAATAAATATATCGATCCATAATTCCATGGCGATTTAGTTTATTGGAAAGGTAGTGCGCAATGGATTCTACAAAAATGACAAAGAATCTGCTTTTTATTGATAACGGGCAGTGTTGTGAAGAATTGAAGCAAATACTGGATGACGATTACCGTATAACGGTCGTAAAAAACATGCCAGCGGCCGCAGATATCCTAAAGCAGGACAAGATTGACATCAGTGCCTTTTTGATTCATGCAGATTTGCAGGAAGATATTCGTCAGGCTGTAGAATATGTGAAGGACAGCAACCGCCTTATCGCCATACCGATTCTAATCTATACGGATGAAGAAACTACGAAAGACAGGTTTGCCTGCCTCGGATCCGGTGTTTTTGACTGCATTACCAAGCCGTATATCAGTCCAATCATCAAAAATCGGATTGCGAATGCCATTGCATTTACGGATTCTATGAGCTTTTACGGCATTGAGAAGATACTCAAGGAGCTTCCCTCCAACATATTCCTCAAAGATAACGAGTGCCGCTATGTCTTTGCAACAAAATACTGGCATCATTTGAAAAAGTCGGATGATCCCAGTTGGACAATACGGGGAAAAATTGATCCTGAGATCCGCAAAGATATACAAAATGCTCTTGAAGCCCATAAAAAGGATATGGAGATCATCAAAACCGGCAAAGGTGCAACTTACACGATTGAAATCAACGAGGATGGGATGCAGGAATTTTTCCAGATAATTAAACAGCCGCTTTTTAATGAAGCGGGATTTGTTACCGGCATCATTGGACTGATCAACAATGTAACGGAATACGAATTGCTGAAAAAAAGACTCCGGGAACAGGCAATCACCGATGAGCTAACCGGTCTGTATAATAGGGCATTTCTCGATGAATTTGTTAAAACGCACGACGATGACTGCTATCCGCTGGCCATCATCTCTGCTGACTGTGACGGGTTAAAAGCAATAAACGATACATACGGGCATGTTGCAGGCGACGAATATATCAAAGCCGCCGTAGAACTTTTCAGAATGGTTCTGCCCCCGAAGTGTATCCTATTCCGCATGGGCGGTGATGAATTCCTCGTTTTATTGCCCGGTACATCGGAAGAGACAGCCCTGCATCTTGTAGAACAACTGAAAGAGAAACAAAAACTGTTCCAGGTAAGAAATAAGCAGTTAAGCGTCTCCTTTGGCGTATCTGTCATGGGCAGCAGGGCGGATAATTTCCACACGCGCTTCACCGAATCCGACAGAAATATGTATCTTGAAAAAAGGGCGAAGCAGAGATAATCTCTGTTTTCAACATCTGCTGTCAAATACAGCCGCTCTGATTCCATGCATCCTATAGTACCAACTTTAACTCCACCTGAATGCTGCTGTCCAAACCTTCCAACATCCTTTGGAATTCCTGACCGTCTGCCTTATTCCCCACAATGCTGCCATAGTGCGTAGGGATAACCGCCTTCGGCCTGATTTGCGCGATATACTCCGCTGCCTGCTTTCCGTCCATCGTATAGAATCCTCCAATGGGAATCAGTGCAACATCGCAGCGCACCTTTTTGATATCCTCATTCACATCCGTATCGCCGGACACATAATAGCGGACGCCGTCCATTTCCACCACATATCCCTGCCATCTCTTTCCCTTTGTATGAAAAGGTTTCAGCTTATTGTAAGCAGGAATCGTTTCGATCATGATGCCGCCCGCCTCATGGATCTCCCCCGGCTGATAAAACTGACAATTCTCCGATGCGATACCAGACTCAGACAGCGTCTTCTTTTGCATGGACTCCGGCACAATAAGAAGCGTGTCGTCCTTCTTTATCTTTGCAATAGAATCCGGCTCAAAATGATCGTAGTGTTCGTGTGTAATGAAAATAATGTCCGCATCATAAACGGCGGTCTGAATCTGATAAGGGTCGAAATATAAAACTTTGGAACCTTCGATACGAATGCTGCTTTGTGTGTTAACGTTAATGTTTGTCAGAATCATGTTGGCGTCCTCCTTCATAAATCTACCATACCAACTTCACCCGGGTTTGTCAAAAGTTCATCGCCTTTTCTGTTCTTGCAACAAACAAGTGATTATTATATGATACTCTTTGATGATTTACTGAAAATGCAGTTACTATCCTCAAAAGACAGATTATACAGGGAGCAATCTAAAATGGAACGTATTTTAATTATCGAAGACGAAAGAGATGTCAATCAACTGCTGGCGCAAACTCTGCAAAATAGCGGATACGAAACCGTATCCGTCTGGAATGGACTTGAGGGAATCCAACAGTTACAGAAACAGCATTTTGACATGGTTTTGCTGGATCTGATGCTTCCCTACAAAAGCGGGGACGAGGTATTAAAAGAAATCAGAAAGGACTGTGACATTCCGGTGATTGTGATTTCAGCCAAGGATTTAGTCGGTACAAAAATCGATCTGCTGACATTGGGAGCAGATGATTATATCACAAAGCCATTTGATTTAGGAGAAGTAACCGCGAGAGTCGTTTCAAACCTGCGGCGATGTCACATAAAAAATCAAACAAAGCAGCTCACATACAAGGAATTGACGCTTGATACCGAGAGCAAAACGCTTACAGTAAGCGGCAGCGAGCTGGAACTGACGGCAAAAGAGTACGGTATCATGGAATTGTTGCTGCAATCCCCCAATAAAGTTTTTTCAAAGGCATATCTCTATGAAACAATCTGGGGATACGAATATCTGGGCGATGAAAATGTCATCAAGACACACATCAGCAACCTTAGAACCAAAATGAAAAATTACAGTGAAACCGAGTATATTGAAACAGTATGGGGTCTGGGATACCGGCTTGCCAGGTAAACTTTACCTTTTCTTTACAACTTTTTGCATTTAATAGGATTTTCTTAACGTTTACCAAACCATTATGCGCTATATTTTCTATAAAGAATTGAACATGATTCTTAGAAAATCTACATAACAGAAAGGAAGGACACAAAACATGGGCAAGGTGGTTTTGGAAACGAGAGATTTATCAAAACAGTATAAATCACAGCTTGCATTAAGTCATGTAAATCTGAGCCTGCAACAGGGAAAGATTTATGGCTTGATCGGAAAAAACGGCGCCGGAAAGACGACTCTGATGCGAATGATTGCAGGACTGGGATACCCGACACAGGGCAGCATTCTGCTATTCGGCACAGAAAACCGCAGAGGATTGGAGGCAGCCGGTAAACGCATCGGTTCCCTGATCGAAGCTCCGGGCGTGGTAGCAGGTATGTCTGCAAAAGAAAACATGCATCTGCAATGTCTGATGAAAGGCATGCCAAATTATGAAATTGAGGATGAGCTGCTTAAACTCGTCGGTCTAAAGGACACCGGGAAGAAGAAAGTAAAGAATTTTTCCCTTGGAATGAAACAGCGGCTTGGAATTGCAACAACACTGATTGGAAATCCCGATCTGCTCATGCTGGATGAGCCTATTAACGGTTTAGACCCCGCAGGCGTGATCGAAATTCGGAACCTGATTAAAAAACTGAGCACCTGTGAAAACAAGACGATTCTGATTTCCAGTCATAATCTGCCGGAATTATACCAGGTTGCCACAGATTTCATCATTATCCACAAAGGCGAAATCCGTGAAGTTCTTTCTCATGAAGAACTGGACGAGCGGTGCAAATGTTATATCTCCTTAGCAGCCGCTAATGTAAATCAGCTGACAGCGGTATTGGAAGAAAAACTGCACACCCAAAATTTTCAGGTAATGCCGGACAACAGTGTCAAGCTGTTTGATTTCCTGGACGAAAGGGAACGGGTAGGACGGGTACTGCATGAAAATGACGTGATCATCACAAATATTTCGGTATGCGAGACCAGTTTGGAAGATTATTTTATGCGTGTGATCGGAGGGAACGAAAATGCTTAGTTTATTACGAAGTGAATGGTATCAGGTGAGAAAATCCTTGTCGTTAAAAATTACTTTTGGAATCGTCCTGGCAGCATCTGTCATGTTTGGCATCAAACTTACCGACACGGCTAATTTGTCAGAATATAGAAAGATGAATCTGGTTTATACCCTGTATGGCGGAGGAGCTATATGCAACCATATGAGTGACGGCGCAATGGCGCTGCTGCTTGCCAGCTTATTTGCAGGCTGGATGATCGGCGGAAGCTTTGAAAACCGAGTCATTCAGGAATCCATCTCCTACGGGAAAAAAAGAAGCACCGTTTATCTGGCTAAAATGTTCATGTATTCCCTCGTGGTGACAGCGCTGTGCCTGGTCTACTGGTGTGTGACAACGCTCCCGACAGGAATCAAATATGGTCTGGGCACCGAGGACATTTGTGGAAATCTGTGCCACCTTCCTTATATTATCGGAATGGTCGCCGCCGGCAGCATAGCATATATCAGCATATTTATGGTCTGCGGCGTGATCGCATTCTGCGCGCGAAAAACCGGAACCACGATGGGTATCTGTTTTGTCGGCATCTTAGTCGGCGGAAATCTTCTGGCATCGTTCGTTTCTGAGAAGATCGCAGCAATCATCCATTACACACCACTCGGGCTGTATTATCGCGTTCTGAAAACGGATGTGACATGGTATGACATCGGACAAACCGCAGGGATCAGCCTGCTTTGGATCATCGGTTTGGGTGCTGTCGGATATTATATCTTTCAGAAAGCAGAATTGAAATAATTGGTATCGTGGAGGGAAAGATGAGGTTTGCAGTTCTTGTCATCAGTGTATTATGGGTTATCCTGCTCCTATATTTTGTGGGTTTAAAATGCCAGCTGCGCAGCTTAAGGCGTCAGCTGGAATACCGGGTCAGTAATCCGATCAAAAAACCGCTTGCACTGGAAATGCAGGATACTGACCTGATGGCACTGACTGCTGCCTTGAACCAAATTTTCAGGCAGGACGAGGAATTTCGCCGCATTCAGAACAGGAATGAGAATGAATATAAGGAATTAATAACCAATATTTCCCACGATTTGCGAACTCCGCTGACCGTCCTGAAAGGATATCTGCAATTATTGGAGCGCTGTGAGATCGATGACACCGGCAGAAAATATCTTTCCATCTGTTTTCGGCACACTGACGAACTGGAACGGAGGATCAGACAGTTTTTCGAGTACTCCTATTGGATGAATCAGGATCAGGAAGTGCAGCTGAACATCATCAATGTAACCAACATCATCGTTGACAGTATGACAGACTTTATCCCGGTATTTGAAGAAAAAGGTCTCACGATGCGGCTTAATCAGGATACCGTCTGCAAGGGATTGGCAGATGAAGAACTGCTTCGGCGGGTAATGCAAAATCTTCTGAAAAACTGTCTGCAATATTCCGCCGGAGAGGTAGTCGTTTCCATCACCAAAGATACAGACATACAAAGGATTCCCTCACAAAACCATACACCAAAAGACAGGATCCGTATCTGTGTCCAAAATCCGATTGCCGAGGATTTAGAGGTGGATCCCTCTAAAATATTTCAGCGGTTTTATGTGGGAAAAAAAGAGCGCAATCAGTCCACCGGTCTGGGATTATCCATCGTGAAACTCCTTGTTGAAAAAATGCAGGGAGAAGTATTTGTCACACGCGATGGGAATCTGCTGCGCATCGGATTTTATCTGAATACCGGCCATTGATATGGTTCAGACTTTGATTACCTGAAACTTTTTCCACTTCCCGGACTTTACGCAGGAAGAAGATTACTGCCCGAAATATCCAGTCACAGACCATGGCAAGGGCGATGCCGATCACCCCCATATCAAAAATAATACCAAACAGCCATGATAAGAGCAGCCGCACGGCAAGCGTAGAGACAACGGAAATCACCATCGTAAATTTTACATCCCCGGCTGCTCTCAAACCATTGCTCAACGCGCCGGAAAAAGGAAACGCAGCCGCATTAAATACATTATGGATCAACACCAGCCAAATGACAAGCCGCTTTGTTTCCGGCTCCAATGCGTACACCATAAGAAACAGCGGCGTCAGCAGAAAAATCAGAAAATTCCATGCAGATGACAGTAAAAGCGTAATGCGGGTCAGTTTTTTGAAATAATAGTCTGCAGCATCCGTATCCCTATTTCCCATACACTGTCCGATCACCGTGATAAAAGCCGGCCCCATGGCAACTCCCGCCAGAGCCGCCATAGACCAGATGCTCTGTGCCACGCCGTTTGCCGCGATCTGATACGTGCCAAACAGAGCCACAATGCTGGAAAGCGCCACTTTTACCAGCTGAAAGACGCCATTTTCCAAGCCATTTGGTACGGCTATGCCCAAAATCTGCTTCATGGACGCACCGTTCCATCTGAAAATCCACTGCCACTGATAGACTACCCCGTTTTGTTTCCTGAAACACAACACCGTAATGACCACGGCAGAAAAAACTCTGGCAATCAGAGACGGCCACGCGACACCCGCCACCCCTGCATGGAGGGCAAATACACCAATGAGGTTGCCAATGATATTGATTATGTTGGAAACTACCGACAAATACATGGTCACGTCCGTTTTGCCCAAGCTGCGATAGATTGCCGCGCCGGAATTGTAGACAGCCAGCGCAGGGTAAGAATAAGCGGAGATCCTCAGATAAGTCACACACGCTGCCATGACATCTGTCTCCACCCTGCCAAATAACAGCCGTAGAAGCCACTCGCCGCTAAGCAGTACAAACACCGAAATGATAACGGAAAACCCGGTGGAAAACAGCAGAAGCTGGCTTGCCGCCTCCCCCGCATTTTCCATCGCCCTGCGCCCGATATACTGGCTGATCACCACAGCACCGCCGGAAGCCAGAGCGGTAAACAGGTAGATAAAGATGGTATTAAACTGGTTGACTAAAGACACCCCGGACACTGCCGCTTCCCCTGCATAGCTGACCACAAGCGTATCCGCCATGCCAACCAGCATGACCAGAAGCTGCTCCAAAAACAGCGGCAGTATCATGTTTTTCAAGTCCCTGTTAGAAAAGATTTCCGCTTTCTGATCCATTCTACAGCCCCCTGCTTTACAGACCCCTTAATCATTCTCCCAGATGCAGATCAAGACCGTTTACCCATTCCATGACTGTATCCTGAGAATCACCGCCGTTTAAGCGTTTTCCTTCCATCCATGCGGCGCCGCTTGTAAGCTGTTCCAGATTCGTTGCACTGGAACCCACCCCGCTGCCTCCGGAAGTGCAGAAGGGAACGACCGTCTTACCCGAAAAATCATAGCTTTCCACAAAGGTACTGACGATCCTCGGCGCCTCTCCCCACCAGATGGGATAACCGATAAACACAATATCATACTGTTCTATATTCTCCACAGAGCCGGAAATCGCCGGACGGGAAGAAGCGTCATTCATTTCGATGGTGGAGCGGCTGTTGTTATCACTGTAGTCTAAATCTGCATCTGTATAGGGTTCTTCGGGAATGATCTCGTAAATCTCTGCATTCAGGCCATTTGCAATATGCTCCGCCACGCCTTTCGTTGTCCCTGTCGCAGAGAAATAAGCTACAAGCACTTTGCTTCCCTGTGTTTCAGGAGTCTCTGTTTCCGGCTGTTTTGTTTCAGAAATCCCTGCATCTTCCGTGGAAGGAAGCTGTGCCCGTTCCACGGAATTACCACAGGCCGCAAGACCCAAAATCATTGTAAGAGAAAGTAAAATCGTAATTGCTTTTTTCATCATCCAATACCTCCAAAATTTTATATGTAAAAAAGTAAGTGCCGCCGAGAACTCTTTCCCTGACTGCACTTACATTCTAAATCACTGTTGTCGTTATATCAAATACCTGGTTTATATAGTAATCCCATGCCTAAAAGGCATTTTTTAGTGTAATGCCAAGTGTCCTGCATCCTTCGTTAATGACCGCCAAAAGTTCATCGTCCGTAAGCACGGTTACCCTGCCGCCCTCATACTCTGCGTCTACCCATGTTTTCACATAAGCTACCAGTTCCGAAGTCTTTTCAACCTTATCGTCGTCGGAAAGTCTGAAATAGGTATTGATCCAATGCGCAATGCCAGCAAGGCCTGAAGTATTTGATACCGCACAAAGCACAGGTCTGTGCAGGAATTTTTCCGTGTCAAAGATATTGTAAATTTCCTCATTCTTTAACAGACCGTCTGCATGGATGCCCGCCCTTGTAACATTGAAATTCTTTCCGACAAAAGGTGTTCTCGGCGGAATCTGATATCCGATTTCTTTCTCATAATATTCTGCCAGCTCCGTAATGACAGTGGTATCCATACCGTTTAAGGTTCCCCGCAGCTGTGCATACTCAAATACCATGGCTTCAAGCGGCGTATTACCGGTACGCTCTCCAATTCCGAAGATCGAAGTATTCACACCGGAACAGCCATAAAGCCATGCCGTCGTCGAGTTCACCACCGCCTTATAAAAGTCATTGTGACCGTGCCATTCTATCCACTCATGCGGCACCCCTGCATGTGTATGAATCGCATAAATGATACCCTGCACACTTCTTGGAATAACCGCACCCGGAAAGTTCACTCCATATCCCATGGTATCACATGCGCGCACGATAATTGGCAGTTTATACTGCTCCGACAGCTTCATAAGTTCCTGACAAAACGGTACAACATATCCGTAAATATCCGCCCTTGTAATATCTTCTAAGTGACACCTGACGCTGATCCCCTCATCAAGGCATTGCTTCACGACAGACAGATAATGCTCCATCGCCTGTTTTCTCGTCATCTTAAGCTTAAAGAAAATATGATAATCCGAACAGCTCACAAGGATTCCCGTCTGCTTCATGCCGATCTCTTTTACCAGCTTAAAGTCCTCTTTGCTTGCCCTGATCCATGATGTAACCTCCGGGAACCGATATCCGCGTTCCATACACTTATAGACCGCATCTCTGTCCTTCTTACTGTATAAGAAAAACTCGCTTTGACGTATCATGCCGTTTGGACCGCCAAGTCTGTGCAGATAATCATATATCGTCACAATCTGTTCCGTACTGTAAGGCGCCCTCGACTGCTGCCCGTCTCTGAAGGTCGTGTCCGTAATCCAGATTTCCTTTGGCATATTATGCGGGACTACCCTGTCATTAAAAGGTATTTTGGGTATCTCATCATAAGGGAACATATTCCTGAATGCATTCGGCTTCTCCACATCCTGAAGCTGATACATATGCTCCTCAATCTCTAGCAGATTGTTATGTTCATTCATTGTAACCGGGCGGTTTTCAAAATACTTGGCATCTGCCATGGTGCAATTCATCTCCTTTTCTGATATAACACGTCTGCATTATTGTATACAATAATACGCTATCTGTCAATAAAAACTCTGCTATATAGCAGCAATCCCTTTATGTAATATTTCATAAAATTTTTTATTGACTTCAACTATACTTGATGTGTTATCTTATATAAATGGAGAATATTCTGATAATTATGAAATAATCGGTTGGCAAATTTGAAAAAAGGAGAGGCATGATGAAAGAAATCGTATTAGGAACTACCGGTAGGAAAATGCCTGCTATCGTAGTAGGATGTATGCGATTGACGGGAAAAAATTGTGCCCAGATGCAGGAATTTATACATACGGCCATGGAGCAGGGAGCCTGTTATTATGATCATGCGGATATCTATGGCGGCGGACAGTGCGAAACTATTTTTGGCGAAGCCATGGCTAAAGATACCTCGATAAAAAGAGAAGATTTATTCTTACAGTCTAAATGCGGCATTCGTCAGGGATTCTTTGATCTCTCCCAAGAGTATATTATTTCTTCCGTAGATGGGATTTTGAAACGATTACAAACGGAATATCTGGATGTCCTGTTGCTGCATCGTTCAGATGCACTTGTGGAGCCGGAGGAAGTGGCAGCCGCTTTTGAAGAGCTGTATGCAAAAGGGAAGGTAAGATATTTCGGCGTATCTAACCATAAACCGATGCAGATTGAATTGTTAAAAAAGTATGTGAAGCAACCCCTTATCATTAACCAGCTGCAATTTAGCATTCCGGTATCAAACATGGTGGCAAACGGTCTGGAAGTAAATATGACTTCGGAGGGAGCCTCAGATCGAGATGGCAGCGTATTGGATTATTCCAGAATACATGATATGACAATTCAGGCATGGTCTCCGTTCCAGATGCCGAACTGGAAAGGCTGTTTTATTGACAGTGAAGAATATCCGGAATTAAACAGAGAATTGCAGAATTTGGCAGAAAAATATAAGGTCAGCACCACCACGATTGCAACCGCGTGGATTTTACGCCATCCGGCAGGAATGCAGGTGATTACGGGTACAGCCAGTGAGAAACGTTTGACTGAAATTATTGCAGCAGAAAAGATATCGCTTTCCAGAGAGGAATGGTATCGATTGTATCTGTCGGCAGGACATTTCTTACCATAAAAAATATACTCCTGCGGAGTACCCCATAAAATCACTGGTACGGAGGAGATCTTTCAAATGAAATCACACCAAACAACAGCCCTTGTCATCCTTGCCTTATTTTATACCGCTTACTTTACTAAAATGATACTACAGGCAAAAAAGGGCGTTAAAACAGACCAGATGGCGAAAGGCAGCAAACCGCGGAAGCTGCTTATCATTGAAAGGCTGCTGAAAATGGCAACCTTTAGTATTATTCCTGTCGAAGCAGTCAGCATCATTCTGGATTGGCGCACATGGAAATCCTCGCCCGTTTGGATCGGTATTGCCATCGCTTTTCTTGGCGTTATGATCTTTGTCATCGCTATGGTCACCATGCGGGACAGCTGGAGAGCCGGCATCCCCGAAAAGGATAAGACTGTGCTTGTCACAAGCGGTATTTATCGCTTCAGCCGCAATCCCGCCTTTTTGGGATTTGATTTGATGTACCTTGGCATACTCTTCTCCTTCTTCAATTATCTGCATCTGCTGTTTGCATTGTTTGCGGTTGTGATGCTTCATTTGCAAATTTTACAGGAGGAAAAATTTTTGACTGCCGCGTTCGGAGAATCATACACTGACTATAAAAAACGGACGGGAAGATACCTCATCATTGACAAATCTTACGGAAAAAAAACAAAATGGATCCTCATTTTTTCCATTTTTCTCTGTGCTGCCTTGGGATTGACCGGGCTGATAATCTATGGCAATTCTCAGACACAGAAACTGCCGCAGCTGACCTTTGCCGAATCACTTGCCTACACAACGAAAAATAAACCTGATGCCGTGATAACCGTCGGTATCATCAAAGACGGACAAGTTTCTTATCAGGTATACGGAAAAGACGGCAGGGAACTTCCCGCCGAGCTTCATACCTATGAAATTGGCTCTCTGACCAAAACCATTACCGCTGCCCTGATCAACAAAGCGATCAGCGAAGGGCGTATTGACCTTGAGAGTACAATCGATACCTACCTGCCGCTCCCGAATGGCAATCAGTATCCGACGATTAAAGAACTTTTAACACATACATCGGGTTATCGGGGTTATTATTTTGAAAGTCCAATGATCGCTAACTTCCTGATCGGGAGAAATGACTTTTACGGAATCACAAAAGAAATGGTGGTTGACCGTTTAGGTCAATTTAGACGGGCGCAGGAAAATTATGATTTTACTTATTCTAATTACGGTTACGCTGTTTTGGGGCTTGTACTGGAAGCCGTATATGATACGGATTACACCACTCTGGTAAATGACTTTGCGCAAAATGATCTTGGACTGACAAACACAAAAATCTCCGACCAAAGCGGAGACCTCGACAATTATTGGGACTGGAAAGCCAATGACGCCTACTTGTCCGCAGGCGCCATCACTTCCAATATTACCGATATGCTTTCTTATGCGCAGATGCAGCTTGACGACGATCCGCATTTTGTCGACTGCCATCAAACGCTTGCCGCTATTGATGCCACCAATGCGTCGTATGAATCCATGGGCATCCGTATGGACGAAATCGGCATGGCGTGGATCAGGGATACGGAAAACGGTATCATCTGGCATAACGGCGGCACGGGAGATTATAACAGCTACCTTGGTTTTCATCCCGAATCGGGAACGGCGGTTGTCATCCTGTCGAACCTTCCGCCAAGTTATCGGATTCCGGCTACCGTACTGGGAGTGAAGCTGCTGGGAGAGATCAGGTAATTAAATGCCATATTTATATCCTTATTGTTTCTGCTGAGAAAAAGCATACATGGCTCATACCGAAATATCAATCTTCCGCAGATACCAACTCGTATAGCTTTTCACGTACACTTTCCGTGACTCTGGTTACATCTTCTGCCGCGGAAGAAATGTCTTGTGTTGAGCCTACTAAATTCTGAACCCGGCCATCTACCGTTTTCACAATCCGGAGCAATTCATCTGCACTTTTGTACAGTTTATCAACCGCAACGCCTATATCTGTCTTTGTCTGGTCGCTCTTACTTACCGTCTCTTTCGAATTTTCAGCAAGCGCCTTTATTTGTCCTGCTACAACCGAAAATCCTTTGCCAGCTTCGCCAACTCTTGCTGCTTCAATGGATGCATTCAGCGCCAGAAGATTCGTCTGATTGGCAATCGATATTACATCCGCATTATTTGTTTCCAAATCTCCTAAATAATTTTGGATCTGTTCCAAAGAAACTTTCAATCCATCCGCAAAGGCTAACATTTCCGAAATTGTCGCGGAAATTTCAGTACTTTCCTGAACATTTACGTTACAACTGTCTGTCATGCTTCCCACATTCGTTCCAATTTCATTAAACTGCTCGTCTATCTTGCTTGACAGCATTTCCCGCTTTTCTTTTTCGTGATTACGAAGAGCCTGCATTTGCTCTGCCAGGTAATTCGCCTGTGCCTTCTCTTCAACCACAAAGTCTTTTACATAATGTACGCAGTTATCCCTATAATTAAAACCATTATAAATTGCAACTGCCATCTCCGTACAATTTTTATACCCGCATCCGCCGCAATTAATGCTGCGCTTTTCCGGAGTTTCTTTTTTCATCTCAACAAAGATCTTATCAAGCTCTTTGTCACTCGGTGTCTTTGACTTGCACATATCACTTTTATCTGTATATTTGCGGACAAAATCGTTGATGTTTAAGGAAGCAAATGCTTTATTCAAGAGTTTCAACCGTTGTTCCGGCGCAAGCTTTCTTGCCCATGCGGTTTTTTTACTATCCTTCTTACTTTTCTGCTTTATTTGTTCAATCGCATAAAAAGCATCCTCCGTTTTTGCCAATTTCTCTTCCACAGCGGTTCCGTAAAGACATCCTGCACTACAATTAAGCACATCAATCATTAAATAGGGCGTTCTCCCATTTGCAATCCGTTCCTTATTTGCTTTCAGATAATTATACAAACGCTTTTCGCCTTCTACCTGACGAATAAATACATCTTCACCCAGCAGCCAGTACACATTTTCTTTTAGTCCTCCCGGCATCGGGTAAATCGAACCAAGTCCATACTCAATCTCATCACTTACCGGATCTCCCTTTATATTATGGGTTCTCACATAATCCATCAAGTGAGAAAAAGTGACATTATATTTTACATACCCTCCTGTATTCGGATCCTCAATCTCATTTTTCTTTGCGATACATGGACTGATAAATGCAAGACTATCTCTTAATCCCATGTATTTTCTGGCATAAATTGCACTGCACATCATAGGGCTATGAATTGGCATTAACTTCGGCAAAAGTTCTGGTAAGTATTTCTCAATATATCCTACAACTGCAGGACAAGGCTGAGAAATTCCTCCGACAAAATTATGTTTCTGAATATAGTTTATGTATGCCCAGCTTGTAATATCAGCTCCATAAGATACACTCAAAATGCGATTTACGCCAAGTTTCTTTAATCCACCAAGCACTGTCTCATATTCATCATAATAATTAGCCTTAAAAGCAGGTGCTAATATAATAGAAATTTTTTCGCCTCTTTTTAAATCTTCAAAAAATCTTTCCGTGTCATCTTCATATTCTCTTGCATGATGTTCGCAAACATCAAAGCAAGCGCCACATGCAATACACTTATCCATATCAACTTCTATTACATTCTCACCATTAATGTTCTTTGCAATATTGGCTCCCTGACAACTGCATGCTCCTATGCAGCGGTTGCACCCCACACATGCATCTGTAGTAAACACAAGTTGACTCATTTTTGTCTCCCTCTCTTTCTCGCATCCTTCTATTATGCAGGCGGCTCTTCATATCTTTTAGAGTTTTTTCAGGTACAATTTGGTTTTCCGGCTGCCGCAGTATAAGGCGGTTTATTGGCTCAAAATAAAACCCTTGACAATCTTGTCTGAAATGAATACACTATTTTTGATATTTTAACATAACCACCCATGAACAACTCAAGGGGTTTTGTACCATTTTTAATTATTATAAAAAATGACAGGGAGATGATATGATGGGCACATCAATTGACAGCACGACGAACGAAAGCAATTACGGATTGTTTTCTATCAGACAGGCGGCGCGCGCCTGCAGCCTTTCCCGTTCCAGCCTAATCCGTCTGGAAGAAAAGGGGCTGCTCACACCAGCCTACACCGATGCCCGAACAGGATACCGTTACTATGATAACGACAATATCGCCCGCATCCTGCAAATTCAGAAATTCCAGTGGATGGGCTTTGACACGGAGGATATTCTCTCTTACTATGAGGGCGGCGGGAAAGCGGACAGGCTTCTTGCCACTCTGGAACATAAGCTGTCCGTACTGCAGACTCAGGTGGCGGAAATGCGCCTGCGTTCTCATAATGTGCCAGATATGTCCCTGTCCATGATAACGGTTCCCGAAACCGTATGCTGTGTCCACAGGTATCAGAAGTTTGTGATGCAGGATACATACCATGTTGCATATGATTTTTTTCATAAATGTGTGGAAAAAGGAATTGCCCTTGCGCCCAAACCCCTTTTTACCATCCTTGAGCGCACGGACTATCTGGAGGGAGAAATTTCTCCCTTGCCCTATGATTGTTGTGTCTGTATCCCTGTTTTGTCGGAACATGCGCCGGAGGATGCTGTCACCATTCCCGCCTACACTGCCCTTTCCCTGCTGCTTTATGGCAGCTACGACAGCTTCAATAGGGCTTCTCTCTATCTTGGCGAACAGGTGCGCAAACGGGGACTGACTCCGGCCGGATATCTCCGGACAATCGCTCTGGTCGCTCCGTATATGGGGAAAGAGATCGATCCGAACAGGTATTGTACGCAGCTGGTACTGCCGGTGAAATAAAAAAGGGGAAAAACGGGAAGTATGTTCTGCCCGGATTTCCCTGTTCGCCAGTGTTTCTTTTTCTTTGGATCACCCCTTAATACCAGTACACTATTCCAACGACAGCAATTCCTCCTCCGAAGCCACAGACAGCTCCCGCAGCTCTCTTTCCAATTGTATGCGCCGAATAATAGGGTGGATTTTATCCGTTCGCAGAAACTTATATAATGATTGATTTGCATCATATCGCAATCTGTCATAGACACTTTTCTCAATAAGTATTAACCCATAATACATATTTTCACAAAAGAATACCTCCAAATCTTTGATGACTTGGAGGCATTTCATTACCTATTTTTACGCAAGTTCCAATTCCTTACCCTCAATCCCCTGCCTCAGATTACACATAACGCTCACATCCTTTCTAAAACTCTCCTCAATAGGTATATCGTATTCATTTCCAATGATATTTAGCTTCTCATCTATCGTAAGTTCTTTTGACAGCAACGCCCCAAGCAGACGATGCAGTTCATATCTTTCATCATGCCCCGGAAGCTCCTCTGCTAACCCGATCATCACAATGTTCAGCAGATCCAGTTTTCCCTTCCACTCATAGGAACCAAGCACATTGTCACTCATGAGGTGGATATGGTTCATGCTGTTTTCGTCCATATTCATACATACCCATATCGAATAAACACGTTTTATGTCATCATAACTGGAATTTTCAAAGTCCCTCTCCTTCTGGGAAGAAATCAACTGGCCGCCTTTTTCGCTGCTGGTATTGGTAAGTCCTGGCTCTACCGGCACTGTACTGATATATGGCTGTCCCTCAATATAAGAAACCACCTCTTTGGGGTTCATTCCCTTAAACTCATCCAGCTGTTTATTTAAAAAGGAAATTGTTGTCAATATGTCAATTGAGTCCTGTTCATTAGAGCTGTTACATTTCTAGCCATATGTGTTACTCCATTTAGCATCTACTTCAGTTCATTACAATCCCTTATCCATAAATGCATCCACAATCTTCTATCTCTTCCTCGCGGTAATTTATCTTTTTCTTGACCCCCTCCTCCACACTTTCTATTCTTTCCCTTTTTTCATCATCTTCCCGTCCACTATCATCCGTGATTTCCCTCACCAGTTGGCACACACTTTCACAATGCCCCGTATGCCCAAACTGATCCACCGCCCGCACTCTCTTGATCTCATACCCCCCTTCACACAAAATCTTAAGATCCCTTGCCAGCGTCGCGGGATCGCAGCTCACATAAACGATCCTCTCAGGCTGCATCGCAAGCATGGTTTCCAGACATTTCTCATCACAGCCTTTGCGGGGCGGATCGACCACAATCACATCGGGATGCCGCATCTGTTCCTGCGTCAGGCTTTTCTCCGCTCCCTGCCTTTTGCTCCCGTTCTTCTCTGTCCTTTCCTGCCTGTCGCCATCCTTTTCAATTTCATATCTGGCATTTTCGCTTTTTCCTGCATAAAACGCGGGCAGCACTTCTTCCACCTTCCCCACATAAAACGCTACATTGGTAATCCCGTTCCTGCGGGCGTTCTCTCTCGCATCCTCAATCGCCTGCGGGATGATCTCCACACCGTATACCTTTTTTGCCCGTTTTGCCATAAAAAGGGAAATCGTTCCGATACCGCAGTAAAGGTCCCATACGGTTTCCTTTCCCGTCAGTCCTGCGTATTCCAGCGCTATGCCGTACAGCTTTTCTGTCTGCCTTGGATTTACCTGATAAAAGGACAGGGGTGAAATCCGAAACGTGACATTCTCATAACATTTTACACTCCTGCTTCCCGCAGTGCCGCATTCAGCACTTTTATCTCCCGCGTCCCCTCTAAGATCTGCCGTATCCATCAACCTGAGGCTGTCCTCAATCCATCCATTCCCCCAGAGTACCCTTATTTCCTGTCCCATGATCACATTGGTTTTTTCCCTGTTAATGCTAATCGAAATACTGACAATCCTCTTACACGGCGTTTTCTGCTCTCCGCCCGGCTTAGACTGCTCACAGCCATCCGCTGAAGCCTCTCTCTCTAACCGCACCCCCGTCAGTTTCTCTACCAGCTTTTCCTCCGCCGGCAGTTTTTTCCCGTTGATCACGAGACACACCATGATCTCTCCCGAAGCAAACCCCGTGCGGATCAGCACATGGCGCACCAGCCCTTCTCCCGTGCTCTCACGGTAGGCGCTCACTCCGTTCTCCTTCATATAAGAAAGAACCGTTTCCAGAATCGCCTTATTCTCAGGCGACCCCAGCGGGCAGTCCGTATTCGCGATAATATCATGGGTTCTGCCCGCATAAAAGCCCACGACTAACTCCCCGTTTTTATCATACCCCACAGGATACTGCGCCTTATTACGGTAATGCCAAGGCTCCTCCATGCCGACGATCGGCTCCAGCGCCGCATCGATCTGCTCCGGAGAGAAGCCGCCGATGTGCTGTAAATGACCTCGCACCTTATTCTGTTTATAAGCAAGCTGCCTCTCATATACCATAGCCTGAATCTGGCAGCCGCCGCATTGCCTGTGAAACAGGCATTTCGGCGCCACACGAAAAGGAGAAGGCGCCACCACCTTCTCTACTCTTGCATAGCCATAATTTTTTTTACATTTGGTAATGCGCGCATCAATGACATCCCCAATCACGGCGTCTTTCACAAACAGGGTATAACCATCCGTTTTGCCAATCCCTTCGCCGTCATTCCCGATATCCTCTATCGTGATACGGACAATATCATTCTTTCCATAGTTTTTCCGTTCCATGAGTTACCTGCCTTACTTTTCACGCGTCTACTTTTGTTCCGCGCAAATTAGATTCAAACAATCGGTTATATCCAAGCCAGCCCTGCTCTGTCGTATTATCCAATATCTCCGCAAAGGTCTCCATCTTCGCGTCCACATTATCGGCAAAATTTAACGCAACAGCCTCCACAATGGCAGGCTTCTTGGGCGAACCAAACTCAAATTCCCCATGATGCGCAAGTATGCAGTGCTTAAGCTCATTGGCAAGCAGCGACGGAAATCCTTCTATGTCTCTGACCTTCTCCGCAATCATCTCGCTGCCGATCACAATATGTCCGAGAAACTGTCCGTCGTCCGTGTAATCATTTACAGGAAAAAGGGCCAGCTCCTTCACCTTGCCGATGTCATGACAAATTGCCGCAGTTACAAGGAGATCCCTGTTAAGTACAGGGTACTGTTTGCAGAAATAATCGCAAAGCCTTGTCACCGCCAGCGTATGCTGCAATAAACCGCCCACAAATCCATGATGTACCGTCTTTGCCGCGGAGGACTGCTGAAAGGCCCTGAGAAATGCAGCATCCTTTTTAAAAAATGATTCTAGCAGGGCATGCAGCCAGGAATTATGAACACTGTCAATAAACCCGTAAAGCTCGTCCGTCATCTCCTGAATGCCAAACTTGCTGACGGGAAGATACTCTGCGGGGTCATATTCGCCCTCCCTGCACTTGCGGACACGCTTCACATTAACCTGCAGTGCTCCCTGAAAACTCGTCACATCACCGTAGACCTCTATGTAATCCAAACTGTCAAAATCCTCAATGCCCGCACTGTTGGGATCCCAGATTTTTGCATCCACTGTGCCCGTCTTATCCTGCAGGATCACATTATCATAAGGCTTCCCGTTTTTCGTCACCGCCGACTGCTTATGTTTGCACAGATAGATATCCGACATTCTGTCGCTTTCCTTGTAGTCCTTGATATACTTCATGATGTGCCATCCTCTCTTTCCTTATTTTGATGAAATATTAGTAAACATTTAAACAGTCAGCAAAAAACCAGCATATGAGGTAAATTCAATCAATAAGCAACTATCCATTTGCGAATTCCGCAATTCCGCTCAATTTCTCTATATCGGCATTACTCCAATACTGATTATTCCAACGATAATATTTATCTTTCCGTTTTTTGAATATTCTAAAAGGTTCTTTCGTATTATCATATATATGAAGAATATCGCAGATCTGAACTAATCTTGGAAGCATTGCAAGTGCCCTATCATATCTTAATCTGATTTTTTCTTCCGGTACTCCATGTCCTCCCAAAGCCTCTCTTACCTGTACCCTTGCAACATTTATATCTACATTGGATGTCAAAACATAAATTCCTCTGACAAAATACCCTTGTGCCTTCGCTCTTTGTAATAGGAGCAAATTCCTATCAGTAGACAGCACTGTCTCAAATGTAAAATCTTTTTTATTTTATATCATGTTTTCCCTTAATTCTTCCGCTTTAATTGCTGCTTCCAAGTCAGTACATAATGTAGTTCTTTTTATATCATCTGCATTAATATACTTGCCCCCAACCTTTGCCATCTGAGTAATTGTCGATTTACCGCTCCCATTAGGTCCTGCGAATACAATGACTTCCGGTAGCCTTACTACATTATTTTCCGACATACTCACGCCTCCCATCCGGATATTCAAGGTAAGCTTTTTTTGTCTCGTCGTCATATCCCGCAATGGGCAGGCCCTTTATCTTTCTCACTTCATTATCTATTCTTATTGATTCCTTAAATCTTATCGTTAATTCCTCATCTGAAATTCCACAGGTAGAGTCTAATTCATTTATAATAGTCATTCGTTGTCTCCTTTCTGGGATTTGTCCATACGGAGAATGCCGCTTTTCACCTTACCGACCCCCAAGCGTCACATCCACACTCATCTCATGCCCCTGCCTCATCAGGGTAAATGTCATCACATCCTCCGGCTTCGAGCCATAGAGTACGTTCAACAGATCATTGTAGGTCGTTATCTCCGTTTCTCCCACCCGAATCACGATGTCACCGCTCTGGATACCCGCTGCCATGGCGGGGGAATCAATCTCAATCTCCCTGATATAAGCGCCCGCCGGCATATCGATCTGGGCGTCCTCCACAGCCTCCTTCGGCACATCTGCGCCATGTATGCCAAGATAAACCCTCTCCTTATCATTAGACATCTGCTCGATCATGCGTTTGAGCTCGGTAATGCCGTAAGCCGTAAGAAGGTTTCCCATATCGTTGCTGGTATTCATATTGTCAATGATGCCGATCACATAACCCTGTAAATTAATCAGAACACCCGTTGCGTTCCTGCTCCCATAGATATCCGTCGTGATCTTCTTGTATGCGGCATCCGGCAAATCCATGACGGCTCCCGCAGAAGTCACCACCCCGTAACTAATGGAACCCGCAGTCCCCAGCGGACTTCCCAGCGCTGCCACCGGCGTTCCCACAAGATTCGCCGCATTGGAACTGCCCAACTCCGCAATGCTGATCGCGTCCATCGTCTCCTGCGAAATGAGGGAAAGGGGCACGGAAAGAATCGCCAGCCCCGTATTGTCATCTTTCTGTACCAGCTCTGCCTCCACCTGGTTCTGATCACAAAAGGTCACTTCAATACTGTCCGCCCCGTTAAGCGTACCCGCGCTGACCAGAATCAGCATCGCCTTCCCGTTATTGGCCACGATCACACCGGAAGCCGAAGCAACATTCTCATAAGTATTATTAAACCAATCCACGTCGGAGGTAACGCCTGCCACCGTGACCACTGCACGGCCCGCCTCCTGTGTCAGCTTGCGCAGCTCATCATAAATGCCCCGATATTCATCCAGGCCAAACTCCACCTGCGACAACAACTCTTCGATCTGTTCGTCCACCACCGTCTCCAAATCTACCGGTTCTGGGACTTCCTCTTCCTCTTCCTTTACCAGCATATCTTCCGGCTTCATCTCTTCCGTCACCGTCTCTTCAGGAAAAACCACCTCCTTCGGCTCTTCCTCAGGATAGAGACGGTTACTGATGACAGGTTCCAGAATCAGAAAGGTGAGGCATGCCACCAGACCAAAGACCACTGCCATCACTGCAGTGATCACTGTCCTGCGCAGAAGCTTCTTTTTATTGACCGGCTTCTGCTTTATTTTTTCCCGCATAAACTCCGCCTGCACGGAAGGCGTATACTGCGCCTGCTCCTTGACGGGTTCTTCCTTCACAGAATTCTGCCCATTCTCAAGCTCCGACATGTGTGTTTCCTTTCCTGCTGAATCTCCCCTGCTCTCATAAACCCTATATTGCAGTATCCAGTATAACACACTTTCCCCCATTTTCGATAGTATTTTCTCCGCACTTGTGGTAGGATATAGGCATGAATAAAAAAGCCTTACGAATTTTAGAATTTAATAAAATAATTAATAGATTAACAGAGCATGCCACCTCAGCACCCGGAAAAAAGCTGGCGGCGGCCCTTGTTCCCATGACGGACCTGGAAGAGATCCGCGCGGCGCAGACACAGACGGCGGACGCGCTTGGGCGTCTTTTTCGCAGGGGTTCTACGTCCTTTGGCAGCAACAGGGATTTGGGGATGAGTCTGAAATCATTGGAAGTGGGGAGCGTTCTTTCTATTGCTGAGCTTCTTGCCATTGCCTCTTTTCTGGAAAATGTGAACCGCATCAAAACTTACGGCCGCAAAGAAAGGGACGATATTCCTGAAGACTCGCTGGATGTGTGGTTTACCATGCTGGAGCCCCTTACACCCCTGGCAAATGAAATCAACCGCTGTATCCTCTCGGAGGAGGAGATTGCCGACGATGCAAGTGCGGCGCTGGGGCGCATTCGCCGCAGCATGACAATCACCAACGACCGCATCCACTCGCAGTTAAATTCCATGATAAACGGTTCCCTGCGCACTTATCTGCAGGACGCCGTGGTAACCATGCGCGACGACCGCTACTGCATTCCCGTGAAAGCAGAGTACAAGGGACAGGTGCCGGGGATGATACACGATCAGTCCTCCACGGGTTCCACCTTTTTTATCGAGCCGGCTGCAATCGTTAATTTAAATAACGAGTTAAAAGAACTTTCCCTAAAAGAAAAGGAGGAGATTGAAGCCATTCTCGCCTCCCTGAGTGCACAGGCGGCGGCTCACACGGAGGCGCTCTTGACGGATCAGGAGGCCATGACGCAGCTCGACTTCATTTTTGCCAAGGCGAATCTCGCCATGGAGCAGAATGCCTCCATGCCCCTGTTCAACACGGAACATCGGATCCACATCCGCAAGGGGCGCCATCCTCTGATCGACAAAAAAACGGTAGTCCCCGTAGACATTCTCCTGGGGACTGACTTTGATCTGCTCATCATTACGGGCCCTAACACGGGCGGTAAGACGGTTGCGCTAAAGACTGTGGGTCTTCTGACGCTGATGGGACAGGCAGGGCTTCACATACCCTCCCTGGACCGCTCGGAGCTATCCGTCTTTCATGAGGTGTACGCGGACATCGGTGATGAACAGAGTATCGAGCAGAGCCTGTCCACCTTTTCCTCACATATGACCAGTATTGTTTCTATTCTGAAAGAGGCGGATACAGATTCCCTCTGTCTTTTCGATGAACTGGGTGCAGGGACGGATCCTACCGAAGGCGCTGCACTCGCCATCTCGATACTGGATCATCTGCACGGCCGCGGCATCCGCACCATGGCCACCACGCACTACAGCGAATTAAAAGTCTACGCGCTCTCCACACCCTTTGTGGAAAATGCCTGCTGTGAATTTGACGTGGAGACGCTTCGCCCCACCTACCGTTTGCTGATCGGTATTCCCGGCAAGAGCAACGCCTTCGCTATCTCTTCCAGACTCGGCCTGCCCGATCACATTATCGAAGACGCAAAAAGACATATTTCGGAAGACAAGGAAAGTTTCGAAGATTTGCTTACAAATCTGGAAAACAGCCGCCTTACCATTGAAAAGGAACAGGCGCAGATCGAGAGTTACAAGCGGGAAATTGAGGATTTAAAAGTACGGCTGACTGCCAAGCAGGAAAAGATCGATCAGTCCCGCGATCGCATTCTGAGAGAAGCCAACGAGGAAGCCCGCGAAATTCTGCAAAACGCCAAAGAACTTGCGGACGAGACCATCCGCACCTTCCAAAAGACAGGAAGCACCTCAATTCAGGAACTGGAAAAATCCCGCAGGAAGGTACATGATAAAATAGCAGAAAAGAACGAAAAACTTGCACTAAAACAGGAAAAGCCAAACCATAAAACATTAAAACCGAACCAGCTCCATTTAGGCGACAGCGTAAGGATTGTTTCCATGGGCTTAAAAGGCAGCGTCAGCTCCCTTCCGGACAAAAACGGCAAACTTTTCGTGCAATGCGGCATCATCCGCTCCCAGGTATCCCTCGATGACCTGGTTCTGCTCGACGAGGAGACCATCACCACCGGAAAGTTGCAGCGCAGCTCTTCCGGCAAACTGAAGCTGTCTAAGTCCTACTCTGTTTCCACGGAAATCAATCTTCTCGGCAAAACGGTGGACGAGGCGCTTTCAGAGCTGGACAAATATCTGGACGACGCCTATCTCGCCCATCTGCCGAGCGTCCGCATTGTGCACGGCAAGGGCACAGGAGCCCTCAGAAACGCCGTACAGGGATATCTGCGCAAAAACAAAATCATAAAAAGTTATCGCCTCGGTGAATTTGGGGAAGGCGACGCAGGCGTAACGATTGCGGAATTTAAGGAGTAAAGCGATGGTGAATAAGCAAAAAATTTTAATTGTGGACGATGACAACAATATTGCGGAGCTGATTTCTCTCTATCTGACAAAGGAATGCTTCGAGACGATGATCGTAAATGACGGCGAGTCCGCCTTAAAAGCGGCAGACAGTTTTGAGCCTAACCTGATGCTGCTGGATCTGATGCTTCCGGGCATTGACGGCTATCAAGTCTGTCGGGAGATCCGTTCCCACTCTTCTCTTCCCATCATCATGCTCTCCGCCAAAGGCGAAGTCTTTGACAAGGTGCTCGGTCTGGAGCTGGGTGCGGATGACTACATGGAAAAGCCGTTTGATTCCAAGGAACTGGTAGCCCGCGTGAAAGCCGTATTGCGCCGCTACAAACCCGCCGTTTCGGAAGCAAAGAACTCCGACGTAAAAAGCGTGGAATATCCGGATTTGATCATCAATCAGACCAATTACTCCGTGATTTACATGGGGCAGACCATCGAGATGCCTCCCAAGGAGCTGGAACTCCTCTATTTTCTGGCGTCCTCGCCCAACCACGTCTTTTCCAGAGAGCAGCTCTTGGATCAGATCTGGGGCTACGAATACATAGGCGACAGCCGCACGGTAGATGTGCACGTCAAACGGCTCCGCGAAAAGATCAGCGACCACGAACGCTGGCGCATCGCAACCATCTGGGGCGTGGGCTACAAATTTGAAGTACGGTAAGAAAGTTAAAATTTTGTCGAAATGCCGTCATATGGGCAAATTTGGTGCACGAGGATGATACGATGCGAAAAACTCTCTATTTAAAGTTAATACTGGCCTATATCATCTTTGGGCTTTTTGGTTTCCTGGTGGTGGCTACTTTTGTGTCCGACATGA
This sequence comes from Lachnospiraceae bacterium UBA7054, assembly GCA_002492725.1. Lineage (GTDB taxonomy): Bacteria > Bacillota > Clostridia > Lachnospirales > Lachnospiraceae > UBA3282. The sequence goes on from DLAF01000053.1 coordinate 57,712, forward strand.
CCATTAGTCACCTGACAAAAGAGAAAGCCGACGCACTTTACCGCGAGGCCACTCTGATTGCAAATACCTACGCCACCGACCTCTATAACACCGATGTTGCCCTGGAAACCGTCAAGGCACAATTGGATGCGCTGGATACCTACCTGAATGCCACCATCTGGATCATCAACCCGTCCGGACGCATGATTCTTGACTCCTCCGCTCCCGTGGATGTGGAAAATGAAATTGTTGTAGAAAATTTCGACCCTACCATCACCGAAGGCTCCTATTACACGGAAGGCAGTTTTTTTGAGACTTTCGATGAAGAGATGCTGAGTGTCTTTGCTCCCATCACTTCCGACTACAAGGTAAAGGGTTACGTAGTCATTCACGCTTCCTTAAGCAGCATTTATACTGAGGCCAATCAACTCTTAAACATTTCCTATATCATGTTGATCATCCTCTTTCTGCTGTCTCTGATCATCCTGATTTTTTTTACGGAAATGGTCTACATCCCCCTGCGTAAAATCACGGAAGCGACAGAACAGTATGCCAGCGGCAATATGCACTATGAATTCAGCGTAGAGAGCGAAGACGAAATGGGGTATCTGGCCGCAATTCTTTCCTATATGGCAAGTGAAATCGCGCGTTCGGAAGACGACCAGAAAAAGTTTGTAGCGAATGTCTCTCACGACTTCCGCTCCCCTTTGACCTCCATTGACGGCTATTTAAAGGCTATGCTGGATGGCACGATTCCACCTGAAATGTACGAGAAATATCTGACCATTGTTTTAAACGAGACGGAGCGCCTGACGAAACTGACAAACAGCCTCCTGACGTTAAACAATCTGAACACGAAGGGTATCATGCTTAACAGGACGGATTTCGAGATCAACGCCGTCATCCGCAATGTAGCAGCATCCTTTGAAGGTACCTGCCGCAAAAAGACCATCGGCATCGAGCTGGTGCTCACAGGTGACGAAATGTATGTAGTCGCAGACGTAGACAAAATCCAACAGGTACTCTACAACCTTTTGGACAACGCCATTAAGTTCAGCCATCATGATTCCCTCATTAAAATAGAAACTACCGAAAAACATAATAAAATTTTTGTGAGCGTAAAAGACACCGGAATCGGCATCCCCAAAGATGATCTGAAATTGATTTGGGACCGCTTTTACAAGTCAGACCTCTCCAGAGGCAAAGATAAAAAAGGAACGGGACTCGGCCTGTCCATCACCAAAGAAATCATACAGGCGCACGGAGAGAATATCAATGTAATCAGTACCGAGGGTGTCGGAACGGAGTTTATTTTTTCTCTGCCGAAGTCGGATGTGGAGGATGATGACTGAGGATTTATATCGTTTTTTGCCATGACAATCTGTGCAGCTCCCCTTCCGTCTGCATCCCCGCAAACCCATTCTGCCGCAGGGCTTCATACAAAACAATCGCTACGGCATTAGAAAGATTCAACGATCTGATTTCATCCAGCATGGGAATGCGAATACAGGTTTCTTCATTTTCCACCAGAAGCTCCTCGGGGATCCCGGCACTCTCCTTACCGAACATGATATAGTCACCCGGTGAAAAATCCGCCTCCGTGTAGAGACGCTTCGCCTTTGTGGTGGCATACCAGATTTTCGCCCCGGGATTCTTTTCCTGAAATTCCTGCATATTCATATAACGGGTCACGTCCAGTTTCTCCCAGTAGTCCATACCCGCCCGTTTGATGGACTTCTCATCCAGATGAAATCCGAGCGGCTCTATCAAATGGAGCGCCGTACCCGTTGCAACACAGGTACGGCCGATATTTCCCGTATTTGCCGGAATCTCCGGCTGATGTAAGACGATGTGCATTACTTCTCTCCACGTAATCTGCTGACAAAATCCGAAAGTTTCCCAATTGCCAGTTTCAGGTTGTCTAACGAATACGCATAAGAAATCCGCAGATACCCCTCTCCGCAATCGCCAAACGCCGTACCCGGCACCACAGCCACCTTCTCCTCCGCCAAAAACCGCTCTGCAAATTCCTCGCTGGTCATACCAAACTCCTTGATGCAGGGAAATACGTAAAACGCCCCGAAAGGTTCAAAACAGGACAGCTTCATCTCCCGAAAGGCATTCATCAGATACCTTCTTCTCTGGTTGTAAGCCATACACATTTCCCGCACGTCATCGTCCCCGTTGCGCAATGCCTCCACCGCCGCATACTGGCTGGTAGTGGGCGCGCACATAATGGCAAACTGATGAAGCTTTACCATCTGCTGCAGAATCTCCCTCGGACCGCAGGCATAGCCCAGGCGCCAGCCAGTCATCGCGTAAGCCTTGGAAAATCCATTGATCAGGATCGTCCTCTCCTGCATCCCCTCCATCTCTATGATGGACACATGCTTTTCCTTATAGGTCAGCTCTGCATAAATCTCATCCGACATCACAAGGATATCATGTTTTCTGATCACCTCCGCAATCTCTTCCAGATCCTTTCGCTCCATAATGGCGCCCGTCGGGTTATTCGGGAAGGGCAGAATCAGTATCTTGGTCTTTTCCGTTATCGCATCCTCCAGCTCTTTTGCCGTCAAACGGAACTCATTTTCCTCCTTCAACTCAATAATGACCGGTACGCCGCCTGCCATAATGGCGCAGGGTTCATAAGATACAAAACTCGGCTGAGGGATCAATACCTCGTCTCCCGGATTGATTACGGCGCGCAGTCCAATATCAATCGCCTCGGACCCTCCCACCGTGATCAGCACCTCGTGCTGCGGGTCGTAAGCAACGCCCTGTTTTCTCTTGATGTAATTACATATCTCCTGCCGAAGCTGTATCAAACCGCTGTTGGAAGTGTAAAATGTGCGTCCCTTTTCCAGCGAATAAATACCCTCATCCCTGATATGCCACGGCGTATCAAAATCCGGCTCGCCCACACCGAGAGATATCGCGTCATCCATTTCGCTGACAATGTCAAAAAATTTCCGAATACCCGAAGGTTTCAGCCCTACTGCCTGTTTTGATAGCATATCTTTCACGGTGTCACCTTCTCTCTGGTATCTTCATATTTCTTTGTCAGGATCGTTCCATGATCCTTATATTTTTTCAAAATAAAATGGGTTGCTGTACTCAAAACGGAATCCAGTGTGGAAAGCTTGTCGGATACAAAACCCGATATCTCCTTCAAAGACTTCCCCTCCAAGGTAACGAGCAGATCATACCCTCCGGAAATCAGATATACGGAAGTCACCTCCGGATATTTGTAAATGCGCTCCGCAATATTGTCAAAGCCCTGCCCTCTCTGGGGCGTCACCCGCACCTCAATCAGCGCGGACACCTTCTCGATAGAAGTTTTCTCCCAGTCGATCATCGTGTGATAGCCGCAGATAATTCCTTCTTCCTCCAAGGTTTGCAGCTCGTTCACCACATCAATCTCTTCCACTCCCAGAATCACCGCCAATTCTTTCAAATCTATGCGGCTGTTCCTTTCTATGATTGCCAATAACTCTTCTCTCATCTTTCTTTTCCTCCATATCGGAGCGCTTTTTGCGGAGTGCGCGAGCCAAATTTCAAATTTGGCTCTGCGATTCCGAGTTTGTGGCTCCGACACAAACTCGCGATTGAAAAATCAGCACATCAGTGTGATTTTTCAATCATCCTCCTCTGCCTATTTTAGTATTTTGGTTTATTCAAATACCGTTTCCTGCCCTGGTTATAGAGCACCCGCTCATTCCCCCGCGTCGTTCTGCCGATCACGACCGCCGGAATCCCTTCTCGTAATAATGCCGCCACAAGGGGATTCCCGTTTTTTGCCGTCATCAAAAGGCAGCCACCCGACGCAAGCTCATAGGGATTCTCGCCAAAAAACTCACAGATTTCTATAGTTTCCTGCCTGACAGGAATCTTTCTCAAATCCACTTCCAGTCCGACGCCGGCTTCCTGCGCCATTTCCCAAAGCCCTGCTAAAATTCCGCTCTGAGAAAGGCCGCGTATGCCGCAGACGCCGGACTTCATGGCGGTAGCGGCCTCCGGTACAACCGAAAGATATCTGTCAAAAGCGGCCGCCTCGTCTATCATGCGCGTCGGGAACCGTTCCCGCAGCCGTTCTCCATGCTGCCCTGCCAGTCGTGCCGTACCTTCCAGGGCGATCCACTTACTCGCCACGATATCCTGATCCGCACACGCAGAAACGGCGCAGACTTCCCCCAGTCCCGCGCCGCCTCGCTCTCTTTCTCTATAGGATATATCGTTTTCCTGTCTCATAGTTCATGCCTTATTCTTCATAGTAACTACATCATAACAATATAATATCTGCCACAATAAATTATTCTGCTGGCGGGGGCGCTGCTTCCGGCTGTGGCGCCGGCGCCGGTTGCTGTTCCTGTGCCGCCGCTTGCGCTGCTGCCGCTTCTGCCGCTGCGCGGAAAGAACCCGCCACAGCCTTGACCTGATCTACACTGTTTGTCGCTACAGCCGCCATAATTGCATTGTAGGCGTTAGGATCTTCTGTGGCCACACCCACTGTCGCGCTTCTGGGTGCCTTCATATAGCTGCTGCTGTTTACCTGCTCGCGGCTGACCTCTACACCGTTTTCTTTCACGATCTTCCAAAGTTTTGCCTTATATCCCACATGGGCGGACTGCACACTGCAAAAGCCTACTGGCATTGACTCATCCACATAAATCACTTCCGCATCAGGCTCGATCCGCTCGACTACTTCGCTCTCATAAATGACTTCACGGTTGCTGTCTCTCGTCTCCACACCATAAATCGTAAAAGTAATCTGTTTCTCCGGCGTTGTATATCCTTCTATATAAATGGGATAATCCAAATTGTTTCTAAATTTAAAATCTTTTCCCGATGACTCTGCGATGGCAGCATCCGCGGAAGGCTCCACATAGGTGACGATCATGGAGTGATTATACCGCTCTACCACCTCAAGTTCCGCCAGCAATACCGCATTGTAAAGCGTGGTGGACACCTGACAGATACCGCCGCCCAGACTGTCAACTACCTGGCCGTTTAAGTAAGATGCCGCCATATAGTACCCGTTATCCTCTGAAAACGGTGTAATCGACTCAAGCGCTGATATCTCATCTCCCGGATACATCGTGATTCCATTGAGTAACCTGCATCCGTTTGCCACGTTCGCGCTTCTGGCGCCGCCGGAAGTGGAAAAGCTGGTAGTAAAAGTTCCCAGCACATCTCTCACCTTCTCCAAATCTTCCGCCGTCCCCTGCGGCTCATCGATCCTGACCGTAAGATCTACATCACAGGCGCCCCCGTTCCAGTCTCCCGTCAGACGCTCATAAACAGACTCGACGGATGCCTCCGTATCTATCACTCTGCCGGCCTGCCCCTCTGTGACCGAAAAGCCTTCTTCCGTCTTTTGCAGGGTTGCGTTTACGGCCTCCTGATTGTACTGCCCGGCATTCTCCTCGATCAGCGAACGGATCTTCTCCTTATCAAAATCAAAACTTACCCGATATACCTTATTTTTATATTCAAGATTCTTTAATTCCCTGTAACAACTTAAGATATCCCCATCCCGGCCAAAATTTACCGCCTCCTCCAGGATGTCATCATTGCCCCATTTTAAGCCAAGTTCCGCCGCAGTAGCTGCGATTTCTCCCTCTTCGTCTACGTGAAGTGTGATCTGCGCATCGCCAAACCCTGCCACATACTCCTCAATCTCCTGCCTGGCCTGGCTCTTCGTCATCCCCGAGAGATCGATGTCCTCCACATAAATACCCGATTCAATTTTCTCCTCCCTGGCCTGCACCGGCATGACCGCAAATGCCGTCGCCGCAAGCGCTGCCAAAACCACAAACGAAACCCTTTTCATAATTACCTCTGCCCCAGAGCTGATTCCATCTTTTCTCCATGTCAAAATTGCCTGCCCGAAAAATCTGTGCTAAAATGAATACAGCGCAGAGGCAAACATCGGAACGAGCATGGCTATTACCACGACAATAATGATAATGGATGAAATGATCTTTCTGGTCTTTTTGTTAAATTTCATGCGAACACCTCTGTAAAGTCATTTTGACATAAAGGAATTATATATGAATTTACTACTTTTTGCAAGCACCTTCGCGCTGGCATTGGCCATCGCAATTACCTCCAAAAGAAATGTCAAAAGCAGAGCCGCCATCGAACAGGAATTTTGGGAGCGGGAAAGAGCTGCCAACAATACACGCAGAAAATCTCTGGACGATCTGGCCTACATCAGACTGCCCATGGAAATTTTTCCCATGGATCTGCTGCCTGATGATCCCAAGGTGGAAGATTACCGCCAGACCATCCTGTCACTAAAGGAGCTTCCAATCGTAAATTTCACCGGCCTCACAAACACGGACTTAAAACTCCGCTATGGCGCACCGAACATCAACCTCCTGATTTCCTACGACCAGAGTTATACCCTGCTTGTACGCACTCTGCAGCAATGGGCGCAGGCACTCTATGACGGAGGATATTCAAACGAAGCTTGTCAACTTCTGGAATTTTCTGTTTCCACGGGCACGGATGTCAGCGCGACCTACCGCCTGTTATGCAAAATCTATCAGGAACAGGACACGCCCGAAAAAATTTCTGCTCTTTATCTCGTTGCGGAGACCCTTAATAGCGCCAATCAAAAAACTATTGTCGGTATTCTGCAAGAAGCTGATGGATCTTCCGCGTAGCTTCACTGCGAGTCAGACTCTCAACCTCATAGTCTACTACCAGTTTATGCTTGTCCAGCAATTTATATAACTGCTCTTTTTGCGGTATCGTAATTGGGGTATCCTTCTTGATGGGATGGTGGAGCTGTTTTGGTACAAAGAGATTCTGTTCCCCCTCCGCACTCTCCTTTTCATAAAACGCCTCCACAAGCTTACCATATAAGGCTGTCGTAGCGCGGGCATCGTCAAGCGCTCTGTGCGCTTTGTGGGGGATTTCATAATGCTTACAAAGTGCGCCAAGGCTTCTGCTCTCCAATTCTTTCAGATATTTTCTTGCAATCTTTAAAGTATCGATCCCCTGCCGCTCGAAAGCCAGTTTCTCTCCCGCCGCCGCCCTTTTCAAAAAAGCAAAATCAAAATGTAAGCAGTGTCCAAGCAACGGCCGCTCGCCCATAAAAGCCAAAAGATCGGGAAGCACGTCAGAAACCTTTTTTGCCTCCGCAAGCTGCTCGTCCCGAATCCCCGTCAGCTCCACGATCCTTTCTTCCAACTTCCTTCCGGGGTTAACAAGGCTTGCCCACTCTCCCGTAACCACACCCTCATCGACCCGGATTGCGCCAATCTCTATGATTTTATCATACTTTGGCCGCAGCCCTGTCGTTTCCAGATCAATACATACAAACGTGTCTGTCATCGTACCCTCCCAGCTGCTGATTTTTCCTTTGCCTGGCAATATTTAACGCTCTCTAAAACACTGTCTCGTTCAAGGTCAAAAAATTTACGAATCCCATATTCTCTATATCTGTGACTGTATCGCAAAACGCCCACCACATCTTGTAGTGATTTATCCATTATTACAAAAAATATTACATAATTCTACAATTTATTCTATATGGAATATACTTATTAATTATTCGAATAATACGGGTGCCCAAAATAAACTAAAATGACAAAAAGGGATTACGAATGAAAACAAGGATAAAAGAACTCCGAAAGGAAAAAAATTTAACACAGCAGGCCCTTGCAAAGCGCTTGGGCATTAACCAAGCCAGCTTAAGCAAAATTGAATGTGGCACCAGCTTGCCCGATGTCGTGCTTCTAATCGATTTAGCACACTTCTTTCAAGTCACTATAGACTACATTCTATTACTTTCTAAAGAGCGTCTGGCAGCAGACTATTTCCTGGAAAATAATTTGCATCATCTTAAGAAATACCAGCACTTAATCACGATCTATCAAAAGATGAGTCAGAAACAGCAGAGAGATTTTTACAATTTTCTGTGCAGCATGTTGGGCATTGATAATACGATGGACACGTAAGCTGCCGCTTCGATAAGATCCTTTCTGCATATCTCTTTTTACATAGCACATCTATGCAGCGTGTCAGCGCCGTGATCATGCCAACACTCATTTGCTGTCACATCTGCTCTTTGTGTCCTTTGAGACACTTCTTAGAAGGCGGGATATATTATCCCGCCTCAACTCTATTTTTATCCGTATCTTCGCTGGTCGTCACAGTACCGCGAGAAATCTGTCAAAGGCCGCCCGACCCGCCTCATCCCGCTTATAGACGCCGGCGTCCTCCAGCACCTCCATAAATACATCGCCAATTTCCTTATGAAGGATATCCATGATCGTATCCTGATTCACATCCGGATATTTCGGCAAAAATTCTTCCACCCAATCTGCGTGCTTTGCAAGCTCTTCCTCCTTACGAATATCCGCACCCGACAAAATCGCTTCCGCAAGATGCTCCATCTCGCCCTTTAATCTGGCCGGCAGTACCGCAAGCCCCATCACCTCAATCAGTCCGATATTTTCCTTTTTGATATGATGCAGCTTCGCGTGAGGATGATATACGCCAAGCGGATGTTCCTTCGTCGTAATGTTGTTGCGCAGCACCAGATCCAGTTCAAATTTATCGTCCCGCTTTCTGGCAATCGGCGTGATCGTATTATGCGGCTCGCCATCGGTTTCGGCAAAAATAAACGCCGCTTCATCGGTATAACCGCGCCACTTTTCCAGAATCAAATCCGCAAGCGCCACCAGCCTGTCGGGATCCTTATGAGAAATACGAATCACGGACATAGGCCAATTCACCACACCCGCCTCCACATCCGTAAATCCCTGCACGGTAAAGATCCGCTCCACTGGCGCCTTTGCCATGGCAAACTCGTAGTGCCCGCCCTGGAAATGGTCGTGGCTTAAAATGGAACCGCCCACGATAGGCAGATCCGCATTGGAACCCACAAAATAATGGGGAAACTGTTTCACAAAATCAAACAGCTTGCAGAAAGTATCGTGCTCAATCTTCATCGGAATATGCTGCGAATTGAACACGATACAGTGCTCGTTATAATACACATAGGGAGAATACTGAAATCCCCACTCGCTGCCGTTTATGGTAACGGGAATGATCCTGTGGTTCTGCCTCGCGGGATGATTGATCCGCCCTGCATAACCCTCATTCTCCCGGCAAAGGAGGCATTTCGGGTAGCCGCTCTGTTTTGCGTTCTTTGCAGCCGCAATTGCCTTCGGATCTTTCTCCGGTTTGGAGAGGTTGATTGTAATATCCAGATCGCCGTACTGCGTGGCGGACACCCATTTCTGGTCTTTCTCAATGCGGTAGCGCCTGATATAGTCTGTATCCTGACTCAGCTTGTAAAAGTAATCAGTGGCTTCCTTCGGATCCTTCTTGTATTTTTCCCAAAACGTCCTGATGACCTCGCTCGGTCTCGGTGTGAGAAGCCCCATGATCTTCGTGTCAAAGAGGTCTCGGTAAACCACACTGTTTTCTGTCATCAGGCCTTTTTCATAGGCGTAATCCATCATCTCCCCAAGGACCGTTTCCAGCTCTTTGCATTCCATTGTGACATCTGCGTCAGTTTCTTCCAAATCATCCAGCCCGAACAGTTCCAGCAAACGGTTGGTGGTGTAAATTTCGTCTTCTTTTTCAGTCAATCCTGTGAGCAGGCCATATTTTACGAGCTTTCTAATATTTTGTTGGATCATTTTCCTCTCTCCTCATATCCTATAGATTTACCACGGAAGCGTTTCGCAATCGCCGATTACAATTTGCACGGGCCATCCCCAATCTCGACCACATAGAAGTCAGCCGCTTTCCCTACGCGCTCTTGATAAGCCGCGCCGACCTTCTCCTGAAAGGCCGCCACCGCCTCGTCTTTCACGATACTGACCGTGCAGCCGCCGAAACCGCCGCCCGTAATGCGGGAACCGATCACGCCGTCCACCTTCCATGCCTCCTCCACAAGCACATCAATCTCCTCGCAGGAGACTTCATAATCATCCCGCAGGGAAACATGGGAGGCATTCATCAGTTCGCCAAATTCTTTCAGGTTATTATTCTTTAAAGCGTCTACCGCGCGAATCGTTCTCTGATTCTCATAAACAGCATGTTTCGCACGCTTTTTTCGCGCCTCATCTTTGATGGCACCTTTGTTTGCCTCAAACTGCTCCTCGGACAGATCGCCCAGCCCCTTGATGTCCACTACCGTCTTAAGCTCCTCCAACGCTTTCTCGCATTCACTCCTGCGCTCGTTATATGCGGAATTGACCAATGAATGCTTTACGTTACTGTTGGTAACAATAATCTTTGCGCCGTCCAGCACCAGGGGCGCATACTGATAAGACAGATCCGCCGTATCTAAAAAGATTGCATTATCTTTCTTACCCATCGCAGAGGCAAACTGATCCATGATCCCACAGTTCATGCCGTTGAAATTATTTTCCGAATACTGGCCGATCAGCGCCAGATCCACATTCGTCACATCAAACCCATAAAGATCGCGCAGATAAAAGCCCGTCAACACCTCCAGGGACGCGGAGGAGGATAAGCCCGATCCGTTCGGAATATTGCCATTTAGCACAATATCCAGCCCACAGTCCATCTTCATGCCGCGCTTAGCAAAAGCCCACATAACTCCCTTCGGATAGTTCGTCCAGCCCGCCGCATCAGAAGGTGTCAAATCATCCAGACTGCTCTCCACCACGCCCATTTTATTAAAATTCATGGAATAGAAGCGCAGCTTCCTGTCAGCCCTCTTTTTTACCGCAGCGTATGTGCCAATCGTCAGCGCGCAAGGAAATACATGCCCTCCATTATAGTCCGTATGCTCGCCGATCATATTCACCCGTCCCGGCGCAAAATAGACGCCTGCTCCGTTCGCGTCCCCGTAAAGCTCCTCAAATTTCTTTAACACTGTTTCTTTCATACCCCGCCTCCTTCTCTGTTGATGGTTTTTGTCTTTGTAACCCCGTTGTTGTCTTCTACATTGCGCACCCGATTGTTCAGTGCTCATTCTCAGTATTTATCATATAGTGCTTTTTGAATTTATAACAGTCCTCTTTGTTGTGCAAACCTGTCAAAATGTTGCATGTCAGCCGAAAATCAAGCACCAGCAAAGCATTTGATTTCACCTGTTACGTTTGCCTAAGACTGTTGATCTGTCCGATAAATTCTTCCACCTGCCGCAAATACTCCCTGTTCCGTCTGGTCTCCCCCTTTTGCATCTCCTTGCGAAACGCGGAAGGAGACATCTGCTTCATCTGCCGAAACGCCTTCGTAAACACCAGAGGATCGTGATAACCGCAGGACAGAGCGATACTTTCTATCGGAAGGGATGTAAGCTGCAAAAGCTCCGTTGCCTTCGTGATACGGAAGGTAGTCAGAAACTGTTGAGGCGACATCCCCATGGAATTTTGAAACAACGTGTAGAGATAACTCCTGTTAATACACACATAATCTGCCACATCCGTCACTTTGATGGGATTGCAGTAATTATTCTGAATAAAAGAAACTGCCTTGCGCACATAAATATTTGCCTTATCGTCCTCGCCGTGTTTCTCCACCCTGCTGCCCTCGGCTATGACGGACAAAAAAATCCCCAACTGCCCGTTTCTCCGCAGATCGTGGGAAAGACCATATGTATTATGGTCCATCATATCCTTGACGATTCGGTAAAGCTCCTCCGACGCCTCGGACTTAAAAATCGGCTGCCTCACGGACAAACCGATATTACCCACATACTCCGCCGCCTGTGTGCCGCTGAACCCAACCCACACATACGTCCAGGGTTCTTTCTCATCCGCCTGATAAAAAGCCAGCTCATCAGGTGTAATCAAAAATCCGTATCCTGCCTCCAGCGGATATTCTTCCCCGCCGATGGAAAATTTCCCCCTGCCGCTTAAAATATAGTGAATCAGGTAATGAGGTTTTAAGGCGGGCCCAAAGCTGTGCATCGGCTCCGTCCGGGAAAGACCGCAGCAGTTCACATACAGGCTTCCCGTCTGCTCTCCCGCAAATTCCAGTTTGTAAGCTTTTTCCATAAACTTCCTCTGGCTCTCAAGGCGTCATTGCCTCAAGCAGCAAAATGATATGTCCTTACTTCTGCTCCCTGCATGTAAGTATAACATATCTTTGGCTGCCTAACTACACCGATCCGGATTTTGCCGGTTCTTCCGCTCCAACGTTTTCCATAACTTTACCATCACAATACCTGTAATGGAAATGGCAATGATATCAGCAATCGGGGCAGCCCAGAATATACCCGTAACGCCGCCGAACATCGGCACAATGAGTGAAAAAACAATAAGCAGTACATCCCTTAAAACAGATAAGGGTGCGCTGCCTTTGCATATCCTATAGACTGCAGGAAAATAGCACAGACTTTCTGCACACATGTAAAGATGATCAGAGAAAGGTAAATGCGCAGACATAAAACGGCACATGCTTTTGCATGTGCCGCATAAATCACACCCTTCCACATGCAATTGCCTTCTGTACCGTAATCAGATTTACGGGCGGGGCCCTACATGTGTCGTTGAATGGCTGTTACCACAGTACGTCCCACAAACTCAGTTTTCTTTGTAACGATCCACATCTGCAAGCAGTTTCTCCCAGGCATCCTCATGCTCCACATAATAGAGCGGACACTTTTTACCGCCGCAGTCATAATGCCGCAGGATATCGTCTGTGGACAAACGGTATTTCTGTTTCAGCCACGCCAGCGTATGTATCAGGGTATCATAAGTCTCCTGCGTAAACTTCCCGTCCTCGTCCAGATAGCAGCACTCTATGGATATGGAATCCTCATTTCTGGTCACCACCGCGTAAGCCTGCTCCTCTAACGGGATGCACTGGATCAATTCCCCCTCGTACCCGATAATGAGATGTGCGCTTGCCGACCGTTCGTGCGTCTTGGCAAGATTTGCAAAATAGCTGCGGTTCTGCGCCGCGGAAGTACCGGGATTAGCGGTATAATGAACGAACACACTCTTTACTTTGTTCAGTTTTGTTCCCGGCCGGGAATAATCATTGACTTCCAACAAATCTTCTACGATCGCAGGCGGCGCAATCTCCTCCCCGTATAATTTGTCGGACACCACGTCCACGATGCCTTTGTTTTTATTGACCTTTTCCCGATGCGCCATACGGTAGATGGCTCCTGTCGTCTGATAGATCAAAATCAGACATACGCCGATCATAAAAAGTGTAAAGAGACGGTAAAGCGCAAGCTTCCGCTTTTTCGCTCTGTGCCGGGAGCGCCTCTGTCTGGAACGGACCTGTTCGCGCTGTGCAAGGCGCATCATTCGCGTATCGTCTTCTTCTCTGGAAAGTTCCCACAGCTCCAAATCTACCAGCCCGTCACTGCCTGTCCTGCGTCGCCTTACGCGTTCTTCGCTTGCTCTGCTCCTCTGTGCCTGTCCCATGATGTGCCCCCTCTTTTGTACTAATATATAGTAGTGTAATATACCAATCTTTAAAATATCTCTAAATTGGCTATGACAGATAAGTCCATCCGCCTTACCCGGCAATCATACACCTCTATATATTAGAACGGGCAGCTTAAGAAAAAGGTAACATAATTATTAAAATTTTATTATTTTTATTTTGCCGATCCCGTCGCGAGATACTTCTCCACCGCTGCAAGCAGCCCCGACAGGGCCTCCCGAAATGCCTGATCGTTCTCATAATCCGCATTCGGCAGCATGGGAAGCTCCTTTTCCAGCTCCTCCCTGTAATAGGTCATCATAGTTGTCCCAAGCCCGGACGGATTTCGAACCTCCATGGATATCTCTTCTACATTTCCAATCGCATAAAACAGCATCGCTGCATTAAAGTACAGCATATCCTGATCTTCCTCCGTAAAGAGGTCCGTACTCATCTCATAGTCAAACCGCAGAGAATACGGTGATTCCAGCGTCTGCATGGAAAATCCTCCCGCTCGATTTAAGGTGGGCGGCAGAGGCAGGGCATCAACCAGCGCGCCCACCCTGGCATTATCCCCCACATAGGGGGTTCGATTGGCAGCCAGGGCGTCAAATAAGGCATCCCGCCTCTCCCGGTTCAGGCTCAGTATGATCACCTGATCCGCTGCTGCCCGCAGCTGCCCGTCAATATAATCCATTGCCTCCTGATATTTGGCCTTCACTTTCCCACGATAATCCGCTTTGACATACACATAACATCCCGATTTTATTTCATCCACATTGACTTCATGCGGCTGGTAAGTCGTCGTTGTAATCGTCTCGTTCTGCAGATAGTCAACCTTAAGCTCATTGTCTTCCAAAACGTAGGTGCTGTCGTCATCGCTGTTGGTCCCTGGTACATCTGCTGCCGCATTACTGTCAGTTCCGGGGACGCCCGCTGCCTCATTGCTGTCAGTTCCGGGCACACCCGCTGCTGCTTTGTCGTCTGTTCCCACTTCGCCTGCCGTGCTCGAATAAGGCGTATAGGTGTGCATTGTCACTTTTTGACCGGGATCCGCAGGCCCCGTGACGATGATTTCCTCATTTGGCAGATACTCCCTTGCTTCTTCCTCCACAGGCGTGTAGACATCCTCATGCCCCAAAACGCCCCCGCTTTTTTCCTCTTTTCCGTCAGACGAATCTCCCTCCTCCAGCGGAATGACTTCCCAATCCTCGCTGAGCAGCGGATTTTTGTCTGTTTCAGGATCAATGTAAGTGCTCCCGCCCTCCGGCTCCGCGGGCAGATAGATATCTTCATGGCTTAAAACCCCCTGCGTCGCAGGCGTATAGGTATGCTCCGTCCTCGACAGAGGCTCTCCCAGATAGGCCCGCAGCAGATAATTATAGCCATAGTCACCTATGGGCATAACCTCCCGTCCCTCGTCAACCAGCTCCAGCGCATCCTTGAGCGGCATTCTGGCAAATCTCCCCACTTCCTCCTGTGCAGCAATATGATATATGACAACATTGTCACTTTCTTTCTCCACAACGCAGCCGCTGATATCGCCAATGCTTGCAGGCAGAGAAATCTGCATATCCGCTCCCGTAACGGTAAGCCCTGTCCGGCTGTCCACGATCGTCCCTTGAAACTGCGCATCCTTGGTAAAAACAAACAGGCAGACCGCCGCCGTCAAAACAAGGACGCCCGCCACCGCCGCAAAAAGTGTTTTCGGCTCTTCGGCAATAAAACGGATACGCTCCTTCACGCTCTTTCCGCTTCCCGTCATGGTCGTTGCCGTACAGACCAGATCGGATGCACGGCTTTTGCGCGTGATAATAGACAAAAGCGTCTCGCCGTAGGGAATCCGTTCCTCCTCGCCAAGCATTTTAAGCGCTCCTTCGTCGCAGGCCAGTTCACAGTCCCGTTTGGAGCAGGCCGCCGCCACCCACACAAGCGGATGGAACCAATACACTGTCGCCAGAACACTACGTAAAAGCGCCCAAAAGCTGTCACCATGTTTTTTATGAACAAGCTCATGAATCATCACATGCTGCAGCCTGCGGGGGTCTTCTGTTACTTCCGCCGTCAGATAAACCGCCTCGCGTCCCGGAAAACCATACAGGCAGGGCGAAGTTATCCCCTCAGCCAGATAACATGCAGGCAGGCGGCGTTTCCGTCTGAAAAAGCGGTTGTCATTTTGCAAAACTGTCGTTTTCATATCTTCCGGCAAATCAAAGGGTTTTCTTGTTTTTCTTAATCTACGGCTGAACACGATATTCGTAACCAAAATCCAAACGCCCACTACAAAGGCGCCGCACCCCCACAAAAACCACAGCACATCCAGTCGGGAAAGACCGAGCGTTCCCGCCAGAAACACGGAAGTCGGCCCATTGTCTGGCATGCTCTCTACCGTCTCCCTGATTTCATCCGTAGCAAACAGGCGAAACAGGATACTGCTCGAATCCATCGTCATCTGAATGGGTTCCTCCAGTCGAATCGTCTCCTCAAGCCGCTCCCCTATGCCGCTTTCGTCCTTCTCCACCAGATCTATCAGACGAAAATCGGAAAACGGCCCCAGATCAAACTGCGCCACACCGCTTCCCACCAGACGAAACACCACTAACAGCCAGAGCGCATACTGTAATCTGCTGCTGATCTTCCCCCGAAAGATCCGTCGGATCAACAGGATGCACAGTATCAAAACCGTCGAAGTTATCAAAATTTCTTTCATATTTCCGCCTTACCTTTCTTTGCCCGTTCCAAAATCCCATACAATTCTTGTATTTCCTCTTCTGACAAGGCCTGATCTTCCACCATGGCATTGACCATCATGCCCAGGCTCCCCCGGTAAACCTTCTGTAAAAAACCACGGGTCTCCTGCATGGAGACCTCCTCTCTGGACACCAGCGGATAAAATATCTTCGCCCGGCCGCCGTCCCTGTGCGCCACCGCGCCTTTCTTCTCCACACGGGAGAGCATGGTGATCACGATATGCTTATCCCACCCTGTCTCCTTACTCAGCTCGTTTTTCAGCTCTGTGATCGTGCTCTCGCGCTCCCAGAGCAGATTCATGATTTTCCATTCCCCATCCGATAAGCTGACCATCTTCTTTTTCCTTCCTTCCATATTTTGGTATACTGATGTATACCCGATGATTGTATCATATACAAATGGTATACGCCTGTCAACCCCTTTTTTACACGTTTTGCTCGTCAGCCTTTTAACTCTGGTTTTTCTATGGCGCATATGAGCAGATTCGAAATGCTGCTCATAATCGAGTAGGAGGCGGTGATTA
>DLAF01000048.1:0-12753 GCA_002492725.1 Lachnospiraceae bacterium UBA7054
CACATCTATGGGTACATTATAGTATACGTGGTATCAAAATGATGCAGAGGATCTGCTGGACAAAGAGATTCTGGATCAGAATAAGGCCAACGGATTTACGGGCTATGGTTTCGAGGATGGCTGGAATGAGCTTGGAAATATCGTGGCGCCGACCAATGCGGGTATCTATAAGCTGGAGATCTCGTATCAGGACAACACCGACGACGGAACCTTCTACTATTTAAAGGAAGATAAGCCGGCGGTAGTGTACTATGTCATCAATAAGGTACAGCTTGCGATTACGCCGGAGGAGAGTGAGTACACGACGCTGTCCGGGCGCACGATATGGGATTTCCTGAATGATAAAGATAATAAGATCAGCTATAAGATGCTGGACAAAGACGGTAAGGCATATACGGCGCCGGCCGGGCTTACGCTTGCGCCTTTCTGGTCGATCATAGAGGAGACAAAGCAGGATGGCACGAATCAGTTTGTCGAAACAAACAGATATACCGTATATGATGATGAATTTACGTTTGTAAACGATGCGAACATCCGTTATAAGATTCAGGCGCAAAGATGCGTTGATGAGGATGGGAACGATCTTTCGAACAACTATACGCTTGATAGTGCCCAAAAAGCAGAGCGCGACGCTGTGAATGAAGCGGGTGAAACGAAAAAACAAGCGTATCGGGATGAGCAGCCGCTGGGCGGAACAGCGGATCTCACCGTGAAAGAAATGGGTACAATCCCGCTGAACATTACGCCGAAAGACACTTTGGTAGCGTATGATAAGACCTATGACGGCAAAGCGCTCACCGTGGCAGCGGTAAAGCCCAAGGACGCTTATACGCTTACGAAGACAGAGAATGGGCAGCAGGTGCCGGTGGAAGATCCGGGCGTGCAGTATCTGTGTGTGAATAAAACAGATTCCGGCGACGAGCGCATGCTGGAAGATTTGTGGGGCGCAGGAGAGTACAATCTGTATGCGTGCTTCGGGGGCGACGAGACATACGCGCCGCTTGATCTCGGTCCGGAGCCTGTCACTGTGCCGGGCGTACTGATCGGAACCGTAACAATCAAGAAATGCCCGATCAGCCTGTCGCTTAAGGTGGCTGACACCTACGAGGCAGGGCGGCTGACGCAGACACTTTGGACGGATATGGCCGATTATAAAGTGACGGGTTATGTGCAGAATGAAGAGTGCGACGATGCGTGGGCTTTCAGCAGTGAAAATGAGGACAACGGCGTATGGGATGTGCGGTTCCTGGTATATGAGAAGGGAAGCAAAACGCCTCTCAATAGAAGTGATATCTTTCACAGGAACAAAGAATTTGAGATTCATTATGACGCTGAGAACAGTGCACTGGATAGTTGGTATGAAAGAAACTATGAGGTGACCACGAAAACGGCGGATGTCCTGTGCGCGTTTAAGACCGTGGCGGCTCCGGCAGGGATTTCTTCTGAACATCTTGAGGGAGATAATAATCGTATTGTGGTAAAGCAGCTTGCCATGGCGGATCCCACAGTAAGGCGGGATGCGAAAGGCGATATTACGCAGACCGTAAATGTACAGGAGGGAATCGGCTACGCATCTTATAACAGCAATGGCATTAAGATGACGGGTAATCTGGCGGCATTCCGTATTTACGCACCGGCGGAATTTGGCGGACAGATTCCTGACACGGCAATGTATCAAAACGCGGTGGAGAATGCCGGCGGCAGGGTAGTGTCTTCTTATACGAATACGAACTCTTTTGTGGTGCTCTTTGATGCAAAGAAGGGCGCGAAGACCTTTAGCATCCGCTGGGAGGATAAATATGTCGAGACCATTACCCTGAACTTTGATGAGAAACAGTGTCTCGGCAATCTGCAGGACGCGGTGGCTCCGAAGTCGCTTGCATTCAATGCGGCGCCGAAGAAGCTGGCAGTCGGGTCTTCCGTGCAGTTGGATGTGAAGATCACAAAGGCACAGATGGGCGACGTGATCTGCCTTGGTTATAAGAGCAGCGACGAGTCAGTTATGCATGTCAATCCCGAGACCGGTAATGTGACGGCTCTCCAGAAAGGAAAGAAGGCAACCATCACCGTTTACCCGCAGCATATGGATGAAAACGGCGATATGGTTGAGATCAAGGGCGCGAAAACCGCTACGGTGACGATCGAGGGAACGGCTGTGACGGCGCCGAAGCCGGTCAAAGTAACCACATATAATACCATAGAGGGTGTCTATGCGAACGTTAACTATGATGCCGTGAGCGACGGATACCGTCGTGAAATCTATGTGGTGGATAACAAAGACAATCCTTCCCTGAAAAAGGCGGCTGCCATCGAAGCAAAGGTGAAGGAGCTGCAGGGCAATAAGAATCAGTGGAGGGGAACCTTTGCGATTGCCCCGGTTTATCTGGACAGCGCGGACGAAGATTATAACAGAGACATTGGATATGCGGCGGCATATCTGAGCGGGCTGCAGAATGACAGGCCGTACACGGTATATGTCAGAAACGTTTGCGAGGCAAAGACGCTGGCTGACGGTTATGTGATTACGCAGGAAACGGTCGATGCCGGCGCAGCCGGAACGGCGGTCAGCTTCAAGAGCCTGAAATCCGAGGTGATTTGGCTGGATCTTAAGCTGGATGAGACAGTTGACGGCATCAGGGATGTGACGAAGTATGTTAGTGATAAGGTGCCTGCGTTTTATAACGGGCCCCGTACCTATGTAGTGGACTTTTCCAAGCTTGCGAAAAAGGGTCTGAACAGCAAGACAATCGGGCGGTTTTACCTGAATGCGAAGGACGCTGCGGCGGACAGCACGGATTATCTGGATCGGGAGCTTCCGCTTAAGGATAAGCAGGATAAAGCCGTCTATGAGAATCTGAAGCTGGAGTATTATGTACTTGATGCTAAGAGCGCAAGAGTAAAGAAGAATGAGTTTGTAAGCGTAGATAATAAGGGTAAGATCAAGCTTACCGGCATCACGGGCTGGTATGACGAGGAGGATGAAAGATACCGTGACTATGTGACAATCTATGTGCGTGACAGCAACTCAGGTAGGTCTACAAGCATTAGACTTATTATCAATGCGGACGTGGACAGTGTGACGGCCAAAAAGAAGACGGTAAACCTGACGGTCGGACAGGAAGTAGAGCTGAACGATATTGCGCTCTATAACTATAAGGCAGGCAAGAGTAAGCTGACATCCTATAGTGGCCCGGACATGGATATGATCGCAGTCAGGGAGGCGGTAAGGGCCAAGAAGGAGTTCTTTGAGCTGGATGGCACGACGCTTCGCGCCATTAAGGGCGGCGGAAGTCTGGAGCTGTCTCTGACGGATAAAAACGTAAAGAAGGTCGCAAAGAAGGAAACGGATGCGACGGCTAAGATCACCTTTGTCTCGAAAGAGCTTGCGCCGGTTAAGAAGATCAAAGGAATTGATATTACCAATGATAAGTTCGGCCTGACCTTTACGAGCGCGGGTTATCCTGACGCTTTCCGTGTGGAGATCACGGATTCGAGCAAAAAGAAGATTTATGACAGGCGTTATGAAATCTGCGGCGATGCTCACGAGGACGATGAAGAATACAGGGTACATGAACTGTGGCAGGTATCCGGCGGCAGAAACAGAAGGGTAAAGGATGCCTACATCATTGATTCGTGGGAAATTAAGCGGCATGTGGAACTGGCAAAGGAAAGTCAGTATACGGTTACCATTACCGCGCTGTATGACGGCATTTCGTCAAAACCGGCGACGGGCAAGGTGAAGACCACAAAGATTCCTGCGCAGGATGGGTATCTGGAAGATGAGTATGACTTTGACGGGGATGAGGTTGTCAGTGTGACAAAGCCCCGCGGCGGTATGTCGATCCAGGTGTCCGATGGCGATAAGCGCCTGCATGGTTGGGAAGAGGATGAAGATGGGAATACGGTCTATCCGGTAACATCGCTGCGAGTATTGTCAGGCAACTCCTATACGTTGACTGCCAATCCCTCCAACCGCGGCCGTGTCAATGACACGCTGGTGTGGACGATCGGGGACAGTAAGGTGGCAAGCGTCAAGGCGGCGGCAGGAACTTACTGCATTACCTTAAAGGGCTTGAAACCCGGTGGCACCGTACTGGAAGTGAAGTCCAAGATTCTGGGCAATAAAGTCATTGCCAGATATGATATTTACGTAGTGGCGGTCGGTGACGCTTATTATAACGGAGACCGGGATAGCAATATCCGTTACTACGGAGATGATGAGCCGGAGGAGTGGAGCGCGCCGTCCTATCCCGGCGGAACGGGCAATAACGCGCCTGACTATTTGCCGTTGAGCGTGGGTGATCCGAGAAAGGTAGGGGCATCAAGGTATTCAACCTATACTTATTTCAGCTTTACGGCGCCGGAGACAGGGCGTTATGGGATTCAGAGCACGAACGGCACCGGTTTTGAAAAGAAGACTTCTAAGAGTGCGGATAAATACGAAGACATGAATTGGAGCTGGTGCGGACACGATCTTGGCTGGCTGACGGAAGGGGAGACGGTATATCTCAGAGCATCGAGAGATAGCGCATATTATGTGACGATCAACCTGACACAGCGTATGGAATCAGCGGAGAACGGAAAGACAGTGACAGGTCAGGGCCAACCGGCAAGCTTCGAGTTTAAGGCTCCGGAATCCGGCCAGTATCAGTTCTCCCTGTCCTATGGAAGTAATCAGAAACAGACCTTATATCTTTACACGGATGTACAGGCTGCGATGAATCAGAGCAGTACCTCCAACTATGGATTGATAGTTGAATCCTGGCTGGAGGAAGGAGACAGTGTTTGGCTGACTACCCGTTATAATGCTTTAAATAGTGGCGTGGAATATACGTTGAATGCCAAAAAGGTCAGTGAGGATGTTACATTTGGCACGCCGAAGCCGGTATCACTTGCGGCAGGCGAAGCAGCGTATCTGATGTATACGATTGCGAAAAGCGGGTACTATCGGTTCTTTGCTGAGGCTGATACCGTAAGCTCTGGCGTTTCAGGTGAGATAACGGTAGGCGGTGAAGTAAAGGCATCGGTTTCCGGGACGAATTTTGACGAGAAGCTGGAGTTAAATCAGGGTGATGTGGTTTGCGTAAAAGTCACCAATTCCCAATATGCCGGCGCTGACGTAACGTTTACGGTGAAGACGGAGGATATTACGCCTTCTGATCTGTCAACAGTGACCGGGGATGTGACAATCCCGAATGGCAGTGATAAGTTATATCAGTTTACGGCGCAGGCAGCCGGGGTTTATCAGTTCACTATGACAGTAGATTCCACAAGCGCCTCGGATGCAGCGCTGAAAATCTGGGACAGCATAAGCGATGCGGAGAATGGGGGAAGTGGAAGTCCGCTGGCGGACGGTAATGCCGTAAGCGATGAAAATGGCAAGACTACGATGTTGGCTGAGATCCTTTTGACAGCCGGGCAGACGGTATATGTGAATCCTGTGAACAACACAGGGAGTGACTTAACGGTCGGCGTAACCGGTGCGAAGGATAGCAGCATTCCTGAGATCACGGCAGCCGGGAAGAGTATAGCATTGACGGCGGATGAGCCGGCTAAGGCAACCTTTACCGCAGGCAGCACGGGATTCTATACCTTTACAACGGATAGCCTCTCAGGCGATGTCGCGTTTGCGTTTTCCGGAAATAATTACGGATCGCCGGAAGAGGAGCTTGTAAACAATGGATCCGAATTGTCAAAGAAGAAGCTCTTGCTGCAGGGGCAGACGGTCATGTGGACCATGACGGCGAGCGATGCGGTAACGGTTTCTTTCAAGGCAGAACTGACGGCCGAAAAGGCTGCAATCAGGGAGCTTAAGTTAGGCCAGCGTATGCAGGTGTCTCTATCCGCCGGCGAAGCAGACGGAGCGGTTTTCACCGTGCCGGAGGCCGGAAGCTATACCTTCTACTCGGAAGGATCGGAAGATACTTATGGTATTTTGTATGACATTGATTCCGTGGACGCTGACACTTGTCTGTCGCGTGATAATAAGAACACTGAGGGTTGTTTGTCATATGATGATCAGAGCGGTCCGAGGGAGGAGGGAGATAACTTTGCAATTGACATTTCCCTAACGAAAGGACAGACAGTGTATTTAAAGAGTATGTTCTGGAGTAACAGCAACTCGGGTTCCTTTACGGTATCTGTTGGGAAGGGCAGCCAGCCTTGGAATAATTAAGGCGCTACTGCTGACATCTGCCGGTTATGGCGGATGGAAAATACGGAAGTAATGGAACTAAAGCAAAGAGTACAGAAACGGCTTCGGGCATAGCGCCCGGGGCTGTTTTTGTTAGGAAGCTTCCTGTTTTTCGATGGAAAAGATCAGCGCGCAGTCAATTTTGCAGGAGTGTCTGATATAAAATAGAAAAAGGGCTCGGAAGAGTCCGCAACCCATGGTATAATTCGTATATGAGAGATAGAAACAGAAAAGGGAAAGCATATGGAAAAAACGACGCCTAAATATATGGAGCTGGTCGGGTGGATCAACGAACAGATAGAGACGAAAAAGCTCGTTCCGGGGCAGAAAATGTATTCGGAAAATACATTGAAAGAAATGTTTGGCGTAAGCCGGCAGACAGTCAGACATGCGATTGGCGTTCTGGAAAATGAGGGGATGATCCGTCGGATTCAGGGGAGCGGCACTTACATTAACGACAACCGCCTGGCAGATCTGAAGAAGCGGATGCGTGTTTCTGTGGTGACGACTTATGTGGACGGCTATATTTTTCCCAGAACCATACAGGGGATAGAAAATGTGCTTTTAGAGGCGGGATATTCGGTGCAGATTGCATTTACCGGCAACCGGCACGGACGGGAAAAGGCCATTCTGGAAGATATCATCAGCCGGGACGAGGTTTCAGGTCTGATCGTGGAGCCAACGAAGAGCGGTATTCCCAATCCCAATCTGCGGCTCTATCAGGAAATACGCAAAAAGAGGATTCCTGTTATCTTTATCAACAGCTTTTATCCGCAGCTAAAAATTCCCCATGTGTCCATCAACGATCATATGGCCGGATGGAAAATGACAAAGTATCTGATTTCCATGGGACACGAGAAGATCGGCGGTATTTTCAAGCTGGACGACGGGCAGGGACAGGCGCGTTTTTCGGGGTATATGGACGCGATGCTGGACGCAGGCCTGGAGGTGGAGGACGGACAGATCGTTTGGGTGGATACAGAGGAGAAACAACATCTGGAAAAGGTGTCCGAAAAAATGCTGGAGCGTTTTCAGGATTGTACGGCAGTGTTTTGCTATAACGACGAGGTGGCTTTCGGGCTTTTGGATATTTTTAAGCAGAACGGCATTCGGGTGCCGCAGGATATTTCAGTTGCCGGCGTAGACGATTCGGAGCTGGCGATCCTCGGGGAAGTTCCCATTGCCTCCACGCCGCACCCGATGGAAAGACTGGGGGGGAAGGCGGCGGAAAATCTGGTGCGCATGATCAAAGATCCCTCTTTTGACGCGAATTATGAGTTTGAGGTGGAGGTAGTACCGCGCAAATCGGTGCGAAAGATAATATAGGGCATACAACTTGCATATTTGTATGTACAAGTGATAGACTAAAACGTAACAAAGATTGGTGGGGCTGCGCGAAAGGTTAGCGAATACTGTATACAAAATTGTATATGTGTACAACTTGAAATTCGACTGCGAGTATCACAGCTTGGCCGAAATAAAGCAATCATAAATTTTATGAAAGAGAGGGTATTGTATGATCGCAGCAAAGAGTTACAAATTTTGGTTCTGTACAGGTTCCCAGGATTTGTATGGGGACGAATGTCTGCGGAAAGTAGCAGAGCATTCCGCAAAGATGGTGGAGGGCCTGAACGCATCGGGCAATCTTCCCTTTGAGGTGGTATTAAAGCCCACACTCATCGGGCAGGCATCCATCCGCAAGACTTTCAACGATGCGAACAACGATCCTGAGTGCGCAGGAGTGATCACCTGGATGCACACGTTCTCGCCGGCAAAGATGTGGATTCTCGGCCTGAAAGAATTCAGAAAGCCTCTCTGCCATCTGCACACGCAGTTCAATGAGGAGCTTCCCTACGACACGATTGACATGGACTTTATGAATGAAAACCAGTCCGCGCACGGCGACAGGGAGTACGGTCATATTGTGAGCCGCATGGGCATCGAGAGAAAGATTATTGTAGGGCATTGGTCTTCCGAGCGCGTGCAAAAGCAGCTGGGGAGCTGGATGCGCACGGCAATCGGCGTGATCGAATCTTCCCACGTCCGTGTCTGCCGGTTTGGCGACAACATGAACAATGTGGCCGTGACCGAGGGCGACAAGGTGGAAGCGCAGATCAAATTCGGCTGGGAGATCGACCATTACTGCGTCAACGACCTGGTGGAGTATGTGGACGCTGTGCCCCAGGGTGACGTGAACGCGCTGGTAGAGGAATATTACAGCAAATATAAGATCATCGACGAGGGCAGAGACCTCGACGAGTTTAGAAAACATGTGGCAGTACAGGCACAGCAGGAAATCGGCATTGAAAAATTCCTGGTAGAAAATGACTATCATGCAGTAGTGACGCATTTCGGTATGCTGGGCGGTTTAAAACAGCTTCCGGGTCTGGCAATCCAGAGACTGATGGAAAAAGGCTACGGTTTCGGCGCGGAAGGAGACTGGAAGGTAGCGGCCATGGTTCGCATTATGAAGCTGATGACGGCGGGTATCAAGGACGCGAAGGGTACCTCCATGATGGAGGATTACACCTACAATCTTGTGCCCGGCAAGGAAGGTATTTTGCAGGCGCATATGCTGGAGGTCTGCCCCTCCGTTGCGGACGGTGAGATCGGGATCAAGGTCTGCCCGCTCTCCATGGGTAACAGAGAGGATCCCGCACGTCTGGTATTTACCTCAAAAACCGGCCCTGCAGTAGCATGTTCTCTGGTAGATCTGGGCACGCGGTTCCGTCTGCTCATCAATGCGGTGGACTGCAAGAAGGTGGAGAAACCCATGCCGAAACTTCCAGTCGGTACGGCGTTCTGGACGCCTCAGCCGAATCTGGAAATCGGCGCGACAGCATGGATTCTGGCAGGCGGTGCGCATCATACGGCATTCTCCTACGACCTGACCGTGGAGCAGATGGCAGACTGGGCGGATGCGATGGGAATTGAGAGCGTGATCATTGACAAGGATACCAATATCCGTGACTTTAAGAATATGTTGAGATGGAACGCTGCAGCGTTCCGCTAAATAAAGGAGGGAAAGGGATAAGTTATGGGAGCAAAAGAATGTATTGCAAGCGGTAAGGCGGTGCTGGGCATCGAGTTTGGTTCGACCCGCATCAAGGCGGTTCTCGTAGACGAGAACAACAAGCCCATCGCATCGGGGGCGCACGATTGGGAAAACAGGCTGGAGAACGGGATCTGGACCTACAGTCTGGACGACATCTGGACGGGTCTGCAGGACTGCTACAAGAAACTGACAGAGGATGTGCAGGCACAGTACGGGGAAAAACTTGTGAAGTTAGGGGCAATCGGTTTTTCCGCCATGATGCACGGCTATATGGCCTTTAATGAAAAGGATGAACTGATGGTGCCGTTCCGTACCTGGAGAAACACCATCACCGAAGAGGCGGCGGCAAAGCTGACGAAACTTTTCAACTACAATATTCCCCAGAGATGGACGATCGCGCACCTCTATCAGGCGATTTTGAACGGTGAGGCGCATGTTCCT
Source organism: Lachnospiraceae bacterium UBA7054 (assembly GCA_002492725.1). Lineage (GTDB taxonomy): Bacteria > Bacillota > Clostridia > Lachnospirales > Lachnospiraceae > UBA3282. The sequence goes on from DLAF01000048.1 coordinate 9,690, forward strand.
GACTTAAAATTTGTGATTACGCTGGCGGGGTATATCCAGTGGAAGCTGACCGGTGAAAAGGTTGTCGGTGTCGGCGAAGCTTCCGGTATGTTCCCCATCGATATTGCGACGGGGCAGTTTGATGAAAAGATGATTGCGCAGTTTGACCAGACGGTGGCTGACAAGGGCTTTTCCTGGAAACTCAAAGACGTGTTCCCTGCCGTAAAAACAGCAGGAGAAGAGGCCGGAAAGCTGACGGCGGAAGGCGCAAAACTCTTAGACCCTACGGGAACTTTGCAGGCAGGTATTCCGCTGTGTCCTCCCGAGGGCGACGCGGGCACCGGCATGGTTGCTACCAACAGCGTGGCAAAGCGCACGGGCAATGTTTCTGCGGGCACCAGTATCTTTGGTATGATCGTGTTGGAAAAAGAACTTTCCAAGGTGTATGAGATCATTGATCTGGTGACGACGCCGGACGGCAGTCTGGTGGCCATGGTGCACTGCAACAACTGTACTTCCGATCTGAATGCGTGGGTAAATCTGTTTGCGGAATATTCCGAATTGATGGGCATGAAGGTGGATAAGAACGATATTTACGGAAACCTTTACCGCAACGCCTTAAACGGCGATGACGACTGCGGCGGCCTTCTTTCCTACAACTATTTTTCGGGTGAGTCCGTGACGGGCTTCAATGAGGGCAGACCTTTGTTTGTGCGCACGCCGGACGCGAAATTCAATCTGGCTAACTTTATGCGCGTACATCTCTTCACTTCTCTCGGGGCGCTTAAAACGGGCTTTGACGTACTCTTTAAGGAGGAGAAGGTTGCGGTGGATGAGATCCTGGGACACGGCGGCCTCTTTAAGACAAAGGGCGTCGGCCAGGGCATTCTTGCGGCGGCCATGAATGCACCGGTGAGCGTGATGGAGACAGCCGGCGAAGGCGGCGCATGGGGCATTGCCATCCTTGCCTCCTACATGATCCAAAAAGGAGCGGACGAAAGCCTGTCTGCTTATCTGGACAACAAGGTGTTTGCGGGTCAGAAGGGTGAAAAGATGGAGCCGAAGGAGAGCGACGTCAAGGGCTTTGACGCATTTATGAAGCGCTACAGCGCGGGCCTTGCAATCGAACGGGCCGCGGTGGAATCATTACAATAGGAGGTATCAACATGTTAGAAGAATTAAAAAAACGGGTGTATGAAGCAAATATGCTGCTTCCGAAATACGGCTTGGTTACGTTCACCTGGGGAAATGTAAGTGAGATTGACAGGGAGAGCGGCATCTTTGCAATTAAACCGAGCGGTGTCGAATATGAAAAACTGACGCCGGATGATATGGTTTTGGTGGACTTAAACGGAAAGAAGGTGGAGGGAAAGTACAATCCTTCATCCGATACGGCAACCCATGTGGAGCTTTATAAAGCGTTCGATCAGATTGGCGGCGTGGTACATACACATTCTTCCTACGCCACGAGCTGGGCGCAGGCAGGCAGGAGCATTCCCTGCTACGGTACCACGCACGCAGACTACTACTACGGGGAGATTCCCTGCCTGCGCTGCTTAAACGCGGAGGAGATTGAAGACGCTTACGAGAAGAACACGGGTCTTTTGATTGTCAATGAATTGAATCGGCTTAAGAAAGATCCCGAGGCCGTGCCTGCGGTGCTCTGCAAAAACCACGGCCCTTTCGCCTGGGGCAAGGACGGTCATGAGGCCGTACACAATGCGGTGGTGCTGGAAGAAGTGGCAAAGATGGCCTACCGTGCGGAGACGATCAATGCAAGAATCCAGCCCGCGCCGCAGGAGTTGCAGGATAAGCACTATTTCCGCAAGCACGGAGCAAATGCTTACTATGGTCAAAAATCATAAAATTGTGCTCGGGCACGGTGACAAAGCAAAAGATTTATGCTACACTGTCTGTAGCAGGAACCAAGTAAACTATTAATGGATGGAGGATAGCTATGAACAAATTAGAGTTACAAAAAACAGCTAATGAAGTCCGCAAAGGGATCGTGACCGCAGTACACGGCGCCAAAGCAGGTCATCCGGGCGGATCGCTCTCTGCGGCAGACATCTTTACTTATCTCTATTTCGAGGAGATGAATATTGATCCGAAGGATCCGAAAAAGGCGGACAGAGACCGCTTCGTGCTCTCAAAAGGACATACCGCGCCGGGGCTCTACTCGGTCCTTGCTAACCGCGGTTACTTCCCGGTAGAAGACCTCCCTACGCTGCGCCATTTGGGTTCTTATCTGCAGGGTCACCCCTGTATGCAGGAAACGCCGGGCGTGGATATGTCTTCCGGTTCTCTCGGACAGGGCATTTCAGCCGCGGTAGGTATGGCGCTTGCGGGAAAGATGGACAATAAGGATTACAGAGTCTACACGCTGCTTGGTGACGGTGAAATCCAGGAAGGTCAGGTATGGGAGGCATCCATGTTTGCCGGCCACAGAAAGCTTGACAATCTGGTGGTCATCATAGACAACAACGGATTACAGATTGACGGCAAGATTGACGACGTCTGCTCACCCTACCCTATAGACAAAAAATTCGAGGCATTCAACTTCCATGTGATCAACATTGACGGCAATGACTTTGATCAAATCGACGCAGCTTTTAAGGAGGCGAGAGCCACCAAAGGACAGCCTACCGCGATCATCTGTAAGACGGTGAAAGGCAAGGGCGTTTCCTTTATGGAAAACAACGCGGGCTGGCACGGCAAGGCGCCCAATGATGAGGAGTATGCGACGGCAATGGCGGATCTTGAAAAGATCGGTAAAGAGTTAGGAGGTGCGAACTGATGGCAGATGTAAAAAAGATTGCAACGAGAGAGAGCTATGGTAACGCACTGGCTGAGTGCGGCGCTGAATTTCCGAATCTGGTGGTATTGGATGCAGACCTTGCGGGCGCAACCAAGACGGGGGTCTTTTTGAAAGCGTTTCCCGACCGCCACATTGACTGCGGTATCGCAGAGTGCAATATGACGGGTATTGCTGCCGGGCTTGCAACTTGCGGTAAGATTCCCTTTATCAGCTCTTTTGCCATGTTTGCGGCAGGACGTAATTTTGAGCAGGTGCGCAACTCCATCG
>DLAF01000048.1:13041-15466 GCA_002492725.1 Lachnospiraceae bacterium UBA7054
CAGGTGCGCAACTCCATCGGCTATCCGCATCTGAATGTAAAGATTGGTGCGACCCATGCGGGTATCACCGTTGGTGAGGATGGTGCGACCCATCAGTGTAACGAGGATGTGGCTCTGATGCGGACGATTCCCGGTATGACCGTGATCGTGCCCTCTGACGACGTGGAGGCAAAGGCGGCGGTGCGTGCGGCGATCGAGATGGAAGGTCCGGTATATCTGCGCTTTGGCCGCGCGGCGGTGCCTGTGATCAATGACAGACCCGACTACAAATTTGAAATTGGCAAGGGCGTTCTCTTAAAGGAAGGGAAAGATGTAACCATTATCGCCAGCGGCATCACGGTATCTTCTGCACTGGAAGCAGCGGAAATGCTGGCGGCTGACGGCATCAGCGCGGAAGTTATCAATATCCACACCATTAAGCCCCTGGATGAAGCATTGGTGCTCGCATCTGCAAAGAAGACAGGCAAGGTTGTGACGGCGGAGGAACATACCGTGATTGGCGGTCTCGGCAGTGCAGTATGTGACTGCCTTTCCGAGAAATGTCCGACCCCTGTTCTGCGGATCGGCATGCAGGATACCTTCGGCGAGTCCGGCACGGCGAATGAGCTGGTACAAAAATATGGCCTGGACGGAAACGGTATCTATGCGAAGGTAAAGGACTTTGTCAAATGAGAAAAAATATTTTGGCCCCCTCGATCCTGGCGGCGGATTTCGCCGCTCTGGGGGCACAGATCAAAGAAGCCGACGAAGCCGGCGCAGAATATATTCACATTGACGTGATGGACGGGGTCTTCGTGCCCTCAATCTCTTTCGGAATGCCTGTGATCCGCACGATCCGCAAGACGACAAAGAGAGTTTTCGATGTGCATCTGATGATTGTTGAACCCGAACGATATGTGAAGGAATTTAAGGATTGTGGTGCGGACAGTATCACCTTTCATCTGGAGGCCACGGAGGATGCAGAGGAGACGATTGACCTGATCCGGGATCTTGGCTGTAAAGTGGGAATGTCCATCAAGCCAAAGACTTCCGTTGAGATGGCAAGGAAATATCTCCCAAAGCTCGATATGCTTCTCGTAATGACGGTGGAACCTGGCTTTGGCGGTCAGAAATACATACCTGAATCAACGGGACGCATCCGGCTCGCCAGACAGATGGCGGATGAAATGGGAATAGACCTTGATATTCAGGTAGACGGCGGCATTACACAGGATAACGTCGGCGTGGTACTAGATGCGGGCGCCAATGTGATCGTGGCTGGTTCCGCTGTCTTTGGCGGGAATATTACCGAAAATGTAAGCAGATTTTTAGAGCGGTTTTAAGTAAGAAGGGCGCAGTTTATACTGCGCCTTTTCCTAACAGATACAGAAAAACGATAGCGGGCACACGAAGGATAGGTGTGTCCGTGTCGTGTTTTACAATACCGAAATCATCAAGATCCTTTGTTACCAGAAAAGCATGTGTTACCTTGGAAGTTTTGTCGCGGCATAATTCCACAATGGCGTCCGAAACAGGAATGTGGGAATTGCTGCGGTATTTTACTTCACACAGGATCTTTTGGCGGGGAAGCTGCACTACCACATCCACCTCTTTTTGATTTTGTTTTGCGTTTCTAAAATAACCAACCTGCGCCGGAGTGCCCTGATAAAAAGATACCATATGTTTGTAGACTGCCGTTTCAACCATGGCTCCGAGTTCACTTTCATCCGTCAGCACATCATCTACCATTAGCACCGCATTGCGGATGGCGGCGTCAGCGATATAAATCTTGGGTTTCCCCTTTAATGCGCCTTTGCTGCCCACACTAATCGGTTTTGACAGATAGATCAGATTGGACATTTCCAAGGCTTCAATATAACTCTCGACAGTGCCAACGGAGGTGTTTTCGAGTTCTTTTGCGGCAGTGGAGGTGCTGAAAATCTGTGTTGAGTTCATGCATAGATATAAGAACAGTTTTTCCATTAAGAGCGGATTACGGATGCCAAACAGTGACAGCACGTCGCGCTTGATTACCTTATCCACCACATCTTCGCGCAGCATCCGTTGCGCATAAGAGTCGTCATTGGATAGCACCAGTTCCGGGAAACCGCCGATGGTCAGATAGCGATTGAAATGATTTCTGAGCGGCAGAAAACGTCCCATCAAGTCGCCAAGTTTCGCGTTGCTTAAATTGATGAGCTTGCAAGGCTGTATCATATCCGGAACGGGATCTTCAAGTCCGAGCACACAGCAGTATTCATAAAAGGACATGGTGGGAATCTTGAGGATGTTCCACCTGCCGGTACCGCTGTCTGTGGAGCCTTTTTCCAGAATAGGGCTTGCCGAGCCGGTAGCAACCAGACGAACATCCCTTCTGCTGTCATAGATCACTTTCATCCACAGCTCCCAATCATCCGTATACTGAATTTCATCAAAAAAAAGATAA
>DLAF01000048.1:15758-16091 GCA_002492725.1 Lachnospiraceae bacterium UBA7054
TGAATTTCATCAAAAAAAAGATAACGATCACCCTCGATTGGATACATGTCCTCATAGACTGACAATGCAGTCTCCACATTGATCAGCTTCAGAATCGGATTGTCAAAGGACACATAGAGGATATTTTTCGGATTGACGCCACCCTCAATCAGATAATCAATGAGCTGATACAGTATCGTGGTCTTTCCGACTCTCCTCACGCCGGAAAGCACGATAAAACGGCGGATAGTCTCGTGTTTAAGCATCTCCAGGGTCTCATAAAAGGCCAGACGTTTCCGGGGTTTTGCAGCCTCTTTTACGGCAAAAGGAGTTCTCCACCAGGGATTATACTGC
>DLAF01000048.1:16406-16629 GCA_002492725.1 Lachnospiraceae bacterium UBA7054
TCTCCACCAGGGATTATACTGCCACAAGGCTTTTGTAATTTTTTCGTCGCTTACGATTGCCATGAGACACCTCCATGATCCTAAAACGAAAATAAAACAATTCTCTTACATAGTATAACATTTTACAGAAATTATTACAAGTATACTCGAAAATTTAGAAGAAAATATTCAAGTATATTATAATAAATAAATATATAATGCGTATTTATAACTTGTTGATAAC
>DLAF01000006.1 GCA_002492725.1 Lachnospiraceae bacterium UBA7054
TCCTACAATAAACTTACGCTATCCTGGGTGATTATTTTGTTGACAATGCGTATTATGCGCATTACAATATAGTTAAATAAACGGAGAGGAGTGATGCCATGAATGAATAAGGGGGTATTGAATGAGATTTAGGGAAATTGAGAGTATAATATTAAAAGATGGATGGTATCAAGTAAAGCAAAAGGGTTCCCATCATCAATACAAACACTCGACTAAATCTGGAAAAATTACAATTCCAGAGCATGGAGGGGATTTGAATCCTGATACGGTAAAATCAATTTTGAGGCAAGCGGGGCTTTGACTGCATCTTTATATTAAGGAAGGTGAATATAGTGAAATTAGTTTATCCAGCAATATTTAAGCCATTTACAGATCAAAGTGGAGGATATGTGGTAGAATTTCCAGACCTACCCGGTTGTGTAACAGAAGGCAAAGACTTGGAACAGGCTATTGAAATGGGGATTGATGCCGCCAGCGGTTGGATACTGGGAGAGCTTGAAGATGGCGAGCAAATTCCATATCCCTCTGACTATTCAAAAATAACTGTTGAAAATGGGTGCATGATAAATATGTTATTATTAGATATTGATGCTTATGAAGAAAAATATGGTGGAAAGGCCGTAAGAAAAAACCTTACTATTCCAGCATGGTTGAATAGTTTTGCTGAAAAAAATCATATCAATTTTTCTAAACTTTTGCAAGATACTTTATTCTCGATGGCTCAAGCAAAATAAATATGGGGAGCTGCCTTTTATGAGGCAGCTTCTTTTCGCGGCGCAGGGCAAAGATGTCAGATTTATGGAGGAAACATGCGTGATCAGACAAGCTGATAAACGTGATATTCCCAGAATCGCGGAGATCATTGTGTTTGGAAAAAGAGTGGCTTACAGACCGATCTTTGAAAATGATGAAGTATCATTTAATGAACTGCAGGTTGTCGCTTTATATGAAGCCTATCAAAAGAATCCTGAAATCTTAAAGGGGATGTATCTTTATGACGACGGAATTGTCAAAGGAGTGATCAAAGGACATCCTGAAGATGATAAAACGATAGAGATTACCGATTTCTATGTGGAGCCTTTTTTTGTAGGACAGGGGATAGGGACGCTTTTGGTAGAATATTTGATTTCGCAGGTCAGAGAAAAAGGATTTCAGAAAATCCTATTATGGGTGATTAAGGATAATGTGAGAGCGAGAAAGTTTTATGAAAAGAATGGATTTATCAATAGCGCGAAAACGCGCATCATAGAGGGAACGGGGAAGGAGGATTGCTGCTATGAATACAGATTGACAGAGTCTGTATGAAACAAAAGGGAATCAGAGCGATGATTGTGAATTATTTTGTGCACTATGCGACAGCAGATTCTACAAAAAAGATGCCAAACACAGTAATCTTTGCTATAATCTAAATATCTTATTTTCAGGAAGAGAAAATCGCTTCAGAATGGAGGTAACTATGCAGGACTTTATCCAAATCTCAAAATACGCGGGAATGCGAAATGACTTGGCGCAGGCAGGGGGCGGCAATACCTCCATGAAGGCGGACGATCAGGTCATGCTGGTGAAATGCTCGGGTTTCCAGCTTGCAGACGTGAGCGAAGAAAACGGGTACGCGAAGGTAGATTACCGCTTGATTGTGGAGTATTTTCAGGAGAATGTCAAAGAAGGCGACGAATCCGTATTTACGGAGGAGGCAGGAAAGGCGCTTCTTGCAAGGGCACAGATAGAAGGGGGACGTGCTTCTATTGAGACGTTCCTCCATGCGGTGACGGGGAAGTATACCCTGCATTCGCATCCTACCTTGGTTAATATCCTCACGGCAAGGGCAGGCGGCATGGATGCACTGTGCACGCTTTTCCCGGAGGCGGTATTTGTTCCTTACAGAAAGCCCGGTGCGGCGCTGGCGGAAGCCTATTATAAACAGTACCGCGAAAAGCAGGCGCAGGGTGCAGACGGGTCAGTTATTTTTCTGGCAAATCACGGTCTGGTGGTGAGCGGCGATTCGGCACAGCGTGTGATTGAAGGCACGGAAGAGGTACTGCGAAAAATTGCGGCGTATTTACAGATCTCCTACGACGCATATCCGAACGCGACGAAGCTATGGAGAGCTTTTGCTGATATTCCGGGGCTTTCGGATAAGATTGTTTATTTATCAGAAAATAGTTTTCTGACCGGGGAAGGAAAAATAACCCGCGAAGGTGAAACGAAAGCGGTGTTCAAGGAAGAGACATGGAATCATGCATTCTGTCCGGACTGCATTGTTTACGGTGCGAAGAAACCGCTTTTTTTAACCGATGACTTTACAGGGAAGGATGTTATTTCCTTTATAGAACAAAACGGGATTCCGGCGATGGTCTGCTATCAGGGGCGTTTTTACATATTGGCGGAGAGTGTGAAAAAGGCGCAGGAGATTGAGAATGTGATGAGCTTTGCAGCGCAGGTACAGGCGGCGAATCTTACTTATGGAATGGAATATTTGAGTGCAGAACAGCAGGACGAGCTGTTAAATTGGGACGCGGAGAAATATCGCAGAAAGCTGTAGAACGTTTCAGAATGGAGGAAACTATGAACATTATCATACCCATGACAGGCTACGGGTCGCGCTTTGTGGCGGCAGGCTATCAGGAATTGAAACCTTTTATCCCGGTGATGGGCAAGCCCATCATTAAATGGATTGTGAAAGGAATGTATCCGTCAGATGTGCAGTTTGTTTTCGTGTGCCGCGGGGAGCATTTACAAAAGGATCCTTCTATGAAGGATAAACTGCTTGCGCTTTCGCCGAATGCCGTGATCGTTTCTATAGAGGACTGGGTGAAAAAAGGACCGGTCTGGGATGTGCTGCGGGCTTATCGCGCACTGTGTACGGCGCCTGCCGCAGGAATGGGAACAGAAGCAAACGCAGACGGGGTGCGAATTGTAAGCGGTGAAGCCGCGCAGTTTCACAAGGGAGACGGCGTTATCATCAATTACTGCGATTTTTATATGAGTTGGGATTATGCCGCCTTTGCAAAAGAAGCGAAAGAGAGGGACTGCGATGGTGCGGTGCCCTGTTATACGGGATTTCACCCGAATTTGCTGCCGGCAAAAAATTTCTACGCTTCCTGCCTGACAGATGCAAATGACAATCTGGCGGAGATTCGGGAGAAGTATTCGTTTGAGAAAGACAAGACGAAGGCGAAGCATTCTCCGGGGGTATACTATTTTAAGAACGGCGAAACGATGGAAAAATACTGTCAGCGATTGACAGAGCATGAGGAGTGCGCCATTAACGGTGAGTTTTACGCAAGTCTTCCTTATAATTTTATGGTGCGTGACGGACTGAAAGTATGGGTTCCCACAAATGTCACCTATTTTTGCCAGTGGGGAACACCCGAGGATCTGCGGGAATTTGTCTATTGGACAGATTTGGTTTTACATAATGAAAAAAGCGAAAAAACGGTAGACGAGACGACTGCGGATAACGGAAACGGACAGGATAAAAATACGTGTGCGGGAAAGGTTTTGATTCCCATGGCGGGCGCGGGGCAGCGCTTTGCCGATGCGGGATACCGCGTACATAAACCGGCGATCACCACGATCGACAGATGGGACGGTACGGAGAAGCCCATGGTGGTCTGCGCCACAAAAGACCTTCCCGGTGTGGAGGAGGACGGTGCCAATGTGATCTATGTGGACCGCACCTTCCATAAGGAAGACGGTGTGGAGGACGCCATCAGAGCCTATTATCCAAAAGCACAGTTCATCACGGTTGAGAAGCTGACAGAGGGACAGGCCTGTACCTGTATGCTGGCGGAATCCTATCTGGATCCCGAGGAGCCGCTGCTGATTGCGGGTTGTGATAACGGGATGGATATAGACAGAAAAGCGTTTGAGGATACCGCAAAGGATTGTGACTGCATTGTCTTTACCTATCGACACAACGAAGCGGTTTTACAAAATCCCAATGCCTACGGCTGGATGCTTACCGATGAACAGGGAAATGTTACAGGCACGTCAATCAAAAAGGCGATTTCCGACACACCGATGGAGGATCCCGCGGTGGTAGCAACCTTCTGGTTTCGGAAGGCAAAGGTTTTTTTGGAAGCGACAGCAAAGATGATTCAGGAAAATGACAGGATCAACGGAGAATTTTATGTAGACCAGACAGTGAAACATGTGTTAGACTTAGGATATCGGGCTAAGATTTTTGATATTGACCGTTACGTGGGCTGGGGAACGCCCGCCGATTATGAGGGATATCAGAAAACATATGCCTACTTTAAGGGATTTTTGGCTTTGGAGCAGAAAAAGCTTTCATAAAAGCGGTACTAAAGGGAGAAATGGGCTGAGAGATGCGCTACAGGCTCGACATGGAAAAAAATTATCAGAAATATCTGCGGGCTTCCATCCTTGTGGGGGTGTTGTTTAAATTACTTTTGATGGGCCTTTTTTCTTCGGATTATCAGGATAGGATGTTTATTCCCTTTGTGAACTGTTTTCTTGGCGGGAAAAATCCTTATCAGGTCTACTATGATAATGCGCTTTTGCCCTCTTTTCCCTATCCGCCCGTTATGCTCCTGATGGAATGCATCGGCGGCGTTTTTGTCACTTCCTTTGGGGGAATGCCGCTTTTTTTGAGGAATCTTATTTTCAAGCTGCCGCTTCTGTTTGTCGATCTTCTGGGTCTGTATTTTCTGCTTCGGCTTTCCAGAGATAAGAGAAAATATATTCTCGTTTTGTATTTCCTGTCGCCCATCATATTGTATGCTTCTTATATGCACGGACAGCTGGATCTCATTCCGACCGTGTTCTTGCTGGGTGCGGTCTATTATTTGACGCAGATGGGACGGGCAGCCGTGAAGGAGACGGCCTGCGAGTGGTGGTTTATCCTGTTTTTTTCACTGGCGCTTTCTTCCAAACTACATATAGTGGCAGCGCTGCCGCTTTTCTATCTCTATCTGTACAAAAAAAAGGGCTGGAGGAAGGCAGTTTTTATGACAGGGCTGCCGATTCTTTTTACGATTGCGGCGATACTGCCCTTCTGGGGGTCCGGCTTTTTCAATATGGTTCTGTTTAACAGGGAACAGCAGGCGATTAATATGGTGTACCTCGATTATGGGAACGCACATCTGCTGCTTACGGTACTGGCACTGTTATTTCTCTATTTTCAGGCGTTTCGGGTCAATCAGATGAACGGTGACCTCCTGATCAGCATGACGGGACTGCTCTTTTCGGTGTTTGTGGCACTCGTGCCGGCGATGCCGGCCTGGTTTATCTGGGTCGTGCCTTTCTTTATGCTGTATCTGGCAAGGCTTCAGGAAAACCGTGGCAAGATGGTGCTCGTGTATGGTGGCTTTAATTTGCTGTATTTATTGTACTATGTATTTTTCCATCAGACGCAGTTTGTGGATCTGTACTTTTTGGGAAACAGCTTAAAGGATATCAAATTTTCCGGAGGAAACCTGAAAGACATTGTATTTTCCCTTATGGTAGGTGTATTTTTGATCCTGGTGGTCAGTATGTATCTCTATGGCGTGGGGAGCAATTCTTACTATCGCAGGAGAAGCCGGCCTTTTACCATTGGTATTGCGGGAGACAGCGGTGCGGGGAAAAGCAGGCTTTTAGAAATCCTGGAGGCGCTCTTTTCGAAGGAGCGGCTGCTTTCCGTGGAAGGTGACGGCGATCACAAATGGGAGCGTGGAGACCATAATTGGGAGGAGATGACCCATTTAAATCCCCGGGCAAATTATCTATACAGACAGGCGTCGGATCTGCAGGTGCTGCGAGGAAATAATACGGTAAACCGCGCAGATTATGACCATGAAACGGGCACTTTTACCAAAAAGCGCAGACTTGTGCCAAAACCTTATGTGGTTTTATGCGGGCTGCATTCCCTGTATCTGCCGCAGATGAGACAGGTGCTGGACATGAAGATCTATCTGGATACCGATGAGGCGCTGCGCTGTCATTGGAAGCTGTGCAGAGATCAGAATGACAGAGGCCATGGGCGGGCAGCAATCCTGGAGCAGATCAAGGCAAGGCGAAAGGATGCGGAAATGTACATCCATCCTCAAAGGCAGTATGCGGATCTGGTGATACGGTATTTTGATGAGACACTTGCAGCCAGGCCGGAGAAGGCCGGCCGGCTTTCAGAAATCAGTCTGAGCGTGGAGTTTGTGATGGATGTGGGAATTAATGTGGAACCGCTTCTGTCACTTTTGCAGGATCGGGGCGTGAAGGGTGTTCTTTCCTGCGACGATCCTCTGCACCAGAAGGTTTCCTTTAATGGACAGGAGATCAAGAGGAACGGAAGGCTCTGGGCAAAGGCGGCGTCGGCGGCAATTCCGCAGATCGAGGATTTGACAGGCGGTCGAACGGTTTGGGAGGACGGCGTCAATGGTCTGGTACAGCTTATGCTTCTGCTGGTGATCAGTGAGATCATGAAGCGGGATTGAGTCGGGGACGATGAAAGGGAATCAGGGAGAAGAGAAAGAAATAAGATATATGGGAGAGGACAAATGTTAAGAGCAGTGATTTTTGATCTGGACGGCACCCTTTACGACTATGATAAGCTTGATAAGGAAGCGTTCAGGCGAGTGCAGGAGCTTGTTTTGGAGCGATTGGGTGTGAGTGAGGAGCAGAGCGAGGAGGCTTTTAGAAGAGCACGACTGGCAACCAAGAGGAATTTGGGCGAGACGGCAACTTCTCACAGCAGGATGCTGTATTTTCAGAAAACACTGGAATATCTGGATATCAGGCCATTGTATCTGGCGCTTGAGATGTACGAGATTTACTGGGGCGTCTTTTTAAATAAAATGACGCTTTATCCGGGGGTCGAGAAACTTATGGATGCGCTGCATGACAAGTATGTCCGCGTGGCGGTTTGCACGGATCTGCTGGCGCAGATTCAGCACAGGAAGTTAAGGGCATTAAAACTGACGGATGATGTGGACTGTCTGGTGACAAGCGAGGAGGCGGGAGCGGAAAAGCCTTCCCCCAAAATCTTTGAGATGTGTCTTGAGAAGCTTAGACTGTATCCGAAAGAAGTGTGTTTCGTGGGAGACAGTTTTGAAAAGGACGTGAAAGGCGCGGCGGCAGCAGGGATGCGGGCGATCTGGTTTAATCCCGAAAAGGCAGCGCCTCCGGAGGGGAGCGAGGATATTGCATTTGAGACGGTGGCCAGTCATGAGGAACTTTATGCGCTGCTCGCCCCTGTGTTATCTTTGCCGTGAAATGAATTGAAAGGAAGGGAGAAGCATCATGAAGCTTTCCATTGTTGTTCCGTGTTATAATGAAGAAGAAAATATACCGTTGATTTTGGAACGGTTTAACGATGTTGTCAAAAGGGAAGATATAGAAGTTATTTTGGTTGACAACGGCTCGACAGACGGCAGCGCGGAGGTGATTTCCCGGCTTTTGCCGCAGTATTCTTTTGCGAAAACCGTGAAAGTGCCGGTGAATCAGGGTTATGGATACGGTATCTTACAGGGGCTTAAGGAATGCGCAGGAGAATATATCGGTTGGACACACGCGGATATGCAGACGGATCCCGCTGATGTGCTCAAAGCGCTCGATCTCATTGAGCAGGAGAAGGGCCTTGTCTTTGTGAAGGGAAATCGAAAGGGGAGACCGCTTTTTGATGTATTTTTTACGGTGGGCATGAGTGTGTTTGAGACCTGTTATCTGCGGGAAAAGCTTTATGATATCAATGCACAGCCCAACATTTTCCCGAAAGTCTTCTATCAGGGATGGGAGAATCCGCCTCATGATTTTTCACTGGATCTGTATGCTTTGTATATGGCTAGAAAGAAGGGACTTAAGGTTGTGCGTTTTGCGGTGGACTTTCCGAAGCGGGTGCATGGGACTTCCAAGTGGAATACAGGACTTGCGGCGAAGTGGAAATTTATCAAGAGGACTATGGATTTTAGCGTGAAGTTAAAGAAGAGTTTATAAGGAGATCAAAAATGACTACAGAATATATTGCGCACAGGATCAATACAATCGAGGAACTTGCTAAGCTTCCCACAGAGTACGGCGTAGAACTCGATCTGCGGGATGATTTAAACGGGAGAATTTACATATCCCACAATCCTTTCGAGGCAGGGCAGGACTTTGAGGCGTACTGTAAGGCTTACAGCCATGGCACAATGATCCTCAATATCAAGAGTGAACGCATTGAACATGAAGTTCTTGCGCTGATGGAAAAGTATCAGATTAAAAAATATTTTTTCCTGGATTCTTCTTTCCCCATGATAAAGCTTTTGACAGATATGGGGGTGAAGGATGTGGCGCTCCGCTTCAGCGAGCTGGAAGGACTTGACACGATCCGTAATATGGCGGGCAGGGCCGAGTGGGTCTGGGTGGACTGCTTCACGAAAGTCCCCATTGACAAAGAGAATTATCGCGAATTAAAGGCGCTTGGCTATAAGCTCTGCTTTGTCTCTCCGGAGCTTGAGGGGCAGGAAGAAAAGCTGCCCGAATATAAGGCATATCTGAAAGAGCAGGGCATTGTGTTTGATGCAATTTGTACGAAAAGCTATCACATAAAGGATTGGATGTAAGGATATTGAACGAGAAAAAAGGGTTTTGTTTGGAAAAGGAATGGCAGAAAAAAATAGGGATGGCAGCGGCAGTTGCACTTACGCTGTTTGCGGGGATGCTTTTATTTTACAGGCATTGGCGGTTTGAGCTGCCTTTTTATCCGAATGTGGATGAACAGTTATCGCTTAACTGTATCTATCAATTGTTGGATCAGCATCTCTATGCAGGGGATATCTATGTGCTTGATTTTTTTCGCTATCCCCATTTAACCTTTTACTACGCGGCGGTGGGCGCGCGTATTCTGGGAAGGATTTTTCGCGGTACGGATATTGTAATCCTTTTGCGGTATGTGGTCTGCGGCACGGCCCTTTTGTCTAATATCTGCATTTATTTCAGTGTCAAGATCATGACGAAAAGCCGTAAATGGGCATATCTTGCTTTTCTTTTATCTGTTTTTTCCCTTTATGGTTATGCTTATCTTTATTATACCGGTCCGGATACCATGCTCTATGCGGTGGCAAACGGTATTTTGCTGCTCGGCTGTCTGATCCTGCGGGAGAAAGATGAGGAGAGGGTGGTCTATCTCTGGTATCCGCTTTTGGCAGTCTTGATCGGGCTTGCGATGGCGGCAAAATATCACGGCGTGGTCTTTGGGGTATTCTGGCTTTCCCTCCATATCGGAAAGAAATACTGGAAGCGGCACAGAAACAATTACCTGTTTTTTCTGGACTGTATCGTGCTGGCGCTTACCTTTGTACTTTGCAACTACTCCCTCTTTTTTCATTTCAAGACCTTTATCGGGGATAATTTATATAATCTGAATCATTATGCGTGGGGGCATCCCGGCATCGAACACAATCTGCCGGTTTTCGGGTATTTGGAGGCTTTTGCTTTTTCCTCGTATGGCCTTTGCGGAGGACTTTTGCTGCTGTTGGGGGTTGTCTGTTTGATCCGCAGGAAGGAGTGGGGTACAATCGTAAGTTTTGCGATAATGCCGATTTGTATTATTATTTTATTGTCGAAATACAGTATTGTGCTGGGACGGAATCTGTCGCTTGTGCTGCCGTTTGTGTTTCTGTTTATGACTTATGGGCTGATGGAAATAGAAGCGGTTTTCGGGAAGTGTCTTGAAGCATTAGGCAGAAAAGGCAGTAATGCGGCATCGGGACAGAAAGCAGGCGGAAGGAGCAGGCGGAAAATCGGTGGATATTTGGGTTTTGCGCTGGCGGCATTGTTTGTATTGTGCAATATTGTCACGGTTTTGGCAAACTACCGCTATGATCTGACGTATGACCATGCGGCGGCTTACATAGAAGAAGAGATTCCTGCCGGGGCTACGATTTATTGTACGGACTACGCGCCTTTGATGGATGAGGGGAGGTATGAGATCATAGACATCGGGGAGGATCTTTCCCTTCTGCCTGATAAACTTTCGGAAAATGAGTATTTTATTGAGACAGAGTATGCGACGGGATATTTTTCCCAGAAGAAGGATTATCTGCTTTTTAAGAGCGGCGATATGTATCCGGAAAAGAAGGCGCTTTATCAGGAAAAGACCGCTGCCTTTTCGCTTGTGGAAAAATGGCAGGGTCTTTCTTACGGCGGCGAGTGGAAGTACAGGATCGGTTATTTTGACCTGTTTTTGCATGCTCCCGAAAGATATTATGTGGGGCCGACGATTGCGGTTTACGCGCGGTGATGATTACAGTGCAGAAGAAATTACGAAAAAGCAGATTAAGCCATAAATTCCCGTAAAAGCAACTCCAATTCCTCGGCTTCAGAGGGGGTGAAGGCAGGGGCATTATTTGCCTGTTTGCCGGGCATACGAAAGTCATCATCCTGCGGCATGTTTGTCGTTTTGGCCGTCTGTTTTATCTCCTCTTTTTTGTCGTCAGGCTTGTCTGCGGCAGCCTCCTCCATGCCGACCAGGCGCATATCGAGCTTTGTCTGCTCTAAACGCCCTGAAAGATGGTTTTCCAGATAGTCTATCAGATTTGTGCGCAGCATGCCCATTTTTCCGGGAATATCCGCCAGAGAGGAAACTGCAAAGTATAGGTACAGACCCAAAAAGCTGATCAGGTAAAAAGGCGCGATTGCAAGAAAACTTTCTCCCCGGATGATGCTCAGACAGGCGCCAATACCGGCCACCAGCACAGAGAGGAGTGTAAGCTGTCCCGAGAGATGTCTAAAAAAGGAGACCGAAAACCGCCCGATGCACAACTGGTTTATGTACTTATCCACAAAAACACCGACGTTGGGGATTGATTCGTGGAGCTGCCTGCAGCTTGTAAATTTCAGTTTCAGTTTCTGCAGGGACTTATTTTTGGTGGCGGACATATTCTCCGTTTCCCGAATCAGACGACGGTATAGCACACTGATCAGAATCTGGCATAAAATACTGCATGAGAGCAGCGCCAGGATAGCAATCATAAAGTTTTTATGACGAAAAAAAAGCGTAAGCATGGTTACCTCCATTTGATAGAGTGCATACTGAATAGCAAGGCATACTTATATTATATTAGATTTTGGCCCGAAAAACAGGTTTAAGGCATCGACAGATTTTGCGATAAAAACTTTTTGCGTTATGCCTGCTCTTGAGCTATAATAAATAAATAAGTTACAGAATAGGGGAGGAAAAAATATGATCTACCAACCAAAGGGCGTTTGCTCCAACGCAATTGATGTGGAGTTGGAGGAAGGCGTGATTAAATCCGTAAAGTTTACGGGCGGTTGCAACGGCAATACGCAAGGCATATCCAGGCTGGTTGTGGGAATGAAGGCGGAAGATGCGATCAGCAGACTGCGGGGCATTAAGTGCGGCATTAAGAATACTTCCTGTCCGGATCAGTTAGCCTGTGCGCTCCAGGAGATGCTTGATCATTGATGATAGCGGAAAGCAAAATTGACTGATAAAGGAAGGCATGCGATATGGGAAAAAAGATCGTATTGACGGGCGGCGGGACAGCCGGGCACGTGACACCGAACATGGCTCTGATACCGAGACTGCGCGAATTGGAGTATGAAATCGTGTATATGGGTTCCTACGACGGTATCGAAAAGAAACTGATCGAGGATTTTGACATTCCCTATTATGGCATTGCGACGGGTAAATTCCGCCGCTACTTCGATCCGAAAAACTTTTCCGATCCGTTTCGTGTGATCAAGGGAATACGGGAAGCGAAACGTTATCTCAAGGAGATCAAGCCGGATGTGCTCTTTTCCAAGGGCGGTTTTGTCAGTGTGCCCGTGGTGCGTGCGGCAGCATCGCTGGGGATTCCCTGTATCATTCACGAGTCGGATATGACACCGGGGCTTGCCAATAAGCTCTGTATTCCGGTGGCAAAAAAAGTGTGCTGTAACTTTCCGGAGACCTTCAGTCAACTTCCTGCGGCCAAAGCGGTGTTGACGGGTTCGCCGATCCGTAAGGAGCTGGCCATGGGAAATAAGGAGGCGGCTTATCGGCTGTGCGGTTTTGACAATTCCAAGCCCGTTATCATGGTGATAGGCGGGAGCCTTGGTTCTGCCGCAATCAATCAGGCGGTCAGGGATGTGCTTCCTGAGCTATTGAAAGATTTTCAGGTAGTGCATCTGTGCGGCAAGGAGAAGGTGGATAACCTCCTGCTCACCACACGGGGTTACAAGCAGTTCGAGTATGTGAAATCTGAGATGAAGGATATTTTCGCCATGGCGGACATTGTGATCTCCAGGGCCGGGGCCAACGCGATCAGTGAGATTTTGGCGCTCAAGAAGCCGAATATTCTGATTCCGCTGCCTTCATCCAGCAGCAGGGGAGATCAGCTTCTCAATGCAAAATCCTTTGAGTCACAGGGATTCAGTATTGTGGTGGATGAAGACGATTTGACCAATAAGCTGCTTCTTGAAAAGATACAGGAACTTTACTTTAACCGCTTTACCTATATCGACGCGATGAAGAAGAGCAGCCAGCGGGATGCAATTGGGACGATCGTTGATTTAATAGAGGAAGAAGTAAAACAAAAATAAAATAATAAAGGAGGAAAACATGAGCAAAGTAACGTTTGATTATTCCAAGGCGGCGGCCTTTATCGGCGACAATGAGGTAGAGTCCATGAAGAAGCTGGCACTTGACGCAAAAGAGGTTTTGGTGAGCAAATCGGGTGCGGGCAATGATTTTTTGGGCTGGATCGACCTTCCCGTAAACTATGATAAGGAAGAGTTTGGCAGGATTAAGAAGGCAGCGGAAAAAATTAAGGGCGATTCCGAGGTTCTTCTGGTGATCGGCATCGGCGGTTCCTATCTGGGTGCAAGGGCAGCCATCGAGTTTCTGCGCCACAGCTTTTACAATGTAGTGGACAAGTCGATTAGAAAGACTCCTGAGATTTACTTTGTGGGAAATTCCATCAGCTCTACCTATATTAAGCACCTGATTGACGTGATTGGAGACAGGGACTTTTCCATCAATATGATTTCCAAGTCCGGCACGACTACGGAGCCGGCAATTGCGTTCCGCGTGTTTAAGGAGATGGCGGAGAAGAAATACGGTAAGGAAGGCGCGGCAAAGAGAATTTATGCTACTACCGATAAGGCGAAGGGTTCTCTTAAGAATCTTGCCAACGAGGAGGGCTATGAGAGTTTTGTTGTGCCCGATGATGTGGGCGGTCGTTTCTCTGTGTTGACGGCGGTAGGTCTGCTTCCCATTGCGGTATCCGGCGCGGATATCGACAAACTGATGGAAGGTGCGGCTGAGGGTCGAAAGATGGCGCTTAATGCTCCGTTTGAGGAGAATGACGCGGTCAAGTATGCGGCGCTTCGCAATATTTTACTCAGAAAAGGTAAAGTGGTCGAGATTCTGGCGAACTATGAGCCGAGTGCGCACTTTGTTTCCGAGTGGTGGAAACAGCTTTACGGTGAGTCGGAAGGCAAGGATCAGAAGGGTATTTTCCCGGCAAGCGTTGATCTGACGACCGATCTGCACTCCATGGGCCAGTTTATTCAGGACGGTTCCCGCATTATGTTTGAGACGGTATTAAATATCGAGACAAGCAGGGAGGAGATCATTATCGGCGAGGAGCCTGTGGATTTGGACGGTCTGAACTATCTGGCGGGCAAGAATGTTGATTTTGTCAACAAGAGTGCGATGAACGGCACGATTCTGGCACACACGGACGGTCAGGTGCCCAACTTTATGGTCAATGTTCCCGAGGTAAATGAGTTTTATCTGGGCGAGCTGTTCTATTTCTTTGAGTTTGCCTGCGGCGTCAGTGGCTATCTGCTGGGTGTGAATCCCTTTAACCAGCCGGGTGTGGAGAGCTACAAGAAAAATATGTTCGCACTGCTGGGTAAGCCGGGTTATGAGGCGCAGAGAGAGGAACTGCTCAAGAGATTATAAATATATTACAATATAAATGAAGTTGAAGGAGTAAACGATGAGCGATAAAACAATTCCCTACAAAATTTATCTGGAAGAGAAGGAGATGCCCACGCAGTGGTATAACGTGAGGGCTGATATGAAGAATAAACCCGCGCCCCTGTTAAATCCGGCGACGATGCAGCCGATGACTGCCGAGGAGCTGTCTGCGGTGTTTTGCAAAGAGCTGGTCAGCCAGGAGCTTGACGATACCACAGCTTACATTGATATTCCGGAGGAAATCCGAAAATTCTATAAGATGTACCGGCCATCTCCCCTTGTGCGGGCGTACTGTTTGGAAGAGAAACTGGACACTCCCGCAAAGATCTACTATAAATTTGAGGGAAACAACACCAGCGGCAGTCATAAATTAAATTCGGCGATCGCGCAGGCGTATTATGCGAAAAAGCAGGGTTTAAAGGGCGTCACCACGGAAACTGGCGCGGGTCAGTGGGGAACGGCACTGTCCATGGCGTGTTCCTATTTCGGCCTGGACTGCAAGGTGTTTATGGTGAAGGTCTCCTACGAGCAGAAACCGTTCCGCCGCGAAGTGATGCGCACTTACGGCGCCAGTGTGACGCCTTCTCCTTCCACCACCACGGAGGTTGGCAAAAAGATACTTGCCGAACATCCCGGAACGTCAGGAAGTCTGGGCTGTGCGATTTCCGAGGCCGTGGAAGTTGCGGTGGGAACGGAAGGTTACCGCTATGTGCTGGGAAGCGTATTGAATCAGGTATTGCTTCATCAATCTGTGATTGGCTTAGAGACCAAGGCCGCGTTAGATAAGTATGGGATCGAGCCTGATATCATCATCGGCTGCGCAGGCGGCGGTTCTAACCTTGGCGGATTGATCTCGCCTTTCATGGGAGAAAAGTTAAAGGGGAAGAAGGATTATCGGATCGTTGCGGTAGAACCGGCATCCTGCCCAAGCTTTACGCGCGGAAAATTTGCTTATGATTTCTGTGATACGGGTAAAGTCTGCCCGCTGTCAAAGATGTATACGCTGGGGAGCGGGTTCATTCCCTCGTCCAATCACGCGGGAGGACTGCGGTATCACGGTATGAGTTCCACGTTGTCCCAGCTTTATGCGGACGGCTTGATGGAGGCTGTTTCCGTGGAGCAGACAGCAGTGTTTGAGGCGGCGACGGAGTTTGCGAGAGTGGAGGGAATTTTACCCGCGCCTGAGAGCGCGCATGCGATCCGGGTGGCGATTGACGAAGCGAAGAAGTGTAAGGAGACCGGAGAGGAGAAGACAATCGTTTTCGGTCTGACGGGAACGGGCTACTTTGATATGGTGGCTTACCAGAAATACAATGACGGAGAGATGCAGGATTACATCCCTACGGATAAGGATTTGGAGCCTGGCTTTGCGTCGCTTCCGAATATCGAATAAGTTTGACCGGTTCCCCATCGGCTAAAGTCGGTGGGGAATTTTGTAAAAATGGAGCAGTATTACTTCGGCTTGTGCCGGAGGAAGATAAAGGCGAGGAGGGAAAATAGGATGCAAATGGGATTTCGCTGGTATGGCGAAGGCAACGATAGAATTTCGCTTGCGGATATCAAACAGATTCCGGGCGTGACAAGCATCGTGTGGGCGCTCCATGAAAAAATGCCCGGGGAGGTGTGGGAGAAAGAGGAGATTGCCAAAGTACAGAAGCAGTTGGAGCCGTATGGCTTTAACATGGATGTCGTGGAGTCTGTCAATGTACACGACGATATCAAAATTGGCCTGCCCAGCCGTGACGGTTATATAGCCAATTATATTCAGACGATCCGTAATCTGGCGGAGTTTGGGGTAAAGGTGATCTGCTATAATTTCATGCCTGTTTTTGACTGGACAAGAACGGATCTGTTCCATCCTGTCGGCGACGGATCGACGGCGCTGTACTATGAGGCGGACAAGATTCATGATGATCCGAAAGAGATGGCGGATTATATTCTTAACAACCTGAACGGTCTCACTTTCCCGGGCTGGGAGCCGGAGCGCATGGCAAAGCTGGATGAATTGTTTGAGGCCTATAAACCTGTGACAAAGGAAGTGCTCTGGGAAAATCTGAAATATTTTTTGGAAAGCCTGATGCCGGTATGTCATGAGTGCGATATCAAGATGGCCATTCATATGGATGATCCCCCGTGGGATATCTTTGGCCTGCCTCGCCTTTTGGTGGATGAGGAGTCCATTGGCAGGTTCTTGAAGATGGTAGACGATCCGTACAACTGCCTGACCCTGTGCTCCGGCAGTCTGAATGCAAACCCCAAAAATAATGTGGCCAAGATCGTATCGAAATACTGCGATAGGATTGCTTTTGCGCATATCCGTAATGTGAAGCATTTTGACAACGGAGATTTTACCGAGACAAGTCACCGCGACTGCGATGGGGACACCGGTATTTTGGATATCGTCAAGGCATATCATGATGGCGGATTCGACGGCTATATCCGTCCCGACCATGGACGGCATCTGTGGAACGAAGGACCGGGGACTGTGCGTCCCGGATACGGTCTTTACGATCGAGCGCTCGGCATCATGTACATGTTGGGGATCTGGGATATGTTGGATAAGTTAGATGCGGAAAACTCCGGCAAAGGAGGTAAATAAAAATGAAACTAAATGAACAGGGATTGATGGACAGGGCCGCATGGCAGGCGGCAGGATATGCGCTTCCGGAATATGACCGCGCGCAGGTGACAAAGGCGACACGGGAAAATCCCTTCTGGATCCATTTTGGCGCAGGCAATATATTCCGCGCCTTTCAGGCCAGAGTCGTCCAGGAGCTCTTAAACGACGGTGTTCTGGACAGAGGATTGGTCGTGGCGGAAGGGTTTGACTATGAGATCATTGAAAAGATGAACCGTCCGCATGACGACTATGGGATTGCCGTGACGTTAAAGGCGGACGGCAGTATAGAGAAAGCGGTTGTGGGAAGCGTGGTGGAATCCCATATTCTTGACTCTGCAAACGATGCGGAATTTGCGAGGTTAAAAGAAATCTTTACCAAAGATTCGCTGCAGATGGCGACCTTTACGATCACGGAAAAAGGGTACAGCCTGATAAACGGAAAAGGCGAGTTGCTTACGGATGTGGAGAGGGATTTTGAGGCCGGCCCCGAAAAGCCCGGCAGTTATATCGGAAAAGTGGCATCTTTGCTGTATACGCGCTTTTTGGCAGGAGAAAAGCCGCTTGCCATGGTGAGTATGGACAACTGTTCCCACAACGGCGATAAGCTGTATGCGGCAATCAGCAGATTTGCAAAAGAATGGGTCGATCGGAAACTGGCGGATAAGTCTTTTGTGGATTATATCAACGATCCTGCCAAAGTGTCCTTCCCGTGGAGTATGATCGACAAGATCACACCACGTCCGGATGCGTCGGTAGAGCAGATGTTAAAGGAGGACGGCGTGGAGGAGCTTGATCCGGTCATCACCACGAAGCATACTTATGTGGCGCCGTTTGTGAATGCGGAGGAGTGCGAGTATCTTGTGATTGAGGATGCCTTTCCAAACGGCAGGCCGCCGCTGGAAAAGGGCGGACTCATCTTTACGCAGAGGGAGACCGTCGATAAGGTGGAAAAAATGAAGGTCTGCACCTGCTTAAATCCCCTGCATACCTGCCTGGCGGTATTCGGCTGTCTTCTCGGCTACGAAAAGATTTCCGAGGAGATGAAGGATGCGGAGCTTACCGCACTGATTGGTGAGGTAGGATATCGTGAAGGACTGCCCGTGGTGATCAATCCGGGAATTTTGGATCCGAAGGAATTTATTGACACGGTGATTCAGGTGCGCCTGCCCAATCCCTTTATGCCGGATACGCCACAGCGTATCGCGACCGACACATCGCAGAAGCTGGCGATCCGTTTCGGGGAGACAATCAAGGCCTATCAGGCGGCGCCGGATAAGGATGTGAACGATCTGAAGCTGATACCGCTTTTGTTTGCGGGATGGCTGCGCTATCTGATGGCGGTCGACGACGCGGGAGAACCTTTCGAATTAAGTCCCGATCCGCTGCTTGACACGGTATGCCCTTATGTGGCGAAGCTTGCGCTGGGAGGGAGTGTTGATGCGCAGGGATTGCGGCCGATTCTGGAAAATGAGAAGATTTTCGGTGTGAATCTGTATACGGTGGGGCTGGCGGAACAGGTGATATCCTATCTGGAAGAGCTGATCGCAGGGCCCGGAGCGGTGCGGGAGACATTGAAGAAAAGGGTCAGGAAGCAGTAAGGGGAGGTATTTATGAAACTGGTGGTATTAGAGCGCAATAGCGTGGGAACGGACGTTGATGTGAGCTGTTTCGAAAAATTCGGCGCGGTGGACTATTATCCAAATACCGTGGCAGAAAATACGGCAGAACGCGTTAAAGATGCTGACATCATTATCTCGAACAAAGCGCCGATGAATGAAAGCACTTTAAAAGATGCGCCGAACGTAAAATTGATTTGTCTGTTTGCAACGGGCTATGACTGTGTGGATCTGGCATATTGTAAGAGCCGCGGGATCAAAGTGGCAAACGTAGTGGATTACAGTACAGCGGCGGTGGTGCAGCATACGCTTTTATTGGCACTTGCCCTGGAGGAAAAGCTGGCACATTATGATAATTATGTGAAATCAGGAGCCTATGCGGCGCAGGATCGTTTTTCCAATTTCGACAAGGTTTTCGGGGAACTTGACGGAAAGACCTGGGGCATAGTAGGCATGGGCAATATCGGCCGCAGGGTGGCCAGGGTGGCGCAGGCTTTGGGATGCAGGATCATCTTTTATTCCGCATCCGGAAAGAGCAGCTGTACGGAGTATGAGCGGGTGGAGTTTGATCAGCTGCTTGCGCAGTCTGATATTCTGTCTTTGCATTGCCCGCTGAGTGACAGGACGAGGGGGCTGTTTCATCGGGAAGCTTTTGCCAAAATGAAGAAAACGGCAATTCTCGTCAATGTGGCGAGAGGTCCGGTGGTGGATACACAGGCGCTTTATGAGGCGCTGACGACAGGACAGATCGCGGCGGCGGGACTTGATGTACTGGAGAAGGAACCGATCACGAAGGATAATCCGCTTGGCAGCATTCAGGACAGTACGAAGCTGATCATAACACCACATATGGCATGGGCGAGCAAAGAGGCAAGGACGCGTCTGGTGGCTGAAGTAATGGAAAACATCCGGGCATTTCTGAACGGGGAAGAACGCAATATCGTCAATAAATAAAGGAGGTATCATATGGGGATTGAGATCCGGAATACGCTGGCGGTGCTGCCGCAGGGCGCGGAGGATGTGGTACGGGAGACCACGATTTATATTGAAGGAGACAGGATAACCGGGATTGGCGACAAGCCGGCGGGTTTTGCGGCTGACAAGGTGATCGATGGGAAGGATAAGCTGGTAATCCCGGGATTGATCAACTGTCACACTCATTCTTATATGTCCTTTATGCGAAACGTGGCGGACGATCTTTCCTTTATGGATTGGCTTTTTGGCACAATCGATCCAATCGAGCAGCAGATGACGGACGAGGATACTTACTGGGGCGCAAATCTGGCGATCATTGAGATGATGAAGAGCGGTACCACCTGCTTTAACGATATGCAGATGAATATTCATCAGACCACCCGCGCGGTGAAGGAATCCGGGATGCGTGCCGTCATTTGCCGAGGCCTTGTGGGAAGCGGCAATGACGAGGCTGGGCAGATGCGCCTGCGTCAGGCGTACGAAGAAAGAGACGCAGCGGCGGACTGCAATCGGCTGACTTTTATGCTTGGCCCCCATGCGCCATATACGTGCGACGACGCCTTTTTGAAGATCGTGGCGGCGGAAGCGAAGCGGGAACATATGGCAATTCATACGCACCTGTCGGAAAGTGAAAGTGAGATTTCTCAGATACAAGAGAAATACGGCTGTACGCCGATTGCACTGTCGGAAAAATGCGGCCTTTTCGATGTGCATGCCATCGCAGCGCATTGTGTACAGGTAACGGATGAAGATATTGCTATCTTAAAACGGAAAAACGTCAGCGTTGTGACGAATCCTGCCAGCAATATGAAGCTGGGGAATGGATTTGCGCCCATTGCAAAGATGCTTGACGCGGGTGTGAACGTGTGTCTCGGCACGGACGGCGCGGCCAGCAACAACTGTCTGAATCTGTTCCACGAGCTGAGTTTACTTACGCTGATTCACAAGGGCACAGGCAGGACGCCTCAGTGTGTCAGCGCGAAAGAAGGTTTCCGCATTGCCACGATAAACGGTGCCAGGGCGCTTGGTTTGGAGAAGGAGATTGGTTCCATCGAGACAGGGAAAAAAGCGGATCTTGCCATTCTTGATTTGAATACGCCTTCTCTCACCCCGCGGAATAACCTGATTGCGGGCCTGTCATACTCCGCAAACGGCTCGGAGGTGGATACGGTCATCATTGACGGAAAAATCACCATGGAAGGGCGTAAGATCCTGACGATGGATGAGGCTTTGGTCTATCAAAAGATACAGGATATTATCGTAAAAATGGGACTTGACAAAAAAGTTTATTGATAATTGGTAAGATTTTTCCTGAATATGGTTATTTTTCTGGTATTGAGAAAAAAGTTCTGCTATAATATATGTAATAGCCTTTAGTGAATACATAAGGGGGAAAAATATTATGTTGGCAACATTGATTCCGTATTTTGACAAGGATATGAAGGTCTCTGCTTATGCGCTGGCGTCGCAAAGAGAAAACTGCCTGTTGAATCCACCGATCTTTGGTTCGAGCAGTCCCAATGGTCTGGCGGAGATCGAGGGAGTGGAGATCGTTCGGAACATTGGAATTGACACCCTTTCACCAGGGACGGATGTGTTGATTCCGGTGAGCCATATTGCCGTGTTTTCCTCAGATCTGGAGGCGCAGTGCGAGGAGCTTCAGGGCAGAGTGGTCTTTGTGTTTGACAATGCGGTGGAGAATACGGAGGCATACAGAAATCGGTTTGCACAGCTTAAGGAAGAGGGTTACAAGCTTGCCATCTCAAAGCTTCCCGTGAGCCAATACGAGGCAAATAAAGAACTTCTGAAAATGATGGATTATGTTATTTTGGATCAGACAGAATTGGATCTGTCCAAGGTGAAGATTTATTTCAGACGTCAGTATCCGCAGATCAAAATTTGTGTGGGTAACATCGACAGTCAGGAGATTTTTGACAGCCTAAAGGATGATGATAATTTCCATCTGTTTGAGGGAACGTTTTACCGTATTCCGATCACAAAGGGCGAGACGGAGGTTTCTCCGCTTAAGATCAACTATCTGGAGCTTATGAATATCGTGAACGATGTGGACTTTGAGCTGACAAAAGCGGCGGATGTTATCGGGCGCGATACCGCATTGGTAGTGGAGCTTTTGAAAATGGTGAATCATATTGCCATCAATTCTCAGGTGACTTCCATCCGTCATGCAGCGGCAATTCTGGGGCAGCGTGAGCTGAAAAAATGGATCAACACCGTGATTACGAAGGAGCTGTGTGCGGACAGGCCCAACGAGGTTGCCCGTACTTCCATGCTGCGCGCAAAATTTATGGAGTGCCTGGCTCCTGTTTTTGGCTTAGGGATGAAGTCTTCCGAGGTCTTTTTGATGGGATTGTTTTCTATCCTGGATATCATCCTGAATATGCCCATGGAAGAGGCGCTCAAGATGGTTACAGTCTCCAAGGAAATCGAGGATGCGTTGGTGCATAGAAAAGGCAATCTTGCAGGCATTTATTCCTTTGTAATCAGCTATGAGGCGGCAGACTGGCAGGAGGTCAGCAGACAGCTCATCGTGTTGAATGTAGATACCGACACGATTTATCAGGCGTACACAGAGACGGTATGCTGGTATAAGACCATGTTTTTCGAATCGGATCAGGCGTAATAAGAGCGTCTGTTGCGAATAAAATCAGTGATGACAGGGCAGACGACCATCACTATAATAAAAATTCGGCTGATGAAGAATGAAGGAGGACTCTGTTATGAGTAGTGAAATCAGAGATCTGAATCTTGCCGAATCCGGTGAGAAAAAGATCGAGTGGGTGAAGCGAAACTGCGATCTGCTTCGCACCCTGGAAAAAGAATTTAGTGAGAGCAAGCCGTTTGCGGGCAAGAAGGTGACGCTGTCCGTTCACTTGGAGGCGAAGACCGCTTATCTGTGCCTGGTGCTGGCGGCAGGCGGGGCCCAGATGTATGTGACCGGCTCCAATCCTCTGTCCACGCAGGACGATGTGGCGGCGGCTTTGGTCAAGGCAGGACTTGAGGTGCACGCCTGGTATGATGCAACGCCCGAGGAGTATGAGAATCATATTCGCGCAGTATTGGAGGCGGGGCCGAATATCATCATCGATGATGGCGGCGATCTGGTCAATATGGTGCATAAGGAGATGAAGCACCTGATTCCGAATATCATCGGCGGCTGTGAGGAGACCACTACAGGTATCATCCGCCTGGAGGCCATGAACAAGGCAGGCGAACTGAAATTCCCTATGGTACGCGTAAACAATGCGGCCTGCAAGCATTTCTTTGATAACCGATACGGAACGGGACAGTCCGTGTGGGACGGTATCAACAGAACTACCAACCTGATCGTGGCAGGCAAGATTGTGGTCGTGGCGGGTTACGGCTGGTGCGGCAAGGGGACGGCCATGAGGGCGAAAGGTCTGGGCGCGCGGGTCATCGTGACAGAGATTGATCCAATCAAGGCAATCGAGGCGGTGATGGATGGTTTTGATGTGATGCCGATGAAAGAAGCTGCGAAGGTAGGCGATTTCTTCATTACCGTGACGGGCTGCGACGGTGTGATTGATAAAGAAGACTTTGCGGAGATGAAAGAGGGCGCAATCCTCTGTAACGCGGGACATTTTGACTGCGAGATCGACATGGCGTGGCTGAAGGCGAACGCGGTGGAGACCAGAGAGCAGAGAAAGAATATCATGGGCTACAAACTGCCTACGGGACAGTGGATTTTTGTGCTTGCGGAGGGGCGTCTTGTGAATCTGGCAGCGGGCGATGGGCATCCCGCAGAGATCATGGATATGAGTTTTGCTATTCAGGCACTTTCCGCAAAGTATCTGGTGGAGCATGCGAGTGAACTCACAGAGAAGCTGATCGACGTGCCGGAAGAGGTAGATAAAGATGTGGCAAAGAGAAAGCTCGCTTTCCTTGGGAAAGAGATTGACGTGCTGACGCCGGAGCAGGAGAAGTATTTGAACAGTTACAGCTTATAACCTATCATAGGAAATAAATAAGCGCCGGGCAGGTGACACTGCCCGGCTTTTGCAATAGTAAGGAGTACGCGATGAAACGACTTTTCTTATTAGAGGATGATTTGAGTCTGATAAACGGACTTTCTTTTGCTTTAAAAAAACAGGGATATGAAGTAACGGTTGCGCGTACCACAAGGGAAGCGGATGCGTTATGGGCAAAGGAAACGTATGATCTGGCAGTGTTGGATGTTTCGCTTCCCGATGGTTCCGGTTTTGATTTTTGCAGGAGGCTGCGTGAGACTTCTAAAGTGCCGGTACTGTTTTTGACTGCTGCGGATGAGGAAACAGATATTATCATGGGGCTTGATATCGGGGGCGACGATTATATGACAAAGCCTTTTAAGCTGGCAATTTTTCTGTCGAGGATCAACGCCCTGATCCGCAGAAGCGAAAACTTCAGCTCCGCCCCGACGGAATTGGTTTCCAACGATATCAGAGTCAACCTGATAAAAGGGGAAGTATATAAAAAAGGACAATTACTTGACCTGACTGCAAGTGAATACAAACTGCTGTGCCTGTTTTTGGAAAATCCTGACTGCATTCTTTCCCCGGAACAGATTTTGGGGAAACTGTGGGATTGTAATGAAAGCTATATTGATAACAATTCCCTTACCGTGTATATCCGCAGGCTGCGGACCAAGATTGAGGACGATCCGGGGGAGCCGAAGCGGATTGTGACCGTGCGGGGCATGGGATATAAATGGAATACGGCGGAGTGAGGATGCTTAAAAATGATGAGAATCATGGCAAATCAAAAAATTAAAAGATTATTTTGTGGGATGATCGCCTGTATGGTTTTCTTTACGGCGGTCTCCGTGTTATTTATGTGCTTGAAAGCGGGAATGGAAGCACTTCCCATCATATTTTTATATGTATGTATGAGCGGCGGGATCTTGTTTTTCTGTTACCGCTATTTTCAGGAACAGCATGATATCATGGAAAATGCGATTTCGCAGATTACGGAATATATCGCCGGCAGCAGGGACATTACAATTGAGTGCAACGATGAGGGCGAGTTATTCCGTCTTTTCCATGAAGTCAATTCTCTGGTTTCTATCTTAAATGCGCATTTGGAAAAGGAAAAAACCCAAAGAAAATTTCTGAAACAAACCATATCCGATATTTCGCATCAGCTGAAAACACCGCTTGCCGCCCTCAATATTTACAACGGTATCCTGCAGGACGAGGCAAATGACTCACCCGCCGTCCAGGAATTTATTCGGCTTTCCGAGCAGGAACTTGACCGCATCGAAACACTGGTGCAAAATCTGTTGAAAATTACAAAATTGGACGCCGGTATGATTGTGCTTGATAAGTCTCTCCATAACGTATCCGCGCTTGCCGAAAAGGTAAAAGATTCTTTTGCGTTTCGCGCCGGACAGGAAGGAAAGGAGATTATTTTGTCGGGTGAGGAATCCGTCGCGCTTCTTTGTGACCAAAGCTGGATTATGGAAGCAGTCAGCAACCTTGTGAAGAATGCCCTTGATCACACGGAGGAAGGCGGTGTGATCCGTATCGAGTGGCGGGCCTTCGCCTCCTTTGTGCAGATTACGGTAAAAGATAACGGGAGCGGGATCGATCCGGAGGATCTCTATCATATTTTCAAGCGGTTTTACAGGAGCCGTTTTTCGAAAGACACGCAGGGTATCGGGCTTGGGTTATCCCTGACGAAAGCAATCGTGGAAGCACACGGCGGAACGATCGAAGTGGACAGCATCGTGGGAGCGGGAACCTCTTTTACCATGAATTTTATGATTCCTACAAAATTGTAGGCTGATTGTAATAGAAATGTTGGAATTCTTTGTTATATTGACACTATCCTAATAAAGAAAGAGGTGTTAATAACATGAATTTACTGGAAGTCAAAAAAATCAGCAAAACCTATGGCAGTGGAGAGGCTGCCGTACAGGCATTAAAAAATGTCAGCTTTTCCGTTCCTAAAGGCGAGTTTGTGGCAATCGTCGGCGAATCCGGTTCCGGCAAGAGTACGCTGCTCAATATGATAGGAGCGCTTGACGTACCCACGTCCGGTATGGTAACGATCGGCGGCAAGGATATCTTTGCCATGAATGACAGGAAACTGACCATTTTCAGGCGGAGAAACATCGGCTTTATTTTTCAGGCATTTAACCTGATACCGGAACTGACCGTGGAGCAGAATATCATTTTCCCGGTACTGCTTGATTACCAGAAGCCGGATCGGGAGTATTTGGAAGAGCTGCTTGCCGTACTCAACCTGAAAGAACGGCGAAACCATCTGCCAAGCCAGCTGTCGGGCGGACAGCAGCAGAGGGTGGCGATCGGCAGAGCCCTGCTGACACGACCCGCGCTAATCCTCGCGGACGAACCGACGGGAAATTTGGATACGGTAAACAGCAGAGAAGTGATTGCCCTGTTGAAAGAGGCGTCAAAAAAGTACGAACAGACCATCGTTATGATCACGCATAACCGCAGCATTGCGCATACGGCGGACAGAGTGCTGCAGGTTTCAGACGGGGTGCTGACAGACTTTGGAAAAGCGGAAGATGTTCGGGAAGATGGCGGTTATACGCAGCAGACAAGGAAACGGAGACCACAGGGCGATGGAGAGACGCAGGGTTTACCGGAATCGGGAAGGGAAGGTGACCGGGGATGAAAAGTTATCTCAGTCTGGTAGCGGTTTCTGCGCGGGTACACAAACGTCAGAGCCGTATGACGCGCCTTTGTATCGTATTGGCAGTGTTTCTGATTACAACGATTTTTTCAATGGCAGAAATGTTGGCCAGAGGGCAACAGGAAGAAATGATCAGGAAACACGGAAATTATCATATTGCCTTGCAAGGCGTGGAGGAGGATATCGCGGAGCAAATCAGGCAGCGTCCGGATGTGGCGGTTTTTTGCGAGTATCGTGAGAGAAACACCGACAGGGACGAGGGGTACTATTTAAAGGATAAAAATATTGTATTATACGGCGTGGAAGAAACCTACCTTTCTGATATCATGAATTATCACAAAGAAGGTTCCTATCCTGTCATGGATCACGAGATTGCGCTATCCGCCGATGCCAAGGAGTTGTTTGGTATCAAAACGGGAGACAGCGTTACTCTGCAGACGCCCGCAGGAGAAATTGACGTTACGGTGTCCGCGTTTTATGAAGATGATTCGGAGTGGAATAGTATCATCGACGGCTGTTGCGGCTATCTGAACCGTTCCTCTTTTCAGAGCATCTGTAACGGCAGTGGGAGTGATGCCGGAACAAAGTATTATCTCCGCTTTTATAAGAATGCTGATATCAAAAATGCTATCGCGGACATCAAAGAGGAGTATGGGCTGACAGTGGAGAACGTGGATGAAAATACGGCTGTCCTCAGTCTGCTGGGAGCAAGCAGTAATCAAATGATGAAATCTCTCTACCCATTGATCATTGCCTGCTTCGTGCTCGTTTTGCTTGCAGGTGTCTTTATGATCTCCAGTTGTATGAACAGCACGGTTGCCCAAAGGACGAGTTTCTTTGGCATGATGCGCTGCATCGGCGCAAGCAAGGAGCAGATTGTGCGGTTTGTGAGACTGGAAGCGCTGAGCTGGTGTAAGAGCGCGATTCCGTCAGGCTGCGTGTTGGGCGTGGCGACGTGCTGGGCGGCATGCGCAATATTACGATTTGTAGTGAAAGGCGAATGGGCAGATATCCCTCTTTTTGGTGTGAGCACAAGCGGGATTATCAGCGGCATTGCGATCGGGATCATCACAGTGTTTCTTGCGGCGCAGTCTCCCGCAAAACAGGCAGCGAAGGTGTCCCCCGCCTCGGCGGTGTCCGGCAATGCACAGGCAGCAAAGAAGGTCAGCCATGCGGCAAATACCGGATTCTTCAGAGTGGAGACATCTCTGGGTATTCACCATGCGAAGTCGGCAAAGAAGAATCTGTTTTTGATGACAGGGAGCTTTGCGCTTACGATTGTTTTGTTTCTGGTCTTTTCCTCCTGCCTTGACATTGTAAAAAGGCTGGTTCCGTCGGAGAGTAATTTTTCGCCGGATATCGCCATAGCCAGCGAGGAGAATGGGAATACCATTGACAGAAAATTGGCACAGGAACTTGCCAAAATACCCGGCGTAGAACATGCTTTTGGGACAATGTATGCTCTCAAGCTGCCTGTCTTGATCAACGGGAGCGAGAGAACAGTCGATATGATATCCTATGACGAGTATATGTTGGAGACTTCTAAAAAATCAGTGGCAAGCGGCGACTTGTCAAAGGTTTACGGGGATTCCGAGTATGTATTCAGCATTTTCAGTGAAGACGGCAAATTCAATGTAGGCGATAAAGTAATGATCGGAGAGCAGGAAATGGAACTTGCCTGCGTTTTGTCGGAAGGGGTCGGAAGCGTCAGCGGATTGCCTGTGATTGTCTGTTCCGAAGAAACGTTTTTACGCCTGATGGGTGAGCAGGGATATATGATGATCAATATGATTTTAGAAAAAGGCGCGGGGGAGAAGGTCGTGAATCAGGTCCGTTCTTTGGTGGGATCCCACGAATTTATTGACCGCAGGGAGGAAAAATTGACGCAGCATGGCAGTTTTTGGGTCATGCGGGCGGCGGCATACGGCTTTTTAACGATCATTTCTTTTATTACGGTGTTGAATATCATGAACAATATTTCCATGGGTGTGTCGGCAAGGATCAAACAGTATGGTGCGATGCGTGCTGTGGGCATGGAAAGCGGACAGATTACAAGGATGATCACGGCGGAAGCGGTTACTTATGCATTTTGGGGAATGTTTGTCGGGATCGTGATTGGGCTGGCGTTCCATTATTTGATCTTCCGCACTCTCATTGTTAATCATTTCGGAGGAAGATGGCGGATTCCGTTTTCCACTCTTGCAATCATCGCGGCCCTGATTGTCACGGCTTGTATTGTGGCAGTCATAACGCCTGCCAAGCGGATTCGGGGAATGGCGATTACGGAAACCATAAACGAGTTGTAACTTTTTGAGGGCAGCTGCGAAAGCGGGGCGTTTTTATTCGCCCCGCTGCTCTGTGTAAGAAAGGAAATCTGCCTTTTGCCTGTGCGACAGGAATCATGCTTTGCGGACAGGAACCCACAATTCGCAAAACAGGCCCTTTTCGCCTTTTTCAAAATAGATTTCAAAGTCTGTATCGTCTGTCTGCACGTAACCTGTCTGCGGAGAAAACTCTTTGTAGAATTTGCTCCACGTTTCGGCGATGCAGTCGCCGTCTGTGCCCATGCACTTGAATACGGCATAGTCGGCATCTTCTGTTTTCCATAAGGAATAGCCATCTTCCAAAAGCTTTTGCACGCCTGCGGAATCGGTATCCGCGTCGATCATCACACCGATGCCGTATTCGAAGTGCGTCTCATTTTCCTTTGTGGGGCTGCATAAGCCATAGATATCCCGTTTCCCTTCCTTCCGAAGCTGCTTCATGGGTTCGACCAGATTTTTGTCATAGCACTGTGTCCAAAAATCGGGGATGCTGTGATCGTTGTCATCATTGATGATCTCGTTGGGAAAAGCCTGAACCCGCGCAATGAACTGCATTGCCTCTCTGTGTTCCATTCTGTAATCCATAATACTGCCTCCTTCTGTTATGATTTTTATCACAAGGGGATTGAACAGATGAAGCTTTGCGCCCTGCTTTTTTGCCTGTTTTGGCGTGGAGCCATGAAAGCGTAAGAAGGCTTTGGAAAAGCTTTCCGGTGATTCATAGCCATACTTGTAGGCGGCATCAATGACGGACAGATCCGTTGTCTGAAGCTCCTGCGCAGCGAGCGTAAGACGGCGGTTTCTGATATATTCATTGGCCGTCATTCCGGCAATAAAGCTGAAAGTACGATGGAAGTTATAGTTGGACATGTGTATGCTCTTTGCCACGTCAGTGTAGTTGATGTCCTCGTAAATGTGTTCTTCCATATAAAATATTGCCTGTTGCATCAGTTGGATCGACATGTCGTTTCCTGCCTTTCTTTGAATTACACCTGTACCGGGTTGATTGCCCGCCGCAAGGGACTTTGGTTCGTTCGCCTTGTGTAAAATCATTGTATCGAATTGCGGCAAATAAATCCTGTCCTCGTTTGCCCAAGATTGCGCTGTTATTTACCTTTTTTCTTCTTGATTTTCATGTGTTTATCATATTATATTTTTTATGTGAAAAATTAGCAATCTGTTTCATCGTACATACGGAAACTCAAGATTAAAAATACTTGAAACAGTTCTCCAGATATGATATTTTAGACATAGAGAAAGCAACCGCCCACAAGGTGGGTTGACCTCATAAGGCGAAAAAGAAATTCCACCCCATGAACCGGCCAAAGTTTAGAGGTGGTTTTTCTATGTAGTGCTACTGCTGTAAAAGTGCAAAAATGATTAAGGCGAGATCGTCCAATAGAAGCGAAAGAGATCTATTCTATATGCTATAATAGTTCCTATTGGGTCTTAGCCTGTTGAGGGCATTAAAATCTTTTAGAAACCTAATTTGTGCAGCAGTTTTTCAACATCGACGGGCTTCAATACTTTACCCATAGCTGCTACTTTTTCATTTACAACAAGGGCAGGCATACTCATAACGCCATATTCCATAACTTTCTGTAAATCGGTTACATATTCTACTTCCACCGAAAGCCCCATTTTCTTAACAGCTTCTTTTGTGTTTTCATATAGTGCATGACAGGACGCACAACCTGAGCCTAAAACTTTGATACAGCAAATGCCGTCTTTTCCTTTCTTGTTCTTTTCAAATAGTGCCATAATAAAATTACCTCCATGTTAATTTGATTTATTTTTATTACTTCAAAACAATTCATACAAGTAAAAATTGAATTGCATTGAAGAAATAACCGACAACAATAATGCCAATAGTACAAATTGCTATAAAAACAGCAAGCAGTCTAGGCTTAACAGCTTTGCGGAGCATAATCATAGACGGTAAGGATAAAGTTGTTACGCCCATCATAAAGGATAGGACAACACCGAGCCTTGCGCCTTTTGCCAAAAGCGCTTCGGCAATCGGGATTGTGCCAAAAATATCCGCATACATAGGAACACCCGCAACCGTAGCAATAATAACGCCT
>DLAF01000025.1:0-23089 GCA_002492725.1 Lachnospiraceae bacterium UBA7054
CCCATGGCGCGCAAACCAAAAAAGAGGCCCCCGCAGTACGGAAGCCCCTTACTTTTATTATCTCTTCAGGTTCACAAGCTCCTCCAGCATGGAGTCGGAGGTGGTAATAATACGGCTGTTCGCCTGGAAACCACGCTGCGTGGTGATCATCTCGGTAAATTCGCCCGCCAGATCGACGTTACTCATCTCCAGGACGCCTGACTCCATGGAGCCCTCACCGTCCGAGGTGATGTCGATACCGACGCCGTCAAACTCACCGGAGTTTAAGGTCGTATTGTAGAGGTTATTTCCAACCTTTGCCAGACCCGCGGCATTGGCAAACTTCGTCACCGCAATCTGTCCCAAAAGCTTAGAGAGGCCGTTGTCATAGGAAGCCCTGATCTTACCGTCCTGCGCTACCTCAATACTGATCAACGCGCCTTCCTTACGGCCGCTGCCGAGATTGTTCTCACCGCCGTCGCCGTTGTCATAAGTGATCGTTGAACTCCCGCCGTTGTTGACATTGCGGATCGTCGAGAAATCGATGGAAATGTCACTAAAATGCTCCAAATTCACATTGGCGCCGGTCATATCGGTTGCGGAAGCCGCAAAATCAAGCGTCACCGCATCCTGCTCCTGCTGGCCCACATAGTCAAACTTACCCGTCTTGGTATCAAACACCAGCGCGTGACCCACATAGTGCTCGACGCAGCTAACGCTGGCATGACCATCCGGTGTGATATAGTTGATGGTATAAGTCAGGTCATTCTTGCTGGTCAGACCGTAAGCCCGCTGCAGAATCTCCTCCTTATTGGCATCGGTATAATCCAAGCTCACACCAAACTGTCCCGATGCGGACAGGATGGAATCCTTTGTCGTCGCAAAGGTCGCCGCAAAGGTCACCGTCACCGCGTTTTTGTCATCCATGGTAAGCGCCTGAGAAATCGTCAGATCACCGCCAAGCTGGCCCAGCACATCCGCCCAATTTGGATCGCTGGTATCATCGATTGCATTAAGCTCCAACGGTTTCGGGTCATCATACGTGCCATCCGCCTTTTTCGGAGAATAATAATATTTCTTATCTTTCTCATTGAAGGTCACGCCGTACTTCTCCTGTAAAATCTTCTGATCCAGCGTCACCGTACCGGTCATCTTAACATCCGTACCCTCGGTGATATTGCCTGCCGCCGTTGCGGGATTGGGTTCTACTACCTTCAGATCATCCGCCATGGACATCATCACGTTATCCGAAAATCCCTTCAGGATATCGCCGTACGGATAATTCACGACAAATTTGGCAGGGTCGGTTCCTGCCGCCGGAATATATTCCACGCTGCCGTCGGTAGGAAGGCCGTACACCTTCGTCTCCGGAATAGTCCGTTCCTGACCAAAGGTCGCAATCTGGCTGATATCGTTGACATTGTAAACCTCCTTTAAGGATACGCCGTTGCTGTCCGTGATATCGTCAAGCTGCACATAATAGTTTCCGTCCTTGCTCAGTGAGTGGATACTGAACTTCGCCGTATAGGAGTAACCTCTCGCGTCATAAAACTGAAGCGTTCTCACCAGACCCGATGCGCTGCTGACATTGGAATCGTGCTTATCCAGAATACCGGACACAATGCCCATGCTGGTCGCCTCTGCTGGCGCCGTCAGATTCTCCCTGTTCATCACCTGCAGAGCCGCCACGGGGCCTGATTGAATCAGGCCGGTCTCCTTATCCACCTGCCAGCCCATCACGCGATAACCGGTGCTTGCCATAACGAGGTTACCCGCACCGTCGATTGTGAAGGAACCGTCTCTGGTAAAGAAATTCTGAGAGCCGCTGTTTACGATAAAGAAGGATTCGCCCGAAATCATGACATCCCAGGGGTTATTCGTAGACTGCGCGTAACCCTGTCTGGTGATAGCCGTATTGATGGCCGCCGTCTTGGAACCGAGACCGATCTGTCTGGCATTGATACCGCCGCGCCCGGTGTCCGCGTTCGCGCCGGATGCCGCCTGTGTCTGCTGGTAAAGCAGATCGCTGAACACCATGTTCTGCGACTTGTATGCGGTTGTGTTTACGTTTGCGATGTTGTTACCGATTACATCCATCCGGGTCTGATGGGTTTTTAACCCCGATACACCGGAAAAAAGTGATCTCATCATAGTGAAATGACCTCCTTCTGTTTGGAACCGTCTGTCCTCTCTGTCAGTCGAGGACGGTAAGCCTCCTGTAAGGTCCGGCTTATATAATGACTGCTCCGTCTATGTTTGTGAATACGTTTTCATTGGCTTCCGTCTGATCCATCGCCGTGATGACCGTCTGATTCGGCACACTCACGATAAATGCGAGAGAATCCACCATGACCAATGATTCCTTTATTCCCTTCGCTGAGGCTTTTGTTGCTCCCAGGTTCAGGCGTTCCACCTGTTCCTTCGTCAGCTCAATATTTCTGTCCGTCAGGCGGTTTGCCGCATGTTTGGAGAATCTGACTTCTCCGCGTTGTTCCATGCCGTCCGTCTTCTTTGACAGAATATCCTGAAAGCTGATGCCTCCCGGTGCAGGCGCTCCGTCCCTGGATCTGCCTGTCTTTAAATATTGATCCTGAAGCTGCTCTATCGAAGGGAAAGAACTGCCTTGAATCTTCATACTCTCTCCTCCCTGAGATAATCGCTTCCCTGCGGCTTACTTGTCGCCGTCGTTTTCCCCGTCATCACTGTCTGCGCCGCTTTCCTTATCAGCCTCGGCAATCGCCACCAGATCCTTCATCTTCTGTATAGCCTTCGCCATCTTTTCAATCTGCTCATCGCTTAAGAAGCCCTTCTGGTAATCGTTCATGCCATTGTATATCTCTTCAAGCTTCTCCACATTCTCGCGATCCGCGATTGTCATCTTGTCAGGTGTCGGCACCTTGTTGAGAATATTCAGGAAATCAGCTGCCAGCTTGTAAGCCTCCAGGTAAGTGGGATCTGCCACGGTATCAAGATCGTCCATGGAATAAAGATCGCCGTTTACGGACAAATAAGCCTTGTTGCCCTCATAAACCACATAGTCCACATTTCCCTGTACGGTGGTTTCTCTGCCCTGAGAATCTTTCACCTTCAAAAGAACTGTCTCACCCACCAGACTCGATGCCCGGAAAAGATCCATCGATGCGCTCATATTCTGCATCTGCTCCAGCTCCGAGAAAGTCGCGTACTGTGAAATGTACTCTGTGTTTGAAGTAGGCTCCAACGGATCCTGATACTTCATCTGTGCCACCAGAAGCTGCAGGAACGCATCTTTGTCCAGTGTGTTTCCGCCCTTGAGCTTCTCCTTGGCCTTCGCCAGGGATGCAGCGGAATTGGAATCCACAAATTTACCGTTTTCTACTTGCTGTACTACTCCCATGCTTTCACTCCTTTCTGCCTGCGTTATCTATGCGGTATAATCTACCGTACCGCCGTTTGCCTGCATCATTTCCACCGCAATTCGCTCCGAATCGTCGAGATTCTCAAAACCATCCTCTTCCATCTCGTCGAGATTTAAGTTGATCCTTCTCGTACCCTTCTTCGCGTTCTCGCCGTTTTGATCCGCCGTATCCCGCTCACCACCGTACTGCTCACCGTAAGAATGGTTCGCCACAGTGACCTCGACAGCTTCCACCTTGATACCCTGCTCCTCAAACTGCTGTTTCAGCTGGATCATCTGGGTCTCCAATACTGCCTTTACGGTTTCATTCTGTGCGGTAAACTGTGCCGTAATAACGCCGTCCTTCGCCGCAAGTTGTACATGCACCGTGCCCAGGCTTGCGGGATGCAGCTGCATCTCCAGCTCCTGTGTCTCAGGCTTGATGTTAATTTTCATGTACTCCACGATCTGATCCATGATCTGATTCGTCTCGGACTGTGTGTATACCGGCTGCTCCGCCGGCGCTTCCACCTCTCCGGTCCGTTCCGTAAGGTGCTGTAACATCGCACTTCCTGCAGACTGTTCTCCCGTCTGGGAGCCCTCCTGTCTATGCTGTTCCTCGCCAATGCCACTCTTCTTTGCAACGGGCTCGGTCTCGGATTCCGCCGTCTGTGTCACCTGTTCGTTCACGTGCTTTTCACCGCTTGCATCGTCCACCGTCACCTTAATCTGTACGGTGCCGCCGTCCTTTGCCACGGATACCGCATAATCCTTCATGCCTTCCACGCTCACATCGGGCTTATCTCCCACAGGCATCTGCACCTCAGGCTGCACGTCTGCCGGTTCCTCCTTCGCTTCGCTCATGTCGGCTACCAGCTTCTCCAACTCCTCCGGCGTAAGTCCCAGTTCCTCCTGTAAGGCACCCAGGGTCTCCTTCACCGAAGCGAAAAGCTCCTGCAGATTGCCGTAGAGCGTCTCGTCCGTCACCAGCGCCAGCTCATCCGTGGTCTCCGAAAGCTGCAATAACAGCTGTTTTAGATTCTCCGGTTGAAACAGATCCACTGCCGTAAGTCCCAGGATCTCCATGGCTTCCTCCACTTTCTCAAGCGGAATCTGCATCACATCGGCGATCTCGGCAACAAGCTCTTTCGCCGCTTCCTCCACGGTTTCCTGCGTCGCAGCGTCTGCCTTTCCGGCAT
Organism: Lachnospiraceae bacterium UBA7054; assembly: GCA_002492725.1. Lineage (GTDB taxonomy): Bacteria > Bacillota > Clostridia > Lachnospirales > Lachnospiraceae > UBA3282. The sequence continues at coordinate 4,555 of DLAF01000025.1, forward strand.
CCTGCGTCTCAGTGACCGCCTCGCCTTTTTCTCCTTCGGTGGTCTTATCCTGCGTACCGTCGGCCGCAGTCTTCGCCTCCTCAGAGTCTTTCGTTCCCGCGGTCTGCTCCGTGCCATCCTGCTTTGCCGCATCCTTTTGCTGTACAGTCTCCTGCGCCTTATTCGCTGTCTGTTCCGCTTTTTCCGGAACCATCTGCGTTTTTTCCGCCGCCGGCTGCACTGTCTGCTTTTGCGTCTGCGCCGATGCCTGAGATTTCTGCATGTTCGCCAGCTGATCGCCCATCTTTGTCATGAGCTTATCAAAGCGTTCCTGCACGAAATCATCCGTTTTGGCCACGGCCTGACTGCCCTGCACTGCGCCAAAAGACGACAGGGCTTTTACATTGTCTACCGTCATTCCTGCTCTTTCCTCCTTTCTGTAGTTTTCAAGGTTCTGTGCATCTATATATAACGCATGTTATTGCATGCGATATATATCTTTGTAAACGCTTCTTACTTTATATCGGCTCACTTTCGCCGCCCATAAAGCGATTTTTACAAAAAACAATAAATATTACAAGTGTTATTAATTTTTTATTGATCGGGATCCATGATCCGGGTCAGCCTGGCCGCAGTATCCGCATCCATCGCACCCAAAATATTACCCCTGTCTTTCGAGCTCATCTGATCAAGAATCTTTGCCGCCAGATCCAGATCGTCCGTCATCGCTTCAAAAATCTTCGCAGCCTGTGCGGGCTTCATCTCCGCATAGGCCTGGGCATAATCCTGAATTTCCTGATCCGCCTCCACCTGTTCAACCACCTGCTTATACAGATACTCTGCCGTGGTTGGATCTATCGTCTGGTAATATTTCTGATACTCCTCAGGGCCCGGTCCTTTGTCGGCGTAGATTACTTCTTCATAAAACTCCGTCTTAATACGCTCAAACTCTACCTGCGCATCCTCAAATGTCTGAAGCCGTTCGATCTCCGCACGAAGCTGTGCCAGTTCCTCCGAATCTACCGTGCTGGCCGCCTGCGCGTCCTCAAGCTGCAATTCCAGCTCCTTGATGTAATCGACTGCCTCCCGCAGGCTCGTGTAGCCGCCATAGGATTCCTCATCGTCTGTCGTCACCGTCGTGTCGGAAGGCAGGATCTTGTTGACTACCGGCACATCCTTTAAAACAGGCGCAAGCACGCCGGAGCCGAAGCCGCCCACATCCAGCTTAATGAGCAAGCAGAGGATCGCCACCCAGATCACAACAATAACAACCGTTACCAAAAATACGGAAACGCCTCCGGCCTCCTCGTCTTCAGAAAGCTTTGCCTCCTGTTCGGATATCTCCTTGGCACGCTGTTTGGCCTCCTTCTTCTGGGCCTTTCGGTCGCTCTTGATCTTGTTACGCTCGTCCTTTAATCTCTTTTTTTCCGCTTTTTTATCAATGGGCGGTTCCATCCCCATATTCATTGCTTCCGCTGCCATCTTCGTTTTCCTTTCCTCGCTGCCCGTAGGTATAGCTTGTAAGTTCGTCCACGATCTTGGCTTCTGCCTTCTTTTCGTCCTCCAAAAACTGAAGCAGGGCCTTTTCCTTCAGCTTTTCGTGCATCTTGCGCTCCTGCATGATCTCTGTCAGCTTTGCCCGCGCAAGTTCGAGCGCTTCTGCCGCCCGCATCACCTCAAACTGCTGCACCGTGATCAGCTCATCCATCACAAGAAGGGCATTGCGGTTGTCACGCAGATCCGTAACACTTACCGACTTTTCCCGCATCCGCCTGCCCTCTTCAAAATATGCTTCCTTCCTGTCAAACAGAGTCTGCTGTTTCTCTTCTTCCTCCTGCAGCCGCATCTGCGCCCTGCCGACCTCGAGTTTAGCCTGCGTCTCAAGCTGATACTTAATATTCAGGATGCTCTGCATCCTGTATCTGAATCTCGCCATGGCCGGTCAACTCCTCACTCCACGTAACAGCATAAGCCCGCGGCTTTTTCGTTACGCCTCCGTCTCGTCCGTCTCTGCGAAAAGTTCCCGCAGCATCCCCACAGCATCCGTATAATCATATTTGGAATCCACATCCTGCATCAAAAACTCGTTCACTGCCTCGATCTTCTCAATGGCATAATCAATGTTTTTGTTGCTGCCACTCTTATAAGCACCGATGTTGATCAGATCTTCCGCCTCGTTGTAAGTGGCAAGAACGTTTTTCAGCTTGCCTGCAAGCATTTTATGCTCCTTATCAACGATCTGACTCATACATCTGGAAATACTTTGCAATACATCGATTGCAGGATAATGATTCTGGTGCGCCAACTTCCTGTTCAACATGATATGGCCGTCCAGAATACTTCTGGCGGTGTCCGTGATCGGCTCATTCATGTCGTCGCCGTCCACAAGCACCGTGTATAGGCCGGTGATCGATCCCACCGCCGCACAGCCTGCCCGCTCCAAAAGACGCGGCATCTCCGAATAAACGCTGGGAGGGTAGCCCCTTGACACCGGCGGTTCCCCGCTGGCTAAGCCGATCTCCCGCTGTGCCATGGAAAAACGGGTCAGAGAGTCCATCATCAACAGGACGTCCTTTCCCTGATCCCTGAAATACTCCGCGATCGCACAGGCGGTCTTCGCCGCCTTATTTCTCTCAAGAGCCGATTTATCCGAGGTAGCGACTACCACCACGGAGCGGCGCATACCCTCTTCGCCCAGATCTCTTTCCACAAACTCGCGCACCTCACGGCCGCGCTCACCGATCAGGGCAATTACATTGATGTCTGCTTTTGTATTTCTTGCAAACATACCCATCAGCGTAGATTTTCCCACGCCGGAACCCGCAAAAATACCGATACGCTGCCCCTTGCCCACCGTCATCAGGCCATCGATGGCTTTCACCCCCAGGGGAAGCACTTCGTCAATGATCTTGCGGCTCATGGCATCCGGCGGCTGCGCCTCCACACTGTAAGGCACGCCCGGCAGATATTCGCCGTCGATCCTGCCCAGACCGTCAAGAACCTTTCCCAGAAGATCCTCGCTGACAGGCACCGTCAGGGGATTTCCTGTATTCTCCACGATACATCCCAGCCCGATTCCGTCGGTTTTGTCGCAGGGCATCAAAAGCGTGCGTTTGTCCTTGAAACCGACCACCTCAGCCGTGATCGGCGGAAAATCACTCCCGACCGGATAAATCACGCACAGATCCCCGAGTTTTGCCTCCGGGCCCGCAGACTCGATCGTGAGTCCCACGACATTCTCCACCCTGCCCTTTTTCCTAAAAAAGGTATCATCCTTTATGCTGCTGTATTTATAATAATTGATTGCCGGATTCATCCTTAAACCTTCTCATAGGATAACACTTGTAATTTCTTGGTCAATTCCTCCAACTGCGTTCCTACGCCGCAGTCAAAGATTCCGCCGTCCGTCTCGATCAGGCAATCTCCCTTGGAAAGAGCAATGTCTTCTATGATCTCGATCAGGCCGCGGCCTGCCACAGCGCCCTCGATCAGGGCCTGCTTCTGCATGTTTACATGAGGGTAATCGTCAGCTGACACATGCACGATAAAAGTTCTGCTGCTCTCCACCTTCCGCAGGGTGGAATCAATCAAATGCACCAGAATATCTCTGTTGTCCATAAGATCCACGCCGAAAATATGGCTGTAGACATCTGTTATCGTTTCAATAAAGCGGGGTTCCAGCGTTTCCAGCAGCTCGTCGTACTCTGCTTCCAGCGCTCTTTTTCTCTCGGCAAGTTCCTGTTTCAGGCCGTCCGTCTCAGCCATGCCCTTTGCATAGCCTTCCTCGAAGCCCTGTCGGTTGCCTTCCTCAACGGCATCGGCACGCATTGTCATGCTCTGACTGCGTGCATCCTCGAGGATTCTTTCCGCCTCAGCTCTTGCTTCCTCCAGAATCCTTTCCGCCTGTGCCTCGATCTCCTCCAAATTCGGTCCGGAAAGATCACCCGCCTTAATCACGCCGGAAGCGCCCTCCCCGTCATCAAAAAGTGCGTCGATTTCCTCGCCTGCGATACCGCTTGTAAACGCTTCGTCGCTCTCACCCTCCTCCTCTTCAAAGGAAGGCAGAGCGGACGCATTGGCCCTGCGAAGATTTTCCCACTCCTCAATGCGCTCCGCAACAAGAGCGTTGGAGTCGATCACGCACTTCTCGTCACCGTCTACTCTGACCCAGCCGGCTTTATATAAATTTCTTTGCTTCATCTTAAACAATGATTTCGTCTCCTCCGCCTCTGGAGATAACAATTTCTGCAGCGTCTTCCAGTTTTCTGATGATATTTACGATCTTCTGCTGCGCTTCCTCCACGTCCTTCATACGGACAGGACCCATGAACTCCATATCCTCCTTTATCATCACCGCCAGACGCTTTGAGAGGTTGTTAAAGATTGCATTCTGCACCTCTTCATTGGAGCCCTTGAGGGCAATCGCCAGATCGGAGTTATCCACATCACGCAGCACACGCTGAATCGCACGGTCGTCCAAAAGCAGGATATCCTCGAAGACAAACATCTTCTTTCTGATCTCGTCCGCAAGTTCCGGCTCCTCGATCTCCAAAGTTTCCATGATATGCTTCTCTGTCCCGCGATCCACGGTATTTAAGATCTCCACGACAGCGTCCACGCCGCCGATGATCGTGTAATCCTGGTTCACCAGGGATGACAGTTTGGATTCCAATACCTTCTCCACTTCCTTGATCACGTCCGGACTGGTCCTGTCCATGACGGCAATACGTTTCGTGACGTCCGCCTGTCTGTCAGGCGGGAGTGCGGAGACGATGACCGCCGCCTGCCCGGGCGCCAGATAAGATAAGATAAGTGCTATGGTCTGAGGATGTTCGTCCTGAATAAAGTTTAAAAGCTGTGCCGCATCCGCCTTTCTGACAAACTCGAACGGTTTTACCTGGAGGGATGCCGTCAGCTTGCCAATCACGTCCATTGCCTTATCCGCTCCGAACGATTTTTCCAAAAGCTCTTTCGCGTAGTTGATACCGCCCTCCGCGATATACTGCTGTGCCAGACACACCTGATAAAATTCGTTGACCACACTGTCCTTAAGCTGCGGTGTAATGCTTCTGGTATTGGCGATCTCCAGCGTCAGTTCTTCCACCTCGTCCTCTTTGAGATGTTTAAAGATTGCTGCGGATTTCTCCGGTCCCAGAGCAATCATCAGGATAGCCGCTTTTTGGATGCCGGTTATATTTTGGTCTGCCGACGACCTCGCTGCCATTTTTCTTACCCCCAGTCCTCATTTAACCAGTTGCGCAGCAAGTTTGCCGCCGCTTCCGGATTTTCTTCCACGAATTTATTGACAAGTCTTCTCTCCTCCGACTCGTTTTCAGAGGAGATCTCCTCCAACTGTACAGTAGACTGTAAGAGGTTCTCCACAGACAGCTCTTCCTCTTCCTCCTCGTGTTTCTCGCTGCGCATGCTTCTGAGTACCACGAAGGCCAAAAGTGCCAAAATCAGCACGATGAGCAGAATCTGTACCACATCCGTTGCCGTGATCGCAGAACCCTCCGCGTCAAAGAACAGATTTTCACTGTAAGCTACCAGCGTGATCTTATCCGAAGAAATGCCCGTGGCATTCGCTACTACCGTGAGGAACGCCTCATCCAGTTCCAGTCTGGTACGCTCCGTGTTGTTGAGCTTATACTCCTCCCAACTGATACCGTCCAGCAGACCCTGCATCTTTGCGTCCTCCTCGCGGATGACATTGTAGCGAATCAGGGAAGCAGAAAGAGACGATGCGCCGTAATCGATTGTCCCACCGGCCGACTCCGTGGTGGTGATCTTCTCGTTGGGCAGATAATCCCTGCTCTCCTCGCTCTGCGTGGAGGAAGACCGGTTGTTATCTTCCATCACATAAGTGGAATCGTCGTCGTTTGAGTCCGTCCCCGGCACGCCGCCTATGCCGCTGGTATTCTCGGAACTGAAGATATCCTCATGGCTTAAAACGCCCTGGGTCTGTCCGTCCGCCGGGGTATAGGTATGCTCCGTCGTCTTCTGGTTGGAAAAATCCAGTACCAGATTGGGCGAAACCTCCACATTGTCAAATTCATTCGTGCCGAGGATCACCCGCCGCACGTTATTGATCATATTCTTTTCCGCCTCACTCTTCACGGAAAGCTGGGCATTTGCCAAGCCGGAGGCCGAATAATTCTCGTCTCCCGTAAAGAGCATATTGCCATCCGTATCCAAAATGACAATATTGTTTGTCGTCTTATTTCCTAACGCCGTCGCAATCGCACGCGCTAAATAGGCCGCGTTCTCCTGTGGGAACTCGTCCTTTAATTCCAGCTGTACCCAGGCGGAAGATTCCTCTTCCCTGGCAATCAGCGTTCCGTTATCCTCCGGAATATTCAGTTTGACTCGTGCCCTCTTGATCGCCGTGAACATGGACAGGAAATCATTTGCCAGCTGCTCTTCCAGATATTTTACATGCTTTTTCTGCTTGTCGGACTCCGTGGTAGAAAAACTGCCATCCGTCACGTTCTCGATGCCGTAACCGGCCGCCTGAATATTGTTGGCCCCAAGCAGAAGATTTGCCCGGCCAATCTCTTCGGCCAGAATGGTCACGGTCAATCCATCGTCCGAAATCTGGTAATGATAGCCGTCCGCCTCCAAAAGATCGCGTACTTCCGCGGCCTCTTTTGTCGTCTCGCACTGCCGGAGCAGGATATACTGCGGCTTGGTAAGCCACGATACGATAAAAACAAGCGCAATAATGAGTACTGCAACCACACCCACGATCAAAGTCTTCTGCTTTGCCGTAAAGCGGTTCCACCACTCCAGTATCTTACTTCCCAATTCTTTCAGTTTCTCGACTATTCTTTCCACGGCAACTCTCTCCCCTTCAGCATCCTGCCCTTACCGGACTGACAACTAAATCTGCATCTGGATCAGTTCCTTGTAAGCCTCCAGAAGCTTGTCTCTGATCGCCACTGTGTACTGCAGGGCCGTGGAAGCCTTTGACAAAGCGATGGCCAGGTCGTGCGTATTTTCCGTCTCACCCAGCGCCCACTTGATCTTTTCGTCCTCCGCATCCGACAGATAACTGTTCGTCGTGTTCAGATTGTCGATTGCGGTATGTAACAGACTGTCAAAGCCGTTTTCCTTATAATCCTCGAGCTTTGTCGTGGGCGCAGCCTTTGCCGCATCCCGGATTACCCCCGAGGACACATTATACAATTCCGTGATATCCAAAGCCATTTCCTATCCCTCCGCCGTTCTCCGGCATCTTATATCTGTTATCTATATTTTAAGCAATTTCATAACACTTGTTTTTAAATATTTTCCCGCCCTCAGCCGGCTGCTCTTAGCTGTTAGTCAAAAGATTCAGACCCATGGTCGCAATGTTCTTGCTGGCGGAGAAAGCCGTACCGTTTGCCTGATAAGCGCGGGAAGCATCGATCAGGTTGGTAAACTCCGTGATGGGGTTTACATTCGGGTACATCACATAGCCATTCTCATCCGCATCGGGATGGGAAGGATCGTAGACCTTGTTGCCCTCGGTCTTGGTGTCCTCATAGACGCCGGTCACCTTCACGCCGGTGCCCGAATAGCGGTCGGTCGCTCTGTTTAAGACCTGATGAAAAGGCGTCTGGGAATTTTTCTCCTCAAACACCACGATCTTTCTGCGGTAGGGCGTTCCGTCCTCCGTCCGCGTCGTATTCATGTTGGCCACATTCTGGGAAATCGTATCCATCCGGAAACGCTCCGCCGTCATGCCGCTCGCGTTGATATCAAATGCCGTAAACAATGCCATGATTTCTTTCCTCCCAGGAAATTCTTCTCGTGTTGTTACTTCATAACCATCTTCAGGTTTTTAAATTCCTCGTTGACACTCTGATAAAGCCCCTGATAGACTACCTGGTTCTTTGCCAGATACACGCCCTCCGTGTCGGGATCCACATTATTGCCGTCTATCCGGTACGAATAGCCGGCATAATCCGTGTAGGTGATGGGCTTAAGACGGTTCATCTTGACATCCGCTACCTTCGCATCCATTGACTGGTAACGGGAATGCCGCAGCGCCTTGGCAAGCTGGGTCTCAAAATTGATATCCTGCCTTTTATAACCGGGCGTGTCCGCATTGGCAAGGTTGTTGGAAAGCGCCTCATTTCGAAGCCACGATGCATCCATCGCCTTATCCAGTACATTCACATAGTCAAACACATTTGTATCGATCAGAGAACTCATTTTGCCACACTCCTTCCACAATAATAGAGTCCATATTTCATTATAATTAAAATACAAAAAATTACAAGTTTTTTATTTAGAACCGTCCCTGCTCTTTGAGTTTTTCTACCTCTTCGAAGACCACATCATTCAAAACCTTGATATATGTGCCTTTCATGCCCGAAGAGCGGGATTCGATCACGCCCGCGCTCTCAAATTTTCTGAGGGCGTTTACAATGACCGAGCGGGTGATGCCCACCTTATCCGCGATCTTGCTGGCCACAAGGATTCCCTCCATGCCGCCCAGCTCGTCAAAAATGTGGGTGATAGCCTCCATCTCCGAAAAAGAGAGCGTGGAGATCGCCGATTTCACCACCGCCACCTTGCGGTTTTCTTCCGCGTTTTCCTCGCTGACTGCCCGCAGCATTTCCAGGCCCACTACAGTCGTGCCATATTCGCACAGGATGATATCGTCGATGTCGTACTGGTCGTCACACTTATAGAGAAAGAGCGTGCCCAGCCGCTCACCCGATATCTCGATGGGAGCGATTACCGCCTGAAAGCGCCGGATCCCCGGACTCTCAAAGCCGAGCGTCTCAAGATTGACATTCTCCTTGGTCGAAAGCACCCCCAGCAGACGTTCGTTTAACATGGGATCGATGAACCCACCCACATGATCCACGATCAACTCCGTGATAGACTCCACCGACTCCGTATCACCGATGCCGAGTACCTTTCCTTTTCTGCTCACCACCAGCACATTGGAGGTCAGAATCTCCTTCAGGACATCGCAGATATCATTAAAAACTACCTTTCCCGAATTGTTGTTGTGTAAAAGTTTCCCAATCTTTCTGGTCTTATCCAATAACTGCACACTGCTCATTGTGTTTACTCCTCAATCGTATTTTCCAAAATCAGACTCCAACACTTAGATTTTATCACACCATTTGAGCATTTTCAATGTGTTAACGCCGCAATTTGACCGTATATTCCATTAATTGTTCCCATTTTTTGAATATTTTGTAAATTTGATATCCGCTGTACATAGCATTCTACCGCTTCGTCCTGTTTCTCACGCCTCCTGCGCAGCCTCCTTTGGCATATCCCTGACAAATCCGCAGGTTTCATCGGAGCAGACCAGCTTATTCCCTTTTTGCAGCATGATTGCACCGCAGCGGTCGCACTTCACATCCACAGGTTTCTGCCAGACCATGAAATCACAGTCCGGGTTATCGATACAGCCATAGTATTTACGCCCTTTCTTGGTCTTTTTCAGAACAATGTCCTTACCGCACTTGGGACAGGCCACACCGATCTTCTCAAAATAAGGCTTGGTGTTTCTGCATTCCGGAAAACCCGGGCAGGCCAAAAATCTGCCGTGAGGGCCGTACTTGATGACCATCTGTCTGCCGCAGACTTCACAGAACTCGTCGGAAAGCTCGTCGGCGATCTCCACCTCCGCAAGCTCCTTCTCCGCCTTCTCTACCGCCTCTTTCAGATCAGGATAAAAATTTTTCAGCACCGTCTTCCACTTGACGGTTCCTTCCTCCACGCCGTCAAGAAGCGCTTCCATGGTCGCGGTGAAATTGACATCCACAATAGAGGGAAACGCCTCCTTCATCATATTGTTGACAACTTCTCCCAACTCCGTCACATAGAGATTCTTATTTTCCTTTACAATATATCTTCTGGCAAGGATCGTTGTGATGGTAGGTGCATAGGTACTTGGCCTGCCGATGCCAAGTTCTTCCATCGCCCGCACCAGGGAAGCCTCCGTATAATGGGGGGCCGGCTGGGTAAAATGCTGCTTCTCCTCCAGAGAGGATAACGTCAGCTTTGTGTCCTCCGCAATCCCCCGAATCAGGGTATTTTCCTCCTCCCTGTCCTCCTCCTGCGTGTAGACGCTCATAAAACCGTCAAATTTAAGCTTTGAAGCCGCCACGGTAAAGCGATGCCTTCCCGCGTCGATCTTCACCGAGGTAGTCTCATACACCGCTGCCGCCATACGGCTGGCCGCAAACCGTTTCCAGATAAGCTGATAGAGCCTGAACTGATCTCTGGAAAGGGAATCCTTGATGTCAATCGGCAGTCTTGCAATATCGGTGGGGCGGATTGCCTCGTGCGCATCCTGTATTTTCTGACCGGTCTTTCGCTCCTGCTCGGTTCCGGCAGCGTAAGCCTCGCCATATTTTTCCGTGATGAAACGCTTCGCCGCCGCCTCGGCTTCTTCCGAGATCCTGGTGGAATCGGTACGCAGATAGGAAATAATGCCGGTCGTGCCGCTTCCCTTGATTTCCACGCCCTCATAGAGCTGCTGTGCCAGACGCATGGTCTTTTGGGTAGAAAAATTTAAGACCTTGCTGGCTTCCTGTTGGAGCGTGGACGTGGTAAAGGGCAGGGGTGCCTTCTTGACCCGCTCACCCGTCTTCACGCTGGCGATCTGATAGGATACGCCCGCAAGCTCCTTTTTGATCTGCTCCATTTCTTCTCTGGAGGCGATCGTGCGCTTCTCTCCATCGCTGCCGTAATACTTCGCAGTCAGGGGCTTCTTCTCCCCCTCCACCTTGAGAAGGGCGTCGAGCGTCCAGTACTCTTCCGGGATGAAAGCTGCGATCTCCTCCTCCCTGTCACAGATGATGCGCAGTGCCACGGACTGCACACGACCTGCGGAAAGGCCGCGCTTCACCTTTGCCCACAGCACGGGCGATATCTTGTAACCCACCATGCGGTCCAGGCATCTCCTGGCCTGCTGTGCATCCACAAGATCCATATTGATTTCCCTGGCGTTCTTTAAGGACTCCTTTACCGCCGTCTTCGTGATCTCATTGAAGGTGATGCGATACACCTTTTTGTTTTCCAGTTTCAGCGCGAAAAGCAGATGCCAGGAAATGGCCTCCCCCTCGCGGTCCGGGTCAGTTGCCAGATAAACCTTCTCCGCTTTCTTTACTTCCTTGCGAAGATTCGCCAGAATGTCTCCCTTGCCCCTAATCGTAATATAGCGGGGCTCGAAATCATTGTCCACATCGATCCCCAGCACACTCCTGGGCAGATCGCGCACATGCCCCTGAGAGGCCGCCACCTCATAGTTCGGGCCCAGAAACTTTTTCACCGTCTTTACCTTTGCAGGCGACTCCACGATTACCAGATATTTTGCCATAACCTTTCCCCTGTCTGTTTCATTCTAAAGTCAAACCCCGTTCAACATGCAACACTATACACCGATTCCCAAGCGCATGCAAGGGCAAAATTTTACTTTTTTACAATCCTTTTATCTCAAATTTTCAAAATTCTCATAAAATAGCTGCCGCCAATCTGCCCTGCATAGCCGCCCGCGCACAGCTCCAAAAGCTCCTGAAACAGAATCGGGAGTTCCGTTCTTTTTCCGTATTTTTCCTCGTATCTGCGCTGCAGTTCCTCCGCCGGCAAAGGATTTGTATCTAGAATTTCAAAAAGTTCTCCCTGCATCCCCTCCAAAAAGACCAGCCTGCCCTGCTGCCCTTTTTCCCGACCGCCGCTTTTTTCCAAAAACGCTCCACCCGGCTTTCCGAAAAGCTCCTCCAACAGTTCCGCCGGTGTGGATACCAGGCCTGCCCCCTGTCTGATCAGGCGATTGCAGCCGCCGCTCAAAGGATCCGTAACCCGCCCCGGCAGGGCATAGACCTCCCGCCCCTGCTCGAGCGCCATATCCACTGTGATCAGGGTGCCGCTCTTCTCCCTCGCCTCCACCACTAACAGCGCATCGCAAAAGCCGCTGATGATACGGTTTCTGGGCGGAAAGAGTATCGCCCGCGGTTCGATTCCCGGCGGATATTCGGAACAGACCCCTCCGCCTGCAAGCAAGGCTTCATACAAAGCCTGATTTTCCCGGGGATAACAGATATCCACCCCGCAGCCTAAAACCCCCAGCGAATAACCGCCCTCTTTCAGCGCCGCAGTCTGGCCGATGCCGTCAATGCCCCGCGCCATGCCGCTGATCACCTGAATCCCCGCCTTTGCAAACGCCGCCCCAAACTCTCCTGCCATATATCTGCCGTACTCACTGCAATCCCTCGCGCCAATTAGCGCCACCGCCTTTTTGTCTTCCTGCGGAAGCTGTCCTGCATAATAGAGGGCAAACGGTTTGTCCGGAATCTTTTTCAGCCTCTCCGGAAACTGCGTCTCTTTCTCCGTCACCAGACAGATGCCCCGCTCCCGCATCTTTGCGTATGCTTCCTCCACATCGTACCCATTGCTAAACGCCGTCATCTGTGCCACTTTTTGGGCATAGCGCGGCGCGATCCGCTCCTTAAGCTTTCCGCTGCCAAGCTGCCCGTAAATCTCCTGTGCCGTCCCAAAAGGCGCAAGCAAGCGCAGAAATCCCCTGCTGCCCGGGCCTGCCGCCTGATACAGCCAGTGCAGATATGCCTTTTCCCGTTCCTCTACCATTGATCCGTCCCCCTCAGTTCCAAAATTTGCGGTCGGACTGTCTGTAACAGATTGCCTCCGCCAGATGAAGCTTCCCGATTTGCTCGCTGCCGTCCAAATCCGCAATGGTTCTGGCCACCTTCAAGATCCTGTGGTAGGCTCTGGCGGAAAGCTGCATCGCGGTAAACATCTTTTCCATATAAGCCCGCTCCTGCTTACCCAAAACACAGAAGCGTTCCACCTCCCCGGCTCCCATATCCGCATTGAAGTGCAGATCCGTGCCCGCAAATCTGACCGACTGCCTCTCTCTGGCCGCCATCACGCGCTCCCTGACCCGCGCACTTGTCTCTTCCTGCCCGCCGGCCGCGATCTGTGCAAATTGCATGGGAAGCGCCTCCACACAAATGTCCATACGGTCCAGAATAGGCCCCGACACTCTGTTAAGATACCTTCTGACCTCATAGGGCGTACAGCGGCATCTGTTTCTGTCCGGATAGAACCCGCAGGGGCAGGGATTCATCGCTCCCACCAACATAAAGTCCGCCGGATAGACATAAGAGCCGCTGCTTCTGGCGATCTGCACCTGTTTGTCCTCGAGCGGCTGTCTCAAAATATCCAGCGTCTCCCGCTTAAACTCGGGCAGCTCGTCCAAAAAGAGTACACCCCGATGCGCCAGACTGATGACTCCCGGCGCCGGAATCCGCCCGCCGCCCGCAAGTGCCCTGCCCGTGATCGTGTGGTGAGGATTTAAGAAAGGTCTCGTCATTTTCAGGGAATCGGCCGACTGCAGCAGCCCGGAAATACTGTAGATTGTAGAGACTTCCAGCCCTTCCTCCAAAGATAGCGGCGGCAGGATCGAGGGGATGCGTCTGGCCAACATGGTCTTTCCGGAACCGGGCGCACCGATGATGAGCAGATTGTGAAAGCCTGCCGCCGCCACCTCCGCTGCCCGCTTTAGGCCCTGCTGCCCGTTGATCTCCGCAAAATCCGGCTGCCCGGAAACTTCCTCCCCGGTAAGCATCTTGGAAAGCCTGTCCGCGCCTTCCCGCCCGGCGCCTTTCTTTTTGATCTTGCCGGCAAGATAGTCCACAGCTTCCTTTACATCGCTCATGCCGACGCTCTCCATCTCTTTCGTCAGCGCCCCCTCCCAAGCGTTTTTCTCCGGCAGAAGACAGCGTTTTATCCCCTGTTTCGCCGCTTCCCGCACGATGGGGAGCACCCCTTTTACAGGCTTTAGCTCTCCTGAAAGCCCCATTTCTCCCAACAGCAGCGTATCCTGCACCGACTCCTGCGAAAGCTCCCCCAATGCGATCAGGATGCCCACCGCAACGGGCAGATCAAACATGGTACCGTTTTTTGGCAGATCCGCCGGGGAGAGATTGATATTGATGCACACGGGCGGCAGTTTGATCCCCACGTTTTTCAGCGCAACCTTTACCCGATCTCTGGCCTCCCGCACCTCGCTTCCCGGCAGGCCCACGATCTGAAAGCAGGGCAGGCCCTGAGATACGTCCACCTCCACCTCGATCAGATGACTGCGGACACCATAAACGGCTCCCGATGTAATTGTACTGAGCAAAACATTCCCTCCTTTTTCATAATGCTATATGTTTTCTTTACTACTCTGTTACCTTTTGTTCTCGTTCGGAAATTCTGCGGCGATACGCCTGAAATACATACATAGAATAAAAAGATAACTCAGAAAATTCCGATAGAATTATGATACGACTAAAAACAGCGTTTTGTCAAGCACAATTCCCATCCTGCACCCGGCTGTGCCAAAACGCCGTAAAAAAGAGCCCGCGCATACGCACGGACTCTTTCGCCTCATTATTATGGAATTTATTTCCACTAAAATTTCCTATTCTAATAGGAACATTTGGGCACGATTCAGGGATACCGCATCCATACCCTTTGCCTCCACAACTTTTTGCGCTCTCGTGTAGTTGTTTGTGAGCAGCACGCAAATCTGTGATTGTTCTTCTTCTCCCGCCTGCATAGCCTCCAAAGGCGCCTTGATCCGGTACACCTTGCCCGGAACGATATTGCCGTCCGTCACTTCCACAAGACGATTGTTTTCCACCATCCAGATGGAGGTTCTATCGGTAAAGTTCGTATAATCGGCTTCGTTGATACCGCCATCCGGATTAAGGAGCGTGGCATCCGCGGCTGCACCAGCCCTCTTATAATAGAAGGTGCCTTTGGTCGTTTTATCCACGGCGATGTTATTATCCGTAAAGCGGAAATAGACATCGATCGTATCCCCTAAAATACCGCCCTTTGTATCCCCCTCTGCCTTGAAGGCCACGTCAAAGGGAATGGTAACGCTCTCCACCTTGGCCGACCCGTTAAAGCCTGCCACGATAGAGACTTTCGCCTTATGCACGCCGCCATTATAAGCCGCCATCAGGGCATTGACAAAGATCATACACTCATCTATGCCGTCTCCGTCCGGTGTCTCCCCGCTCTCTCTGTCGTATGTGTACGGATACTGCGACTGTCCCACGTACACCACATTGCCCTTGCTGTACAGATAGTAGTTATTCTTTCCATCGTGGGGCGATACGCTATAACCGCCGCCTGACATTTCCTGATCGAGCAGGGTGAACCATGCCGTAGCATATGGCTGTCCCTCCTCCTTTGCCGTATCGATATCCAGCAGATAGTCGGGCATCGAGACCTCCGTACTGTCGCCAAGCTGAATCTGCTCTTTGATCACATACGGCCATTTCGCAATCGTGCCGTCATTGATACGGTCCACATACAAGCCTGACATCTTGTTGAACATACCGGCAAGAATGCCGTCATAACGGTATTTGGAGTCGCTGTGCAGACCAAGTTTTCCGTAAGTTAAGCCTTCCTCCTGTCCCAGAACCGCCGCCGACAGGCCGAGTCTTCCCTTGTCTGTCGATGCGCCCGCCGAAGAAACGAGGACACTCCCGCCCGCGGCAATAAACTGATTGACCGCAGCAGTCACTGTATCTCCGGGATTCCCGCTATCACCAAAGCCAAGCACCATCACATCCCACTGCGAAAGGTAATCTGCGTTTTTGGTAAGCCGCTCCGCCAGTTCCGCCGGCGTCACCGTCTCAATCTCCCAATTCATCTTAACGCGAGATTCCACGCCCCGCAGATAATGGGCCAGCAGAGAGTTCTCCACTTTTTCATACTGATTTTGGAGATTGGCTTCATTTCCAGCCATTTCATCTTTCTTTTCCGCTTTGTTGTCGAGCACCTGCAGCACCTTGATCTTTGCCGCTTCGCTTCCGTTTATGGTAAAGCAGCCCTGCATCGAACCCCGGCGAAACCGGTTATCGCTATCTGTCAATTCCAGTTTCCAGGGAACAACGCCAAAGTTTACCTCATTGAAATCAACACTGATCTTTCCGCCGTCAGCCGCATCTTCAAACAGATAATTATGAAATTCCTCCTCGGGCGCAAAAACACCGTCATAATTCAAATCAAGATACAGATGTCTGTCCAGACTGCCTCTGTAAGTCTTATCCTCTCCCCTTCTGTCGCTGGAAACGCGGTATTCGATCGTTCCACGATATACCCCCGCCTTCTCCGGTACCGGCGCCGTCGCGATCATGTCGTAAGAAGTCTCGTTTTCGTCTTCCTCCTCGTCCTGCGTCTGTCCCGTGTAGAGGGAAACCTTTGGCCGCAGGGCGTTGAGCTGCACCGGAAACATGGCGCTGCTGTGCACATCCTCAATGGTATAGATACCAACGCCGCTCTCCCACTTATCCTCCTCATCATCGGATCTGCCCATGGAGATTGCTTCCTTTAAGAAATCATACATCTGCGAGTCGGAGGCAATATATTTCGTATTGATATCTTTTTCTTCCGCTTTTCTGGCGCTTCTGCCCTTAAAGCAGTCATTCTCCACCACGATGGGATAGCCGGCCCGCAGATAATTAAGCAGCGCCTCCTTTTTTCGCTCCGTGATGTCGTTTGCATCATATTTGGTATCACTGCCCGCCACGCGATCACCTGTATGGTAGACCCTGCCGTTTAAGGTTTCATCGTTGTAGACGGCCGTCTGCCTTCCTTCCCCGTCCGTCGCATGATAGAGACGCTGTCCGTCCAGACCGATGAAGATCATGTTATAGTCTTCATTAATGTCCTGATAACTGCTGTTAAAAGCTGCCACCGAACTGATCTCGACATCTATGTCAATCTTCCTGGAGCTTCTCAAGATCTGCTGACCCTCTCCGCTCAGGCTTTCTCCGTTTGAACCAATCTTTTGCCAGAACAGGACGACGCTTCCCTTATCCGGATTCTCACTGCAGTGCAGATCGGAATTCCTATTCGCCGTCGGCTGCAGCTCCAGGATCGAGAGATCCTTATACTCCCCGATCAGTCCCAAAGAGTAATTGATAATATACTGCATCGCCATGGCCTTGCTGACCGTTTCGGATATCCTTTCCTCCTCGGGCAGCATCACATTCTCCGCCCGGATTGCCGCCAGCACCTCGGCAAAGCCGGCTACCGCGTTTTTCTCCTCCATTGCGTCTGCAAAATCATCCCCTACCAGAGGCGTTCCGTTTACCAGATAGACATTTCGGTTTACATAATGAAACTCATTGTCCTCTTTATTGGGAAACTCGTCGTTTTCCTGATCCACGTTCATCAAAGCGCTGTTCGCCAGATCGTCCGATTTCGCCATCTCGTTATAAAAGGCGGTGAGATCCTTTTTCAGGAAGACTTTTGCCAGCTTTTGATACTTGCTGCCCTCATACCCTTCCCCGTCCTCGTTGTTTTTAAAGGTTGTAATACCGTAATCCACGATGATGGGCTTTGATCCCTCCACCACGCTGCGCAGCAGCCATGTGATCACGGTATCGGTGATATCCCTTACCGCGTCTTCGTCATTTGGATGCTTGACATCAATATAGCTCTTCGACGTATTCTGATCAAGATACAGCCCCGTGCCTTCCTCCATGTAAACAAGGTCAGCTTCCTGAACCATCTGATATGTCACATCTCCCGCAAGCACTGTATTGACTTTGATCAGGAAATCATCAGTAGCATTGTCCTGTGCCTTTAGGGTATTGAACACATATTTTCTCAGCAGATCCTTTCCGCCGGTACAGCGGATATACACAGGTGCATTCTGCAGTTCAACATAATGCACGGAACCGCTTGCCGCCGCAAACATCATTTCCCCCTGCGCATCGGTATCCACTAACGCTGCATCGGAAGCGCCACCAAATTCCTGCATCGCAAATTCAGCCGTTACAGCCACATTTGTCATGCCGGGTTCTCTGGTGATCTTATAGTGCCCTCCCTCACCTACATATCTAAAGTATGCTTGGGGCTCATCTCCGGAAGCAGCAGCAAAAATATCCTCTGTCCCTACCTCCGCATTCAGGTCGTTATGACGCAGACTCGCTCCCTTTATCACATAGCTGTCAAAAGGCCGCGATCCACCCTCGGGAATCATACTGAAATCAGCAATCTGATACAAAAATTCCTCTTGCACCGTCTCTACATAGGTAAACTTTAAGATGCAATAAGTTCCCTCAGTCGGCAAATTCGGCTGAATCGTCGGTTCCGGTTCCGGCGTAGGGATTGGCTCCGGAACAGGCGTCGGTTCCGGTGTCGGTTCGGGCGTCGGTTCCGGTGCAGGCGCCGGGTCGGGTGTCGGCGTTGGTTCCGGTGTCGGCCCCGGATTGGGTGTCGGTGTCGGTGTCGGTTCCGGTTCCGGTTCAGGCGTCGGTTCCGGTGCAGGCGCCGGTTCCGGTTCAGGCGTCGGTTCCGGTGCAGGCGCCGGGTCGGGTGTCGGTGTCGGTTCCGGTGTCGGCGTCGGATCGGGTGTCGGTGTCGGATTCGGATCAGAAGCCGATGCAAATTCCATCGACGGCATCAACACTCCCGTATCCACAAAGAAATGCCAGCCTGCCACTGTAGGTTCCAATACCATATTGGAAGCGGACATCGCGTCAGGTGTCGGTGTCGGTTCGGGCGCTGGTTC
>DLAF01000025.1:23435-65853 GCA_002492725.1 Lachnospiraceae bacterium UBA7054
GCTGGTTCTGGTGTCGGCTCCGGTTCAGGTGTCGGCTCCGGTGTTGGCACAGGATCCGGTTCCGGTTCAGGCGTCGGTTCCGGTTCAGGCGTCGGTTCCGGTTCGGGTGCCGGTTCCGGTTCAGGTGTCGGTTCCGGTTCGGGCGTCGGTTCCGGTTCAGGTGTCGGTTCCGGTTCGGGCGTCGGTTCCGGTTCCTCTTCCGGTACAGACTCGAGCATACCCACATACTGGTACTTCCCATCCACAACCCGGTACACGCCCGTAGCCGGGGAATAACTGCCTACCAGTTCGCTAATGCTGTCAGCGCTCCTGACTACCTCAGCACGATACCCTCTCTTACTCAGCGCCGGGTCTCGAAATGTAATCCGATAATCTCCCGCGCCGCCTTCCACATATTCAAACACATCCGCCAGCGTCGGAAGGCTCATTGCAAATGACTCAGAAAATGAAATCCCTGCGGACTGACCAATCAAGTCATAAACATATCCTGAATCATCCCCCGCATTATCCGGTTTCGGCTGCACGTGGGCCCAGAGTCTCCCTGTCGGGCAGGATCCTTCCGGCAGATTTCCATTCTCATCCGGCGTCACCGACACCGCTTCAAACAGTCTGCTCCATCCGTCACTCAGCTTCTCCGTTCCCTCGTATGCTTCCCGATAGGTGATCCCGGCATAACCGCTTCCCATGACTGAATCAGTCAATTCTTTCCTGTTGGAATAGTTATAAAAGCTCTCCTTGTCAGCTCCCGTAAGAATGCGCAGAAGATCCTGCTGAATCGGTGACTGCCCCGGCGCCAGGTAGCCGATGGTGCCCAGAGAGAACTCATAATTTTTGCCGTTTACCGTAGAATATGCCTTTCCGGGTACAATGTCCAGAATCACAAAGGGATTCTCCCGGTTATGTTCCTCTACAACCTGTTTAATGCCGCCGAAGGACTCTCTCGCCTGCACCACAGGCGCGGGTGTTCTGTCATAAGGCGCCAGATAGAGACCGGTCACCACAAGCGCCGCCGCCACCGCGACTGCCACCGCACGACCAAATATCTTTTTTGCGGATATGCGTTTACGTGAATGATAAGGCTTTACCTTCTGGGTCTGCACAGGCGGCAATTCCGCATTTTCCCATGCGTTGTCTGCCTTTTCCTTATTTTCCTTGCCTTGGCGTTCCGCACGCTGCCTGCGCTCGTTTTCGCTGCGCAGCTCCCTGATCAGCTTTTTTAACTCTCTGTTCGTCTGCGCACTGTCACTTTCTGACGCCTCCGCGCTCCTTTTTCCCCTGAATCCACCAACGCGCCAGACCGCCGCAACAGCCGCCGCCACGCCAAAAATGAATGCAAATATCAAAACGATCAGATTCTTGGGGTTTTTATCGTTATCCCGTTTCAGGATAGGTTTAAAATCATTGTTCCCCATACTACACCTTCTCTCTCAGAAAACGGTCATTCTTACAAACTGCGGTTTACAGACTATCTCTTTCCATGTTATCGTATGATGTTCCCTTATGTCAACCGCTACATCTGCCCCTACATCGCCGTTACAGCCACTATATCCGCTACTCTAACGGTTCTTGTCCGCTCCACTCGCCGCCACAGCGCCGTCGCGGTTCCTCTTTCCTCCGCCACAGCGCTGTCACAGTTTCTTTATTTGCCGCCATCGCCCCCACGATCGCGACGCCGCTTGCCGACGGCCTGTTATTTGGGACGGATCTTCGTCCACCCGGATGCGCCATCCGTACATTCGTAGGCAGCGAACTCCTGCGGTTCATAATATTTATTCACAAACATGATTCTGTGAACATTTCCAACATGCTCATATTTGATTCTGACATTGTTGTTTTGCAGCCACCCTTGATCAACATTTCCCGCATCATCAAATACCACATGACTTGCATTACATTCAATCTTCGTCACACCGCCCCTAAACGGGAAACCGATCTCCGACGGCAGCGGGAAATACATCTTGCGGGTATTCCCGTTTATTGTTATCCCTTCCAGATTAAGCTTCAGCTCCCTGTCCGTAGTCGCACCGGAATATAAAAACGTCCATTTTTCCTGGCCCTTCTTACACTTATAAACACCGTAGGAGTAGGTGCGGATCTTTCTCTCCTGCGCCAGGATCTCTTCCTCGAAAAGTTCTACCTCCCAGGCATTATCACTTTCGATACGCCGATAGTTGATATAGCTAAAGGTGAGATTCTGCCCATCGTTTGACCCATCCTGCAGAGCCGGTACCGTGAGGCTGCCGCTTGAGGTCTGCCATTCCAGGCTGTTCATATTGGGGAACAATGGATTCTTTTCCATCCCCTCCGGCAACGGAAACATCACTTTGCCTTTAAATCGGTTATGATTGATCTCCATTGTAAATTTGGAACTGATCTCTGCATGAACCGTATTTTCGTCAAACTCATAATATCGCACTTGACGTGGCAGATTCGGATAGTCAAATCCCTGCCAGCCTATAATCTCATAATCCTTGTATTCTTTATTCTGATATAACATACCCGGAACGATGTGGTATTTCCCGCAGCCTTTTTCCCGGTTGTTCATATCATTCAACTGCATGAAGGGATCGCCGCCGGGATTAAACTGTGCCGCACCGCCGCTAATCGCCTGGCTCCCCTGATAGGACATGGTTTTTTCGTCATAATAATAGAGCTTTTTCCATTGGGACTGAACATTCCCGTCTCCCTCATAAAGACTGTAGACCATGCCGTTCATACCCGCATTGCCTTCGATATTTTCATATCGGTAAGGGGCAGCTTTTTCAATAAGTCGGTTTGTCGTGTAAACATTGACGGGCGTACAGGTAATGCCTTTTCCCAGAGGATACTCCACTCCCTGCATTTTCAAGGCAATCTTCGGCCGATCCAGCTTCGCGTAAAACACCTTGCCGTGCGGATATTTATCGCCTATATACCCATAAGGTTTCTTCTTATCCAGATGAGCGAAATATTCCTCCTTGATTGCGGCAGCATCATCCTCAATAACAGACCCTATCTCATGCTTATTGTATTTATCACGATTTTCCTTCGATACGGGATCGATGGCCTGCATATAAAAGGTATAGCTTCCGTTTAAGTCCAGATCAAACAGGTCGGGACAGATTCGGTAGTTGGCACCGCCGCCAATGGTAAAATACACAAGTACCCTGTCCGGCATCTTGCCGGTATTATCCACCACGCGGATTGCGGTCGCATACTTGGGATGATCCGTGGAAAGACCCTCTCGAATCTTCTCATCCAGCGTCTGTTCGCCGTATTTCAGATTACCGCCATACGGCTCCGCCTCGTCATCATGTTTCACCATCTTCAATCTGATAGAGCCCGGCACCCATGTGTCGTATTGCCTGCCGGAGGCCGCATTCGGCTGTGTCGACAAAGTCGACATTGCCTGAATAACTACGTCATATGTAACACTATCATCCGGGTGCAAATAAAAGGTTGCATGATCCGGTCCGCTGTCAACGATATCAATATGCTCCTGCGGCTTCCAATCCGTCGTCGCTCCGGGTACAGCGCTCGGATCATGGATCAGCCAGTGATACGGATTCCCGTACGGGTTGTCCTTGTACGAAACCTGTTTATCCATGGTAACGTCGTCGCCGCACACACTGCAGACTTCTCCCAGTTTGTATCCCGAGACGGTTGCCGTTATGGTAAAGGTACAGCCCGGGGAAATCTCATTTGCCCCGTTTTCCGCATCCGTATCCGATGTTTTTGCTAAAACGACACCCGTTCCCTCCGGATAAACGCGCTTAATATGAACCGGTACCGTACAGGAAGCATGATTGCCGTCTGAATCCGTCGCGTTGGTGGTAACCACCACATCAAGCACCCCTGCCGGTTCATCTGTCGCCACCTGCAAAATACCGTTCTGGTCATCCGTAAAGGTGGTCCCATGCGAAGGGCTGTTACCGCCCGCCGTCGCCAAAGACCAGGTAACGCTCCTGTCCGTCACGTTCTCACCCGTCACCTTGGGGGTAGAAAAGTGATAGGTCTCGCCCGGCTCTACGATCGGATTATCTCTGGGGAAGATATTGAGCGTCTTTTTCTTGTTGATCGGATCAAGTTTGGCATCGTTAACGCCCACCTTATTGCGGATGGTGACGTTATTGGAGGTAACATACTCCTTTGTACCGTCCGTAAAGGTCAGGGCAAGCATTACGACCCGTTTCTCCGCCACCTGACTTAAGTCTGCCGAAAAGTCCGTCACATGGCCTGCCAGAACCACCCATTCCGCTGCGGGATCGCCGAAATCCGGAACCGGATCCTTTGCATCCGCCTCCGCATAAAAAAGCGTTTCCTCGCTCTTATCCCAGTAAAAATGATAGTTTTTATTGCCGTTTCCCTCTTCTATGATGGGATTGGGACCGCCGCTTGGATTTTTGACAGCCGTACCGTTTAGCATCACCAGGCTCTTGTCCTCTGGCGTAAAAGTAAAATCGCCGTCTTTTAACGCCGTTCCGGAAGTCGTTCCGCCCGCGTCAAAACCTGTATAGGTTACGCTTCTGGTCGTGTCGATCAACAAATCCGACATCTGATTCAAGGCCAGCTGCGCCTCCTGCTGCACATTGATATCGCTGTTTCCCGCCGCATAGCTTCTGGAACCGACCAGAATAAACCCGCACACCGTCACTATGACGATGGACAGGATCGCCACCGCGATCAACAATTCCACTATGGTAAAGCCTTTCTGATTCCTTTTCATACGCATTTCCTTCCCCCGTTTTGCCATTCCCATATCCTTCTCCGGGTATCAGTTCCCCGCGTCCAAAAAGCAGCCGCTATTTTGCCTGTACCTCAGACTTACCCGTAAGCTTTGTAAGTGCAATCTCGTAGCTCTTACTTCCACCCTTTACGTATATGATCTCATAGAGATTGCCGCTTCTATCCTCCTTAAAACCGCCGTTCGCACGGTCGAAGCAGATTTCGATCGGCGCCGCTCCCGAAAGGAGCTCCGTCTCCGTGCCTGCCGCATCGCCCTTCCGTTTATATGCCACATAAACCCTGCTCGTGCCCACCTTCTGCGGTTCAGACGGCACGTAATCGCCTGCGCCGCCATTCGCGCTTTTGTCCCAGACATACATCCGTGTGTAAATGTTCTGATCCGTATCCCGGTACAGTTCCATGTAAGCCGCCGACTTCCCCATCGTCGTCACCTTACAGTCCCCGATGGCGCGCTGGATATCATTGGCACAGCTTTTCGCATTGGCACTGAAAACGATGATGACAGTGTAAAACACGGTACTGATGATAATCGCAATAATGGCAATGACAATGACCATCTCTACGATAGAATAACCTCTGTTATCTTTTCTATAACATTCGTTATACAAATTTATCTTCCTTCCTGATTACTTCTTGATCCAATTCATGTAGCGGACGATCTCGCTGTAATCAAGTGTCAGATTACCGGCATCATCCACATCGGGCGCCTGCGCCCCGTTCAAGAGACTACCGCCCGCATTCCAAAACATATCGATCGGCTTTTTATTATCGCCGCTGCCATCCGCTACCCAATCTTCACTGTTTGCCTGCAGCACATCAGCAAGCTCCGTTCCGCCGGGTTTGATGCTGCTTCCCCCTGTCACGGTGATCTTCCCTTTGGCAATAATCAGGCCTTTGAAGTCACAGTCCACCGTCACGTCGCCAAGGCAAACCAAGAGCCTTAAATCCGACACCCCGCAAGTATGTCCCGTGCTAACTGATACCGCGCTGAGCCCCGAAAGGGTCACATCATCTTTTGTAAGATATGCCCATTTATCCGAAGACGTTGTGTAAGCCACATGCGTCTTATGCAGACTGTCCAGATAATCCTCCACATTGTCTGTGCTGCCTCCGGTCACTTTACATTTAATGATGCTCTTAAACACATACTCAGATGCTTTGGCAGCATCATAAAGCGGATTGTCGGGATCCGCCTCTCCCGGAATCGCGGGATCCGTTGGAAGCAGAGCTTCCTCCGTAAGGTTAAAGTTTAAACGCTTATAACGGTTCTTGATCTGCGTCGTGAGCGTCGTCACAGCCGCTTCCGCCTTTTCGTTCTTCACTTCATCCGCATTCTCACCGGTCTCCGTGTAGTCGTTCGGATCTGCCGGCGGGGGCGCCGCCTCCCCTCCCGCGGGCGGTGTCTGTAAGGTCGTCTGATCCACACCGGTCAGCAGGGTCACGCCGCTCGCCGAGAGGGCGCTGCTCACCAGGCTGTTGCCCAAGATCGTATACTCAGTCGTAGGATCTGCAAAATCTCCAAGTTGGAAGCCGCCTGAGAGGTATCTGCCAAAATAAGTGTCGATTTCCTCCCTGTTGGCATGGAAATCATAGTATTGCACAAAATATCGTTCCGCGTTTGCTTTATCCATGACCAGATAATAATAGAGGAGCGTACCGCCGCGGTAAGGCGAATAGACCTTGCGTATATGATTCATGTCGGCCACGCCGAACTCGCTCAGGGACTTGCCGCCAAGGCGGTAGACCTTCCTCGTAAAGTCCACTTCCTTAAAATCACTGCCATATGTCTTGATAAAATCAGCGATATCGTTTTCCTTATCGCCATTAATAGGATTTTGTCCGATCACGCTCTCCTCTTTCAGCGTTCCGATACATTCCGCCGGCACCAGATAGGCCACCTGGCCACCCTTGACGGCAATCGACTCTCCCATCATCACCGGCGTTTTCGGCACCTTAATGCTTGTATCCGCCGGATCTTTCATGTATGCTTCGTCTCCCGTTCCCGTCTGTGGTCCGATATAAGCGCGCCCTGCAATCAGCAGTCTCGTCACTGCCGACATATCTACCATGGAATCTTTCCCGTTTATGATAATGGCACTGCTGGCAGCGGAATCCGCTGCCGACTCTCCCGGCAGACCGTTAAAAGCAGAATCCCCATAACCGTAATATTCTTTTGTGAGCGTGACCCTGCTGCCAACTCCGTTCAGGGTCAAGTCATTTGCTACATACACCTTGCTGTCAAGACTCGCCGTCCCGCTATTTAAGGTAATATTTTTCGCATACACACGGTTGTCCTGCCCGGGCACATCGCGAACCAGCAGGCTGGACGACGGCTCCACCTTGATATCTCCGCCGGAGACCACACGCAGGGCATCCTCCATCGTCAGTTTCGTGACGACACCCGTCGGATCCACCTTTGGATCCAACCCGATCTGCAGACCGCCCTTTCCGTTCTCATCCGTACCCGCATAGATACTGCCCTGTGTCTTGACGATGCCGGGAACCTGTACGTCAACTCCCTCGTTGCCGATCAGGCAATACTGATACAGGGCGTCAATATTGCCGCTATTTTCAAAGATCAGCTTCGGCACATCCAGGCAGATGTCCGTCTTGACAATAGACACTCTGTCCTGATCGTCCGTGCAGGAAACATAGATATTTTTTAGGATAATGCTGTTGTTGTTGACAACCTCCATCTCAGCTTTGCCTTCAGGATCTGTCAGCGCATTGCCGTGATCCCAGGCCGCCACGTCCACGCCCCCGGTCGGATTCGCCACACCGCGCGGAAAGTTTGCCGCGTCCACATAGGCCTCCAGTTTCGACCTGTCATAGTAGGACGCGCCAAGTGAAGTATCTTTAAACTTGTCGATCAGCGTATCCATATAGGTGGTCATAAAGACGTTCGAACGCTCCGCTTCCGATTTCAGATTATCCCAGTTTGACAGCACATCACGGTAAGCGATACCCACCGCCTCCGCGGACTCCCTGCGCAGTCCCGACATGATCTGCTCTACCACTTCCTCAGCGGTATAGAAGCTGTTTTTGTTGCGAATATCCGCCACCTTGATCATATAGTTCATGTAAGCCATCCAGAGCAGGGTGGTAGCCAGGATCCCGATCATAGCCATCGCAATGATCACAATGACAATAGCAGAACCTCTGTTATTTAATTTCTTTTTGGCGTCCCCGATAAACCGCGCCATTTTGTTGCCTGCTCTTTTCATACCCCATACCCCGTTATCTGCTGCCAAAGCATTTCCCGCTGACACGCTATTTGCCCCGCCGTCGCTTCCCTGCGCCTGCACGCCTGATACCATCGCAGATATCGTTTTATATCACAGGTGTTATTTATCATCAGTTCGTCGTACTTCCTCCGATCACGACCATCCGCTTCTCCTCAGGAAAGCCATCGTCCGCCGCTCCCTCCTGATAAACACCAACTTCCACATCGTAGATCAGTTCCGTGGCCTCGCCGGGGGTTCCCGCTTTTCCAAGCGGACTGCGCACACCGTCCAACGTAAAGATGTTCAATTGATGTAACGGCTGCCCTTCCACACTAAACTGCGAGGGAAGCTCATACATCCCGCCGGGTGAGCCGGACACATACTTTTGTCCCACCAGATTTAAGCCCAGATTGGTCTTTAAGGTAAACTTATCCGGATGAAAACCATAGGTATCATTGATCTTAATGATAGCTGCATAACTCTGCTCCGCCGCCATCAGCTGGGAATCCGGGAAATATTCCGGATCGCTTAAATCGATTTTATTCGGATCGGACGGGTCTGCAGTTTCATGACGCTGCTTTGCAATCAGAAGATTCAAGTCCGCTCCCGACGCGTTATTTACCACAATCTCATCAATCTTATCCGGAAAAGAAATGCTGTATCCGTAGAGCGGATAGTAAAAGAGATTGACGTTGATCTTTTCCCTGCCCGTCGCCTGATCCACCATTCTTTTTACCTTGCCGCAGGGCAGGGCGCTCACCATGACTCCGGTGCCCACATCGCCCGAAGTATCTACTGTCACGTCCGTGCCGCTTACATCCTTATAGGTAAAGTGATATTCCTCCGTGACCACCATATCCACCAGCGGATTTCCGTCCTCATCCACCTCCGCACTGTTTGTCAGATCGATCGTGATCGTGCGGTTGACCTTCCGAAAAAGGGTTTTCAGATTCTTATAACAAATGTATTCCGGCTCATCCTTATCCTGTAATTTAGCATAAGCGTCATCGAGATCCGCATCCGCAACCCCCGACGCCTTGAGTCCGGCCTTTATCGCGATCTCCATACTGCTGTTCTTAAAGACACTCTTAAGGATCGCCTGTCTGTACTTTTCCGTCTCCACAAACGTGCCGTTCTTTTTATCGATGCTCCTTGCATCCGCCAGGGCCGAGTCGTTAAAATTATTATCATGCGTGGACGTACCGGACATATACCCTCTGGCATCCACCACGATCTTCGCGTCGAATTTGCTGCCCTGAAGACTGACATCTTTCATACTGAACACATAAAGCCCCTGCACAGCAGCCGGATCATTAACCGGAACGGAAGTCCCGGAAGCGTCCTCCCCGTTCAAGCCGACGCCGCCCTTAATCAGCCTGCTGTCTATCACATAGAAACCGCTCGCGGGATCCTGAAACTGCGCCTTGAGTTCATTGATATCATAGGCTTTCAGCCCTTCCATGATATCCTGCGCCGCCGTGGTAGCCCGCAGGGTCTTCCTGGATTTGATATTGAGCCTGTTGGAAGAGAGGAATACATTCAAAAGCGGAATCACAATAATTGCAAGAATAACAACCGCTATTAAAAGCTCCACCAGGGAAAATCCTGCATCTTTATTCCGTTTTCGCCTGTCTGTTCCTGTCCTCAAACCGCCGGCCTCCAATGATGTAAACCAATTCTATGCGTCGTATTTTTGTCACGATACCTTACTCTGCTTCTGCGTTCTCTCCCGCTTCCCCTTCCGCGCCGTCTTCCAGATCCGGAAGGTTGCTCTCACTGCGGATCACCCTCGTGCCAAAGATATTGTCCGTCCCGAGAAGCACGCCGCCAAAGTCAGGCTCTTCATACTCCTTGCCCTCCTGCCCGGGCACACAGAACATATTCACTGTTGTGGAACCTTTCAAAAGTCCCGTCTGCTCATCATAAACGACAGACAGATTATCAATGACCATGCGGTCCGTCTGCATACAGATATTCTTGACGCTCCGCTTTAAACCCTCGTACGACACGTCGTAATTGATCGTGGCCCTGCGGTACATCAGATGAAACGGATTCACACCCGACGCATCCTGCGTATCACCCGTCTCCGGTGTTGGCGCATCCTGTGTCCCCGTAGCGTCCTCGATTGCTTCCACCTCATCGATCTCGTAGGTGGCATCAGGCATTTCCTCCTGCTCCGCCTCCACCACGGGTACTTCCAACAGGGGATCTATGGTGATAGACCCTACCTTCATCGGCGCGAGCAGTTCCTGATTGATTGCCAAAAGAACCGCGTTTTCCTCACGCACATCCACCGGGAAAAGCTGGAAGATTTCTTCCATTTCCCGCCGCATCTGCGCAGTCTCACTCTCATAGGTGTCCCGATTGTCTGATTTATTCTGCAGATCCGCGATCCGCGCCGCCAGCTGCTTATTCTCCTCTGTCAGCGCCCTCGTCTTCTCCATCGTCGGCTGAAAGACGAAAACGTAAGAACAGACAGCGGCAAGGATTCCCAGAAAACCAAGCAGCAGTAACACATCTCTCTTTGATACCTTCATCTTCCCCTCCTCCTATTCCGCCGCCACATCTGCGTTTGTTCCGTCGCCTTCTGTCTCTTCCGTTTCTTCCTCAGGCTCATATCCCACAGCCTGATAGGGCGCCGTCACCGTAAAATTGACTGCATGTTCACCGCTCTCCTGATTCTCTTCCTCTACCAGCGAAGTTACCGTCACCTGATCGGGCACCAGAGAGTGGAAGGTACGCATCTGCTCCACAGCCTCACCGGCATCGTCCTTCGTCAGAACCCGCATGTTGATGACAACCTCGTAAGCGTTACTGGACATCGAGATAACATTCACGTTTGACGGCAGCTTATCCTCAAGCTCGCCCAGAAACTCTTCCAGTTCCTCGTTTCGACTCTCCGTTGCAACATACATGGCATCCGTCATGGCACGCTGCGCCTTCACTGCCACATATTCATTATAGATGGGAATGATATCTTCCAGGCTGCCCGCCTGCGATTTCAGTTCCATATTCGCCTTTGTCAGCTTCGCATATCCGTACAAGGGTACTGCTGCCAGCGCGGCCGCCGCCACAAGACCGATGCCAAACACACTGTATGCGAGCGGCGCCCAGTTTGTTCCCTTCTCTGAGCCGCCTTCCTTCTTTGCCTTATCCTTGCCGCGCTTTTCCGACTCCTGCTTAAAGCCCAGAGGCGCAACCGCCGCGCCCACACAGGCTATGTACTCACTGAAACACTCGTTCTTAAAGTTGCGGATCAGGTTCCATCCTGCCGCTTCCTTTAAGACCGTCACCGGCATATTGACCTCCTGGGAGAGCAGTTCGCCCATCCCCTTAAAGTCCGCGCCAACGCCCGTGATCAAAATCCGCTCAATCGCTTCCCCCGAAGCTCTGGAAGCATAGTAATCAATCACGCGGGAAATACCGTTTATCAGCGGTATGATGGCATCCATCACATCCTCTAACGCCTTGGTCTTTGCCGTCCTCACCACCGGCTTAGGATCCGGTCTGCCGACATGCGGCTCTTCTTCCGCCGCCTGCTCCTCTTTTGATTTATCTTCCAACGTAATACACTCATTTCGCTGCAGGACACGAATCGCCTGCTCAACGGAGGTAACCTCCCCCCAGCAGAGCGTATTCATCACGGTCTGGATGACCTCCTCCACGCCATAGGAGACGTTTCTGGTAAAGGTCATAACGGAATCTTCCACCGCCATCACCAGGGAAGACCTTTCATCTATCTTAACAACGATGTGCTTTCCCTTTGCACATTCTTCTTTTACCACCTGAAAGATACTGTTGCTGGCGTAGTCGATTGCTGCCACTTCCAGCTTTAACGCCTTTGCCAGCTCATAGTAACCCGTAAGGAGCGCGGACGGCACCGCCATCACCAGCAGTTTATACTGCTGGGAACCTTTCTCACCGACCGTCCCCAGAATGGTATAAGCGAGCTGGTACTGACTTAAGTCTACCGGAAAGTAGTCCGATGCATTGGCGTTGACTACGTCCATGATCCTGTTTTCTTTTACAAAGGGGATCATGACCTCACGGCTGGCGATCCTTGAAGAGGTGATCGTAAATACCACCTGTTTGGTTTTTACATGGTTCACCGCAAACGCGCGCTGCAGATTCGCCACGTATTCCGGAGCTGCATTCAGTGTGCCGTCATTGATGACCTCTGCACCGTTTGCAACCGTAAAACTCTTGTAGATTCTGTGTGTCTTCGCTTTGTAATCCACCTCACAAACCTTAGTCAGCGTATAGCCGATCTCGATTGTGATCGCTTTCTTGGAAGCCATGTACCATTTCCTCCCTTATTTATCAGGTGATTGCGAGGTGCGTATTGCAATTGCCCGAATATTCTTATCTATAAAGTGACAATAAACCTGCCGGGGCTGCCGTGCAGGTATTATTTCCCAAGTTAATTTGTCTGTCCGCCTGTCTGCGCAGCGCTCAAAGCCACTGCGAAACATACCATGTAATCATCTGTTCTCCCCACAGCGCCGCAATCATGACGCCGAGGGACAAGTAGGGACCCATCGCCAATACGCGGCCCTCGCCGCTTACCTTCATGCGGATCACATGGATGAAGGCGCCTAGAACACAACCAAGTAAAAAGGCTAAAATAATCAGTTTCCAGCCAAGCAGCAGCCCGCAGGCCGCCATCAGCTTTACATCGCCGCCGCCGATTGCCTTCCCGCCGGTGGCGTAATACAAAACAGCAAGTACGATACTGACAGCTAAGAGGCCGGCCAGGTAGAGCAGAATATTTGAGAAGTCCGTCACTACCCGGACCAGCCCCAAGGCCAGTATAAACAGATTGATCCCAAAAGGAATCTCATAAGTCCTAAAGTCGATCACGCTCAAAACAAGGAGCGCAGAGGCCAACAGACAGTAGAGTAGGGATTCTATGTCAAGGCCGCCTGTCCATACGATACAAACGTACAAGATTCCGTTCGCCGCCTCAATCAGAGGATACTGGACAGAAAGTTTCGCGCCGCATTTGCGGCATTTTCCCCGCAGAGCCAGGAAACTGAATACCGGAATCATGTCGTACCATTTCAAATGGTAGCCGCAGCTCATACAGTGGGAGGAAGTCTTTACGATATCCTCCTTCTTCGGAATGCGAAAAATGCAGACGTTTAAGAAGCTGCCGATTACGATACCGAAGAGAAATATAATGCTGAGTAATATGATATCCGGTGCCATGTCCTGTCCTTTACGGGAAAATTTGTCTGTAACGTATTACCCCCCCCCCATGCAAAAAAGCGTTTTTTTGCGTTTGCTTTTCTGCACAAGGGGCGAGGGGTTACGTGTGATTCTTATGACTGAATCTTATGTTTTGGTTTTGGTACTGTGGTTGGTTAGCAGTTAGGTGGTGGTAGTAAGCTGACCAGAAGCTTCCACACCGCCGCCAGTCTTTTTCACAAACCAAATCTTGTTCGTAGCTGAAGCACTCGGTTTGTCAAAAGTAAGGGTAAGATTCACTACTGCAGTCTTATACGCTGTAGACTGTAACTTGCTGTTATCAATCGTTGTAGAATCAAGCATTCCCTCATCTGTGAGCAATGTCTTTAAATCACCACTGACAGTAAGTTTACCGGTGCTGTCACTCGTGAGCGTATACGACTTTTCAGTATCTAAACTTATATCCGGATCAGACGCAAGCACCTGCATCGCGTTGATAAACTCAACAACAGTGGTCTGGTCGGATGAAGTTCTACTCTTCTCCACGTATTTCAGGTACTGAGGTGCCAGCACCACGATCAGGATCGCCATGATGGCGATAACGATGATCAACTCAACGAGGGAGAAACCTTTGTCATTCATGTTTTCTTTTTTCATTGTTTCCTTCTCCTTTTCCTCATGAATTTTGTTTGCTTTGTTTTTGGTTGCTATATCTTAAACGCGGCTGTTCCCTACTCAGCGCGCTTAATTCCTCTTCTCTTTTCCATTTATCCGTAAT
Source organism: Lachnospiraceae bacterium UBA7054 (assembly GCA_002492725.1). Classification (GTDB taxonomy): domain Bacteria; phylum Bacillota; class Clostridia; order Lachnospirales; family Lachnospiraceae; genus UBA3282. The sequence continues at coordinate 37,350 of DLAF01000025.1, forward strand.
TCTTCACTTGCCAAATCTATTTCATCATTCCAGCTGATTCCGAATCCTCCGGCATCAACCTTTACCTGCTGAAAGAGACCTTTGATTGCCTTGAGATCATTAAATACATCCCATTTTAAAAATAATGGTTTTACGTCATATTCCGTTTGCACCCCATCTGTGAACAAGACCGATAACTTAAAATCATCTTTAGCCTCTACGCTCTGTACTCTGTAAAACATTGTTGTGCCCTTTCCATCATGGGATGCCAGACTACTCAAGCGGCGGCAATTCCAGGCAAATCGCCAACTAACATTTCTCCCGTTTTAATGTCAATCTCCGCCAGATATTCACCATAAATCACATGGAAATGCGGTGGATTGTGTTCCGCCTGTCTGAAATACATTTTGATTACTATTCCATAAAACCTTGATATTACCGGCACTGTTCTTATTCTCCGTCCATCCCTTTTACTTATTATACGAATCGCATAACATATTATTTCATTTTACAGATTATCCAGTGCCGAATACATCGTCACCATAGGCGCCATAACGGCTCCGATCAGAAGGCCGACAACGCCTGCCAGCACGATGATAATCATAGGCTCCATCGCCGCCATCAAAGACTGCACCGCCATCTCCACTTCTTCCTCGTAATAGTCCGCCAGCTTATTCAGCATATCCTCGGTGGAACCAGCCTCCTCACCGATCCGCATCATATGATATACCATAGGCGGGAACAGGCCGCAGGTCTGTACGGGTTGAGATAAAGGCACACCGACCATGATCTGCTCAAGTGCCCCTTTCAATGCCTCCTTAAACCAAATGTTCGTCATCGTATCCGACACAATGTCCACTGCTTCAATCAATGGAACGCCTGCTGTTAACAGGGTACTCAACGTTCTTGCCATCTGCGCGCTGGCGGATTTTACCACCAGATTTTTGACCGCAGGAATCTTCAGCTGCAGCTTACCGAAAATATGTTTGCCGGAACTGGTCTTTGCAAAAGCTCTGAGAACAAATACGATAGCCACAATGACTGGAATGAGTATGTACCAATTGTTCTGAATGAAATTACTCAGATGAACCACCGCCATCGTGATGGCCGGCAGCTCCGTCCCCAACTGCTCAAACATATCCATATAGCGTGGGATGACAAACACCAGCATGACAATCACGACCGCCACCGCAACCAGCGCCACCACAATCGGGTAGATCATCGCCTTTTTTACCATCGCCTGCGTCTTGGCGGATTTCTCAAACTGTATCGCCATGCGCTCCATTGCCGTATCCAGACTACCGGACGCCTCACCCGCTCTGGCCATCTGCACCAGAAGCTCCGGAAATACCGTCGGATGCTCCGCCAGAGAATCTGCAAAACTTTCGCCCTTCTCCACATCCGCACGCACGGCGTAGAGAGCCTTTTGCATCTTCTTATTTTCCGTGGAATCCGCCAGCATGTTCAGCGTTTCGATAATTGTGACGCCGGCTCTGGTGATACTGGCAAACTGTCTGCAGAACACCGCCATATCACGGGGTGTAGGCTTCCCGCCGAAATCAAAACTGATATCCTTGGTCAGCATATTCTGCTCTGTCAGTTCCAACACAATAAGACCCTGATTTTTCAGATCCCTGAGTACAAGATCCTGGTTATCAGCGTCTCTACTGCCTTTTATTTCTTTGCCGCTCTTATCGATCGCAACATATCCCCAGACCGCCATAGCACATCCTCCGTACTTCCCCTCATATACATTGATACAAGAGTTTGCTCGCGACCCCCTGACACAGTGCCAGAGATACTAGCGCCGACTTCTATCTTTCGGTACTAATCTGTCTTATATGTTTCACTATAGCACTTTTTTCCTAGGAATGCAAGTGCAAGAAAGAGACCAAAAAATGTGAAAGTTGTCACGCTTTCCCATATAAATCCTGCTGTGCAGAGCGGATCTGCGTAAGTAAGCGTCACCCGCCCAACACTGTCCTGAAGTTTTAGCCGTCCATACCCGCTGCTTCAACCGCAGAGTACGCAATTTTCTTCTCCTTTGCAAAACTCCTCTCGATCCGCACATCAAACAGATGCCGCATAGAGAAGGAATACGAGAAATTCAGGGGTTTTTCCCGGAATATCCTCCGCCTTCCTCGCAAGGGCTGCTATCCTGTCTGCTGCCGCCAGCAGAATTTTCCCTACTTTATGTAGGAACGGATATTTCTTCATCCGACAACAAGTCTGATTCCCGTACACTCACGATACAGATTGTCAGCTTCCTCCTCTTTTAATTGAAAGCAAGTCTGCAAAATACCCGCAATGTATTCCTTGGATTGTCTCTGTTCCACGGATTCTTTCACAAACGCGATCGCGCAACGCATCTGCCCCTCTTTTATTCCTTCTTTTATTCCCTGTTCTCTTCCCCTCTGTACAAATTTGTCCACCACTTCACACATCGTAACATCGCCTCCTTCCTTTTGGCATTCCTGTAATCTTTCAATATTATTGATAAAATCTGCATCCCCCGTCAACGCATACAGCATACGCATCGTTCCATCTATGTCCACAATCAACTGGTTTGTAGGCTCATATTCTTTCCCCTCCGCCAGATAATCGACCACCACTCTCATATCACTCTTAAATCTCTGTCTGACCTCCTGCGGCAGATATCTCATCGAATACATGTGCAGGCAGACATTATCAATGTATTTCCTAACCATCCGATGAATCTTTTTCCTGCGAAAAAAATGAAACAGATCCGCGCTGGGATTCCACGCTGTCTCACCCCAATACAACACAAGCGTAACCGCCGGATAAGTATCTTTGCCATCATACTGCTGTCTGTATATCGCTCCTTCATGTCCGGCTTTTCGAAGCACTATTTGATAATCCGGACCGGACTGGTTCTCCAATGTATACTGTATCGCGATCCTGCCATTCCTCATCTCATATTTGCTCACATCATTGTATTGATTGCGCAACGCACCATTTACCGCCGGATATAATGACTCTGTCGGCGCAGGCTGTAGATCTTTCGGGGAGACGATCTGCTCTCCTTCAAAAATCAACGCATTCATAATGTCTGCAAATACTTCCGGGCTGCGCTCAAACTGCTTGGCCGCCAAATCCTTCTGTCCCATCTGTCTCTCCTTAAAATTGCAGAGCCAACGGGACATCACTTTTCCTGTTTAACGTCCTGCCTACTCTGCCAGTGTCTGTGAAATTATGGCAGAATCTGCCGGAATACCTGATGCGGGAGCGATACCCGCCTATAGAGACAGCCGGCCTCATACGTCATGATGACCGGCTGCTTGTTAATAGAATATATTGTCCCGAATGATTTGTCAAGCTTTTTTGCAAAATTTATTAACGTTTTTTAGAATATCACTCGTTTTATTACTCCATTTACAGATCAAACGATACCCTCATCATCTCCTGCACGGAAGTAATTCCCTCCAGCACATACTTCGTGGCACTCATACGCAGGGTATTCATCCCTTCCTCCAACGCCCTGTTTTTGATATCCTCCGCAGTACCGCCTTTGCTGATGATGGTCTTTAAGGGCTGGGTCACCTCCATGATCTCATAGACGCCGATACGCCCCTTAAAACCCGTGCCTTCACATCTTGAACAGCCGCAGGGTTCATAAATCGTCACGTCCGCATCCGGTTCAAGCTGCAACATCTCCAACTCCTCCGCATCCGCCTTTTTCTGCCGTTTGCACTCAGGGCAGAGCCTGCGTACCAGTCTCTGGGCAATAACGCCGATCGTGGCATCCGCGATCAGATAAGGCTCGATTCCCATATCCGCAAGACGGGTGATGGTGCTGGCCGCTGAGTTCGTATGCAGGGTCGAAACGACCAGGTGCCCCGTGATGGAAGCCTGTACGGCAATCGAGGCAGTCTCCTGATCTCGAATCTCACCGATCATGATGATATCCGGGTCCTGTCGCAGAATAGAACGCAGGGCGGAAGCAAACGTCAGGTTCGCCTTATTGTTGACCTGTACCTGATTGATACCGTCGATATTTGCCTCTACCGGATCCTCAACGGTAATAATGTTTACATCCTCCTTGTTCAACTCGCTGAGCGCCGTATACAAAGTGGTGGACTTACCGCTTCCCGTAGGCCCCGTCACCAGCAGGATCCCGTGTGGGTGCCGCAAAATATGGTCAAATTTTTTCAATTCTTCCGGTTTCAGACCAAGTTGACTCTTCTCCCTTGTCAGCGCGTTCTTGGAAGTAAGACGCATAACGATTTTTTCCCCGTAGACCGTCGGCAGAATAGAGACACGGATATCAAACTCCTTCCTGTCCACAACCTGCGTGATACGGCCGTCCTGTGGTTTCCTTTTCTCGGAGATATCCATGCCGCCGATGATCTTGATACGCGCCACGATCGCCGGCAGAAGCCTTATGCTGTAAACCGACTTTTCATAGAGGGCGCCATCGATACGATAACGGATCCGCACCTGTTTTTCCATCGGCTCGATATGGATATCGGAAGCACGCTGTCTGACAGCCTGATCGATCATGCCTTTGACCAGCTGCACAATGGGGGAGTTGTTAACGTCCTCACTGTACATGTCCTCCTGCTCGATCATCTGGCTCTCTTTTTCTCTGGTATACTCCTCCAGCGCGGAATTCACTTCCGCCTGCCCATAATACCGGTCGATTGCCAGCATCACGCTTCCCGTGGTGGCAACCACAGGCTCCACCTGCAGGTTTGTGATAATGTTGATATCGTCCATCGCCCCGATGTCCATGGGATCGGCCATGGCTACACGGAGCACATTCATATTATCCGGTGAATATTCAAAAGGAATCGCCCGATGCTTTTTTAAGACATTAGCCGGTACAAGTTCCACAATTTCCTGTGGTATCTCGACATTCGAAAGATCCACCATGTCATAATGGAACTGATTGCTCAGCGCTCTGGCGATATTCTCCTCCGTGGTGATTCCCTCATCCACCAGCGTCTCGCCCAGCTTACGGCCGCTGCCTTTCTGCCGTTCCAGACCTCTTTGCAGATCCTCTTCCGTAATAACCCCGTTTTGTACGAGCACGTCGCCCAGACGCACCTTTTTTCTGTTATATTCCATGCTTTACCCCGTTTCTTTACAATACCTTATTCTGCATCCCGTCCGGATCCTGCGCAAACTGTATCGCCATCTCCCGATCGATCTTACCTTCATAAAACAGTTGAATGATCGCATCGTCCATGGTAATCATCCCCATCTTGCGGTTGGTCTGCATGACGGTGGCAAGCTGATGCGATTTTCCCTCGCGGATCAGATTTCTCACCGCATGGTTTGCGTGCATGACTTCAAAGGCGGCCACACGCCCTCTGCCATCCATCGTTGGGATGAGCTGCTGAGAAATCACGGCCTCCAAAACGTTGGCAAGCTGCACCCTGATCTGCTGCTGCTGATGGGGCGGGAACACGTCGATCACACGATCCACGGTACTGGCCGCACCGATGGTATGCAGGGTGGAGAGCACAAGATGTCCCGTCTCCGCCGCCGTAATCGCAACGCTTATAGTCTCGAAATCACGCATCTCACCAACCAGAATGACATCCGGATCCTCACGCAGCGCCGCCCTTAGGGCATTGGCGTAGCTCTGAGAATCCAACCCAATCTCCCGCTGATTGACCATAGCCATCTTGTGCTGATGCAGATACTCGATCGGATCCTCCAGCGTGATCACATGGGCATCTCTGTTATTGTTGATCTTATCAATAATAGCCGCAAGCGTGGTGGACTTACCGCTTCCCGTAGGGCCTGTCACAAGAATCAGCCCTCTCTTACGCTCATACAGATTGATAACGGACTCCGGCACACCCAGCTTCTCCGGGGCAGGAACCTGCGTACCCACCAAACGCAGCGCCAGAGCAGCGGAACCTCTCTGCTTATAAACGTTGACACGGTATCTTCCCAGCTCCGGGATTGAGAAAGACATATCATACTCTCCGCGCTCCTCAAAGCGCTCCCGCTGCACATCATTCATAATCGAATAGGCAACCGTCAGCGTGTCCTGCGGCATCATCTTCGGATACGCCATAGTGACCAGATTCCCGTTGACACGCATCTTGGGTGGTATTCCCACCGTGATATGTACATCTGACGCGCCGGCATCGTTCGCCGTCTGCATGATCTCGTGTATCGTCGGCATTTTTCTCTTCCTCCTCCATGTACTTGTGTCTCTTTAGATAATCGGAATTTCTACGTACTCCGCTTCCTCGAACTCAATGCCGTTTTTCTTTAAAAGTTCCATATCCATCACATGACGGTTATCCAATGTCTTCATAATATCTTTGATTTCAAGTTCCTCATAGAGCTCATCCGACAGATCCACGATCGAGTTATCCCGAAACATCAGAAGCATAGGCCGCAGAACATCCGCCTCATTCGCCGAAAGAACCAGGGCCTTCTCCCCTGTGTTCAATTCCACACTGACACCGGGCACCAGTATATTGACGGACTTGATGAGTGCCTCCACCACCTTGGGGTGAAAGATTTCGGGGTTGTCCAACAGATATTTGAGAGCCGCCACCTCAGAAGCCGGATCCGCATCCAGCTTCATGGCCGTCATTTTGTCATAAGTTTCCGCCACTGCCAGCACCCGCGCACCGTTTACCAGTCTGATTGCGGAGATATCTTCCCCTCTGCTAAAGCCGTACAGCATCTTCTGAGACTGCGCGCAAATCCGTTTGATATTAGGTTTGGTGGCAAAAGCGGTATCCAAAAGCTCATGCCCCGCCTGCTCTTTGACTTCCGTCGGCATGTCGATGAGGGGGCCGCCCGCAGCCTCTTCCTCCTCAAAGTGCATCATCTTTCCGATGTCGTGAACGATGGCAGCCTGTACCGTCTCCATCTGCTCCTCTACCCTAATATTCATAACATGTGTTATCATTGCGCAGAGAATGGCTACATTCAGGGAATGCTTATAGATATAATCCTCTTTGCTGCGCAGATTCTGCATGAAATTGATCTTGGCATCCAGGTGACCGTAGTTTTTGATGATGTTAGAGGCGATCATCTGTGTCCTCTGGGCTCTCCCGCTCTCCACGATGGCGTCCAGTTCCTCCTTGATGGAAAAGACTGCCATCGTCTGAAAACGTTCGAACTCCACGTCTGCCCTGGTCATGGGCGGCACCGGCTCCGCCGGCTCCAAAATAAAGATTCCAAGCAGACCGAAATTTTTCACACTGTTGATACCCTGCATGGTAAGTTTGGAATTTCTCTCATAGAGCAAGACACCGTTTTTATTGTAGATAGGACGCGCCAGTCTCATTCCTGTCTTTAAATTCTCGCTTTTTACAAAACGCATTGTCCCATTTCCTCCTGTGGACTATATTACTGATATCCTTCCTTCAGCTTCTCCAATGCCCGTTTCTCAATACGGGACACATAACTTCTCGATATGCCAAGCCTGTGGCCGATTTCCCGCTGGGTGATCTCGCGACCGCCGCCAAGTCCGTACCGCAGGGTGATGATCTCCCGTTCTCTGCCCGTAAGCCGTTCCGCGATCAAACCTTTCAGGCGCCCCAACCGATCTTCCACTTCCATCCTGTCAACCACGTCCGTCTGTTCCTGCTCGATGACGTCTAAGAGATTGATCTCGTTGCCCTCCCTGTCCGTGCCAATCGGCTCATAGAGGGAAATCTCCCTGGAAGTTTTTTTCTTTGCCCGAAGAAGCATCAAAAGCTCATTGTCAATACATCGCGAAGCGTAGGTGCTAAGCTTTCCCTTTCCCGCATCAAAGGAGTCAACAGCCTTGATCAGTCCAATCGTTCCGATAGAGATCAGATCCTCCATGTCCTCGTCCACGTTCTGGTACTTTCTGGCAATGTGCGCTACCAGACGTAAATTTCGTTCCACCAGGATCCTCTTGGCCTCCCCGCGTTCTCTTTCGCTGCCCGTCTTAAGCCGCCCCAGATAGACGGCCTCCTCCTTTGCAGAAAGTGGCTGGCTGAATGTTTTCAAAGGGGGCCTCCAAAGTCCATTTACTCTATTCTATGAGCAGGCGGCTCCCCGAGTGCCTTTCCATCTGTCCCAATTCTGTTTAGGCTTTTCCGTTATTTTATATTATAATATGTTATGTTGATAAATTCAATAGAATCCATGGGGCAAAAGGGAAACTCTAAAGAAGAAAGGCCGCAAATATCGGATTGCTCACGTCGATTCCGCGGGGTGTCAGAAAAATCCGCCCCCCTTCCCGCACGAGCAGGCCCTGCTCCACAAAACGCGCAACAGTCTCTCCGTAGACCGCATCCACAGACACACCAAAAGATTTCAGAAATGCCGCTTCCGCAACACCCTCCGTCAAACGCAGGCCAAGAAACATAAATTCCTCCATCTGCTCCTGTCTGCCAAGCGTCTGTACTTCCCAAAGTCCTAATCCCCGCAGGCATCCTGCAAAATCTTCCGCTCCGGTTCCGGCAGATATTTCCCGCACAGGCAGCTCTTTTGCCGTCCGCTGCGCCTTTTCCACGCAAGCCGCATACTCCGCATACCTGTCCGGATTTTTCCATCTCACGTTTGCAACCATGGAGGAGGCCCCAAGCCCCAGTCCGAGATAATCGCCCCGTTTCCAGTAGACCTTATTGTGACGGCATTCTTTTCCTTCCCGTGCATAATTGGAAATTTCATAGCGGTGATAGCCCACCTTTGATAACACCCGTTCTGTCATGTAGTAAAGTTCCCGCTCCTCATCCTCATCGGGAAACGTATAATCCTCTCGGTTTACATAAAGTGGTGTTCCTTCCTCCAGGATCAGACTGTAGGCGGAGATATGCTCCGGCTTCAGTGCGCACACCCGCTCAAGCGTCCTTTGCCAAGACTCTGCCGTCTGCCCCGGCAAAGCCGACATCAGATCGACATTAATATTTTGAACCCCCGCCTCCCTCGCCAAGCGCCAGGTTCCCAAAAAAGTCTGATAGTCATGAATGCGTCCAATCCGCGCAAGCTCACCGTCATCCGTGGACTGCAAGCCAATACTGAGGCGATTAATACCACACGTTATGTAATGAGCCAGTTTCTCCTGTGTCACCGTACCGGGATTGCACTCCACGGTGATCTCCGCATCCTCTGACAAAGTAAAGGACGCCCTGACAGCGTCCATAATCTTTCCCATCTCCTCCGGAGGAAGCAGGGAAGGCGTGCCGCCGCCGAAGAAGACAGATATCACCTGATATTTTTTATATGCCGGAGCGTGGAGAGCAATTTCCTTGCACAGAAGGTTTACATAATCTCTCATCTGCCCGCGCCCTGCCAACGGCAGCATGCCTTCCTGCGCGCCCATATGGTTTACATAATTTACCTCTCCAATCGGAAAGGACAGAAAGTCACAGTAGAGGCACTTTCTGACACAGAACGGGATATGAAGATATAAACTCAATTCTTTCCTGTCAATCATCATCTAATTTCAACACGCTCATAAAGGCGCTCTGGGGAATCTCCACATTGCCAATCTGGCGCATCCGCTTCTTGCCCTCTTTCTGCTTTTCCAAAAGTTTCTTTTTGCGGGTGATATCGCCGCCGTAACATTTTGCGAGGACATCCTTTCGCATGGCTTTCACGGTCTCCCTGGCAATGATCTTGCCGCCCACCGCTGCCTGAATCGGAATCTCAAACAGATGCCTCGGAATCTCATCCTTCAATTTTTCGCACATCTTCCTGCCGCGCTCATAAGCGCTGTCCGCATGGACGATAAAGGAAAGCGCATCCACCTCGTCATGGTTGATGAGGATATCCAGCTTCACCAGTTTCGACTGCTCGTACCCCTTCAGTTCATAATCAAAGGAGGCGTAGCCGCGCGACCTGGATTTCAAAGCATCAAAAAAGTCATAAATAATCTCGTTTAGCGGCAGTTCATATTTGAGGAGCGCACGCGACGCCTCGATGTACTCGGTACTGATATAACGGCCCCGCCTCTCCTGACAAAGCTGCATGATGGAACCGATAAACTCTGAAGTCACCATAATCTCCGCGCTGACTACCGGCTCCTCCATGTAATCAATTTCGGAAGGATCCGGCAGATTGGAGGGATTGGTCAGCTCAATCATCTCCCCATTCGTCTTGTAGACCCTGTAAATAACACCGGGCGCAGTCGTCACCAGATCCAGATTGTACTCCCGCTCCAACCGCTCCTGAATGATTTCCAAGTGCAGCAGTCCCAAAAAGCCGCAGCGGAAACCAAACCCCAGGGCGATGGAGGTCTCCGGCTCATAATTTAAGGAAGCGTCATTTAGCTTCAGCTTTTCCAGCGCGTCCCGCAAATCGGGATACTTGGCGCCGTCCGCCGGGTACATGCCGCAGTAGACCATGGAGTTGACCTTCTTGTAGCCGGGAAGCGGTGCTGCACAGGGGTTGTCCACATCCGTCACCGTGTCGCCCACGGCCGTATCCTTCACATTCTTGATGGAAGCAGTCAGATACCCCACCATTCCCGCCGCAAGCTCATCGCAGGGGATGAACTGTCCCGCGCCGAAATATCCTACTTCCACCACCTCCGCAGTCGCTCCCGTAGCCATCATCCTGATTTTTGTGCCCTTTTTTACCCTGCCCTCCTTGATCCGGCAAAAGACGATCACGCCCTTATAAGAGTCATAGACCGAATCAAAAATCAGGGCCTGTAAGGGATTGTCCGGGCTGCCGCCAGGGGCGGGAATCTTTTCTACAATAGCCTCCAGGACGTCCTCGATGCCGATACCGTTCTTGGCGGAAATCAGCGGCGCATCCTGCGCCTCGATGCCGATCACGTCCTCAATCTCCTCCTTCACCCGCTCCGGCTCCGCACTCGGCAAATCAATCTTATTGATCACGGGAAACACGTCCAGATCATGATCCAGCGCCAGATAGACATTTGCCAGCGTCTGCGCCTCGATGCCCTGCGCCGCGTCCACCACCAGAATCGCTCCGTCACAGGCAGCCAGCGAACGACTCACCTCATAGTTAAAATCCACGTGCCCCGGCGTGTCGATGAGATTGAAGATATACTCGTTTCCGTCTTTCGCCTGATAAACGGTGCGCACAGTCTGCGCCTTGATGGTAATGCCCCGTTCCCGCTCAAGATCCATATTGTCCAGTACCTGTGCCTGCATCTCCCTGCTGGTCAAAAGACCCGTCTGCTCGATGATCCTGTCCGCCAGCGTAGATTTCCCGTGATCGATGTGGGCTACGATACAAAAATTCCTGATTTTACTCTGGTCCATAACTGCCTCCATTCTTCATATGGAGAAAGTATATCAAATTCGCAGCGTAATGTCCACTTTATTCCCGCTCCGGCTCCTTCCCCGAAAAAACCAGGTGCAGCACATGTGCTAAAACATCACACGCGTTATGTATTTCCTCCTCGGTATTATTCTGGGCACCCAGTTCGATCAGAAGGGACTTTGGGCAAAGGTGCATATTATAGCGGTAGGCCTTCAGATAAATCCTGCGGGCGATCCCCGGATAATATTCGTTGCAGGCTGCCTGCATCTGGAAGGACAAAGAAAGATTGTCCGCAAGATAAGGATTTTCCAACTGCTCGATTGGCCCCTTCTTTGTGCGGCACAGGCCGTTAAAAAACATGAACTGTGCGGTGGGACGCCCCTGCATATCTAACACCAGCCGTCTGTCCTTTGGCATTTCATCCCGATGCAGATCGATCACCGCCTCAATCGAAGGATTTTCCGCTAAAATGCTCTCGATCGCAGGCAGGGAATTGCTGTAAGCATAGTCTCTGTCCTCATCATAACACCCGCTATTATGTATTACATTGTACCCGTAGCGCTCACGCAAAAGTTTTGCCAGATATTCACCCGCCCCCACAATACCGTTATTCTCGTCACCCGGAATGGAATCGACAAAGCTCTCCTTCGAGTGCGTGTGATAAATCAGGATCTGCGGCGCGTCCGTACTGCCGTGAATGCTCATGTCCTTTTCCAACAGTGCATCCGCCCGCAAAAGCTCCTCCCCGGCCACCGTCGTGCTGTCTACCGCATAGAACGCTTTGATCAGGGATTGATAATCCGTCAGGTCCTCCCAACGGTATCGGTAGCTCTTCTCCTCCGCCTGCACAAACATTCTCTCATCGTCTTCCTTCGTTTCCTCTGCTGCTTCTTCCTGCGTCTGCCTTTCCGCCTCCTCCTGCGCCGTTAAATAACGGTTGTTTTCCTCTTGGAGGGCAGATTCCATACTCCCTTCCAGATGCAGAGCATCCTCTTCGTAATCAAGCGCCTCCTCCGGCACGCCCTTCCTGTCCTCATCGCTTCCCTCCGGCAAAAGCAGTCTGGCATAATCGCTCTCCGTCACACCGGCCCGTCCGTTTTCCATGAGAAAAAGGAGTGCAGGATACTGCATAAGAAGCCCCCTCTCAAAAACATCTCCCTCCGCCTTTCCGTGGCCCCCGTCAAACATCCTGCGAATCCCCGGCAGATAAGTCTCCATCCAAAATCCGCCCGTCCGGGGGAAAATGCTTGCTTTCTCCTTTTTCTCCCGCTCCCGCACAAACTCCGCGCCCCCGAAGCACAAAGATACAATAACGAGTGCTATTAAAATTTTTCCCATCCACTTTCCTTTACTCCGCATAGTAAGTTATATGCGCATGAAACGGGAGTTCATACCAGGACTTGCATACTCAAAAATTTAGGGCGCTGTTGATCCCATCACAGATGATGTGGCTGATCTGGCGGATCTGTTGATCCACATCCTTGGTGGTAACGTACATATTATTCAGTTCCTTCAACGTAGCGGGCCGTTCCCCCATGGCGTCTCCCACAATAGTCGCCGCATCCACTACGGTCGGTACGCCAAGAGCCAGCACGGGTACCTTAAGCGTCTCCTTCGTGATTGCGTTTCTGTGATTGCCCACCCCCGATCCCGGGTGGATCCCCGTATTTGTAATTTGAATGGTACGGTTTAAGCGTTTTGTGGAACGTGCCGCCAGCGCGTCGATCACGATCACCAAATCGGGTTTCGTCTCACCGATCACCCCCTTGATGATCTCCGCAGACTCCATTCCCGTCTTTGCCATAACACCGGGTACTAAACTACTGACCAGGTGCATTTTGGTCCGATTGTAGGCAACCTTTCCGTATTCCATCACAATATGCCTGTTGACAAAAAGATTATCCACCACATTCGGCCCGAGGGAGTCCGCTGTCACCTCCCTGTTACCGAGTCCCACCACCAGGATCGACTGCTCCTTTTCCGGATTCGGCAGGATCCCCCGAATCTGTTCCGCCAGGATCTGCGAGATTTCCTGATGGTAGTCCTCCTCCGGCTCCGTCATGGCAGGAGCCTCCAGAGTGATATAGGTTCCCATGGGTTTCCCGAGCGCCTTCGCGCCGTTTTTCGTCTCTATGACCACCCGCGTGATATGCACGTCGCTCTTCTCGTCATAGTGTTCCTCCACCACGACCCCGTGCAGCCCGGACTCTTTCTCCCCTATGCTCTCTCTGGCTTCCAACGCCAAGTCCGTCCTGACATTTGACCAGCTATCCATATCAATTTCCATTCCTTTCCGGCTTCGCAGCCGCTTGCTTTTCTTCTGCAGCTGTTATATTTTATGCGGATTCTTTCTGCCTGCCCATTTTCTTTTCTATTTTTTGCAAAAATAAACAAAATATGTATTGACATCCCCATTCCCATAATCTACAATAATATGCGTATGTTTCCGCTTGACTTACTGCTTGCGGATGAAATAACCGTGTCTGCCATGGATGACACGTCACAATAAGCAATTGCATTTGAAATGGAGGATGTTATGGCTAATATCAAATCTGCGAAAAAGAGAATCTTGGTGAACAGGACAAAGGCTGAGAGAAACAAGTCCATCAAGTCCGGCGTTAAGACAGCGATCAAAAAGGTTTACGCTGCCATCGAAGCACAAGACAAGGCGGCTGCACAGAGCGCGCTTCTGGCTGCTACCTCTGCCATTGATAAGGCCACCAAGAAAGGTGTCTACCACAAAAACACTTCCGCAAGGAAGGTGTCCCGCATGGCTCTTGCCGTAAACAAAATGGCATAAAGAAGCGGGATTTTATAAAGATGCATGAAAGAAGCGGGTGTGTTGCACCCGCTCTTTTTGCGCGCATCTTGAGTCTGCTTATGCGCTCCTCTTTATCTGCTGCGGCCCCCGCCTCCGTGATGACCGCCGCCTCCGCCGTGGCTGCCTCCGCCGCCATGACCGCCGCTGCTGCTCGTTTCAATCTTTCTCTGCGTCACCGTCTTTCGCAAAAATCTGTCCGTCTGCACGTGGAAGACAGGCTCTCCCCCCGCCACATAAGTGGTCGCCGTGGTCGTCTTTCTTCCTTTTTTAGACTGCCAGTTGCAGATTATAAATATAGCAGCTGTTATCAATCCAATCGCCCAAGGTACAACCCCCGGCACGCTGAAGTGGAATACCCGCCAGCCCAGCATATCATGATAAAATGTATTGATATAGAGTTTGTATGCGCGGTAGGGATTCTTCTCCACGTAACGATAAACATTGTCCAGCAGATGATCGATATCCTCCGTGTAATAGGCGTCCCTTGCCCTGCCGGTGGTACAAAACCAGGTATGGATCATGCCGTCGTCCTCCCTGGAATAGTTGTCCACGAGCACTACCCCGTCCCCGTCAGGTTTGTCATAGCCCATACCGTTCTGTTCCCAAAACTGCTCCGCATAGACCCGCACATATTCTTCTGAATACGCCTGCGGTTCATACGACTTCGCGAACTCCGCAAGCGGCTCATTAAGCGTGATCAGCACAATGTCACAGCCCGTCTGCTTTTCCCGCTTGGCAATCAGCTTGCGCAGTTTTTCTTCCTGCTTATCCGTCAGCACATCCGCTTCGTCAAACACCCGCTCCGTAACGGTGCAATCCGTATTCGTCCGCTGATAGTCCACTGCTTTCGCAATGCCCCAATGACCTGCCTGAAACAGAAAGAACAGACAGACCATCGCTGTCAGTACAATATAGAGCCACTTAAAGTATCGAAAATATTCTCTCAAGGTCCATCCCTCCTACAAAATCTCCATTACCTGCACGGCAATCTGACAGGCCGCCGTCACCACCGCAAACACCGAAGCCGCATAGAGCAGTACCTTGGTCTTGGAAACCGGAGTGACGCCTACCACCTTTCCCGTCTGTCCGTTGACATGGTAGCGATAAACCTGATCTTTATAGCGGTAAAAATACTGCCACACAGGCAGTAGTGCATAATGCTCTCCCCTACCCTTCAGGTTCAGGTCTCTGCGATAAGGGCGCATCGTGACATAACCGTTAAGAGAAGCCTGCATGAGCTGCTCCGACGCCAGTCTTGCCTTCTGTTTGGCCCGCTCCTCCAGTTCACCCGCCTTCTGGTTGTAAACCTCCCCGTAAAAGCCGGAAAGATACTTTGGCACAAAATCCGCAAGCCCCTGATAGTCATAAGGCTCCATCAGATCCATGGTTCCGTCGTCCATGGCGTAGGAAGCATCCACCGGAATCCGGTCAAAATCCACATTCATCCTGCGCTGTACCTCAAAATAAGAAGTTTCCGTATACTCTGTATTGCCGCTGCGCCAGGTTCTGACCTTGGTCCCCTCTCCGGCATAATCGTAGTCGGCATCATAGTCATAGAGCCAGAAAGGCACATAGGTGCCTTCCATCTTTTCCAGGCTTTTTGCGGACATAAAATCGGAAGGTGCAAAGAGACGCCTTTGAAATTCCTGCTCCATCGCCGCTGCCGCCATCTGCCTGCTCACACGGAAGGGCAGAATCAAATGCGGCTCATAGCCGCCTTCCACCCTCTCGTTGAAAATCAGGTACATACCGCAATGCTCACATCTGCATGCCGAGGTATAGTCCGTAATCGTCAAGGGTGCTCCACAGTTTACACACCGTTCCATGGAATCCTCCATGATCTGCTCTTCGCTGTCCTCGCTCTCGCAGTGCGGGCAGTACATTCTGCCCTTATCCGGCGCATAAACGGCATTGCCGCCACAGTTTTTGCACTTATATATCATTTATATACTCCTTCCATTCGGGGTTATCTCTTGCCATCCCAGCAGTAGGTACAAAGCTTACACTTGTCGATGCCGACGGAGGCAATCATATCATCCAGTCGATGGTAGCGGAGCGTGGTAAAATTCAGCCTCTCCCGAATTTTTTCAAGCATTTGCCCGTACTCCGTGCTGTTGGGATCCGCATACACCGACAGATTGGGGTATTTATTATCCCCCTCCAGCTCCTTGATCACCCTGCGGGCAATCAGTTCCATCTCCGAAGTGGAACGGGAGAAATTCAGATATTTACAACCAAAGAGCAAAGGCGGGCAGGCAGGTCTGATATGCACCTCCTTCGCACCGCTCTGGTAGAGAAACTCCGTGGTCTCCCGCAGCTGCGTGCCCCGCACGATGGAATCGTCGATCAAAAGCAGGCTTCTGTCCATAATCAGATCATGCACCGGAAGCAGCTTCATCTTTGCAATCAAATCGCGTTTACTCTGTATAGTGGGCATAAAGGAACGGGGCCAAGTGGGTGTATACTTGATAAACGGTCTGGAGAAAGGAATCCCCGACTCATTGGCGTAACCAATAGCATGGGCCGTTCCGGAATCCGGCACCCCGGCCACGATATCAGGCTTAACGTCATCTCGCTTTGCCAGCATCGCGCCGCAGCGATAGCGCATCTCCTCCACACTGACACCCTCATAGGAAGAAGAAGGATAACCATAGTAGATCCACAAAAAGGTACAGATCTTCATATCCTTTCCCGGCGCCGCCAGGGTCTTTATGCCCTCGGGGGTCACAATGACGACCTCCCCGGGACCAAGCTCCCGCTCCGGCACATAGCCCAGATTCAAATAAGCAAAGCTCTCAAAGGAAACGCAGTATGCCTCCTCCTTCTTTCCGATAGTGACAGGCGTGCGCCCCATCCTGTCTCTGGCCGCATAGATGCCTTTCGGCGTCATAAGCAGGATCGTCATGGAACCGTCAATCAGCTCCTGTGCATACTGAATGCCTTCGATCAGATTATCCCTTTGGTTGATGATGGCCGCCACCAGTTCCGTGGCGTTGATATCACCACCGCTCATCTCCAGGAAATGTCCCTTCCCATGCTGAAAAATCTCCGTTACGATATCATCCTTATTGTTGATTCTGCCCACCGTAGTGATGGCATAGGTGCCGTGATGGGAACGGATAATCAACGGCTGCGGCTCGTAATCTGAGATACAGCCGATACCAAGCGCGCCGTGCATATGATTAATGTCCTTGTCAAACTTTGTACGGAAAGGCGTGTTTTCGATATTGTGGATAGCCCGGTTAAACCCGTCCTCCTCATCGTACAGCGCCATACCCGCCCGCCTGGTACCCAGGTGGGAATGATAGTCCGTTCCAAAAAACAAGTCAAAGATACAATTTTCCTTTGATGCCACTCCAAAAAAGCCGCCCATCCCTTATTCTCCTTTTAACCTGTGTATGTTTTCTGTTCCTCGCTACTGATCTCACAGCCGCATCTGCCGCCCTCTTTCACCCTTCGCAGCACTCTCTGCGCCTGTATGTATAATTCCTGATAATTCCCGGCGGTTTCTCCTAAAGCCACACCTGCGCTCAAAGTAACGGCAGGAAATTCTTCGCCTGCGTGCAAAAGCCTGTCATTCACCATAGCGATCCTTCTGCGGATACCGCTCACATGCTCGGCCGACATTCCCTCGATCCAGAGACCAAAAAGATCCTCCTCCAGTCTGCCGATTGCATCCACGGATCGAAAATTTTCACACAGAGCAGCCGCCACTGCCTGCAGAACACGATCCCCTGTCCCGCTTCCGTGCCGTTCATTGATCTCCCGCATGCGGTCCACATCCACCAGAACAAGGCAGCCCTGCTCCTGCCTGCCCGCCAATGCTTTTTCCACGATTCGCCGAAAAGTCCGCTGATTCGCAATACCCGTGAGCGCATCCCGCTCCCCGGAGCCATAGACTCTTCCTCTCGATCTGCCCTGTGGCTCTTTGTCTGCAATCAGATGCCGCAGAAGCTTTTTCACCGCACTCCCTCCTAACGCTTCTCTTTTATCTTACTGTAAGTTGGGGCGGTTTGCAATAAAAATGCAAAGATCCTCGTCCAATATTCTTCCAAGACCGCCGTACCGGAACTGAAGATTTCATGTTTGACACCCGATACCCTGATCAGCTTTACCTGCCCTTCTTTTCGTCCGCCAAGCTTCCTTACAAACCGCTTCTGCGCTTTGTTTGAGACATAATTTTCATGCTCCGCCTGAAAAATAAGCACAGGACAGATTATGTCCCGCCATGCCCTGTCCATCAGGAAACGGTGCAGACGCACCGCCTGCCACAGCCATCCGTAAGAACCCGCGCTCAACTGAAACAGCGGCTCCGCATCCCGCTTTTTCTGATAATAGAGGAAACGTGCCTCACTGATGCCGGCGCTGTCTGCAAATCGCTCCTGCCCGTTATAAGGATGATGACCGATCAGATAACGTTCCCTTTTTCCTGCCAGGCAGAAAGCGCCCGCAATCAGAGCAGCAAGCCCCCAGGGAAGCGGCGCGCTGCTGGGCCGGATCATGGGGGAAGAGAGGATGATACCGGAAAACAGCTTGGGCGCCTTCGCCGCAGCCGCGGCCGCGATACCGCCGCCCATGGAATGCCCGTAAAGGTACAACGGCAGCTGCGGGAACTCACGCGCCGCCATGCGGCTTACAAAGAGCAGATCCTCCACATATCTTATGTAATCGTCCACAAACACAAGCGACTTATCTTCCCTGTCGCTGCACAGCCGATAACTGCGTCCGTGTCCGCAGTGCTCGTGCATATAAACATGATAACCGCCGCGCAGGAAATAATAAATCGTCTCCCGATGCTTTTCGATTGTCTCCGTGTAGCCGTGAGACATCACGACGATCCCCTGCGGCGATTCCGAGAGCGCACGCACAAAAAATATCTTTTTCTCCGCCTCACGTTCACAGTATGCCGCTTCCATCCTTTTCTCCAAATAGGGCGTTACGACCTCATCCATCGTCTGCGCATAGCTCTCTTCGGTTAGCAAAATCTCCCTTAACTGCTCTCTATCCATTTTCGCTCCCGTAAAATTAGCACTTCCGTGTAATCTTTCCATCTTCTCCCACACCGGAGCGTTTCCTGCAATGGCACGCACCGGACGCTTTCTGTGCCGTCACGTAATACTGTCGTTGATTTTCTGCTCATTATAAAACACGAACACGATCCCGCCGAGCAGACAAAAGAGCGCCGCCCCAAAGGCCGCAACGCGATAGCCTGTGCCCGTGCCGCCGCCGATCGTGGAGACCGCCGTAAACAGCAGCATGGAAAGACTCTGTCCCAGCTTAAAGGCAAAGGTTCTTGCCGCATAAAACATGCCCTCTCTGTTGCTTCCCGTGCGCTTTGCGTCACTCTGGGCAATGTCCGCCACCACGGCCTGCGGCAGGATACCGAATACCGCCATCGGCAAAGAAGCCGTCACCATCAAAAGATACCCCTGCACCTTAGCGGGAATCACCGTGTATCTACCCAAAAATGCCGTGTAAAGATAAGACAGTGCAAAGACGGCGAACGCCATGAGAATCAGCTTTTTCTTCCCGAATTTGGGCGTCAGTTTGTTGATTGGAACATAGAACACCAGTGAAAGCGCCGTCATTCCCACAAAATAGATGGTCGTCATCGTCTCCGGCAGCTTTAAGAGGCTGGTGACAAAGAAGGGCAGTCCCGTCTGGAACATGGTAATGGCAATCCAGTACAGGATATCCGAAGCCACAAACTTGCAAAATTCCCCGTTTTTAAAAGTGGCCACAAGGGAGGAAAACGCCGTATCCTGGGAAGGCACGGCCGTCACATACTCCTTTTCGCGAATCGTCCAGACGGGCACCTGCATGCACACGAAGGCGATCACCGCCATGACCGCAAAGGTGACGCGGATCGCATTCACACGTCCGAAGACCGGGATCAGAGTCCCCCAGATAACAGGCGCCAGATAAGCAACCGCCGTCCCCGCAATAAAGGTAAAGGAAATGACGGTGGAAATATTCAGGCGCTCCTTTTGATTGTGCCCCAGCTCCGGAATCAGCGCGTTGTAGGGCGTGCAGTAGGCTGTGATCGACAGGTAATAGGCCATCACCATGACAAACAGAAAGAAAGCATTGACCATACTGGTCTGCCCCACCGGTGACCAGAACACCAGAACCGTGGAAAACGCCAGCGGCAGGGACGCCCACTTTAAGAAAGGAATGCGCCTTCCCTGCTTTGCTCTGCAGCGGTCGGACAGCGAGGCAATCCAGGGATCCGTGACCGCGTCAAACAACCGCCCAAAAGCTGTGATGCCGCCGATCACCGTAAAGATGCCAAACACCACAAGCCCCTGCGGGATGAACAGCGTCTGCCCCTGCGAGACCGCCGCCTCGTCTGGCTGATAGAAGTAAACCAGCCAGTTGGAAATCAGGCCGGACAGCAGTGACCAGCCAAACTGCCCTGTCGCAAAGAGCCAGATTTTTTGTGTTGATAATGATTTCATCCGAATGCCTCCTTCTTATCAATTCTCTTTCTTCTTTAGAAGACATATTGTCTCCACCCCCGTTGTCCACGGAAACTGGTCGATCGGCACACAGCGCAGGGCCTCATATCCCCTCTCGATAAAAACCGCAAGGTCTCTGGCCAAACTGCTCGCTTTACAGGAGATATAGAGGATGTACTCCACGCCGTAAGAAATGATTTTCTGCAGGGCCTTCGGATGCACGCCGTCGCGGGGCGGATCCAGAACGATCATATCCGGCTTCTCCTCAATCTCATCGAGCACCTTGAGGACGTCGCCGGCGAGAAATGTACAGTTATGTAAACCATTTAATGCCGCATTCTCCCGCGCTGCAAGGACAGCCTCCTCCACGATTTCCACGCCGATCACTTTTTTCGCCGCCGGAGCAAGCATCTGCGCAATGGTCCCCGTGCCGCTATAAAGGTCATAGACAATCTTACCCTGCGCAAATCCGCCCGCCGCCCCATACGGTCTGCTTTCCGAACTGCTCCCAGGCTCCCCTGCCCCTTTATCAAACAGAGCTTCGCAGTCGGAAATATATTCCCGCGCCGTTTGGTAAAGCAGCTCCGCGCCCAGGCTGTTGGTCTGAAAAAAGGAAAAGAGGGACACTCGAAACTTCAGGCCCAGAAGCTCCTCATAAAAGTAATCCCTGCCGTACAATAATTCCGTCTCATCACTTTGCACCACATCCGCAGGAGAATCGTTCTTCACATGCAGGATACCGACGATTTTTCCCGCAAGCGGCAAAGCCAGCAGGCGCTCCCGCAATCCACAGAGTATCTCCCGCTCATCCGCACAAGTATCCTGTCCGCCTGACATCTCTTGCCCGGACACTGCCTCCTGTCCGAATACCCCGGCCACCGTTTTTTCTCCCGGCCACTGTGTCGTCGTCACCAGCGCCGCCAAGATCTCGCCCGTCGCCTTTGCCTTGCGCACCACAAGGTGGCGCAGATACCCGGTGTGGCGCAGTCTGTGATAAAAAGGGATCACGGTGCCCTGCTCTTTCAGGGCATCAAAATAATCCCGCACCAAACGCAGGATCTTTCGATAATCTTCGTCAACAATCTGACAATCCGTCACCGACACGATATCGTAAAAACTCCCCCGCCTGTGCATTCCCAGGGCAAGGGGACCGTCCTTCACCTCATCTCCAAAAGTAAACTCCATCTTGTTGCGGTAGCCAAAGACCGCCGGACTTCCCTTGATCTTTTCAAACCGGCATGTACTCTCCTGAGCAGCCAGCACCGGCGCAAGGAGACGCCACACCTGCCCCTCTTTGACGGCCAGACTCTCCTCATAGGGAAAGGAGAGGTAGGTACAGCCGCCGCAGCTTCCGAAATGCGGACAGGGCGCCTCCTGTTCCAAAGGCGATGGAGTCAGCACTTCCAGGAGACGCCCTTCATATCTGCCGTTTCTCGCCTTACTTACGGATGCCCGCACCTTTTGGCCCGGCAGCGCGTTTTTTACTGTGCAGACGCCCTCCTTACAGGCAACGATCCCCTTGTTTGGAAAGTCAAAGCGCTCCGACACGCCCTCAATGATCTGTCCTTTTTTCATGCTATCCTCATTTCTAAGCAACAAATTGCCGATTAATCCTTTCGTTTACAAAAAAGATAAGCCGGCGGAAAAGGCATATCTCTCCTGCCGGCTCTCTATCCTCCTGCTTCTTTGTGATCAGACGGCTCTACTTCCCAGTCTCCTCGTCATCCTCATCCTCGAAGAAATCATCGTCAAAGTCGTCATCAAAATCATCGTCGAAATCCTCCAGATAATCGGGTGTCAGATAACGATACACCGCGTAGGCAATGGCCGCTACAGCCGCTACCGCACCAATGATCGCCAGCACCCACAGCAGGGTATTGGCCTTCTTCTCCTCCTCGTGCTTTCTGCCCAGCAGTTCATTAACGCCTGCATTGTCCATGATCTCATCCAATTTATTCAAAATCTCTTTCTTACTCATCCCGTAACCCTCTCTTTCCCTTCCATTTAATGCTGAGTCTGCGTCTAGTATACCACGTATTTACGGATTTTACCATATCTTACAGTTCTATTTTATGAAAAATTTGCAAATTTATCCCAAATAGAACCAATTCATGCTCCCTTATACCTTTTGCAGTTTGGCAAATCCTGCGTACATGATCTTCTGCCCCATCTCGTCAAAGACCACCGTCACCTGACTGTCTCTGGGCCCCGGCTCGATCTTTAGCACAGTGCCTTCCCCGTAGCGGACATGGCGCACGCGGTCTCCCGCCTCATAGCCAAGCCGCCCCGCTGCCGCAGTCGACGCCCCGCCCGCCGAAAACGGCTCTGATGCGGAAGCCGACTGTTTTTGCGCTGAAAGCGGATTCGCTGCGATCGACTTCATGATAAAGGGTCGATTCTCTTCCGCCGTCCGTTTGGGCCGCACGACAGCCCTCGGCCTTGCGGATACGCTCTTCCCGGGCGAAAACGGTTTTTCATCCATCAGCAGGGGCGGGATCTCCCGCACAAAGCGGCTGACCGGATTGTACTGCGTCTCTCCGTGGATCATACGCTGTTTCGCACAGGTAAGGGTCAGCTCGTCCTTCGCCCTGGTGATTCCCACATAGGCAAGGCGTCTTTCCTCCTCGATCTCCATGGGATCATCCGCCTTAATGCTCATATAACTTGGAAAAATACCATCCTCCAAGCCCGCCAGATAGACGTGCGGAAATTCCAAGCCCTTTGCGCTGTGCAGGGTCATCAGAAGCACCCTGTCGCCGTCATCCACACGATCAATATCCGCTACCAGCGCCACCTCCTCCAAAAATTCGCTCAGAGTCGGCTCATCATTTTCTTCCTCGTAGGCTACCACCTTGCTGACCAATTCCTCAATATTCTCGATGCGGTCGGCCGCGTCCTCCTCGTCGGATTCCTCCAATTCTTTGACATAACCCGTAAGATCCAGCACATCTCTTACAAGCTCTTCCAGACTATAAAACTCCTGTTTACTGCGAAAGCTCTGGATCATGGTCACAAAAGGCTTTAATTTAGACGCGCTCCTGCCGATGGTCATGATCTGATCCGCCTCTGTCAGGGCGTCGAAGAAACTGATATTTCTCTCGTCGGCATATTCCTGCACCCGCACGATGGTAGCCGCACCGATGCCGCGTCTGGGCACATTGATGATACGTTTGACCGCCACATCGTCTCTGCCGTTGTCGATGGTCTTTAAGTAAGCGAGCACATCCTTGATCTCCCGTCTGGAATAAAAGTTCGTGCCGCCGACCACATCATAGGGAATCCCCTCCATGATAAAGCGTTCTTCCAAAAGGCGGGCCTGCGCGTTGGTGCGGTAGAGCACGGCGCAGTCTCCATAGGAAACCTCTCCCTTTCTGTTCTTCTTTGCCACATCCCCGGCGATGTATTCCGCCTCCTCGTAGGCCGTATCAAACTGTCTGAAATGAATGCGTTCCCCTTCCGTCTTTTCGGTCCACAGCGCCTTGTCCTTGCGGCCTACATTATTCTTAATCACTGCGTTGGCAGCATCCAAAACCATCTGGGTAGAGCGGTAATTCTGCTCCAGCTTGATCACGCAGGCTTCCGGATAGACTTTCTCAAAGTCCAGGATATTGCGGATATTCGCCCCCCGAAACTTATAGATGGACTGGTCATCATCACCCACCACGCACAGGTTTCTGTTCTTCGCTGCCAGCAGTCTGATCAGCTCAAACTGCGCGGTGTTGGTATCCTGATACTCGTCCACACAGATATACCGAAAACGATCCTGATATGCCGCAAGCACTTCGGCATCCGCCTTAAAAAGCTCCACCGTCTTCATGATCAGGTCGTCAAAGTCCAGGGCATTGTTTTTCTTTAAGGTCGCCTGATACTCGCGGTACGCTTTGGCAATCTTGCTCCCATTAAAATCAAAACCGTTTTGCATCTCGTATTCCTGCGGATCGATCAGCTCATCCTTGGCCGAAGAGATGGCACTTAAAATGGTACGCTCCTTGAGCATCTTTGTGTCGATCTGCAGCTTCTTGCAGACTTCTTTCATAATGCCCTTCTGATCATCGGTATCATAAATCGTAAAATGATTGTCATATCCCAGCCTGTCTATGTAGCGGCGCAAGATACGCACACAGGTGGAATGAAAGGTGGATACCCAGATCTGTTCCGCACCGAAGCCGACAATTTTGTCAACGCGCTCACGCATCTCCCCCGCCGCCTTGTTTGTAAAGGTGATGGCCAGAATATGATAGGGCGCCACACCCGCCCTGTCGATCAGGTATGCCACCCTGTGCGTCAAAACTCTGGTCTTGCCGGATCCTGCGCCCGCCAGAATCAAAACAGGGCCGTCAGTCTGCATGACGGCCTGTTTCTGTTTCTCGTTTAAAGTATCATATATGCTCATGTGAATATCTTTCCTTACACTATGTCCATAATCCTTGCTGTAACCGGGAACATATCACGCACATCTCATTCCCTGTTCCTTTGTCTGCTTATAAAAGCTGCGTGCCGCAGTTGCCACAGAATTTGCTCCCAGTGGTCGGCGTGCCGCAGTTCGGGCAGAATTTCGGCCCTTGGCCGCCCTGTGCCGCAGGCTGTCCCTGTGTCTGAGGAGCTGCGCCGTTCAAATTCATCTGATTCACCATCTGCTGACCGATGGCCATACCCATCTGCAGGCCGACCATATCAGAGGCCATGCCCGCGCCGCCTCCGCCGCCTTTTCCCATGGAGTCCGCCGCCGCTATCTGGGTGTACTTATTCACATCGCCCACCATAGACTGCGCCGCCGCCTTCTCCTGCATCTTGCGAATTTCTTCGGGATAGGAAAAGCTCTCGATGGTAAAGCCCGAGATACCGATGCCTATCGTCTGCATGTCAGCGTCAAGCTCTCCTTCGATGCCTTTGGCAATATTTCTGGCATCTATCTGGAGATTGAACATATCATGACCTTCCTTGCTGATCCAGCTCATGAGAAGCTGGTCAAGGCTTGCGATGATACGCTCTTTTACATCCCCCACCGTGTAGGTCTGCCTGATGCCGGCCAGTTTATCGATCACCACATCGTGAGCCGCCACCCTGCAGTTGAAGGTACCGAACGCGCGGATCGGCATACCTCCTGGAAGCCCGGGTGCCGGCAGATTGATCGCGTTCTTCGTGCCCCACTTTACCAGGATCTCCTTGGTATTGATAAAGAGTACTTCCGCCTTCAGAGGCGAGTTAAACGCAAATTTAAAGCTCTTCAACGTCGTCAGAAAGGGAATGATATCCGACTCGATATCGTATTCTCCATCCTCCTGAAAAATACCCTCGACCCTGCCGTTATATAAAAAGATTGCATCCTGACCGGGACGGATGATCAACTTAGATCCCTTCTTGATCTCCTGATTTTGAAATTTGTAAAACAATACCCCCTCTCCGGTCTCCTGCCATTCAATCACACTTAAAAACTGATTTTTAATAAATCCCATGTTTTCCTCCTATTATCCCCGATTCAACTCCTGTGCCTGCCCGCTGAGTTTCTCTACCAATCCCTCTACTTCGTTGACGATCTGTGTATTGTTCTCACTCACATTGAAAGTCTCCTGCGCATGTGCCGAAACTTCCTGCAGAATTGCCGAAA
The DNA here is from genome assembly GCA_002492725.1 of Lachnospiraceae bacterium UBA7054. GTDB lineage: Bacteria > Bacillota > Clostridia > Lachnospirales > Lachnospiraceae > UBA3282. The sequence goes on from DLAF01000025.1 coordinate 63,421, forward strand.
TGGTCTGTATGCTCTCCACAATCACACGGTTTGCGGCCTCAAGCTGCTTCACCGCCTGGTCTAAGCGCTTGCTCTGTTCGTCCACCTGATTTGTGCCCTCGGAGATTTTTTCGAAGCTTTCCTCCGCCTGCACCGCAGATTCATTTTGCTTCTGGTTGCTCACCATCAGCTCCTCAACCGCATCTACGGCAACTTTTAACTTCTCCGACACACTGTGGATCACATCCGTGATATTGACGGTTGCACTCTGGGTCTGATTTGCCAGGTTGGAAATCTCCGTCGCAACCACCGCAAAACCTTTGCCGGCTTCTCCGGCTCTGGCCGCCTCAATGCTTGCATTTAACGCAAGAAGACTCGTCTGACTGGCAACACTGGTGATCATGTCGATAATGGTCTGCATGTTGGAGGTATAGGTCTCCAGTTCCTTCATATCCTCCACCACCTGCCTGCCTGCCCGCTCCGTGTTCTCCATCTGCCTGCGCAGTTCGCTCAGATTGTCCCTGCCAAGACTAACACTGCTCTTGGCTTCCAACATGCTCTGACCGATTGCCGACATCACATCAGCCATCTGCACAATGTGGTTTTGAATCTCTTCTGTCTTTCCGAGCTGATTCTGCATGGATTCTGCCGTCTCATTGGTGCCGGAGGAAACCTCCTGCATAGCGTTTCTGGTTTCACTCACAGCCTCACCCAGCTTCTTCATCTGATCTGCCATATCCATGATGCCGTTTGACATCTGGCCTGAAACCACCATCACCCGGTCAAGAAGCTCGGAGACATTGTCCTTCTCCCTGTCAAGCTCCATCAGTTTGGCCTGATTGATCTTATCGAGCGTCGATGTCGCCAGACCCAGAAAAACCGAAATCAGCAGCAACAGGAACACACGAATCTCGTAAGTCGCCATTTCCTCCGCCTTAATATTCCCGGAAACAGCCTGATAGCCCACAAACAATATATTGATGACCACGCCGGCCCCCGACACAAAGGCGCAGAGTTTGACATCAGAATAGAGAATGATCACCGTCAGGATCGGAATAATATATGTAAACGCGATCACATTGTTCGTGGTAATCACCACAAACACATAAAACAGCGTATAGCCGCCGCCAATCAGATATTTGAGCCGCCCATCCGAAGGATCTTTCTGATAACAAATAATCTCGGCCACCAGCGGCACGAGTGCAAACAGGGAAAAGATCAGATAATATCCCCAGGTCCTGCTTCCCTTGACCACTTCCAAAAGATAGGCTGCCTCCAACACGGCCACGGTCACCGCATGGCAGGCAATCGCCACTTTATTCATTGCCTTTGCACCGTCAAATGTTTGTTCGTTGTTCATTTCAGCACTATCCTCCTCGCTAACAAATCTGTGTTCAGTATAGCACATTTCCTCCTCTATCGACAAGAGGTTCTTCACTTGACCTTACAAAACCCCAACCACAATGCCGGCAATGATGACAGCGGCACATACCAGCTTATGCCCCGTATTTTTTTCATGAAACAAATATCGTCCTGCCAGGATGGTCACAACACATCCCGCCTGTTTTAGAAGGGTCATCACCGTGACCCGGCTCCCCGCCATGCCGTTTGCCACAAAAAGAGCCCGATCGGCGATTACGATGAGAAGGCTTAAAAGCCAGACCCACTGATTGCAGACCGTCCGTTTCCAGTTTACAGGTGTACGGGAAATCAGGATAAATGCCAGATAAAAGAGGGTCAAAAACAACAGATACCAGAACTGGAGCTGATCACTTGTAATCTCCCGCATCAAAAGTTTGTCAAGCAGCCCCGAAAATGCATTTAAAAGACAGGAGAGAAAAGCCATTACCACAATCTTGGCCTCCACCGTTTCCCCCGTAAGCCTCCCGGCCTCCCGCAGGGTTTTCGGCTGATATTTCAGGAAAAGCAGCCCTGCAGATACAAGAAACAGCCCGACAAGCTGTGGAAATCCCAGTGTCTCCTGCAGCACGATCACCCCTAACAGCGTTGCGAAAAGCACCCGCGAAAGATCGAGCACCCCATAGAGACTGATCGGCATGCGTTTGATAGCGCGAAAGCTGCACATCCAGGCCAGGAAGATTACAAAAGACTTCATTGCTATGTAGAGATATAGGCGGGGTTCCACGCCCATTGCTCGCTTTGCCGTCGGTAAAACTATCGCAAAAGACAGGAAAGTGTACATAAACAGTACCTCAATGGTAGAGTTTTGTGCAAGTGCCTTTTTCTTTACGATTTCGCGTACCCCTTTCAAAATGCCGTACAGCAGTACCAGCCAGATCCACATTTCTTTTGTATCCTCCCTCTCATACGCGAATCAGGGCTGCCAAGCGAACACTGCGCCTTGCAACCCTGATTCAAAAAAGCAGGCGAGGGGAATCGAACCCCCCTCCCAAGCTTGGGAAGCTTGTATTCTACCGATGAACTACGCCTGCA
>DLAF01000025.1:66024-83093 GCA_002492725.1 Lachnospiraceae bacterium UBA7054
ACTACGCCTGCAAACTTACGACTTAACCAGTATACCATCTTCTTTCAAAAAAGAAAAGCATTTTTTTCTCTTCCGCATAGGCTATAATAAATATTTCTTTTAGGGACTGTCCCGTCTATGACAGTCCAAGGAGGAACATGAAAAAAGCAGGCAGTTACTTACTGGCGGCGCTCGTATTGATTGGCGCCCTTGCAGGCTGCGGTGCAAAAGACGGCGGCACCGCAAAAGCCCCGTCCGCTTCCGCTAAAACGCCCGTCGTATTGAACGAGGTGGCACATTCCATCTTTTACGCACCCATGTATGTGGCTATCGAAGAAGGTTACTTTGCGGATGAGGGGATCGATTTGACCCTGGTCACCGGCTTCGGCGCCGACAAGACCATGACCGCACTCCTTACCGGCGAGGCCGACATCGGCTTCATGGGCAGCGAGAGCACCATCTACACTTACAAGGAGGGTGCCTCCGACTATGCGGTAAACTTCGCCCAGCTCACCCAGCGGGCGGGGAATTTTCTGGTCTCCAGAGAACCGATTGACAACTTCACCTGGGATATGCTCAAAGGCAAAAAAGTCCTCGGTGGCCGAGCGGGCGGTATGCCCGAGATGGTGTTTGAGTATATCTTAAAGAAGAACGGCATCGATCCTGCCGCGGATCTCTCCATCGACCAGAGCATTGACTTTGGCTCCACTGCCGCCGCTTTTTCCGGTGGTCAGGGGGATTTTTCGGTGGAATTCGAACCCCACGCGACCTCCCTGGAAGCCAAAGGCGACGGCTATGTTGTAGCCTCCCTCGGTGAAGATTCCGGCTATGTGCCTTACACCGCCTTTTCCGCCAAGAAGAGCTATCTTGAGAAAAATCCCGCCGTGATCGAAGCCTTCACGAGAGCTCTGCAAAAAGGCATGGACTATGTACAGACACATACGCCCGCTGAGATTGCCAAAGTGATTGCGCCCCAATTTGCAGAGACAGAGCTTGCCACCATTGAGACCATCGTCGGCAGATACGCTGCCCAGGATACCTGGAAAGCGGACCTGATCTTTTCGGAGGACAGCTTCACGCTTCTGGAAAACATTTTAGAGGAAGCCGGCGAGCTGGATGGACGGGTGCCCTACGCGGATCTGGTGGACACCTCCTTTGCAAAAAAGGCGGCACAATAAAGAAACACTTCTGCCGCAGATAAATGTCGCAAAAGAAGCCGCGCCCGTCTGTGTCGGGTGCGGCTTCCAGTCATACGGATTCACATATTATGTAAACCAATCATCGGACTAGTCCATCTCTCCGAGAAGTTCCTTTAACGCATCCTCCACAAAGCGATACTGGGTCAACATTTCCTCAATACCGATCTCCATCGCCGCAAAATCCTGATCCTTCACCGCCTGTTCCTGCTGCGCTGCAAGTTCCGAAAGATAGGTCGCGCCAATGGAACGCATGGCATTTTTCAATCCATGCACTTCAATACGATAGCGCTCCCAGTCTTTCTTATCATAGACGCTGCGAATGAGCGGGATTTTCTCCTCCCCCTCCTCCATGGCCGCCCAGAGCACCTCCATATAAATCTCCTCATCGCCGCCGCAGAGCTTAATACCTTCCTCCACGTCAAACCCTTTGCTCGTCAGATCCTCGAATCTACGAATCGCTCCCATTTTTCTCTTCCTCCCGATCTTTTCCCTTTTTTTGCTTTTCCTTTCCTTCGCTTTCCGCAAGACCATCCAACATCTTTTCAATCAGCAGTTTTTTCACATAAACGTCAAAACTGAGCATGCAGATAAATGAAAAAATCTTCAGAAATTCTCTGGTATCCTCCGGCGCATTCTCGAAGGTTTCCCGGGCAATTCGAAATTTTTCCTCCACATCTGCCTTAAGGACATCCTTCTGCTCCCGTTCCAGTCCGAAGACTTCCTCATAAACGGCGGAAAGATCGAACGTCTCCCCGTTCGCAAAAAAACGATCTGTGATCGGCCTTAGAAGCTCTTGAATGTCGCTGATCGACAAGATGCCTTTATAATAGTAAATAAAGATCAAAAGAAGCACATGATCCCTGGTATATTTTTTTTTGGACGGCGGCGGCAGCAAATCATTCTTGGCATAATTATTGATCATCGTCTTAGTCAGGATCTTGTCGCTCTCAGGGTTTCTGGTGGTATTTTTCAGATGTGTGCCCATAAAAGTAGTAACCTGATCCACGTAGAGTTCAATATCGGGTATGTCCTGTGCCCTGATATACTCTATCCTGTCCAGACTCTCCTTGATGCTGTTTAGCAGATCTTCCACGTTGATTGTCATTTGCCCGCTTTAAACCCTGCACCTTCCGTCAATCTTTGCCCATTTATTATATAGTTTTTGAAGTCTTGTGACAAGTAGTTTTCCATTCTTTTTCCTACTCTTTCTTTGCCGTGAAAAATACAGCCGCAGTTTACAAACGCGTCCATTTGTGATATATTCATACATAACAACGCTAAAGTTTTAACGTGTGAAAGTGAGGATACGATGAACAAAAAAATAAAAACAGAAGCTGTCGATCATCTGTTTCAGGCCATTCTTTGCCTGAACAGCACTGAAGAGTGCTATGATTTCTTTGAAGATCTTTGTACCGTTAATGAACTTCTCTCCCTGTCACAACGCTTTGAGGTGGCCTCCATGCTCAGAAGCCACAATACCTATCTTGAGATTGCGGAAAAGACAGGCGCCTCCACCGCAACCATCAGCCGCGTAAACCGCTCCTTAAACTACGGCAACGACGGTTATGAGCTTGTCCTGGAGCGCCTGAAAAACGACTGATGCGTTTCATCCGTCAATACTCAGCAGTTCCATGGGATCCACATACTTTCCGTCATAGATGATCTGATAACCAAGCTCTGTGTTATCATCGCCGATTACATAGATAATCGAGCTGCGGACCACCTCGTCCCCTTCTTTTACCATCACTTCTCCGTCATTGCGATAAACGCTGATATAACCGTTACCGTGATCCAGCCTGACACAGTGAAGGTATTCGCTGTCCGTGGTGACCGAACTCACCACACCCGCCCCAGCCGCCATGATATTTCCGGATGCCGTGGCCGTCAGCCTTACCATGGGTTCCTCTGCTTCCACCTGCTCCACCGACGCGGAAGCCGTCATCGGAAAACCGACGGGCATATACGCTTTTGCCTCTTTCGCCGCCTTTTTCTCCTCTTCTTCCACCTTCTGGTTTATGGTATCACTCAGGACGATGACTTTCTGGGTGAGCTCTTCCTGCATAACGGCAAGCTCCCCGTTCTCTTTCTCCAATGTTTGAATCTGCTGCGCCTGGCCGGCACTAGTCTCCTGCAGCAGGGCCAATGCTTCCCCTCTCTTGTAGCACACGACGGATAGTGCAATCAAAATCACGGCAAGCACCATGGCAATGGTCTCCACCACCCCCGGATCGATCCGCAGCTGCCTGACATTCCCCTCCCCGGAATCCGTAAAAAGCATCAGGGTATAATTGTACTTCCTGCCGCGCTTTTTGTCTTCTGTCAAATACATACCTCCATAGCACTTTTTTCCTATCAAAAAGTATAACACATCCCGTCGGCAGCTGGCAATCATTGTTTACATAAAATTTTATTCGAAAATTTTTTCCGCCTTTCTTCCCATGTTGACACAAATTTGCAGGCTTGTTAAAATGAAAAGAACAAATGAATTTCAAATGAGCAGGTGGAAACAGATATGTATACTTGTAATCTCCATATTTATTTCACAGGACATCCCAGTCATACTTTGGATGTCATAAAAAAGATGCCTTCCCTTGAAAATTTTACCCATATTTTTTCTGAAAGCGACGAGGCGGAGGCTTCTAAGTCCCAAAAAGCGGACGTGATCATAGCTGATCTTTCCCATATGGATATGGATATGCAGTCTGCACTGCAGATCTTCCTGCGAAACCGCCGCCGCGAAACACAGATGATTCTGCTGGCGGACAAAAAGCAAATGCAGCTTCTCTGTTCCGATCCGGCATTAAAGGATATCACAGACGTCTGGATCATGCCTATGTCTGACGAGGAGCTCCGTTTCCGTTTCCTGCGCTGGCAGCAGACTTATAAAATGAGTAAGGATTTCTGGGAAACCGGCCATTTTCTGGAGGCAACAATCAATAACATTCCCAATCTGGTCTGGTACAAGGACAAAGACGGCGTCCACGAAAAAGTAAACAACAGCTTCTGTCAGGCAGTCAACAAGACCAAACAACAGGTGGAAGGCCGCCGACACGCCTATATCTGGGATGTGGAAGAGGATGATCCTGCCTGCATCGAATCGGAGCATCAGGTCATGAGCAAAAAACAGACCTTTGTATCCGAAGAAACCATTATGGCCGGAAATGAGACAAGAACCCTGATGTGTTACAAGTCTCCTCTCTATAACTGTGACGGCACCGTGATGGGAACCGTCGGCGTGGGTGTCGATGTGACGCAGGAACGCGCCTACGAACAGGAAATCATAAAGAAAAACAAGACGTTAGAAACGATTCTTGCCACGATTGACTGCGGTGTCATGAACCACAGTTTGAAGGATTCACGTATTCTGAATATAAACAGAGCCGCGCTTAAAATCCTTGGCTATGAAACGCCGGAGGAAATGATGGCGGACGGTTTTGACCTGGTTGCCGCCTCCGTTGTCAGGGAAGATCAGGAACGTCTGCGGGAATGCATCCGTGCCCTGAAAAAGGACGGAGATACTGTAAACGTGGAATACCGCGTGCAGCATAAAAACGGCGAAATTCTCCACATTATGGGTAACATCAAACTCTATGAAGAGAATGGCGAGCTGTTCTGCCAGCGTTTTCTTTTAGATGTTACAAAGCAAAAACTTCAGGAACGCAAAAACAGGAAACGACAGATGGAACTGGTTCAGGCGCTGAGCATAGATTTTACACTGGTCTGTTTCGTGGAACCGGACACCGGTATGCTTGTGCCTGTCCGTACCGACAGGCACAGACCGGACAATATTTTTGAAGGCAAAATTTCTCTAAAAGAAAGTATGGAACAGTACATAGAGGATTTCGTTTATGAAGAAGACCGTGAAATGCTGCGGCATGCTGTCTCCATGGAAACACTGACAGAAACTCTGAGCTTAAAGCCGGTATATACCGTAAATTATCGCAAACAGTTGAACGGTCAGATTATTTACTTTCAGATGAAGGCCGTAAGTGCCGGAACGGAAGACGGCAGTCAAGGAATTGTTCTCGGATTCCGCAGTGTGGATGCGGATATCCGTAGAGAGATGGAGCAGAACACACTGCTTGAGGCCGCCCTTTCCCAAGCCAACAGAGCCAGCAAAGCAAAAAGCGTCTTTTTATCGAATATGTCCCATGATATCCGCACCCCGATGAATGCCATTGTCGGATTCACGGATCTGGCCATTACGCATATTGATCAAAAAGATCTGGTAGCAGAATACTTAAAAAAGATCCAAACCTCAGGCAACCATCTGTTGAGTCTGATCAACGACATATTGGACATGAGCCATATCGAAAGCGGGAAAATCCATCTGGAAGAAAAGCTGTGCAGTCTTCCCGAGATTTTACACGGCCTGCGCAACATTTTACAGGCGGATATCCACGCCAAACAGTTGGAGCTGCAGATTGATACGGTGGATGTTGTGGACGAAAACATTTACTGCGACAAACTCCGTCTCAATCAGGTGCTTTTGAATCTCTTAAGCAACGCCGTAAAATATACAGGCGCCGGCGGACATGTCAGTATGCGGATCACGGAAAAGCCGGGCGCTCCTGCCGGCTATGCCAACTATGAGTTCTGTATCCGGGACAACGGCATCGGCATGAGTCCGGAATTTGTGGCGCATATTTTTGAACCCTTTGAGCGGGAACGCAACAGTACGATGAGCAAGATTCAGGGGACAGGACTTGGTATGTCCATCACAAAAAATATCGTGGATATGATGAACGGCTCCATTTTGGTAACGAGCAAGCAGGGCGTCGGAACCGAATTTACGGTATCCTTCACTTTCCGTCTGCACGCCGAAAAGAAAGAATCGCTCGTCCTTCCTGAATTGAAAGATTGTAAAGCACTCGTGGTGGACGATGATTTCAATACCTGCGACAGTGTTTCCTATATGCTCGGGCAGCTCGGCCTGCAGGCCGAGTGGACGCTGTCCGGCAAAGAGGCAGTGCTGCGCAGCCATCAGGCTGTCATGCGAAACACAAGCTATTCGGTATATATTGTAGACTGGCTGCTCCCCGACATGAACGGCGTCGAAGTAGCGCGGAGAATTCGGAAGGAAAACGGCGAGAACGTGCCCATCATCGTTTTGACTGCTTACGACTGGTCGGATATTGAGGTTGAGGCAAAGGAGGCCGGCGTTACGGCATTCTGCAACAAACCCCTGTTTTTATCGGAATTAAGTTCCTGTCTACGCTCCGTGCTGCACCCGAAGTCTCCGGAGGATGAAGCCGCTGAAACGGAAATTCACCCTCATCATACCGGACGGATTCTTCTGGCCGAGGATGTGGAAATGAATCAGGAACTCGCTGTTGTTATTCTGGAAAACGCCGGATTCAGCGTAGATGTGGCAGACAATGGCCGGATTGCTTTAGATCTGGTAACAAAATCAGAGCCGGGTTACTATCTGGCCGTATTGATGGATGTGCAGATGCCCGTGATGGACGGCTATGAAGCAACCAGGCAGATACGAAAACTGGAAAACCGCGAACTGGCCTCCATTCCGATCATTGCCATGACTGCGAATGCTTTCACGGAAGACCGCGAGGAAGCGCTGAAATGCGGAATGAACGGCCATATTGCCAAGCCGATCGACGTACAGTTACTGTTTCAGACGTTGGACGATGTATGTTGTAAACCGCAGTAAACGAAAAGTAAACGAAAAAATCAAAAACAGTGCTTTACATTTGATAAGATGTATGCTATTCTATCAATGTTGTATTAACATATTTTTCATTATTTTTGGAGGTATTACAATGAACAAAGGTACAGTAAAGTGGTTCAATAACCAGAAAGGCTACGGCTTCATCTCTGACGAGCAGGGTAACGACGTATTCGTTCACTACTCCGGCCTCAACATGGAAGGCTTCAAGTCCCTCGAGGAGGGCGCTGAGGTTGAGTACGAGGTAGTAAACGGCGAGAAGGGACCTCAGGCTGTAAACGTTACAAAGTTATAAGAAGCATTCCGCTTGTTATGACTTCGATAATCAATATCACGATGTGCCTGTTCTTAAATATAATATGATGTTCTGAAACCAGAATAAGTAATTTTATTTAGAATCAGCTATTGTTGTAACGGATTAGAGAAGAAAAAAAACCTGTCGATCACGGCAGGTTTTTTTCTTGCATTGATATATCTTCTTCCGAAAGACAGGGACATTCCAAATAGCGCAGGACTTCCTCAAAGGGCATCGAACCGCCAAAGAGGTCGAGGGCGCTGCCGATGGTGACATCCACCCTGCCCTGTCCAAGTTCCCTTAATCTGTCCAAGTCAGCGAAACTGTGCACCCCGCCCGCGTAAGTGACGGGCCGTCTTCCCCATTTTCCCAAAAGCGCCGCCACCGGCTCCTCGATCCCTCCTGCCTTTCCCTCCACATCCACCGCATGAATCAAAAATTCATCGCAGCTTTCGCTAAGCGCATCGAGCGTTTCCTCCGTCAGCTCCACCGTAGTATAGTTCTGCCATCTGTCGGTTACAATATAGTAATGTCCGTTACGCAGACGCACGGAGAGATCCAAAACCAAACGTTCTCTTCCCACCGTTTTAACCAGTTTACATAACTTGTCTTGTTGAATCATTCCATCCTGAAATACATAGGAGGTCACGATCACATGGCTCGCCCCCGCGTTCAGAAACTGCGCCGCATTCTCCGGTGTGATACCGCCGCCCGCCTGCAAACCTCCCGGATAAGCTCTTAAGGCCGCAAGCGCCTGTTTTTTCGTCTCCTCGTAATAAGATGAAGAAGGCGGATTTAAGAGGATGACATGGCCGCCTCCTATGCCGCGTTCCCGATAAAGAGCAGCATAAAAAGCAGCGTCCTGTTTTGAGACAAAATTTTCCAGTGCTGCATCCTGCGCATCCAAAAGACTTCCGCCTACGATCTGCTTGACGGCTCCGTTATGAATGTCGATACAAGGTCTGAATTTCATATGGTTATATTTCCCTTCTGTACAGAACCCGCCAGAACCAGCCTCGAAAACACTACGTGTTTCCTCGGTTCTAAACTTTTTGCATATTTTACTTTCTACCTGACATAATAACATAAGAACAGGAAGTTTTCCAAACATTCTGTTCTTATGGTTATCAGGTATTTCTATCAGGTAAAGGAGTGAAATTATGAAAAAGATTCTTTTGGTCTCTCTTATGGTACTGAGCATGACCGTACTGACCGCCTGCGGCAACAGAAACGCCATCGATAACGGCGATAACGGTACGGGTATCACGGATGACGCCGGTATGACAGGCACGAACGGTACCGATACGACAGGTACGACGAACGACACCGGCACAACAGGTACCACAAACGGCACCGGCACAACAGGTACAACGAACGGTAACGGTACGACAGGTACCACAAACGGTAACGGTACGACAGGTACGACAAACGGTAACGGCACCACAGGTACGACGAACGGCACCGACACAACAGGTACCACAAACGGCACCACCGGCACAGATGACCTGAACAACACCGACAATGTCAACGATGTGACTGCCGGAGATTATAACGGAACCGGCACGAACGATAACGGTTCCATCGCGGACGGCGTTGGTGACGCAATCGGTGACGCAGGCAACACGGCCTCCGACATCATCGACGATGCGGCTACAGGCGTTGAGAACATGGTGGACGATGTGACCGGCACAAACAATACCGGCGCAGCCAACAAAGCGCGCTAACGGGAAATCTTACAATTTCCCATTGCCGTAAAAAGAGTTCCCGAGGCATTCCCCGAGAGCTCTTTTTTCAGCCCTTTTCAATTAAAATGCCGTCCCTGTAAGCCTGTAAGAGTTCTTCCAGCTGATGGATGGTTTCCCGCAGCTCCGCACCAATCTCCGTATCCGCAATTTTCTGCCGCAGGGCCGTAGTCTCCAGAATAAAGGAATCCGAAAAAATATCCGACTCCTGCCTGATTGCAGACTCCGTGGACTCAAAGGGTTCATGCGCCACCAGACGCATCCCATAAGAATTGACCACCAGCGTATAGCCTGCAATTCCGGTCTTATCCTGGTAAGCCTTGGAAAAACCGCCGTCTATGACAAGAAGCTTGCCGCCGCAGTGCACGGGCGTCTCTCCTTTCTTTCTCTCCACCGGCACATGACCGTTTACGATATGGGAGTGGGTCTCATCCAACCCAAATTCCTGCAAGATGCGGTTCACCACCATCTCGCTGTCAAGAAGCCTGTAGTAGGCGTTCTTTCTCTCCTTGCAAAGTTCCTCGTCCGTCAAAAAATAGCGTTCAAAGGTAGCCATCTTGTCCTTGCCGAAAACCGGTGAATTGGGACCGGCCCAGATATACCAGATGATATCCTGGCCCTTTAACTTTTCCTGGAGATCGTGGGCATAATACCCCTTTCTCGCATAGTGTTCCAACACGTCATAGAGCGCCTTGCCGCTGTATTCCTCGCCGTAAACAGTTACCTTATTAAAATTTCCCTCCTCGTCCATGGGCACGCAGCCGTGATAGAGCAGGTTGGAATTGTAAACCTTGTAGAGACCGCCCTTGGAAAAGAGAAACCGCACATGCTTTTGCAGCTTCTCACATTTGACAAAAGCCTGTCTGAGCCGCTCCATCACCTGTTCTTCCTGCTGCGTCAGCTCATAGGGCCTGTTTTTGTTGATCGTCGGGAAATCGACATCCTTCATGGGATAGGAAACCCCGTCCAGCACAAGCGCTTTCTTCTCATAATCAATGTGCTCCAAAAGCAGCCTGTCCTGCATCGCAAATTCAGGGCGCCTCATAATAAGCTGCCCTTCCAGCTTAAATTGTATGATCGAGATGGCCTTGTGCATCTTCATGTCAAGGCTTAAGTCCTTCGTATCATAATCCGTATTGTATTTGATGGCAAAGGCTCCGCAGTCCACATCCTTATAAGCATCGAGTGCAAAAGTGGCAAGCGGGATCAGGTTGATGCCGTAACCCTCCTCGAGCGTGTCCAGATTGCCGTAACGCGCCGCCATACGGATCACGTTGGCGATGCAGGCCAGGTGGCCGCTGGCCGCCCCCATCCACACAATGTCGTGATTGCCCCATTGAACATCCACCGAATGATAAGCGCAGAGCGTATCCAAAATGATGTGGGGGCCCGGACCTCTATCGAAGATATCCCCCACAATGTGGAGATGGTCAATCACCAGCCGCTGGATCAGATTACTGAGCGCCACGATAAACTCCGGCGCCCGGCCGATACGGATGATGGTATGAATGATCTCATTATAATAAGCTTCCTTGTCCTGAATCTCCGCCTTCTCTGTGATCAGCTCCTCGATGATGTAGGAGAAGTCTTTCGGCAGGGCCTTTCTCACTTTGGAGCGGGTATACTTTGACGAGACCCGCTTGGTGATCTGCACCAGCCTGTGCAGGGTGATCTTATACCAGTCCTCGATGGAATTTTCATCCTCCTCGGCCATCACGATATCCAGCTTCTCCTGCGGATAGTAGATCAGGGTCGCCAGACTCTTTTTGTCCTTGATACTTAATGTATTGCCAAACTCCTCGTCTATTTTCCTGCGCACTGAGCCGGAACCGTTCTTGAGAATATGATTAAACTGCTCATACTCCCCGTGGATATCCGTCATAAAGTGCTCGGTGCCCTTTGGGAGGTTCAAGATCGCCTGGAGGTTGATAATCTCCGTGGAGGCCGCCGCGATCGTCGGGTACTGCTTCGATAAACTTTTCAAATACTTTAATTCTAAATCGTCCATGGATTCCCCCGCAACTTTTGCCTTTGTGCTGTCAGCCGCCTATCATACGCGGTATTTACAAACTCTCCTATAATAGTAGAGTTTATCCAATCACATCCGCCATATCATACATTCCCGCGGGCTTTCCTTTCAAAAATTTTGCCGCCTGAATTGCGCCTTTGCCAAACACCGCCTTGGAATAAGCCCTGTGAGAAAAGGTTACCACTTCGTCCGCGCCTGCAAAGATCACGTCGTGGTCGCCGACAATGGTGCCGCCTCTGACCGCGCTGATACCGATCTCTTTCGCATTTCGTTTCTGTCTGACCTGACTTCTGTCATAGACATATTCGAAACCGCCATTCATCTGTTCGTTGATGGAGTCTGCCAGCGCAAGTGCCGTGCCGCTGGGCGCATCCACTTTCTGATTATGATGCTTCTCCACGATCTCAATATCAAAACCCGCGGGAGAAAGCGTCTGCGCCGCCTCCTTTAAGAGCTTTAAGAGCATATTGATGCCCAAGGACATATTGGCGGACTTTAAAACAGCCACTTTCTTTGCTGTCTCTTCCACTTTCGCAAGCTGCGCTTCGGAAAGTCCCGTTGTGCATAGAACGCAGGGCAAATTTTTTTCCGCACAGTAATCGAGCAGACCGTCCACCGCCGCCGCCACGGAAAAGTCGATGACCGCGTCCGCCTGTACCGTGCAATCAGCAATCGCCGCAAACACAGGGTACGGATTTTTGCCCTCATCTCTGGCGTCTACGCCCGCCACAATCTCTATCTCTTCATCGGCCGCAATCAGGGAGGTAATGGTCTGACCCATCTTACCGTTGCAGCCGTGCATAATCACTCTTGTCATAGTTTCCTCCATGTTGGAACATTTTTCAATCTTTCTCCTTATTTCCATTTACAAAATGCCGTACTCCTGCATTGCCTTCTTAAGCCGCTCCACGTTTGCCGGCTCCATCTCGGACAGTGGCATCCGCGTACCGCCCACTGCCTTGCCCATCAGATTTAAGGCCGCCTTCACGGGGATCGGGTTCACCTCGCTAAAGAGCGCATCACACAGATCAATCGCCCGCAGCTGCCCGGCCGCACTTCCCGCCACATCGCCGTCAAAGAATTTCTGACAGATCTCATGCGTCTGTTTCGGCGCAACATTCGAGAGTACGGAAATCACGCCGACGCCGCCAAGGGAAAGGATCGGTACGATCTGATCATCGTTGCCGGAATAAAGATCCACCTTATCGCCCGCAAGCGCTTTTACCTTTGTAATCTGAGAAATATTGCCGCTGGCTTCCTTGACACCCACGATGTTTTCCACCTCCGTGCAGAGCCTTGCCACCGTCTGCGGCATGATATTGCAGCCCGTACGGCTGGGTACGTTGTAGAGGATGATGGGCAGCTTCACGGAATCCGCAATCTTTTTATAATGCGCATAGAGACCGTTCTGCGTGGCTTTATTATAGTAGGGCGTCACCAAAAGCAGGCCGTCCACGCCGTACTTTTCCGCCTCTGTAGAGAGGTAAACGGCCGTCTCCGTACAGTTGGAACCCGTGCCTGCCACAACGGGAATCCTGCCTTTTACGCGCTCCGCGCAAAAGCGGATCACATCCAGATGCTCCTCGTGCGTCAGCGTGGATGATTCCCCTGTGGTACCGCAGACGATGATGGCATCCGTCCCTCCTGCGATTTGAAACTCGATCAATTCCGCAAATTTGTCATAGTTTACGCTGCCGTCCTCTTTGAACGGGGTGACGATTGCCACGCCCGCGCCTTTAAAAATTGCCATAATACTCTCCCTTCTGTTTTGGCCTGCCTGTTCCTGCGCGCCAGAAGAGCCGACCACGCAGGGCCGGCTCCATAATACAATCCATCTCTGATCCTGATAGCGCCCCATCGAATCGATGACAGTCGTACAGCTCTTAACTGTACGCCCAAGGCAAAACGTTCAGGCCGTTTCTCCTTTCGGCGTTTTCTCCTTTCCGAACAGTTCTCCTGTGCCTGACACATCCCTGCCCGTACTGATAGGAAACGCAACCTCTATCTCACTTTATGTAATTAGATTCATCATAACATCGGAGCACTCCTGTGTCAATCCCATATCTTGTAAAGCATGGTCTCCACCTTCGTCACCTGATCTGCAAGGGCACAAACCTCATCGTTTATGGTAATGCCCGTCATGATGATATCCATTTCCTCCGGTTTCCCGGCAAGAAGGTTTTTCAGCTCCTCCACAGTGATGATGCCGTTGTCGATCAGACCCAGCACTTCATCTAAGATGAGCAGGGAACACTCTCCCGTATTGAGGATCTTCTTGGCAAAATTTAAACCGTTTCGAATATTGTTGCACGCCTCGGCCTTCCTCTCATCGGAGAGCTTTGAAAAATCCTCCTCCGACTTTTCAAAACGAAAAATCTTGATCTCCGGCTCAAGCCGCTTTACAAACTCCGATTCCACAAGCCCCCGGCCCTTCAAAAAC
This sequence comes from Lachnospiraceae bacterium UBA7054, assembly GCA_002492725.1. Taxonomy (GTDB): domain Bacteria; phylum Bacillota; class Clostridia; order Lachnospirales; family Lachnospiraceae; genus UBA3282. The sequence continues at coordinate 79,392 of DLAF01000025.1, forward strand.
TGTATGATAACGACATATTCTCCCTCGCAGGCTGTCTGAATTGCACGGCCAAGGGCTGCCGGTGACTTTCCATGACCTTCTCCGCTGTAAATCTGAATTGTACCTTTTCCCATATAAGTACCTCGTATGATAACTGCGCACTGCTATTCCGCAGTGCAAGCTCGATTCCGCTTCGCTTCATCTCGCTCGCGGGCTTCGCCCTATGCATCCATCATCTGAAAAAGCTGTCAGCAAGCTGCCTCTTTTTCATCTGCTGTCTGCGCACTGCTCATTGCCATCGCGAATATCTTAGCACAGTCCTCCTCTTCGTGCAAGCCTTATTCCTCCTCCACCAGCTCCAGCTTGCTGACGGAAACCTCGTAGGCGATTCTTCTCTCCAACTGCTCCTCAGACAGTTTTTTCATATATTCGCGGCTCTGGATCCTGCCCCAGATTGCACAGCGGCTTCCTACCTCGAAGCTGCTGGCAAACCTTGCATTCCTTCCCCAGCAGATACAGGGTATGTAATCCGATTTCCCGTAGGGCCTGTTTACCGCCAGAAGAAGATCCGCAATCTCGCGTCCAAGCGGCGTCTTGCGATAAATGGGCGCCTTACAGATATAGCCGTCCAAAAAGATCTGATTGGTCTTTGCTCCCTCTCCAATCTCTTCCACAAACTCAATCTCCCTGGCGAAGACAGAGAGCACCAGCCTGTTTTTCCTCTCCTCATGCCTGTTGTAGGAGCGGAACTGCCCTGTGATGCAGATCTTCATGCCCTTGTAGTCCTCATTCACGTCAATCAAACGCTCGGAGACCATCACCGGTATGATATCGGTTGACTCGCTTAGTCGATCTACGCTGATATCCACCATGTAAAAGCCTTCTCCGAAAATCTCATGGCTGAATGAGAAGTCGCTCACGATCTCCCCCATCACCGCCACCTGGTTGTTTTCAATTACCTTATCCGTCATGTTTTCCTCCATTCTGCTGCGTTCTAACTGTATTTCAGGATCCTTATCCGCCATATCCCGGAAGGTCACGGCCCTGATTGTTCATTGTAGTATCAATATATAAGATTCCGGGGAAAAATAGAACTGTAAGGGGTCGCGCAATATCCGCGCGGTAATTCTTACTTTTGTTCTTGACACTTACCGGTTCTTATCTTATACGAATCGCAAAGCATATCATTTTCCTGATAACTAATATTCTTTGTTTTCTAACATTCCAAGTTTCAGAATTTCTATGCTTTTACCCACTAACAATCATAAAAGCAGGAGATTCTGTGCAGACTTTACTTTATTCCAAAGCATTCTTTGCTACGGAACAGGCTTCTCCTGCAATACAGGCGGACAAATAATGGATGCTGCACGAAACAAAAGAGAGGAACGGTTTGTAATGATCAAGGGTGGAAAAGGATACACGACCGCAGATATCGAGGCGCTCCCTGACGGAGAACGGGCGGAATTGATCGACGGTGAAATGTTTATGATGGCGACGCCACTGACCATACACCAAAGAATCCTGGTAGCGCTGGTCTTCGAAATCGAGACTTATATTCGGAAAAAGAAGGGAAATTGCGAGCTTTTACCCGCTCCCTTCGGCGTATACATCAAAAAGGATAACCGCAATTATGTAGAGCCGGATATTTCTGTCATCTGCCATGATGGCAGGCTGGATGAAAAAGGCTGTCAAGGTGCACCTGATTGGGTAATCGAGATTGTCTCCCCGTCCAGTAAGAAGATGGACTATGTGAGAAAACCCATTCTTTATCGGGAAGCAGGCGTGCGGGAATATTGGATCGTTGACCCAAAACGTGAAACCGTCACCGTATATGAGCAGGAACAGTGGGCTGGCCCTGTATGCCACCCTTTTACCAAAGAGATCAAAGTGGGAATCTATGAAGATCTCTCGTTGCAGTTTTCAGAAATCTGTAAATATTTAGGGAAATAATACAGTCTTACCTCTCTGCTTTTCTACCTAAGTACATTCTCCTCCCCGCCCCTTGCAAGAAAGAAAAGTTAGTGCTATAATCGTCGAGGACTTTTTCTAACTTGATTATGAAAGGTACGGTAATCTATGATACAGACAAGAGAAGATGTAAGAAATATAGCAATTATCGCCCATGTTGACCATGGCAAGACCACCCTGGTGGACGAACTGCTAAAGCAAAGCGGCGTCTTTCGGGAAAATCAGGAGGTAACAGAGCGGGTCATGGACTCCGGCGACATTGAGAAGGAGCGCGGCATCACGATCCTCTCCAAAAATACCGCCGTCACCTATAAAGGCATCAAAATCAACATCATCGACACACCCGGTCATGCGGATTTCGGCGGTGAAGTGGAACGTGTGCTCAAGATGGTAAACGGCGTGATCCTCGTGGTGGATGCCTTCGAGGGGCCTATGCCCCAGACCAAATTTGTCTTAAAAAAGGCGCTGGAACTCGATTTGTCCGTGATTGTATGCATCAATAAATGCGATCGTCCCGAAGCAAGGCCGATCCAGGTAGTGGACGAAGTGTTGGAGCTTTTCATGGATCTGGATGCCAACGACGAACAGCTTGACTGCCCCTTCGTCTACGCCTCCGCAAAGACCGGCACTGCCACCACGCAGCTTACGGTCAAGGGAAAAGACATGACACCGCTCTTTGACACCATCATCGAGCACATTCCCGCACCCCAGGGCGATCCCGACGCGGGCACCCAAGTCCTCATCAGCACCATCGACTATAACGAATACGTGGGACGTATCGGCGTCGGCAAAGTGGATAACGGCACGGTAAAGGTCAATCAGGAAGTGGTCATCGTCAACCACCATGAGCCTGATAAACTAAAGAAAGTCAAAGTCAGCAAACTCTACGAATATGACGGCTTGAATAAGGTCGAAGTGAAGGAGGCGGGCATCGGTTCCATCGTCGCCATTTCCGGTATCGCGGACATCCACATCGGCGACACCCTCTGCTCCCCCGACAATCCGCAGCCGATTCCTTTCCAGAAGATTTCTGAGCCGACAATTGCCATGCACTTTATCGTCAACGACTCCCCCCTTGCGGGCAAGGAAGGCAAATACGTCACCAGCCGCCATCTGCGCGACCGCCTGTTCCGGGAATTAAATACGGACGTATCCCTCCGCGTGGAAGAGACCGACACCACGGAAGCCTTCAAAGTATCGGGAAGGGGCGAACTGCATCTTTCTGTCCTGATTGAAAATATGCGCAGGGAAGGCTACGAGTTTGCCGTCAGCAAGGCGGAAGTGCTCTATAAAACCGACGAGAACGGCAAAAAAACAGAACCGATGGAACTGTGCTACGTGGATGTACCGGAGGAATTTTCCGGAACGGTCATTGAAAAGCTGAGCCAGCGAAAAGGCGAGCTGAAAAATATGGGCATGGCGTCCGGCGGCTACACCCGTCTGGAGTTTTCCATTCCCTCAAGGGGACTGATCGGCTACCGCGGCGAATTTATGACGGACACCAAAGGAAACGGCATCATGAACACTATCTTTGACGGCTACGGCCCCTACAAGGGCGATATCCAGTACCGCAAACAGGGATCCCTCATCGCCTTTGAAGCGGGCGAGGCCATCACCTACGGCCTCTACAACGCGCAGGAGCGCGGCACCCTCTTCATTGGGCCGGGCGAAAAGGTGTATTCCGGCATGGTTGTCGGGCAGAATGGACGCGGCGAGGACATTGAATTAAATGTCTGCAAGAAAAAGCAGCTCACC
>DLAF01000025.1:83383-87492 GCA_002492725.1 Lachnospiraceae bacterium UBA7054
GAAAAAGCAGCTCACCAACACCCGTTCTTCCAGCGCGGACGAAGCGCTGCGCCTCACACCCCCCAAGGTGTTAAGTCTGGAACAGGCGCTTGAGTTCATCGACACGGACGAGCTGTTGGAAGTGACGCCGGAAAGCCTCAGGATCCGCAAGAAGATTCTGGATCCGACGTTACGAAAAAGGGCGGCGATTTCGGCGGCAGCGAAAAAATAGAAGTGAAAAGAGCACCGGGATGTCAGATTATTCTGCGTCGCCACGCTTCCGCTTCATAAAAACCGTAACGGACACATAGGCGGCAAAAATACTGCCGCCAAGTGCCGACGGTTTTTAAGAGGCTCCTTGAGAATAATCTGACATCCCAGTCGATTTTTGATTTGAAAATTTATTTAGGTCTTGATGCTTTATAAATATCTGTGTCAAGATACTTGTAAGGCGATACTGCAATATCCGTCTGCTGCCATAATGCAAATGGATTTTCACTGTTTCCTTCAAAGGACTTTACATATTTATCAAATATTTCAGGGCAATTTTTCTCTAATAAAGCAGGGACAGAAGGATATACAATCTTATTGACTATATTTTCTGCCCAATATCCTGTAACTGACGAATCAGTCGGATTCACGTATATATGATTATTAAAATCAATATCAACTATACATCCATGAATCGTGCCACTACCACCTATCCTTTTTATCGTATTGTATCTTCAACAAATGCTGTTCGCTCCATTAACTTTTTTACATCTATATCCCGAGATGCGATAATACTATCTGACAAGTGGCAAAATGTATAACACGCATTGTCATAAATATCACCATTTAAGTAATCAAAATAGGAATCAAAATTATCGAATGATAATTTAAGTTTTTTCCCTCGTTCATTTTCAGCTTCGCAAAACAGTTCCTCTTCAACAAAGAAGATATTAGAAATAACATCAAATCCCCTTTTCCCTGTTATACGCAAACCTGTTTCTCTCTCAAAATTTACAAGTTGAATATCATTTTCATATTCGTGCGGAATATCAAAAACACTAATCTTTTTTCTCTTTAACTGCCCGATTAATTTCTTAACTTTTGCTTTACCATATTACTAGTCCTCCCAGTACTCCTCTCCCTCCTCAGAAATACTGCTGATTCCAAAAAGTGTCTGGAAAAAATCTTGCTTTTCATTCAAAATACGGATAATTCTCACAGTGTCTCCCTCAATCCGATAAAATATATAATCAGGCTTGACAAACAAATAATAATAATCCGTCGGATAATCCAGAAACTCCTCCAGGCGACGCCCTTCTTCGGGAAATCTTTCTAACTGTCTAACCTTTTTAGTCAATTCCAGAACACAGTTTTTCGCCTTATCCCCGCCAAAACTTTCAGAAATATATGTTTTTATTCCCTGTAAATCTTGGAGTGCCCTCGGTGCATACATTATCTTGTACATGCTATAATCCCAAAGCGGCCTCTACCTCTTCCGTCGTCAGCCAGCCCTTTTCTCTGGCAGACCGCTCCCCTTCTTCCAGTTTTGTAAAAAGTTGAAGCGTCGCCTTCAAACGGTCCAGTTCCTCCATATCAACGATCGCGTAAGCGCCTCTGCCATTCCTTGTCAAATATACCGGCTGGTTTGTCCGCACTTCTTTTAACACTTCCGTGTAATTTCGTAAATCTGATATAGGCTTAATATTTGGCATCGTTATCATCTCCTTTGCCGTTATTATATACAATTTACGTATAAATAGCAATGATATTCACATGCGAATTTGCAGCGTCAGAGCGGTCAAATCCCCAGCACAACCTCCGCCACGCGGAAATAAATCAGCAATGAGATCGCGTCCACAATCGTCGTGATAAACGGGCTTGCCATCACAGCCGGATCAAGCCCTATTTTTTTTGCCAGCATCGGCAGGGTGGAACCCACGATCTTTGCCACAATGACAGCCATCAAAAGCGTAAGGCAGACTACAAACGCAACCTGAACGCTCACCTTGTCAAAGAGCATCAGCCTGCCGAAATTGCACAAAGCAAGCGTAAGACCGCAGAGCACGGCCGTGCGGATTTCCTTCCATACTACGCGAAACCAGTCGCCAAACTCGATCTCATCCAGAGAAATACCGCGAATGATGATGGCAGAGGCCTGTCCGCCTGCGTTGCCGCCGGTATCCATCAGCATGGGAATAAAGGCCGTCAGCACCACATAACGGCTCAGTTCACTCTCAAAGGAGGTAATGATCCTCCCCGTAAAGGTGGCAGAAATCATTAATAAAAGCAGCCAGGGAATCCGTTTCTTAAACGCTTCAAAGGGCGTCATTTTTAAATAAGGCTTATCAGAGGGCATCAAAGCTGCCATCTTCTCGATATCCTCCGTGGTCTCCTCCTCCAGAATATCCACCACATCATCCATGGTAATGATGCCGACCAGCCTGTCCTCGTTATCCACCACGGGCATGGCGGTAAACTCATATTTCCTGAACTGTCTGGCAACCTCCTCCTGATCCATCAGAGTATGAAGGGAGATCACGTTTCGGTGCATGATATCACCAATGACAGCATTCGGATGACTCAGCAGAAGATAGCGTAGCGCCACCGTCCCCACCAGCGTTCGCTTGCTGTCCAGCACATAGCAGATGTTGATGGTCTCACTGTCCACGCCCACCTTACGGATGCGTTCGATGGCCTGCGCTACTGTCTGATGTTCCTTTAAATCCACATACTCCACCGTCATTACGCTGCCGGCGGAATCTTCCGGGTAACGCATCAGGTGGTTGATGGCCTTTCTGGTGTCCGCGCTGGTATTGGCAATCAGACGCTTGACCACATTGGCAGGCATCTCCTCCATCAGCTCCTTGGCATCGTCAGACATCATGTTGTCGATGATGCGGGCCGCGTCCTTATCGGAAAGGGAGGTGATAATGGACTGCTGCCTGTCGATCTCCATATAAGAAAAGACATCCGCTGCCATGTCCTTTGGCAGGATACGGAATATCTTTACTACCTCTTCCTCCTCCATCTCCTCCATATAATCCGCGATATCCGCATCGTTTAACTCCTGAATGATCTGACGCAGTCTGGTGTACTGTCCCTTCCCCAAAAGTTCCCTGATTGCCTCTACGCCGAAGTCTGAGTAGTCGTCATACGATGTGTTCGTTTCTGCACTTACCGGAATTTTCTTTTCCGCTTCCCTGTTCTCAGCCATCGTCCACCGCCCTTCCGCACACCGTCCCCGGCGGACAATTCTCGCCGGATCAGCCGCTTCCTGCTTCCTCCCGTGTGCTCTTGCTCTTATAATAGAAGGGATCCGAAACCTGCACCCGCGCCGTGCCGGCTGTAACTTCCGTGATCTCCTTCAACAATCCGTCTTTCTCCTCAAAGGGAACCCTGCACACAATGGTCACCTGATCCGTGTACGTCGATTCTCCGATTGGAATCCCCCGCTGCCCCAAAAGATACTGCAGCTTCCCGATTCCGTTATAATCCGTCTCCACCGTCAGCTCATGACCGTAGCGCATGAGAACGGTCTGACAGGCTGCAATCCCCGCCTGCGCCGCCTGGGTGTAAGCCCTCACAAGCCCGCCTGTCCCCAGCAGCGTACCTCCAAAATACCGGGTCACCACCAGCGCCAGGTTGCGGATGCCGGAGCCTGTCAGCACCTCCAGAATGGGCCGTCCCGCCGTACCGGAGGGCTCTCCGTCATCGGAAAAACGCAGGGTCTGTCCCTGCTCCCCCAGAACATAGGCATAACAATGATGCCTGGCATCCCAATAACGCTTTTTTATCGCCTCGATAAAGGCATTTGCCTCTTCCTCTGTATAGACTGCCTGTACGTCGGCAATAAATCGCGACTTTTTCTCTACGATCTCGCCCGTGCCGCCATATTCAATTATCTTGTACGGTGCATACTGATCCATGTATACCATCGTTGCACATTTCTCCCCGCAGTGCAAGTATAAATGTGCACAGAATCGTAAACAATTCTTAAGAAAGCATAAAAATGTTTCTTTACATGGTTTTTTTTGGTATAATGGTTCTGGGTTTTACACTGGGAGGCTGATTGAAAAATCAAATTGAAATGCTGATTTTTCAATCGCGAGTTTGTGCCGGAGCCACAAACTCGGAATCGC
>DLAF01000055.1 GCA_002492725.1 Lachnospiraceae bacterium UBA7054
CGCGCATAAGCAGAGTCAGAAGATGACAAGACTAACTGAGGCAGCTTATGCGTGTTAAGCCCATTTTGAGTCCCGTTTAAGGGACTTATAAAGTGCTATAGTGGATTCAACAGGTTAGTACATCGGACGGTCGGTTCTGATTAGATACGATTTGAAAAGAGGTATCGTAATCTCAACAAAGGGGGTGCTGCGAATGAGATGGGGGTTTGGCATGATCACGGCGCTGTTGATTTTAGCGTCTTCGCTGAGTGTAGGCATAACAGTGATGTAAAGCTTTTTGACAGACGGGTTGACAAAATAGAACGTTTGTTCTATACTAAAAGAGAACAAATGTTCTACGCGCTCCGCGAAGAGAAAGGAATGACAATTGGACATTTTGGGATTATACTAATAGAGAACAATTGAGAAAAGGAGATTCCTATGAGACATAATCCCAGACCACAGGAGATGTACAGACATTTTAAGGGTAATCTGTATCAGATCAGATGTCTTGCAAAGCACAGCGAGACGGAAGAGCTGATGGTGGTTTACCAGCAGATGTACGAGCCTTTCGAGACATATGTGCGCCCGCTTTCCATGTTTATGGATGAGGTTGACCGGGCGAAATATCCTGATGCAGGACAGAAATACCGCTTTGCCCTCCTTGGCGAAGAAGATGAGGAGAGTTTGGAAACGGTTGAGAAGCAGCTGACGGATGAAAATGGCGAACAAATAAATATTGATCCTCTGGTGTTGGAGTTCCTCGATGCGGGCTCCTATGAAGAGCGGCTTACGATCCTTGATTCACTTCATAGCAGGATTACGGATGATATGATAAATACCATGGCGGTGTCCGTAGATCTGGAGATCAAGGAAGGCGAGATAGAAGACAGATACGCGGAGCTTAGAAACTGTCTGCTTACCTTTGAGCGGTATGAATGTAACAGACTGAGATAAGGCGCAAAAGCCCCTGCCGGAGAGATCACGGACGGGGGTGCTTTATGGCTTACGATCTGGAAAACAAACTCGTGGTGGGCGTTTCATCCCGCACATTATTTGACCTGACATTTGAAAACAAGATATTCGAGGAGGAGGGCGTGGAGGCCTACAGCCGTTATCAGGTGGAGCACGAAGATGAGCTGCTTCGCCCGGGGCCGGGATTTCCTCTGGTGCGGGCACTCTTAAATCTGAATGAGCTGCCGGGCCGGGAGGGTTCCGTTGAGGTCATTATCATGTCCAGAAACAGTCCGGACACGTCCTTGCGGGTTTTTAAGGCAATTGAACATTACGGACTTCGTATCAGCAGGGCGGTGCTTGCGGGCGGGTCATCCCTCGCACCCTATCTCTCGGCGTTTAAGACAGATCTTTTCCTGTCGGCCTGCGAAGACGATGTGCAGCGGGCGATTGACTCGAATATCGCGGCAGGCATCATCTGTACGGAGGGTATGACGACCTACGACTGCGAACATCAGATCAGACAGATCAGGATCGCTTTCGACGGTGACGCGGTGCTTTTTTCGGATGAGTCCGAGCGGATTTTTCAGGAGCAGGGCCTGGAGGCCTTTGAGGAGAACGAGAGGCGGAATGCGAATAACCCTCTGCAGGCGGGACCCTTTGCGAAATTTTTAAAAACCCTCTCCAGACTGCAAAAGGATTATCCCGGGGAGGAGATGCCGATCAGGACGGCTCTGGTCACGACCAGATGCGCACCGGCGCACGAGCGCGTCATTCGCACGCTGAGGGCCTGGGATGTGCGGATCGACGAGGTATTCTTTTTGGGCGGGATCCGAAAGAAGGATGTACTGCAGGCCTTTGGCGCACATATCTTTTTTGACGATCAGCCCGCGCATACGCTTCCGGCCTCCGAAGTGGTCCCCTCAGCCAGAGTTCCCTATCGGAACCGGGAGAGGATACAGGAAATTGAGGAGAAAGACAGCAGTTAAAGGATAGCAGAATTATGAAAAACAAAGAGACAGCAGATACGGAGCCGATGGCAGATACACAAACGCCGGCAGCGGAGGAACTGACAGACAGGATCGTGGAACCGCTGCTTGCCTGGTACGATCGGGGCAGGCGCATTCTGCCCTGGCGGGAAGAACCGACGCCTTATCATGTCTGGCTTTCTGAGATCATGCTGCAGCAGACCAGGGTGGAGGCGGTGAAACCTTACTATGACCGCTTTTTGCAGGCGCTTCCCGATGTGGAGAGCCTTGCGCATGTGGAGGAGGAGCGGCTCTTAAAGCTGTGGGAGGGCCTCGGCTATTATAATCGGGCCAGAAATCTGAAAAAAGCGGCGCAGACCGTGATGGAAGAGTATGGCGGCCGGATGCCGGGGGAGTACGAGGCTCTTTTGTCTCTCTCGGGGATCGGCAGCTATACGGCAGGTGCAATTGCTTCCATCGCCTTCGGGAAAGCTTATCCTGCGGTGGACGGCAACGTACTGCGTATTCTGTCCAGACTGCGCGCGGACGGCAGGGATATTCTGGATGCCAAAGTAAAAAAGGCCGTGGAGGCGGAGCTTATTTGCGTGATACCGAAAGACCGCCCCGGCGATTTCAATCAGGCGTTGATGGAGCTGGGAGCTACGGTGTGCATTCCCAACGGTGCGCCCAAATGCGGGATTTGTCCATGGGAAGCATTCTGCAGGGCGAGACAGGAAGGCAGGATGGCCGAGTTTCCGAAAAAGGCGAAAAAAAAGCCCAGAAGTATCGAGGAGAGGACGATACTGGTGATACAGGATGCAGAGCGGATCGCATTGTGCAAGAGGCCAAACAGGGGACTGCTTGCTGGAATGTATGAGTTCCCTTCTCTGGAGGGACACTGCAAAGAGAGGCAGGTCGCTTCCTATCTGAAAGAGCTTGGTCTTTCCCCTATCAGGATCAGGGAACTGCCCCCGGCAAAGCATATCTTTACGCATAAGGAATGGCATATGATTGGCTACCTGGTCAGGGTGGACGAGCTGGCGGGCATGGAGACGGGAGAAATGGCGCAGCCGTTTGTTTTTGTCGAGCCGGAAGAAACCAGGACTGCCTATCCGATTCCCTCTGCGTTTGCGGCTTACGCTGGGCAGGTGGAGATAGGAAGGAAGAACAAAAAGAGTAGATAGAAAAATCTTTAAGAGATTAAAAAATAAGAAAAACATAAGAAAACGGTCAACATTTCAGACGGTTATTGTGATAAAATGGCAGGGTAAGTTGACGGAAGATCAGATGAGAAAGGTTTGGACGGTTTGATATGAAATTATTATCTGTGGCAGTACCCTGTTATAATTCGCAGGCTTATATGGAGAAGTGCATTGATTCGCTGCTTGTGGGCGGTGAGGACGTGGAGATTTTGATCGTGGACGATGGCTCTACCGACAGGACGGGGGAAATCGCGGATTCTTATGAGAAACGCTATCCCTCTATTGTCAGGGTGATCCATAAGGAAAATGGAGGACACGGCTCTGCCGTAAACACCGGACTAGACCATGCTGCAGGGCTTTACTATAAGGTGGTGGACAGCGACGACTGGGTGAAGGAGAGCGCTTATCGGAAAATTCTCGATACTCTGCGGGATATCGTTGCGGGCGGCGAAAAACTGGATATGCTGATCAGCAATTTCGTCTATGAGAAGGAGGGTGCAAAAAAGCATAAAGTGATGAAGTATCATCATGCTTTGCCGCAGGATCGAATCTTTGGCTGGAATGAGGTAAAGCATTTCCACAAGGGACAGTATATTCTCATGCATTCCGTGATCTTTCGCACGAAGCTTTTGCGGGAATGTGAATTGAGACTTCCGGAGAATACCTTTTATGTGGACAATCTCTTTGTATTTGAGCCGCTTCCTTTTGTAAAAAACATGTATTATCTGGATGTGAATTTTTACCGCTATTATATCGGCAGGGAGGGACAGTCTGTAAACGAGGAGGTCATGATCGGCAGGATTGACCAGCAAATCAGGGTCAATATGCGCATGATAGATTATCTCGTAGAAAAGAAGGCAAAAATCTACGGGAAGCGAAAACTCAAGAGATATATGATAAATTATCTGGAGATCATCACAGTTATCTCCTCTATTATGCTCATCCGTTCCGGTACGGAGGAGAGTCTGGAAAAAAAGGCACAGCTTTGGGAATACATCAGACAAATGGATTTGGGGCTGTTCATCCGACTCCGTTACGGCGTTTTGGGAAATTCCATGAATCTTCCCGGAAAGGGAGGAAGAAAGATTTCTGTGGAGGGGTATCGTATCTGCAGACGGTTCTTTCAGTTTAATTGAGGCGGATGACAGGAACGAGAGTGAAAAATGGGATGACGATAGAATTGAAATGGGAAAGAGGATTTAAAATTAAAGTTGAGAAAAATAATAACGAAGTTTTGATTTCAGCAAACAAAGAGGGACTGATTTCGCTGGCTAATCATTTACTGACTTTATCGCAGGATGAAATAATAGAAGGAGCGCACATTCATCTTGATGAGTATAATTCTTTAGAAGAAAATTCTTTGGATATCGTAATTGAAAAAACAGTGTAGATGACAAAAATTTGTATGAGATTGATTGCAAATATTGTGGCAAAATGATAGGTGATTGCGAGACTCATCTCAGCGTAAAAATAATTGTACACATAGCATAATCATAAGCAGACCCTTGAAGGACGCCGGTACTTGGCGAGGTCCTTTTGAGCCTAGTACCGTTGCGTCCGGAATGGAGCGAAAGCGTGTCTGCGTTGTTATGCTATGTGTACAATTTCAACAACCATGTCTAAATTTTTATACCAGCGTACCCGGTTTGCGTTTGTGCCTGCGCCTCAGGCTGTGATAAAAATTAATCAGTATATCGGAGCGGTATACCACGCCGTACATGACAGCCGCCATGATGAAGGCTGTCGTTACATCGAATAAAGAGTGCTGCTTGATGAACACTGTCGATAAGATGATGGAGACGCATAGGATAAAGGATCCGATGCGGATGCCCCGTTTCTTTTCCAGGCGTGCACTTTTCATAACGGCAATGTGACAGCCGAGTGAATTGTACACATGGATGCTCGGCCAAAGGTTTGTCGGTGTATCCGTTCTGTATAGTGCAGCTACCAGTCCGGTGAAGATATTTTCACGCGGCATCACAGCGGGGCGCAGATCGTGGCCGTTTGGCCAGATCGTGCTGATGATCAAAAAGACCGTCATCCCGGTAAAAAGGAAGGTGCAGGTTCTGAAATAGTCGTCTCGATCCTTAAAGAAGAAATAGAGGACGACCACCGCTACATAGGCGAACCACAGCAGATAAGGGACGACGAACACCTCGCAGAAGGGAATGTAATCGTCCGGTCTTACATGGATCAGGTGGTAGCGGCTTGTTGTTGTCACATTCCGCTCCAGCCAGGCAAACCATTGCATATAAACGAGACCGTAAAGCAGAAGCGGCACTGCGTGCCGATATTTATTGTAATATAAGCGGCAGATCCTGAAAAAGGATCGCGGTGCCTCTTTTTTCTGAATGATCTGTTTCTCCATAAGAGTGACAACCTCGCTAAAATCATTTAAAATAGGTAGCATCCTCTATGATAGAGCATCTTACCCACTACTATTTGCTCATTTACTTCACTTTATATTATCAGATTAATGGAAAAAGTCAAAATAAGAATTCCATAAAGTTTTCTTAAAATTCCATTAAAAGTTATCCATAATGACAAAGATGTGTGCCAGAGAGGCATTTTTATTAAGACTTCCTTAAGAAATGTCATAAATTTTAATTGCAATACATAGCATAATACCTTATAATATTGTTTTGATATTTCCCTATAGTGATATCTGTGGGGATAACGGCAAAGTCAACCATTTTGAAAGGCAGGATAAGAGGAATGTATTCATTGGATGAGGTAAGGAACGTAGACCCCCAGATCGCACAGGCGATCGTTGACGAGCAGAACAGGCAAAATTCCCACATTGAGCTGATCGCATCCGAAAACTGGGTGAGTAAGGCAGTTATGGCGGCTATGGGCAGTCCGCTGACGAACAAGTATGCGGAGGGCTATCCGGGAAAGCGCTATTACGGTGGCTGTGAGTGCGTAGACGTGGTAGAGGAACTTGCCAGAGACCGTGCGAAAGAACTTTTCGGCTGTGAGTATGTCAACGTACAGCCTCATTCCGGGGCACAGGCGAATATGGCTGTTTTCTTTGCAGTGATGGAGCCTGGTGACACCTTCATGGGTATGAACCTGGACCATGGCGGGCATCTGTCCCACGGTTCACCGGTCAACATGTCCGGCAAATATTTTAAATGCGTGCCTTACGGCGTCAATGATGAAGGTTTCCTCGATTACGATAATGTGAAAAAAATTGCGCTGGAGTGCAGACCGAAGATGATCGTGGCGGGTGCGTCCGCTTATGCAAGAACCATTGATTTCAAGAAGTTCAGGGAGATCGCGGACGAGGTTGGCGCGGTGCTGATGGTGGATATCGCGCATATTGCCGGCCTTGTGGCGGCAGGGCTTCATCCGAGCCCCATTCCTTATGCGCATGTGACGACGACGACCACTCACAAGACCCTGCGCGGGCCCAGGGGCGGCATGATCATGTCCAGTCAGGAAGTGGCGGATCAGTATAATTTCAATAAGGCTATTTTCCCGGGTATTCAGGGCGGGCCTTTGATGCACGTGATTGCGGCGAAGGCTGTGTGTTTCAAGGAGGCGCTGTCCGATGACTTTAAGGTCTATATGAAGAATGTGGCGGACAATGCACAGGCCCTCTGCAAGGCGCTGCAGGCAAGGAATATTAAGATCGTGTCCGGCGGCACGGACAATCACCTGATGCTGGTGGATTTGACAAACTATGATCTGACGGGTAAGGCGGTAGAGAAGCTTCTTGACGAAGCACATATCACGGCCAACAAGAATACGATTCCCAATGATCCGAAGTCGCCTTTCGTGACAAGCGGCATACGTCTGGGAACGCCGGCGGCGACTTCCCGCGGTTTAAATACGGCGGATATGGAGCAGGTGGCTGAGGCCATTTCCATTGTGATCAAGGAGGGTGAGGCCGGCATCAGCAAGGCGCAGGCCATCATCAAGACACTGACGGACAAATATCCATTGATTTAATAAACGCACCGATACGGGGGTAAGATTGAAAAATTACACTGATGTGCTGATTTTTCAATCGCGAGTTTGTGTTGGAGCCACAAACTCGGAATCGCAGAGCCAAATTGGAGATTTGACTCGCAGCCTCCGCAAAATACGCTCCGGTACGGAGGAAACAATGATACAGATAGCGGTATTGGGATACGGCACCGTGGGAAGCGGCGTCGTGGAAGTGATTGAGACAAATAAGGCTGATATCAATAAGAAGGCAGGAGAGGAACTGGCGGTAAAGTATATCCTGGATCTGCGGGAGTTTCCGGGAGACCCTTATGAAAAGAAGGTAGTGCACGACTTTGACGTCATCTTAAAGGATCCGGAGGTGACGGTCATTTGTGAGACCATGGGCGGTGCTACGTATGCCTACGACTATACCAGGAAAGCCCTTCTTGCGGGAAAGAGCGTGTGCACTTCCAACAAGGAGTTGGTGGCGGCTCACGGACCGGAGCTTTTGCGTCTTGCCAGGGAAAATCGTTGTAATTATCTCTTTGAGGCCAGCGTCGGCGGCGGTATTCCCATTATCCGTCCCTTAAATTACTCCCTGACGGCGGAACACATTGACGGCATCACGGGTATCTTAAACGGCACCACAAACTATATCCTTACCAAGATGGATAAGGAGGGCGCCGATTTTGAGGACGTCTTAAAGGAAGCACAGGATAAGGGGTATGCCGAGAAAAATCCGGAGGCTGATGTGGAAGGGTATGACGCCTGCAGAAAGATTGCAATTCTTTCCTCATTAATGATGGGAAAGAGCGTGAACTATGAGGATATCTATACAGAAGGCATCACGAAGATTACTTCGGCGGATTTTAAGTACGCAAAACAGATGAATAAATCCGTTAAGCTCTTGGCTTTCAGTCAGGATACGGAGGATGGATTTTTCGCTATGGTAGCGCCTTTTATGATTTCCAGAGAACATCCCCTCTACAGTGTGAACGATGTCTTCAACGCCGTATACGTGCACGGTAATATGCTGGGAGATTCCATGTATTACGGGCGCGGTGCAGGGAAGCTTCCCACGGCCAGCGCGGTGGTTTCTGACGTGGTGGATTGTGCGAGGCATCAAGGCAAGACGATCATGTGCTTCTGGGACGAAGAACAGGTGAAGGTGGCCGACATCGGACGCGCGAAACGTAAATTTTTCGTCAGGGTGTCTGCGGATAAACGGGAAGCGGCGATGGCTGCTTTCGGCTCGCTTGCGGAGATCAATGTGGGGATAGCGGACGAATTTGCCTTTATGACACAGACAATGTCCGAGAAGGATTTTGCGGAAAAGATCGAGAAGCTTGGCGGATGCTTAAACAGGATCCGGATCATGGCGTAACTCAGATAAGAGGTAATAGATTATGAACAAAGTAGTTAAGTTTGGCGGCAGCTCACTGGCGAGTGCGGAGCAGTTTCAGAAAGTGGGAGAAATCATACGAGCAGATAAGGAGCGCAGATTCGTGGTGCCCTCCGCGCCCGGGAAGCGTTCCTCAGATGATACCAAGGTTACGGACATGCTCTATGCCTGCTATGCGCTGGCGGAAAAGGGAGATGATTTTTCCGAGGCATTGGGAAAGATCAGGGAGCGTTATCAGGAAATCATAGACGGATTGGGTTTAAAGCTTTCGCTGGAAAAGGAATTTAAGACCATCGAGAAGAATTTTCGGGAGAAAGCCGGATCCGACTACGCGGCTTCCCGTGGCGAATACTTAAACGGTATCATTATGGCGAAGTATCTTGGCTATACCTTTGTGGATGCGGCTGAGGTAATCCGCTTTAAGGAGGACGGCGAACACGACGCGGAGGAGACGAATCGCCTGATGCGGGAGCGCCTTGCGGGGGTGGAATCAGCTGTGATCCCCGGCTTCTACGGCGCTTATGCGGATGGCAGGGTAAAGACTTTTTCCAGAGGAGGCTCTGATATCACCGGTTCCATTGTGGCGCGGGCCATCAAGGCAAACGTATATGAGAACTGGACGGATGTCTCGGGCGTTCTGGTGGCGGATCCCAGGATCATCTTTAAGCCCCAGGGCATTGAGACCATCACTTACAGAGAACTTCGCGAGCTGTGCTACATGGGCTTTAATGTTCTGCACGAGGATGCAATCTTCCCGGTCAGGAGCGAGGGAATCCCTATTAACATCCGCAATACCAACGCGCCGGAAGATAACGGTACATGGATCGTGGAGAGTACCTGTCAGAAGCCGAAGTATGTGATTACCGGTATTGCCGGCAAGAAAGGCTTCTGCGCGGTGAATATAGAAAAGGATATGATGAATTCGGAGATTGGTTTCGGACGCAAGGTATTGCAGGCCTTTGAGGAGAATGAGATTTCTTTTGAGCACGTACCTTCCGGTATCGACACGATGACGGTGTTTGTTCATCAGGATGAATTTATGCACAAGGAGCAGAAGGTGGTTTCCGGCATTCACAGGCTGGCGGATCCGGACTCTATTGATATTGAGGCGGATTTGGCACTGATTGCAGTTGTGGGACGCGGTATGAAATCGACCCGCGGCACGGCGGGCAGGATCTTTTCCGCGCTTGCCCATGCAAATGTCAATGTCAAGATGATCGACCAGGGTTCCAGTGAGTTAAACATAATCATCGGTGTGGCCAATGCCGATTTTGAGACGGCGATCAAGGCAATATATGATATTTTTGTGATCTCTCAAATTTAGTGATCTGAATTTTGTTTGATTTTTCCAACAGAATATGGTAAAATAGTACCAGCGTTATACAAAAGTAACAAAGCGGGAGCAAAAAATCGGAAGATGGAGGTTATAATGGGGAATCAACCGTTGAACGCGCTGGTGTATACCAATGAGAATTGTGTTGGCTGTAACAAATGTATTTCTGCATGTCCGGTTTTGACGGCAAATCGGGCGGTCAAGGAAAACGGATTAAACAAGATTATTGTGGATGGAGACCAGTGTGTGAGCTGCGGCGCCTGCTTTGATGTCTGTGCGCATAAGGCCAGAAGCTATTATGATGATACAGAACGCTTTTTTGAGGATTTGAAAAAGGGAGAAAAGATATCGCTTCTGCTCGCACCTGCTTTTCTCGCGAACTATCCGCGGGAGTATGCGACGGTTCTTGGCGGTCTGAAAAAGCTTGGCGTCAACCGTATCATCAGTATCAGTTTTGGTGCCGATATCACGACCTGGGGTTATGTCAAATATATTACGGAGCATAATTTCACGGGTGCGATCTCGCAGCCATGTCCCGCAGTCGTGGGTTACATAGAAAAGTACATTCCGGAGCTGATTCCGAGTCTGATGCCGATTCATTCCCCTATGATGTGCGGTGCGGTCTATGTGAAGAAATATATGAAGGTGCCTGATAAACTTGCCTTTATCAGCCCCTGTATCGCAAAGAAAAACGAAATTGATGATCCTAACTGCGGCGGCTATGTCTCCTACAACGTGACCTTTGATCATTTGATGAAGTATGTGAGGGAGCACGGCGTTTCCGGGCCAGCGGTGACGGACGAGATTGAGTATGGCTTGGGTTCCATTTATCCGATGCCCGGCGGACTGAAAGAGAATGTTTACTGGTTCTGCGGTGAGGATATCTTTATTCGCCAGATTGAGGGCGAAAAGCATGCCTATGAGTTTCTGGAAGACTATAAGAAGAGAGTACTCGGGAAAAAGGAACTGCCCTTCATGGTAGATGCCCTAAACTGCGCAAAGGGATGTATCTACGGTCCCGGCGTGGAAGAAGAGAAGGTGCATTCCGATGATACGCTTTATGAGCTGCAAAGGATCAGGGAAGCCAGCAAAAAGAGCGACAGGCGGCATGCTTTCAGCAGGAGCCTTACGCCGAAACAGAGACTTGACAGGCTGAACAGGCAGTTTGCAGACTTGGATATCAACGACTTTATCAGACATTATACCGATAAGTCAGAGGGACGCAAGCGAAAGGAGCCGAGCCTCTCAGAGATAAACGATATCTTTGTGTCGATGGAAAAACGTACGGAAACAGAGCGCACTATCAACTGTTCCGCCTGCGGTTATACTACCTGTAAGGACATGGTTACGGCGATTCACAACGGATGCAATAATAAAGGTAACTGTATCCAGTATGTGAAGGGTGAGGTGGAGCGTGAGAGTGAGGTTGCGAAGCAGATGGCGGCCGAGGTAGAGGGTAAAAATGCACTGCTTCAGGAAAAGAATGAAAAGATCGAGGAATTGATCGCTGAGGTGCAGGTGGACTTTGACAGTCTGGACATTTCAATCAGCGAGATGTCTGAGGGCAATAACAGCAATGCGGAGGAGAGTACGGGTATTTCCGCTTCTATGAGCGATGTGGTTCATTTCTGTGATCAGTTAAATACTGCGCTCGGAAAGATTCAGAGCCTTTTGGTGAAGCTGGAAGAAAACAACGAAGAAATTACGAATGTGGCGGAGGAGACAAATCTCCTTGCGTTAAATGCCAGTATAGAAGCGGCAAGAGCGGGAGAGTCCGGCAGAGGCTTTGCCATCATTGCTGAGAATATCAAAAAGCTGGCGGATTCCTCCAAGGAGACGGCAAGTGACAGCGATTCCAATAAAGAACAGATTCAAGCGGCAATCAAGGAACTTTTGGGAGATGCCGAAAAGCTGATTAATGTCATCGACGGCGTAAATCTGCGGGTAACGAATCTGGCGGCAGCAACGGAGGAGATCGCTGCGTCCGCAGATATGGTGAGCACGATTTCGGCGGATTTGAAGGACAAGCTCGCAGAACTGAATTCCTAGCGGCATGAAGTTTTAAAAAACAAAAACGGACAATGAAAAAAGCCGGAGCGCGAAAGACTCCGGCTTTTGCTATGGGATCATAACAGCGGATCAATAGCCTAATTCTTCGCCCACCAGCCATACCTTGATGCGGCCTGGGTGCATACTTCGTCTGGTTATGACGACCTGACAGCAGAAGCACTCCGGAGAGAGGCAGTCGTGACAGACGCCGGTGGCTGCGCAGGGGAGTTTCCTGTCCAGACGGATCGCATTGGCGGGAGAGGCGACGTTTCTGACTCTTGCCACGCCGCTCTTTACATCGGGTACAACCTTATTCATTCCGGCCACCACGATTACGTGGGAAGGGCCTTGGATCAGACAGGCCACACGGTTGCCATTGCCGTCAATGTTGATGAGCTCTCCATCCAGCGTGATCGCGTTAGTGCTCATCAGGAAGTAGTCGGCAAGGACTGTTCTTGCGTAAATCTGCCGGGATTCCTCAGGAGTCTTTGCCGAGGAGCGGTCTAAAAGTTCATAGGAGCCGCAGTGAATCGCATCCATCAGGCCGCATTCTTTCAGGCTCTCGCTGCCGCCCCAGCCAATGATGGATCCGGAGGGAATTTCGGTAAGAATAGATTGGGTACAGGCGGCTGCCGTCTCAAAATAGCAGCCCTCCATATTTCTTTTTTCCAGATTCTTGATAATCGATTCGGCTTGTCTGGCCAGTGCGGTTTGTTTATGTGACATCTGAATTGCCTCCGTTTTTTTATTTGCGGCCGCTCTGATGCTTTTTGGATGCCGCGTTATCTTTCTTCTTTTATCTTATCACTTGATGTCTCGGCAGTGCAAGGAGATAATTGACTGTTAATTTAGAAAAATGTGTATTAAAAATTAGAAAATGGTATACGATATCATACAAATTTAAAATTTTTTGATTTTTTTCAAAAAACGTATTGACAAATACAGGACAGATGATATAATAAACTCATAAAGAAACACTTCACATAGATAAAATAAAAGAAAGAGAGGTACGGTCCACCAAAAAATTAGAGTAACATGTCAAAGAAGTACAAGTAAATAGGAGACCACTGAAAAAGACGAGCGGAATCGAGTACATGGTAGAGGATGGCGAATCAGAGAAGAGTCCCACAGGAAGCTCCCATAGAAGAAGAGAGAGCGGATTACGGAAAAGTCCGAGGGAGAAAAAGGGAACAGACGCCACAGTATCGAAATACGAGAGAAGAGATGGAAAGAGGACGTGAGGGAAAAACGGAGGTAAGGACCATTGGACAGTGAGTTTTAGAGACGGGTATTGATTCCTTAGTGAATGAATACCCGTTTCGCATTGCATGAAAAAGGCCGTAAAAAATAAAAACTAAAAAATAGGGTGGCTTTTCCACTAAAAATAGGGTATAGTATATTTGTATAATACTATATCTTGTATAATAAGACCGTTTGCACATGTTTTTGGAAAGGACATGGTATTAGAAGATGGGAAAGCAACATAAGAAGAAATATCCGGCGGAGAATACTGCAGAAGAGCTGGAAGAGCTTGCACAGGAGACAGAGGAAGATGAGGAAGAAGAGGCGGATGAGGAACAGGATCCGGGTGAGCGGCGTGCAATCAGGCGCAGGCGTAGGATTCGTAATCAGATTATCGTCTATCTTGTGATCTTCTTTGTGCTGGCGGGTGTCACGGCCGGTGGTGTCGTGGTAGGCAGAAAGGTTGCGCTGCGGATTCAGGATAAAAAGCAAGAGGAAGCACTCGAGAAAGAGCTGGAAGAAGCCGCAAAAGAAGAGGAGCGGAAGGAAGAGCTTGTAATTGAAACGCCGGAGCCCGTGGAGGAAGAGGCACCCGAGGAGGAAGATATTTTGGGAGAGCTTGCGAAATCCTATTTTTCTGAGATGTCAATAGAAAATAAGGTTGCCGGCCTCTTCATGGTGACACCGGAGGCAATTACCGGAGTCCGGACTGCGACGCAGGCGGGAGACGGTACCCAGGAGGCATTGAATCAATATGCGGTGGGAGGTCTTATATACTTTAGCAATAATATTGTAGACAAAGAGCAGATTATGAAGATGCTTTCAAATACGACTACCATGAGCAATTACCCTGTTTTCCTGGCGGTGGACGAGGAGGGCGGCGATGTCAGCCGTGTAGCGAACAGCAGCATTGAGGTGGAAAAAGTGGAAGCCATGTCTGCAATTGGAGCGGACGGCGATGCGGCAAAGGCACGTGAGGCAGGGGAGACCATCGGCTCTTACTTAAAGGAGATTGGATTTAATGTGGATTTTGCGCCGGTGGCGGATGTAGCTGCCGGAGATGACAGCGCTTTGGGAAATCGCGCTTTTGGCTCTGATCCGGAGATAGTCAAAGAAATGGTTTCTAATGCAGTGGACGGTATCGAAGGCACAGGCGTGAGCGCCTGCCTGAAACATTTCCCGGGATTGGGGAGCACAACGGAAGATACCCACGACGGCAGGGTGGAGATCACCAAAAGTCTGGAGGAAATGAGGGCTTCGGATTTTCTTCCTTTTCAGGCAGGAATTGAAGCAGGCGCAGATTTTGTGATGGTGAGCCATGCGACGGCACCTGCCTTGGATGATAGCAATGTTCCGAGTTCCCTTTCCAGAAAAGTGATCACGGATACGTTGCGCGGAGAACTGGGATTTCAGGGAGTGATCATTACAGATGCTTTGGATATGACGGCTATTACGGATTATTATACGCCTGAGGAGGCAGCGGTGATGGCGTTGGAAGCCGGAGCAGATATGCTGCTGATGCCGGAGGATTTCGAGAAGGCCTATACGGCGGTGCTTGCGGCGGTAGAGGAAGGTAAGATTACAGAGGAGCGCATTGACGAGTCCCTGGAGCGAATCTATCGGGTGAAGTGTGCCGGGAAACTGGAATAAATGAAAACGCTAATCCCCCAGCTATGCTGGGGAGAATAGAGTAAGATGTAGCGAAGAAGATGGTATAGAA
>DLAF01000065.1 GCA_002492725.1 Lachnospiraceae bacterium UBA7054
CGCGCCCATGGCGCGCAAACCAAATAACAGGAGGCTGCACATCGCAGCCTCCTGTTTGTCTTGTTGATTACTCATGATTGCTGTAGGTAAAGTCACGAAAATCCGCATATCCGCCGACCTTCTCTTCCTCATTGTAGGAAAAAATTCCAATGCGCGCACCCACGAACAGCGAAAGCGAATAGAACAGAGAAAGTCCGTCTCCCAAAGAAAGATAATCTTCACCGTCAAGGCTGTAAAAGAAACGGGCCGTCTCCTCTCCCTCTCCCCACTTCCCGAAATCGAATACGACTTTTAACCAAACGGTGTCTTTCAAAAGGGTAGCAGTCTTTTCCCTTACGGAATACCAATTTTTTAACCCCATCAGTCCTTCCCTGCTCACCACGTCATAGGGCGCTCTCTCCCCGTCGCGATACCGCAGCACAAGTTCTCTTGCACCGTTTCTCTGACGGACGCCGATCTGCCCGTATTGCTCGAGCATCACGCAAAGCCCTGCAAAGTCTCCGTTCTTCATGCCGTCACAGAAAAGCTGCACCGTAAACGCACTGTAAGGCGCCCGTGTCCTCTGTGTCAGCGTATTTTCCGCCACAAAGAGTTCCTGAACCGGTCCCCTGCTTTCCAGGCGAAGATACCCGGGTCGCTTTGTAAACGACCATGCCTCGCCGCCAGGCGCATGATTCCACTGCCATACCCGATTCAAAATATTTTCCCGATGTTCGAAGCTGTCGCTTTGTATAATGTCTTTTGTCTCTCGCTTTGTAAAAGGCACTTCAAAGCTTTGCGGCACTTTTCCGTCCGCCCCCAAGATCGGCCAGCCGTCTTTCCATTCCACAGGCATCAGAAACGGCACCCTGCCGACCGCGCCGCAGTCCTGAAACATCATCGCATACCAATTGCCATCGGCATCGTCAAACAAAGGCCCCTGCGCGATTCCGCAGCCCGGTATCTCCCCGTCGTCTTCTAAGACGATCCTGCGCTCGTACCCGCCGGATAAATCCCGCAGGCGGTAACAGACCTCCCGCCTGATTCCTTTTCGCTTTGGTGTATCCGCCGGCCATTCGATAAAGAGTAAGTAAATATTTCCATCCTTTGCATAAGCCCTGCAGCCCTCGCATCGCAGCCTCATTCCCTCTCTCGGCGCAGAAAGAAGCAGTCTGTCAGAACCTTCCACGGTGCCGGAAAAATCTTCCTTTAATGCCACGATACGGATGTCCCCATTTCCATAGACCAGATATACCTGATCTTCAAAACTAAGAAAAGACATATCGTGATACACGGCAGGAATTTCCACCCTGTCCCAGTTGCTCTTTTCCATATCGTCCGTGGAAAACAGATAGGTCTTTCCCATATCATGACAAACAAAACACGCGTAAAACCGCCCCTTGTATTGCATCAGGCTGGTCGCCCACTGCCCTTTTCCGTAAGCATGCCTGCCATTTTTCAAATGATATGTATCATTATCTTCTATTTGATCGCAAACATAGGAAACAATCTGCCAATGCTGCAAATCATGTGATTTTAAGATAGGCGCCGCCGGCATATAAAACATGGTCGTCGAGACCATATAAAAAGCATCTCCCACACGGAGCACGTCGGGATCCGGCATATCTGCCAAAAATAACGGATTATTGATCTTCATAAAAATTCTCCTATCTTACAAACTGCCAGGTTGCTATCTGATAATTTTCACCGGCAAAGATAAAATACAGATCATGCACGCCCTCCGCTTTTTCTATGAGCGCCGCGTTTCGTTCTGCAAAATCCTCGCCCTCCGCGATATCATCCATCGAAAGGGTTCCGAGCACAGTTCCTTCCGGACTGTCCAGACAAATTTTAACGGCTCCCGCCGCCTGTTCACCCTTCTTATTTCTGACAGTCATGGTAACGGATGCCGCAGATCCCGTTCCAAAATCCACGCCCTGTATCTTGATGAAAGCGCCGCTCCCGATATCTCCCAGCGCCATATTACCGCTGCCGCAGTCCTCGGTTACGCTGTCTGCGGGAACGGTGTTCACGCCGCCCGTAACCGCGAAGCAAGCCGCGCGGTTAACCGCGTAAGGATCCACATATTGCAACTGCTCCCTGCCCTTTAGGCTCTGTTTGATTTCACCGATCGTGCCGTCCTCCTGCATAGTAAAGGCGTCGATATGCGTACAGCGATAGCCTTTTTCTACCCCCATTGCCTGTTCCAATACCCTGGTATGATAGGTGATATACCACTGATCCCGGAAACGGAACACGCAGTGATGGTTATTTCCGCCCAGACCAAATGTACTTCCGGGGTTTTTCAAGATCCGCTCTTTAAAGGTAAACGGTCCCATGGGACTGTCGCTTTCCAGGCAGACGATCTCGCCGTTTTCAAATCCGTATTTTTCTGTCCCAGCCGCGTCAACCTGAAAATTGGAACAGTAGGTATAATAATACTTATCTCCTGCCTTATGAATCCCCGAATCCTCGAACAGATAGGGCGGATGAATCCTTTTCGGCTCTCCGACGATGCTGATCATATCTTCGCCCAGTTCCACTACTCTCGCCGTGCCCGGATCATCTGCCTTTCCTTCCGGAACGCCGCCGCCAAAGTACAGATAAGCCCTGCCGTCGTCATCCATCAGCACCGCCGGATCAAACAACCATAACACATCCGCGCATTCGGGTGTCTGTCTGCTGATCAGTGCTTCTCCCAGCGGATCCTCAAAGGGTCCTGTCGGGCTGTCCGCCTGCAGTACCCCAATACCGCCGCCGTTATCCGCAAAATACAGGAAAAATTTGGGTTTGCCGTTTATTTCCTTCCATGCAGCCGCCGGCGCCCAGGAATTTTTCGCCCACTTTGCCGCTCCCTGCTTTGACGCTGCCTTGATCGAACCGTGATCCGTAAAGTTTACCATATCATCCGTGGAAATCACATTGATCTGATTGATCCTGCTGTAGGTATTTTCCTCCACTTTCTTGTACGCACCATACTCAAAGGCATCCGCCGTCATATAGATGTAAACCCGGTCGTCATAGACAAGCGCATACGGATCGGCGCCAAACCGCTGTGTCATCAGCGGATTGCTATCCTCCAGTCCCTTGTAACTCTCCGTTAACTGTAATCCCTCAAAATAACCCATCGCATCCTCCTGTTTTTCCTGTTCCGATTTTTCTGACTGTTCCTGCTGTTCGTCACCCTGCTGTTTAGATTGCTCCGCCAATTCTTCCTGTTGCTGTGATGCTTCCTGCTGAGGTGCTTCCGCCTGCTCTGCCGTCTGTGCGGGCGGTGTTTTTTCCTCACTGCCGCACCCGCACAGAACCACACATATAAGCACCGCCTGCGCCGCAGCCACGCCCAATCTCCTTTTTATATATTCCCATTTCATCCTGACACCGTCCTGTCATAATGATAACCGCGATCCGGCGTCACCTCACCCGGCTGTACCTCGAAATAAACAACCGCATTCCGCTCAAGAGTAAGCTTCACCTTAAGCTGTCCATCCTCTGCTTCCTTTCGTTTCGTCCTGATCAAAGGCTTCGCCGCCTCCACAAGCAGCTTTCTCTGCTCCTTTGACAAAGACGCCGGCTCGCCAAGATCGTGCCATACCTTGAGCGGATTGCAGGTCTTTTCATCTACGGTCTTTGTCAACAGGCAATAGCCGCCGCCTGCAGGCAGAGAAAATTTGAGCTTCCTCACCTCCGAGGAATTGGCGGCATGCTCCACGATATTCCACGCCACGCCGCGAAAGCTGCCATCCTCCCGCTTCATTAGTACCATATTGTCATCCTTATAGACACACTCGCCGCCGCCCTCTTTGAGCTTCTTGAAAAAGACAAACGTCCAAAAGGTCGGCTTGGGGATACAGCCGTCCGCCACTAAGCCGAACCCGCCGTGGAAAGGCGTAAACGGCACGCCCGCCTCCTCAAACACATCTCCGAATGTCCAATAAGAATAAGACTCATTCACATCTCCCAAGCGGGACAACTGCAGCGCGATAGCCGCCGCATTTAAGTTCGTATCATGAATCACACCTTTGGGTGTGTAGGAGGTATTAAACTCTGTAATATGCATCGGCAGTCCTTTATATTCCGCAAAGCTGTCGATGATATCCCTCGAAGTCTGTAAATTTGCAAAGCCGTCCTTTGCCGGTATCAGCTTGGAATAGGAATAGTGCCCCACCTCATCCGGCAGATCAATTGTATAATGATGCCTGGTCACGGAATCGATCGCCAGCTTGTTGTCTCGACAGTACTCCAAAAAGGCGCGCAGCCACTCCTCGTCCTTCACACCGCAGATTGCCGGGCCGCCGACTTGAAATCTCTTGTCTACCGCCTTGATGGCTTCGAATGTCTTATGGAAGAGCTTAAAGTACTCCTGCATATCCGCATTTTCCCAAAAACCGGGCAGATTCGGCTCGTTCCACACCTCGATTGGCCACGTCACCACTTCGTCGGCCCCATACCGTTCCATCAAATGTCTAAGAAGCGCCTGTACCATCCGGCACCACGCGTCATAATCCGCGGGTGGCGTGGTATTACCCTTCCAGTAAAAGAGTGTCTGCGTGCCTCTTGCCATCTTGTACGGCATAAAGCCAAGCTCCAGAAACGGGCTGATTCCCACACTGCGATAAGCGTCCATCACCCGATCCAGATAGGTGAAATTGTACTCTGCCTTCTTGGCGCCGTCCTCTTCGTACTCCTGATAGATTGCCATATCATCGCAAAACAGACCATGCCCCCTGATATGCTGAAAGCCGATTTCCTCCTGCACCAGCTTAAGCTGATCCATGTATTCCTGTGTCAATGCCAGTCCCATACGCCCCGTTCCCACACAAAAATCAACGTTGTTATGGAAAAAGGCCTTGGATTTTTCCGTGATTACAATCATTTCGTCCCTTGCCGCTTCTTTTCCCATCTGCCCTCTCCTTTATTTCCTATATTTTTGTCTGATTGTTTTTCTTCTGTTTTTTCTTTACTCGCCCTCTTTTTTATTTTGGGATTTCTTCTTTGCATACCACGCACCGCCCGCTGTGAGCGCTACCACGACTGCCGCGATTCCTCCCGTGCTGTCGGATGTGCCGTCTTCATCTCCGGATGATGCCGCGCCGTTCGCATGATCTCCCGCCTCGCCAGCTGCATTCCCTGACTCTGCGCCATCAGCATCATTCGTTGAAGACGCGTCATTGTCGCCTGCCGCCACACTCTCCGTTTCCTCCGCAGCCGCTGCGCCATCCTCGCCTATCACCACGGAGATATCATCCACATAAAAGTCCGCAGCGCCATCCGTTTCCAAATAAATATAAGCTGCCGGCACATCCTCCGGTATGGTATAGTTGATTGAAAGTTCCGTCCAATCCTCAGGAACCGCGTCCACCTCAAGAAGCTGCACGCTCGCATCCGTTTCCAGTCCCATACGGATCTTTTTGTCCTCCGTCATCACATAAACGGTAATCGTCACATTCTTTCCCGCATACCGGGAAACGTCGAGCTTCATACTCGCATCCTGTTCAGCCCGTGATACTTTGAGGGAAAAGCCGATCGCTGCGTCCGGCGTATGGTTGATCTTCTGCGCCAGCCTAAGCTTCGCCTGATGTCCTGTCCCCCGTCCTAAGATACCGACGTCTTTCGGCTCCACTGACACTGCCTTGTTCCCCTCTGCATAAGGCTCAAAGGTGATCAGCATATCTTCTACTTCTCCCAGCGTATCCTGCAGGGTCATGGTAAATTCTTCGCCCTTCGCCGCCATCACGACAGCCTCAAAAGCCGGTTTCCTCTCCAGTTTTCCCGTAAACAACAACGGATTGGCATCCCTGCGCCAGGAAGCGTCATCCGTCAATCCCCAGACCGTAACGGAAGTCAGCTTCGCGCCCGCCTTTACTTCCTCGATTAACCGTGAAAAAAAATCATAATAGAATTTCGCCTGAAAAAGCCAGACATTATCATCCGTCTTGCTGCAGCCCACATCCAGTTCCGTAATATGCACTTCATCCACTACCGCCGAATACTTCTGCAGCGCCTTCATATACTGGTCGATGTTCTGGGTATCATTCAGATGCCCCTGCATCCCGATGCCGTCGAGCAGACCGTCACCGTAAATTGTACCGTCACCGTCAGGATTGATCACATCGCTTTTTACTTTCGCATGATTCTCATTCCACTTTTCCTTCGCCAGGAAATTGATGATCGCGTCGCTCTTATTGTCAAACCATTCGTTATAATCATTGTAGAAAAGTTTCGGCATGATGGGGGACAGGTCGTCCGTCTTTGCATTCAACCCATAGAGATCCGCATACTGCGCCGCGTAAAGTGTTTCCGCTTCCCTCGCATACAAAAAGGCATAATAGAGGAAGTCCGGCCCGATGATCTTGTACCAGTAGCTTCTGCGAAATCCGTCGTCCTGATTTTCATCCGCCGCCTCGTTCACTACATCCCATGCGTAGATGGTCTTCGCGTACCCCTCCTTGTAGGTGTACTCCATCATACTGTAAATATAAGTCTTCATCCTCCGAAGCAGTTCGTCCCTGTCAACCAGACATTCTTCGTCCAGTTCCGCCGAATCCGTCTTCGTCTGCTTGCCGTTTGACAGAGCAACATAATCTTTTGCAAAGATGGACGGATCCACCTGCGAATGCCACAAAAGCGTATGTCCACGCATTCCCATATCATGCGCTTTCGCCCAGTCGAGCATCTCCGTCGCCGCCGGGTCAATCTTGAAAAGGGATTCCGACTCCGCATCAAAATTGTAAGCCGGCTTCATCTCATTCCCGCAGGTGATACTGTTAAAGACCGTAGAAAGCAATTCCTCCTTCGCCGGATTGCCGATCTCCTTGCCGGGATCATTCCAGTGATCGATTGCCTCGCAGGCCGCCCCGAACTTAAAATAATCGCCGTACAGCTCGTCCAAATGCTCATAAGACGCAATGTCCACATCCGCCGCTTCTGCCGCTTCCACCGTCATTTTCCCTCCCGTCAGACCATATGCCGCCACGATAACAGCCATCATGACAGCGCCTGTCCTTTTTATGAATTTCTTACTTTTCAACAACATTTTTTCTCTCCTTTTATAAGCAATTGCGAAACTTCTCTCAACGTATATTACGTCTGCGTTGGTTATGCTTTTTATACAATTTCATAAAATATAAAAGAGTTTCGCACACCTTCCTTACGCAATATCCACATAATACTTCGCCTGCTCATGGAACATCTCCGCATAGATGCCGCCTTCTCGATTCACAAGCTCATCGTGCGTCCCGTACTCCTTTATGGTATCGTCCGCAAAGACGGCGATTCTGTCGCAGAACCGGCAACTCGAGAGCCTGTGCGAGATATAAATGGCGGTCTTTCCGCCCACCAGCGTCTCGAACTGGCGATAGATCTCGTACTCGGCGATCGGGTCAAGCGCCGCGGTCGGTTCATCCAGAATCACGATGGGTGCATTCCGATATAGTGCTCTGGCGATAGCGGTCTTTTGCTGCTGTCCGCCGGAAAGCTCGGTGCCGTGCTCGTCATACGACTTAAAGATCATGGTATCCATCCCTTCGGGCAGTTTCTCCACATCCTCTAAAAGCCCTGTCAGTTTCAAAACTTCCGCAATTTTTTCCTGATCCGCATGCTCCGTATCGGCAAGTGCGACATTTTCTTTCATGGAAAAAGCAAACAGTTCAAAGTCCTGAAATACCACCGCGAACAGTCTTCTGTACTCCTCCTCAGAATACTCTTTTATATTGACGCCGTCAATGAGGATCTTCCCTTCCGTCACATCGTAGAGCCTGCAAAGAAGCTTTACAAGCGTTGTCTTGCCTGCGCCGTTTAATCCCACGATGGAAAGATGCTCTCCCGATCGGATCGTGAGATTGATGTGACGCAGCACATAGTTCTCCGCGCGCGGATAGCGGAAGCTGACATCCGCAAATTCAATTATATGCTCCCCCTTTTGCACGCTGCGGCTCCCTTTCTCCATTGCCGCCGGATATTGCAGATATTCCAGATAGCGGTGGGCGTAATTGCAGCGTTTCACAATCTGCTGCAGCCCGTTCGCCATGGAAAACAGACCCTGATAAAGGACCGAGGCTGCCGCCACGCACATGGAAAAGTCTCCCAGAGAAATCCGATGCGTGATCGCCAGATACCCGATATAGAAATAACTGACCGCATCCCGCAGCATATTGATCCCATCCATCGCCCAATTGTTGCTCCTGCTTTTTAGGTTCTGCCTCCGCCAGGTAGAAACCATTTGCTCCGCATGGGCATCCGCTTTCCTTCCCATCATCCCGACACTGTTATACAGGCGGATATCTTTCCCATATTGCAGCTGAGAAAGCTGAAAGAAAATATAACCAAAAATTCTGTTATCCTTCGCCAATTCCTCAAAATGCCGCACTTCAATTTTGTTGATCCTCATATTAAAATAGAGAAATCCCACAAGCGATACAAGCTGCACCGGCACCAGCAGCGGACAGGTCATAAGCACCACGCCTATGCCGCCGAAGATGACCAGGGCATTGCTGAGCACGCGCTGCGCTTCCCCTAATACGCCCACAACGCCGCCGCTGTACCAGCTCATCCCCTCTTTTGCCTTATTCAGGGCATCCAGCGCATCCGGATCCTCGGTATGTTCAAAATCCATCTCCATCGCCTGCCTGGCGATGTCAATGTCAATGTATTCCTGAAACCACTCGCCTATCACCTGTGTGGCATGATCGCCCGTAATGCTTCCAATGAGGCCGACCGCCAGCGAGGCGCCCACACTGATCACGGCATACACGCCGAGCGTATGCAGATGACGCGAAGCCTCCGCTCCTGCCAAAAACAGCTGCAGTTCATCCATCATCAGCTTGGGCAGGAAAATCTGCCATGCCCTGTCAAATACATCCCCGATCAAAAGCAGCGCATAGACCAAGAGCAGAACCGGCTTGGTTTTCCACACAAGTTTTATCATAAATATGATTGTTTCCAGACATTTTTTCGTATTTTCAAAGTGTTCCTGCCGTTTTTTTGTCTCAGACATCCGCCGTCACCCCCTCCGCATCTTCCACATAATACTGCGCCTGCGTATGAAACATCTTTGCGTAAGCCCCGTTCTGTTCCAAAAGTTCCTTATGCGTGCCGTACTCCGTAAGCTCTCCTCCCTCAAACATCGCCACATGAGAGCAGAACTGGGTGGAACTTAAGCGGTGACTGATATAGACCGCGGTTTTTTCCCCGATCAATTGGTCAAAGTCCTGATAGAGCTTACTCTCCGCCAGGGCGTCAAGCGCCGCCGTGGGTTCATCTAAAACCACGATGGGCGCGTCCTTATAGAGGGCGCGGGCAAGGGCGATCTTTTGTTTCTCACCGCCGCTGAAATCCGTACCGTCGTCGTGAATGACCTTCAAGACCTCCGTATTCACGCCCGAAGACAGCTCCTTTAGCTTCTCCTCCATGCCGCTTTTTACAAGGCATTCGAAAGCCCTGTCCTGATCGGTAGCCTGCGGCTCCTGCATGGAAATATTCTCGGAGAGCGGAAAGGCAAAGAGCTCCACATCCTGAAACACCGGCGCAAACAGCCGATAGTAGCTTTCTCTCGCATAGCGGTTCACATTGACGCCGTTTAGTAAGATCTCGCCCTCCTCAGGCTCGTAGAGCCGCAGCAACAGTTTGATAAAGGTGGATTTTCCCGCACCGTTTAAGCCGACCACCGCCAGCCGCTCCCCTGGCGCTATGGTCAGAGAAAGATTTTTCAGCGCATAGCCATCCGCCTTCGGATAGCGAAACGATACATTTTTGAAGGTAAATTCATAGGATGCTGCGGCAGGCACTTCTTCCCCGTCATCCATATCGTCCCCCGCAAAGTCCATAAAGCTTCTGAAATCATCCACTTCCCTGCTCTTTGCCATCAGATCGCCGGCCCCCCGCAGGAACTGAAAGATGTAACTGTAAAATGTCATGGAAGAAGCCAGATAGAGCGAGAAATTACCGGGCGTGATCTCACCGCGCGCCACTCCCGCGATCAGCCAAGCGTAGACCGCTCCCATCGCCGCGACCGACATCAGATTTCTGACGACGGTCGCAACAAACCAGATTTTTGCATTTTCCTTTTCCTTGTCATAGCGGAATGTTTTCAGCTCTCTGTATTTGGCAAGCAGCCAGTCCTTCAAGCCGAACATGCGGATATCCTTGGCCGCATCAAAATCTGTGGTCGTGTATTCCATATAGCCATTCTTACGCCACCATGTCGCAAGCTGATCCCAGACCCTTTCCTTTGCCTTCTTGCTGACCCGGTCCCTGATTGCAAAATTCGTGACAGACATCGCCAGCATGATCGCCACAATGCCCGGATGCAGGGTGCCGAGGATGAGAATGCCGGTAACCGTTACGCTTAAATTAATCAGGCAGTCTGAGAGGTTGTGCAAAAGCCCTTCCACTCCGTTATTATTGCCGCCACACGCCTGACTGGCCTTCTGATAGCAGTCCATCACATCGGCATCTTCCAGATACTGGTAGGGTATGGTCATGACCTTCCTGTTTTTCAAACTCATCAAGCCAAAGCGGACGCTGACAAAGCGGGGCCACGTATCCGTGTTGCGGTAGGTGCCCAGCATCGTCGTTACAAGCTGTAAGACCGCAAAAATGAGGATGATGCGAAGCAGCCTGTCCACACCCCCATTCTCCGTGATCACGTCGATAATGAATTTGGAGAGAAACGTCCATAAATACTGCATAAAAGGCTCCCCGATCATGCCAAGCAGGATCATGAACGGGAGCTTTGGCTGAAAACGCACCATCGCTTTCCACAGATAAGCGATATTGCTGCATACACCATATTCTTTATGGTAGGGATTTTTCTTTTCGTCTTCTTTCTCTTTTTTCTTCCTTCCTGTTTTCCAATTCATTGTTCTGCCATGCCTCAATTCTGTCCTTCTATTTCTCATGCCTTTGCTTTAGCCGTTACGCTACGGTCAGCCGTCTTTTTCTCCCTTTCAAAACATTCTCTGCCAGGAAACAAAACGGAATATCAAATTTCTCTCTGACCCTTACGCCCTGCGGGGTGCAGGCCTCGTCAAATCGGCAAGCATCGAGGCAAGTTCCTTTTTGACAAACTCGCGTTTTTCTTCCCTTACCAGATAATACAGATACGCATCCAGCACATACTGCTGCGGCATGCCGCGTCCAGCAATCTTAAAGTTCACGAAGCCCCTTTCGATATAGTTCCCGATCTCCTCATTGGAGATAAAGGCCGGCCGCTTCATACATTCCGCAAAGGTCTTATTGGGATTGGCATTGGGGCAGGGAAAGATATCCTTTACATCAAATTCAAGCTGCGCCCTCGACTGCTGCTCGTAATGCTCCGTCCTTCTGGTACAGCCCGGCGTACATACCTCGTTCACCAGAATCTCAATCTTCCCGCTTCCCTGTTCTTCCAGCCTTTTTAAGACTTCTTCGTTATGGTTTAAGTCATAATCAAGAACCACCAGAAAATAATCCTCATCAAGCTCACGAAACAGGCGCTCCGGCTCGATGATCCGCTTGGTAGTGGATGAGATCATCGGAAAGCGGGGATATTCGCGGCGGATATAATCCGCTAACACCTGCGAATTGACTAGCACCTGATTGAGACCGTTATCGGCAAGGCGCATGATCAGGTTGCAGTAGGTGTCATAGGTATGCTTTTCTTCCAGAACGGAATTAGTCCATGTAAACCGCACCGGCACCCCTTTATCGTTATAGAGACTTAAAGTCGCCTCAATATCCCGCTTGCCCGCGCTCCCCATGACCACGCGTCCGCCGTTCCAGATCGCGCCGGGAAAGGTCCCATAGACCGATCCCACCCGGTATCCCTCGCGAAACGCCTCAGGGTACTTCTCCATCAGCGTGATCACTGCGTAATTCAACTGTCTGTAATAACAAAAGCCCGGCAAATGCCAGTAAACTTTCTCTGCCGCCATGCTCTTTCTCCTCTCTGCGGAAGGCTATCCCTCCCACTTACCGGGTTTCGGCCTCGCCACCGTGATCAACCGATTCGCCGCCAGACTGTTGAGCAGCGTGGTCGCCGCATCTACCCGGTACTCCGGGCGGATGAGATAGTGACAATATACTTCCATGATATAAAATAAATTTGCCGTCCTTCCCTCCAGCTTAAAATTCCGAAAGCCCATCGGCACATATTTCTCCCAGATATCCTCCGGAGATACATAGGTGCAGTAGCTCTGGATCGTATGGAACTCGTTGTGCTCGCCATAGTCACAGTGCCAAGGCTCTAAGGGAATCTGTCTGTCAGGGGTGCGCTTGCGGTTCTTTAACATGATCTTCTGGTTTTTCGCCTCGTTCTCATAATGTTTGCCGCGTCTTTTACAGTCAGGCTGACAGACTGCGTTCACCAGGATCTCGCAGCGCCCCTTATCTTTGATCTTCTCAAGTTCCTCAAAGCGATTGTTGAAATTGTAGTCAAGGACGACAAGATGATAATCCTTTTCCAATTCTTCGTTTACCGCGTCAATGTCGCGGATCTCCTTACAAGTCGAACTGTTGATTCGAAAACTCGGATAAGTCTTTCGAACATACTCTTCCAAAAGCGGCGACACGACGAGAATGCCATTTTTTCCGTTATCTGCTGCTTTCATGCAAAAATTACAGTAGGGATCTTTTAAATCTTCCTCATCTAAAAACATATTCGTGTAGGTATAGCGTACTGATACGCCCTTTGCGTTGATGCTCTTAATGGCATTTTCAATAAACCCCGCGTCACATTGATCATTTTGCGAACGTCTGCCGCCATTCCATAATGACATGGGAAATTCCCCAAAAAAAGAGGCGATGCGTACACCCTCCCTAAAATATTGCGGCCGCTTCTCTAACATCGACAACAGCACCATATTCAGCGCCAGATTCTGCCGAAGCCCCGGCAGATGAAAATTGACTTCCATCCCCTGCCATCCTTTCTTTGAAAAAGGGCAGCATCCAAAGACGCTGCCCTTTTCTCTTTTATTCTATCAGATTTTGGATTACAGGCTGTATTATTTCAATGTAGCGTTAAACTCATCAACAGCTGTCTGCCACTCAGCCAGATTCTGCTCCAGCAGAGCATCCGCATCCGCGCCTACACTTGCCTTATACAGGAAGTTGTCGTTCGGGTTAAAGTTAGGAACGATCGCGTGTACATCGTCAACACCTCTGGTGGTCATCATGTCGATGGTCTCATCCACGGAACGGGTATCTCTCATACCACCGTAAAGGTTATCCAGCAGACCATAGTAACCTTCCCACTCTTCGCCCGGAACATCGTCTGTCCATACATCGTAAGCAAACATCAAAAGCCTTGCCTTGTCATCACTGTAGGAAGCAGGCATCATGGTAACATTGTTGGACTTGTTGGTTACATAATCGTTCGCTCTGGGGCCCTTCGGGAACATTACAAAACCGTAATCCACCTGCTGGGTCAACTCAACGCCGTTAACGGCAGTCGGGTTACCTTCCGCATCCGTCGACTGGCCGGTCAACCAGCCGCCCTGATATGCGCAATAAGCATCATCATACATAAATGCCGCTTCGCCGTTCATGAAACGTACCTTATAATCTTCCCAGTTAGAACCATCCTCATTGCTGTAATTCAAGAAGTACTTGTTGGTTACTTCATCGATTGCGAAATGCAGGCCTTCTCTTACCGCATCGCTGTCAGCCGTAAGCTCATAGGTGCCGTCCGACTTCTTGGTCACCAGAGCGCCGCCGTTGGAACGCACGCACTCATATACCATACCGCCGTTATTCTGTACGCAGCCGTAGACATCGATCTGTCCGTCGGAGTCGATATCGCGCTGTACTTTGCTCATGATGTCGGTCCATGCATCCCATGTCCATGTGCCGTCCGCCTGCATATCATAAATGGATTCAGGATCAATGCCCGCATCCTTTAATACCGTCTTGTTGAAATAGAGACCGCCTCTGGGCTCGGAAGGTCCTGCATAGAAACCGTACTTCGCATCACCTACAGCCCAGCTTGTCAGCTCGCCGTTGCATGTCCATTTCTCGCGGGACAGATCCACAACATCGCCATCCAGTTTGGAAATGTCATAGCACAGCCCCTGGCTAACATAAGAAGCTGTGGAAGCGGAATTGGTCAAGATGTAAATAACATTCTCATCAGAGCCGGAAGTAGCCGCCTGAACAAACGCCTCGCCGATGGAGCCTTCGCCCCAGCCCCAGCCTGCGTAGTTCTTCTGTACCATGGTAAAGTTGTAAGTCTCCTGCAGCCAATCACGGTATTCCTTCTGTGCCTCCTGGAACTCCGTTGTAAGCGCTGCATTGGGATCGGTCCACCAGTCAGCGATAACGATATCCATACCGCCCAGATCAAAAGGCTGGCCCGTAGCAGGGTCAATCTTCACCTCAGGTGCGCCGTCGTCCGCTGCGGTATCCGCACCGTCATCCGCTGCATCCGTGTCAGCCGGAGCCTCCGTGTCAGCGGGAGCTTCCGTCTCAGCCGGAGCTTCCGTGTCTGCCGGAGCTTCGGGCTGTGTCTGGGTAGTCTCGCCGCCTCCGCAGCCGGTCATACCGACAGTCATGACTGCAGCCATAGATGCCGCCATCAGTTTGCTTAACGTTTTTCTTTTCATAGTATCCTCCTTATTTCCCAGCACCGTTTTGCGGTGCTGATTTTGCGCGGTATTTTCCGCGCTGTTTCTTTCTATATAAATTTCCGTCCGCTGCCGCCGCACAGACTGCGGCAGACAAAAGAAATTCATATCACATCTTGATACCCGTGCTGCTTAAGCTTTCCACAAAGCCCTTCTGCGCGAACAGATACAGCACGATCAACGGCACGATCACCATCAGGGTGCCGGTCGCCAGTACACAGTTGGTGTACGGGACAGATACGCCCGCAGAACTGGACGCTCCGGTGATCCTCGCCATATAGCCGCCGAACGTATCGGGAAGCTGCTTCAACTTAATGCTCAGCAGACTGATATTGCCAAGGAACATACTGGAATAAAAGCCGTCCGTCCACTGCCATACAAAAGCGAACAGGAAGCAGGACGTCAGGATGGGCTTCGCATCCGGCAGCATGATCCGGATAAAGGTCTTTAAGGTGCCGCAGCCGTCCACGTAGGCTGCCTCCTCCAGCTCTTTCGGAATGTTTCTGAAAAACTGCCTGATCATATAGATATATAAACCGTTCTTTAAGCCCATGCAGCAGGCGCTCATCAGATAATAAGGCAGTACCGACGATTTCAGGTTTATAGTCGTACCCGTCAGCAGCTCATAGATCCCCAGCACGTCAAAAAACCGAAAGTGCAGATGCAGGGATGTAGAAATGACCTGCGGTGGAATCAATACCATCACCATGACACAGGCGAACCAAAAATTCTTAAAGGGAAACTGAAACCTGGCAAAGCCGTATCCAACCAGTGTGCTCATTGCCACCTGCAGAATAGCGATGGTCAGAGAAATCAGCAGAGAATGGATAA
The DNA here is from genome assembly GCA_002492725.1 of Lachnospiraceae bacterium UBA7054. Lineage (GTDB taxonomy): Bacteria > Bacillota > Clostridia > Lachnospirales > Lachnospiraceae > UBA3282. The sequence continues at coordinate 15,408 of DLAF01000065.1, forward strand.
GTGTCGTTCCATACTCCATAAGCCCAGCCGCCAGTTTATAGTTCTGCGTGGTAAAATGTAACGGAATCGACGTAACGATCGGATCATAGAGATCGGCCTCCGTCATGAAGCTCACCGATATTTTGTTCAAAAGGGGCTGCAAAATCAGGAAGCACAATCCGAAAAGCAGCACAGCCCGACAGATACTCACTCCATACCCCATCACGGTACTGCGCAGAAGGTAACCGCCGGATTTTTTATTGCGCTCCCAAAAATTAGCATATTTTCCAGTCTTATTTTTCGCCTTCGCTTTCGTCTTACTCATAGTAGTAAACCCCCTTCGAGATAATGAACGAACTGATTCCTACGATGGCCATGACCAGCACAAAATATGCCCAGGACATGGCGGACGCCAATCCATAATTTAGGTTTATGTTCATCAGATCGGTGATCTTCTCGATGATCTCGTTGTCCGATCTCATACAGAAATCCACCACCGTATAAATCCAGTTTACCAAAAACAGGGAACTCACCATTGGGAATGTAATCTTCCAGAGGCTTTCCCACTTGGTACAGCCCTCGATTGCCGCCGCCTCATACATACTGGTGGAAATCGTCTGCAGCCCGGAGAGGAAAATGATAATCTGGATACCCGATGAAATGGCCACATCATAGATATTGTCCATAATCTCAAACAGCTTCTCAAATGCCCGCACGCCTACTCCCGCAGTCCGCAGAATTTCCTGGATTGCATCGGTGATTCCCGTGGTGCCCCCTGCATTTACCTCCACAGTCTGCGCCACAGCCGCCATCAGAGCGTTTTCCGAATCCAGTTTAAGCATTACGCCGGAGGCCAGAATCACCGGCAGAAAAAACACGGAACGCACAAGCGCCCTGCCCTTGAATTTTCCATTGAGAACCAGCGCCACAAAGAAACTGAATACCATAATGGCGAGTGAATAGACTGCCATTCTGGTGATTTCTTCCGTTAAAAGCCTCGCATAATCGGCATCCACGCGGAAAGCATAATTGTAATTGAAGATTCCTCTCCACACAGGATTAAAAGAACCTGCTCCCAGCTGGACATCACAAAAGCTCATATACAGAGACTGCACCAGCGGTTTTACCATGAAGACCAGAAAACCCAAAATGAACGGCGATATAAACAGATATCCTGCAATGGCTTTCCGTTTTTGAAGACCTGCTAACTTTTTTTTCTGACTTTTCATAACCAGTATCCTTTCTGATAACTTATTCTGACAAAGTCCTTTGGGAAGCGCCGACGCGCACCCGCAAGAGGTTACTGTCTGACTACCTTATAATCCCTTGCCGGAACCGCCACGCCATCCGGAGTTACCGCATCGGTATAGCTGTAATTTACATAGACCTTTGTGCCGTCCTCATAAACGGTACAAGACAAGTTCTCAGCAAGCTTCTCATGATCTGTCATCTGTTGATCAAACACATGCCCCAGCTCACTGTTATATCTGTTATAAGTCTCCATCAGTCTGTCATGGACCGCCTCGAAATCAGAAGCGTAATATTCCGTATAAAGCGTTTTCTGCAAAGCAAAAGCAGTCTCGCCCATCAGGGAGAAGGAAAGCCCCGCCCCGTATTCCGCAGATTCCAACAACTCCTGCTCCTCATTACCGCATACATTCAAGGGTCTGCCTGTGTAATTCACAAAACCATGGATCGCAAGCTGATAAAACGGAACCTCTGCATCTAATATGGTATAGCCGCTGCCTGCCAGATCCATATCAGTCACCATATCCGCATAGGAAATGGCATAGTCATTACCCATTTTAATCAGATTTTTCTGACCGCTGTCTCCAATCCGCTTCAGGCTCTCAGCCTGAGATTCCATAGCGCTTTGTCTGCTCACCGTATCCTTTAAATAATAATCGGAGGACAGATCCATACCCGTATCCCGGAACGCTACATTGGCACCGTACTTTGACGCGGCCGCTGCCAATGTATCAGTATTTTCTTGTATAATATCCGGATGCAGCAGATAATAACTGTCCGTGTGCTCTCTTGCATTATATGTCACCGGATTGTAAATGAACAGTTCCGCTCTCTCCTTGGAAATGAAGCGTGCGGCATCCGTAAAGGAAAAGAAACCGTCAAGCAACCCGCTGTCATATTCGTAATGGGTCACACCCTCAAGATAAAGATCCGCGCCCAATTCCTTTGCCGTCCTGCCCAAGGATTCCAAATCCTTTTTGCTTCCGAGCGTGCGTATGGTCTTGGCCTTTCTTAATATTTTCTGGTTCACGCCGCCGTTGCACCACCCCGTCAGCTTGGCGGAAATGTTACTCATTCCCTCTCCGGAAAGCTGTCTAAGCATATCCTCTGCTTCGCTGTATTTGGTAAGCCGCAGGGGACGGGAAACCGGCACGCCTAATACCTGCTTTACCTTATCCACGGCGCCCACGATTTCCAGCGACACCGGCGTCGTTTGATCATCATTTTGCTTAAAATATCCGTTATATTTATTCTGCAGATAACCCTGATAGGTCTTTGCCATATCCACGTAATCATTGCTGTTCACGAAGCAATAGCGCTGTGTCAGTGTCTCATGAGGCAGCGTCTCCAGAAACTTATAAGTATTCTGACTGCCGATATCACCTACCTCAAAGAGTTCGCGCGGGCTGATGCTGTAGACCGCGTTCACATAGTTATAGCTGCCGCCGTGACCGGCAATATCCGCCTGTATGGAAGCATAGGGCACGCCTTCCTCCAAAATACAAACAAAGGAATCGTCACCGTTCGCAATGCCGAACGCATTAAAGTATGCCCTCGTGTCATGTACCACGGCGTCTCTCGATAACGCCATATCCCAGCCGTACATATTCGCATAATAAGCTGCCTGAGACTGTTTATCATTATTAAAATTGATCAGTGCGCCGCCGCCCTCAGGCACCAGCATATAACCTGTATCTTCAGGACCGCCCGCTCCAAAATAGGGCAGCATTACCATGGTGTAGATGGGTGCGCTCTTTCTATACTGCATATCATCCAGAGGCATCTCCACTACCAGATCGCCGTCGTCCAATCGATACGTCATGCTTACGTTAAACACCAGTTTGTCACTGGTCTTCAATTTATTGTTCAGCGCTTTATCCGCCTCCAAATCCTCCGCCGAGTATCCTGCCTCCTCAAAGATCTGTTCCAGCTTGATGGTAGACGCACCCGAAACCGTTGTTTCTCTCAGTATGTAGATCGGCTCTGTCTCCAGAATCGGATAATTCGCCAGCAGTTCGTCTTTATCTTCCTCCTCGTCTAAATCATTGATATCGTACTTTTTGTAATAGCGGCGGATAAAGCTGGCATTTTTCTTGCCGGCAATCTCAAACCACTCCTTCATCTTTGCCTCAGTAGTGACCGGCGGAATCTTATACTCCTTATCCGCCTCGCCGATGGAATAATTGATCTTGATATAATCTTCACCCTGCTCGATTTCATAAAGCTTATTGTCGATACCGTAGCTGAAATTGTCAAAGGTGGTCTGCAATCCCGTAGCCTGGCTGAATGTTAAAAGCAGAGTAGACTGCAGCCTTCCCTTATAGGATGCTACTGCCAGCGGATCCGTATCCGCACCGGGAGGATTGGAGTACCAGATTTTCCCGGTCTCCTTCACCTCCAGCGTAAACTGCGTCGTTGTCGGATCCATGGTCATCTTTAACTTGTCATTTTCCACCACGATCGGGTCTTCCGTACCGCTGTAGCTGTTTACTTCCACTACCGGCTCCTGCTCCGTGGCGCTCTGGAAATAAATAATAACTACGATCGCCACTGCAATAACAGCCGTTATGATCACTGGCGCCGCCAGACTTTTCAACTGTCTGACCAATGCCTCCTTAAATTCCCGTTGTCTCACTGATTTTTCTTTCTTCATGGCCATTCCCATCCTTTTCGTCCCGGCAAATGCGATTTATATCATTAGGAAATTGTGATATTTTGCTGCGCCGTTATAATCGGAACATGATCTCTTTCGCCAGGGATATAAAATACGCCACGCCCTGAGCGATCATACCGAAAAACAACAACAGGATAAATAAGATCACCATCATTGCAAACAGACTCGCCACCATAAACAGCATATTCTTACCCGCGCCAAATTCGTGAATCTGTCCCATGGCCGCAATCATCAGAAGCGCCGCCCATAATAGCGAAAGTGCGCTGATGACCATATAAAACTCCGCCTCATCCACGGTAACAAAATTGCTGAAGATCATTAACGGGAACTGCACCAACGGATACGGCGTCAATGCGTAGCAGCTTGCCATATATACCTGCCCGAGCCGCCCTTTACCGTCAAATAAAGTCGTAAGCCCCCAGTTGCCGACCACAAACATTGCAAGCGGAAACGCGACGCTGGCGATGTACAGGAAGATATTGATACCCTCCCAATAAACCGTTAGGAAAATAAAACTGGTATAGCGCAGTTTCAGGACTCTGATCAACAGCGTCAGAAACAGAATCGTATTTGCAGCCGCATAAGTTCCCCTTCTCTCATGGGTCAGATCCCAGAAGCCGTCCAGGGGATGGGTCGTGCAATACAGCGCAAATTTCAGACTCCTTACATATTCCTGATAGGTTTCTTTGTTTTTCAATGCAGCAATCATAACGGCCTCCCTGTCATCCGGTTCTCAAAGATATCTGCAGTATCGATTTCATACTTGACTCTCCTGATCTTGCCGATGCCCATGGGAATCAGGAATATTGCCAGAATAACTATGACCAGCACAACAATGTGGTCCTCCACCCACTCCTTCCGGTATTGTTTATACGCTTTGGAATAGTTGTCGGCGTCATATTTTAATTCAAAATAATCCATTGCTTCCTCAAATTTCTTTTGGCGAAGCAAAGACCGACCGATGCCGATGTACGCCAAATCATAGTTGCCGTCCAGCTCCATGACTTTTTGCCAGCTTTCGCCGGAAACCACGTAATTTCCCTCGTCAAACTCTTCGATAGCGCTGTAGACCAGCTCACCGAACTCTGTCGGGGTAAACAGCGTCACGCTGCAGTCCAGGGAATCCAACACAAACAAATCGTGCCCCATATGCTCAATAGCCGCCGGCTGTCTGAAATAGCCGTCCATATTGCCGTTTCCGCCGAAGCAAAACACGGTCTTTCCCTGATCGTCATAGCCGAAAAGACGGCCGCGGTTTTTATCCAGACACACATAGATGTCATTTTCGAAAACAGTTACGTCCGTAAAATAGGAAGGGCCTTCATAGCCGCCGCCCTCGCCCCAATACAAATCACCATAGACGGGATATTCACCATTCTCCACCAGGATATCGTTACCCATGAGGTTGAGCTTACGAATGGCGTCCGCCGCGCCTGAGTCCAGATCATCTTCCTCCTGCCCTCCGGCACAGGCGTAAATAAAGCCTTCATGATCCATATAAATATTGTCGTATGCGGTAGGGACAAAGGATGCCATACGCTGCCTCTGCTCCTGTGTCGCCAATTTCTTCCAGACATAATCCACAAAGTCAAAGGTAACGGGAGTTGCGCCCACGAAGCCGGAAAACGTCCCGTCCGCTTCATACTTACACAAGCCCTGATTAATGCTCGTTGCGATACAATATACACGTCCTGCCGTATCCACAACAATCTTGGAAGGCTGGAAAACGCTGTCGGCGCTGACATTGGAATCCACCGGCAGATCAAACTGCATGAGGTAATTCAAATCACTGTCAACCTTTACGATCCTGGCATTGCCGTTATCGCTGATAAAGATGTCGCCTTCCTCCGATATGGCTATGTCGGTGGGACTCGCTAACGCCGTGACATCCGTGTCGCCCTTTATGCTGTCAAAGATGCGCGCAACCGTAAACGCTTCCGTGCCGGTGCGCTCCAACTGCACAATACGGTTATTTCCCGTATCGCATATGTAGAGCATATTGTCCTTGGCAAACAGACCCTGCGGATTCTTGAAGTTCACGTCCAGGCCAAAGGATGACGCCGTATAGACATTTGTGACCGAATAAGCGTCCGGCGAATCCTGCACATCGCCCCAATAATCATAATTATAAGTATAACTTCTCTCCGCCGCCATAACGCTTAGTGAGGACGTTGCAAAGACCGCTGCTCCAAGTGCCAAAGCGCCTATTGATTTGATCATCTTTTTCATACGCCACCTCATTTACTGTTAATCTTTCAAGCCTGAGCTTGCCATTGTCTCCAAGATCTGGCTCTCAGAGAAGATAAAGATCGCAATGGGCACGATCATCAAAACGACCAAAACCGCTGCGCCCTGTCCTGTTCTCGCGATACCGCCGCTCTGAATCTGCTGCATCGCATACACGAGCGTTTTCTTCTGTTCAGAATAGATGAAAGTAGCGGCCTTATTGTTCCACAAACCCTGCACGGAAAAGATGATAAGCGTCATCCACGCAGGTTTCACATTCGGCATTACAATGCCGGAAAACACGCGCCACTCGCTGGCACCGTCAATCTTTGCCGCCTCGATCAGAGACGTAGGGAGGCCTTCCATGAACTGCTTCATCAAAAACAGCCCCATCGGCGATGCAAAAGCCGGAATAATGATGGACCAATAGGTATCGATCCAGCCAAGCTTATTTAAGATCAGATAGTTTGGTATCTGTGTAACATAGCCGGTAAACATCATCGCCACGGTAACCAGCTTAAAGAAAGTCTGATTGCCCGGAAAATCATATTTCGCCAAAACAAAGGCTCCCATGGATGCCACAAGCAGATGTCCGAAGGTTCCCACAAACGTTATAAAGACCGTGTTGAACAGATATCTCGAGAAGGTGACCCACGATTTTCCCATCGTTACAAACAAATCGGAAAAATTATCAAATGTGGGATTCTGCGCCAAAATCTTCGGCGGAAACTTGAATAATTCATCCAAAGGCTTCAACGCGCTGCTCACCGCATAAATCAACGGGAACGCCATAACCACCGCCACCATCAGCAGAAACAGATACAGGAAAAGATCTCCTATGATAGAGCGGTTGGGTTTTCTTCTCTTGATCAGCTTTTTGCGGTAAACCGGCTCCAAATTTTCTTGCTTTTTCTTGCTCTTTTTGCTCATATCAGGTTCCCACCCTCCTCAACAGACTTTGAATTGCTTTGTTGCAAAGTATCATCATCAGGAACAGGATGGTCGCAATGGCACATGCGTAACCCATCTCAAACCTAGTGAAGCCATAGTCGAACAGATGTGTTACTATCGTACGCGCCGCATAATCCGTACTGGGATATCCGCACAGCGCCATGGTAACGTCACAGACACCGAACGCCTGCGTGATCGACATAACCGCGCCAAACATCAGCATGGGACGCATATTGGGAAGGGTTATGTACCACAACTCCTGCCAGCGGTTCTTCACGCCGTCCATGTATCCCGCTTCAAACTGCGATCTGTCTACGCCCTGCAGACCTGCCACAAAAGAAAGGAAGCCCGTGCCCAGACTCATCCATAAAATGACGAGCATACAGATTGGCAGCATATAATCCGGATTGATAAACCACAGCACCGGCGTATCGATTATGCCTATATTCATCAGAAAAGCGTTTACATATCCGTAAGCGTCTCCCCGGAAGAACACGGAGAAGATCACGTAACAGTTGCCCGCAATTGACGGTGCATAGAACACGACCACCGCCACGCTGCGTACCCATCTGGGCAGCTCGTTGATCAGCCACGCAAACAGGAAAGACATAATATATCCCAGAGGACCGGTAATGACTGCTATCATCAATGTGTTCTTCAGACCGATGAGGAAGATATCATCGTCAAGAATCAGGCTGATATAATTCTGCAGTCCGATAAACCGCGGCTTTTCCAGAATATTATAGTAAGTAAAGCCATAAAATATGGAAATGACCACCGGTGCCACAAAAAACAGCGTGAACAGCAGCGCATAGGGCAGGAGAAACAGATAACACATCTTACTCCGTTTTGCCTTCTTCCACGCAACCTGCAGATTGTGTTTGCGCAGAATAAAATATTTTCTGATATAATTTCCCATTACTGCACCCCCTGCTCCTCGTCTATCGGCAACCCAAATTCGATCCGTTTCTTCTTGATCTCATCATTTATGGTAACGGCATAGTCAATGATGGTCTCGCGTGAGTCGGTCTTTTCATTGATCACCTTTCTGATGGCATTGGTGATATGACGTCCCGTAAAGTAACCGCCGGGCACCTCTCTGATACCTACCGTCTCATCCCACTGCGCATCCAGCACCTTGATGTCGTCATTGCTCCAGGAAAGCTGAACAAACGCATCTTTATTTGCCGTGGCATAACGCGCCGAAGATCCGAGCAGTGCCTCGATCTCCCGTCCGAAACGCACCTGCGTATCAGGCTGCGCCCACCACTTCATAAACTCCCAAGACTTATTCCGCAGGCTTTCATCCTCGGTAGCGACCATCATCGTAGCATTACCGGTAATAAAATCGGAACGGTCTATGTATGTGCTGCCGTCCGCCGCAGTACGCTCCGTACCGGGGATCAGTGTGAAATCCCAAAGACCCCTGATCTCAGGTGCAGACACCATCAAGGTGTTGTAGGTCGAATACGCCGCAACGCCGATGGGCATCTCGCCGGAACGGAAACGGCTCACAAAATCATATATGGTAGGCAGGCCGTAATCGTTAAAATATCTGACATAATCTTTGAATGCCCTTACACCGGCTTCGTCGTCGACTACCGTCTTCGTCCCCTCGCCGTTATACATATCTCCTCCATATTGGTAGAGAAGCGTGAAGTATAAAGACAGATCCGGTGCATTGGAGGCGACCGCCGTAGTCGCCGTTGCGGTGGTGCTTGAACCTGCCGCCGTCGGGATACCCACCGAAAGGTTGTTTCCCTGAATCGTAGGCAGCATTTCGATCAGCTCCTGCCATGTATCAGGCGGCTCCAACCCCAGTTCCTCCATAACGTCCGTCCTGTAGAACATTACGTTAAAGGTCTGCGTTTCGGGTATCGCATAAATATGTCCGTCAAGAGCGTACTGTTCATACGAACTTGCCGTATAGTGGGAGAACGTTTCCTCCCAGTCATCAAACTGCGTCAAATCTTCCGCCGCGTTTCGAAGCGCATAGTTCACCGGCTGATCGGCTGCCACGGAAAGTACCACGTTTGGTCCTCTTCCCGCCATAACCGCATTCATCAATGCGCTGGGATCGACAATCTCCACATTGACCTTAACGCCGCTGTTTGGTGTGAAGGTGTCGTCAACCATGGACTTTAAGATCGTGCCCTGGTCGCGGCCGGTCAGAACCCATACCTTGACGATCTCCTCTTCTCCGCCTTCTTCGTAGACATCGCCCACTGCATTATAGTTCACCACAAAGGAAGCCGCAAACGACTTTGCCTCATGCCACAGCTTCGAAGGCACATTCGCCTTCTTCTTTTCCGGCGATACATTCACGCCGCTCACCACCAGATAATCCACATCCAGTTTCGTCTCGCTCAGTTTCAGGGACGATGTGCCAAGAGCGGTGATATTATCTTTAAATGTCACAAATTCCAAGCTAATCTTCTGCGGTTTCTTGCAAAAACGCTCCAGCTGTTGGGCAACCGTCTGTGCCGACGCGATTCCGTCAGCCTTCTGGCCGCTGTATGCAACCATATCGTCCACCAGCTTATACAGGCGCTTTGACTCAAGATCCATTGCCTGCATAATCTCGGGATAACTTCTCTCAATGTAATAATCCCTGTACTTATCGGGATTGGCGCCTATGTAGACCAAAACCTTTCTATAGATCTGATTCAGTCTGAATGTGGAATCTTCCAATTCCTCAAGGATACTGCCTACGCCGCCAAGCGTAGCCTCCAGCCGTATCGTATGAACGCCCTTGGTCAGATAGAAATTGTACGGCGTGCCCTCAGCATCCGCCAGATCAAGATAATCCCAGTCGTTGCTGTATTCAAAAGAAATCGCCTTCATTTCATCAAAGGGGATCTCGCCGTCTATGTATACGCTTCTGCTGGATACGGCACCGCGTGAATAATTCTGGCGGCCCTTGACCATGATATTATAGTAACCGTCCTCCGGCACTTCAAAATCCCATTCGATCCACTGCCCCGAACTTCTCCATGCCTCGCCGCCCACGTAATTGAGCAGGGTCTTTGTGACACTGTTAGGCTGAGTCGTCGGAGACGATCTGTCATATTTTGCATATAAGGAAGATTCAGAACGATAAGTGGAATCCTCGCCCTCGATAAGAGTCATATAATTTTTGGCCGAATCGGATGACGCGTCGGCCGGTTGATCAGCCAGATACTCCTCATAAGTGGCAATTTCCTGAACAGGAACGATGTCCAATCTGCGAAGAACCATAGGCTCGTTCGCCGCCTCAAGGCCGATGGTATTTACACCCTTTTCCAGATAAAACACATAGGGATCCGTAATATATCCCATGTCATCTTTAAAATATGCCTTCTGCCAATCGTAAACTTCGATCTGGCTGGGTCTGATCTCATTGCCCTGATTATCCACCGTAGGGTCTGCGGCATCCGTCCAGATCCTGCTGAAGGAAATATTTCTCGCATCCCCAAAAGGAATTTCGCCGTTCACATACACCACACGCTCCGCCGCCACACCTCTGGATTCGGGAAGCAGATACTCCATACAGATATTATAAAATCCGGTCTCCGGCACATCCACTTTCCAAGTGACCTTGGAATCCGTGTCCGTAAACAGAGCCTTCTCTTCTCCTTCATAATCCGTGTACACTTCCACGCCGCCATCTGCTTCGTAGTCGTACAGATCCACCTCTGCACTCTGGGTCGGATGCGCTGCGCCCGCGTGGTCATTCAGATATCCCGTATAGGTGTCCTCTCTCTCCATGCCTGCTACATCAGTAGAAAGGTCTGCGCCCGCATATTTATCATGGAAATTTTCCACACCACGCATCGTTATCATAACAACGATCAACGCTACCACCACTACCGCTACTGCTGCGATTGCTATCCTCTTGTTCCTGACAGAGCTTCCCATACTTTCCTCCATAAAAAAACGATAAAATTAATACACTAATCAGTTTTATTAGCCTGCATTTCATTTTAGCAGATAATATGTAATAATCGCACCACCCAAATTATACATAAACCCGTAATAATTATACCTTTAACGTTTTTCATGCCAAATCATACCTGCAACCGGCTGATTTTCATTGGACAACCAAAATGGAATCTGATAATATTTGACACATAGGGAAGACTTGAATGAAAATCCCGAAAAATAGAAAAGAGAATAAGGAAACCAATCTATGAAAGTACTGTTTCTTGATAGCGAACCTCTTGTCAGGAAGAAATTGCAAAATCTGATTCCATGGAATCAATATGGCTTCACCGATTTTTGGGAAGCATCCGGCTGCACCGACGCCCTCAAGGTGATCAGCGCAGAAAATCCCGAACTGATTCTTATGGATCTCCATTTGCATGACACATCCGGAGTGTCGCTCATTCGAGAAGTCAGGAAAAATGATTACACCTCCAAGATTATCATCCTAAGTGAAGATTCCCTTTTTGAAGACGCGAAGTTTGCCGTTAATTTCGGCGTGACTGCCTATCTGAGCAAGCCCGCAGACGCAGAAGATCTGTCATGGGCCGTCATGCGGGCGGTGACTGAGATCCAGCACACGAAGCTCATTTCCATATATTACGAGCAGCCCGCCATGCTGTCCAAAATCAATCTGCTATCCAACATTCTGACCGGAAATATGGATTATGTCAGCGAAATGAAATCCATATTTCACATTGAGCTTGACTCAGATTATTACCGCCTGATTGCCTTTGTTTTGCCGGAAGGCTCTGACACCGGCAATATTTGGGACGAGGCACTCTTACATCTCAAAAATTGTCTGTCCGTCACTTTTTCCGAATCCATGCTGGTCCTGATCGCCCTAAGTCCAAATCAGGAGCAGTTTATTTTAAGGCAGCTCACAACCTGTCAGGAGAATTATCCGCCCTACGACGCGCTGTTAGGGATCATCAGCTCACAGGCCGCATCGCATACCGAGCTGAGCACGCTCTACGCGGAAATCAGGCGGATTGATCAAAATCTCTATTATTATAAGGAAAAACAGAGCAATCTGCTCTATGCTGACGCCTTGTCGCAGCGGCTTGGCAAAATACAGCATACAGATCTTGACCTGATAAACTTTACCGAAAACATGATACAGCATATATTGCTTCTCCAAAGTTCCGAACTGGAAGAGGCGCTTTTGTCTCTGCGCGATTTTTTGTCTCTGCGCAGGCCCCACAGAGACAGCACACAATTCATCCTGATGAACTGTTATGCGCAAACAGTTTCTGCGCTTACAAAATACTATCCGCAGTTGGAATTTGAAATATCAGGCAGCAAAGACCTTACCTCCCATTTATCCTATGACCGCTATCTGTGTGACAGCATCGCCTATCTGAACGACCAGCTGCAAAAGGCGATCCGGTATATCCGAAATGAATCCCGCAAGAACCCCTGCCAGCGGATCTGTCAGTACATCGACAGGAATTATTCTTCACCGCTTAAGCTGAGCGACCTCGCAAATCTTCTGGGCTATAACAGCGCCTATTTGGGAAAACTGTTCCTGCGTGAAATGGGCGAAAGCTTTCATACCTATCTGGACAAAATCCGTATTCAGAAAGCGGCGGAATACCTGAAAAAGGGAGTTCCCGTGATACCGACCAGCGAATATTCCGGCTTCTCCAACCCGGATTACTTTACCAAGAAATTCAAAAAATATATGGGGATACTGCCCTCCGCCTATCGGCTGCAATATCTCAAAGAATCTCCTGTAGATTTTACCCCCCCCCCTAAGAAAAGGGGGGAATAGCCTTTTCGGATATCTCACGATTCGCCGCCGCGCCGCTTTTCTATTTAAACATATCCACGACGTCTTTGATCTCCACCACATTCGACTGATTTTGATCGGCAATCTTAATGATGGAATCAGCGATTTGCGTCGTCATGTCGTTCTTCGTAACGATTTCATTTACGCCCTGTTCGTTGTCATCAGACGCCATCTTGACATTGTTGATCTGATCCCGGATATTCGCAGCGCTCTCAGTAAATACGGAAGCTTTGCCGTGAATGCTTTGAATGACCTCCCGAATATCGTTGACTACTGCTTCATACTGTTCTGCCATTGTTGCAAATTCCTGAAATTTGCCGGATACATCCGTCTCCATAAACGCGATGATATCTTCAAAGCACGCCTGCACACTTTCTATGCTCTTGTTTGCATCCTTACAAATCGCCTGAATCTGATTCGCCGTATCAGAGGAATTCTCCGCCAGGCTTCCGATCTCGCCGGCTACGACAGCAAATCCCCTTCCGGCCTCTCCAGCCCTTGCCGCCTCTATGGAAGCGTTCAGGGACAGCAGATTTGTCTGGCTCGTAATATCCAGGATCTGCGTGGCCATCTCGTTGATCTTCATTAGGGACTGCAGATTCTTCATCGCCCCCTCAATGTCCCGCTTCGTCTCCGTAACCTTTTTCGAGTTATTCGACAATGTATCCGCCACCGTCTTGCTCATAGCGTTTGCCGTCCGGATCAGCGCTTCGCTCTTTTCGCTTCCGTCCTGCGCGCGCACCGTGATGTCTCTCACGATATCATTGATCTTCTCCACCTCGTCCGTAACCACTTCAATGGATGAGTTAGTATTCGTGATGCTGGCGGACAGTTCCTCCGTGGTTGCCTGATTGTCTTCCGCGCTCTCCATCAGCTCGTTCGAAGCCGTTCGAATTGTCTCGGCACTTCCGACCAAGGACTCAGAACACTGATTCAGCGTATTCAGCATCTTGCGGAATGTCATCGTAAGAGAATCCACCGCCGTAGCCAGCTTACCAACCTCACTGCCGCACCCGATATAGTCTTCTATCATATCATCTTCGCTCAAGTCCAGCGTTTCAATTTTTTGAATCTTGCTGAGCACTTTATTGAGCGGCTTCAAATTAAGGGTGATCATCACCCATGACATGCCTGTGATCAAAAGAAAGGCAAGAACACAGACAACGCCCAGAACACGCCTGCTCTTGTATACCGGCTGATACAGCTCGTCCTTATCATTCCTGATGACCAGCGCCCACGCCCTCTCCGGGATCGACTGAAAGACCGAAAAATACTCTGCACCGTCTCCCCCGTCATAGGTAAGCTGCCCCTTCTCCTGCCCGCCGTCAATCATGGAAATGACATCGAGCAAAGCCGTATCCTGAATATCCGTCAGAATCAAATCAGCGTTATCGTCAAAAATATACTGCTTCGTTTTCACATTGATCAGCGAATAAGTCGTATTCTCAATACCGTGTGTGGAAACGGCATTCAACTGCTGCGCCAGACCGTCCGTCTTGATCGCGCCTCCGACAAATCCAAGCGGGGTATCCCCCTCATAAATCGGCACGTACATGGAAATGATGAGCTGTCCCGATGCCGGCGACTTCAAGATGCCCGTGTTGAAAACACCGCCCTTAGCAGCAGTCAGATTGTCCTGGAGCTGTTTTAGAGAATCGCCCTCGCGCAGAATCATTCCGACCGCATCCGGATTGGAATGGGTCAGCGTTTCGGTTCCCCATGTACATACATACAACCCCTCCCAGCCTTTGAGCGCTGCAAAATACTCCGAATTATAAGCCTGTAACGATTCCCGCTTCGCCTGATCGCCTGTATTATGCAGAAAATCAATGATATCAGGCTGTTTTGAAAAAGAAACGAGCTGATTTTCCGCATTCAGTATGTACTCGTCTATCAGCTTCGTTTTGGCATCCAGAGATGTCTGCATGTTATTTTCTACGTCATTGATGAGCACCGAAGCAATATTACTATTGGAAATATAGAATACCACTCCCATCGATAACGCTGAAACAACAGCAACAATTGACGCGATTACCAACCCCATTTTTAAATTTTTAAACATACTCCCTCCCGTCTGAAACAGACTCTTCCGCCTTCTGCTCTCGTCTTTGGTAAATCGTTTTACCAATTTTGTCATTGCCATCATTCTAGCACAGATTAATATCTATCACAACCTATTTTTCAGAAAGTTGATTTGCCAAATTCCATGAAATTAACCAAAATCTCCTCTAAATAGAGATCTGTATCTCTGTTCCCTCCCCCGGGGTGCTGCGCAGATCAATCTTTCCATTCATATACTGTACGGCATGTTTTACAATGGAAAGCCCCAAACCGGTTCCGCCCGACTCCTTGGAACGGCTCTTGTCCACCCGGTAGAACCGTTCAAATACCCTTGCCTGATATTCCGGTGAAATGCCGATTCCGGAATCTTTCACGGTGACTACGCCATGATCTTCCTGCCTGCTTACGATAACCTCCACCGTACCGCCATCCTTATTGTATTTGATCGCATTATCGCAAAGATTATACAGGGTTTCTGCCAAAAGCTGCCTGACTCCTTTCACATTGACCTTTTCTCCCGCTACCGTAACTTTAACATTTGCAGCCGCCGCCGTATCTTCAAGCTCCGCGGCAGCCTCTGCCGCTACCTCATACAAATCCACATTTTCAAAAGGCATCTCGCTTCCTTCATCCAGCCGGGATAACCGGATAATATCCTCAATCAGCGTTACAAGCCTTTCCGCTTCCGTTCGGATGTGTCCCACGAAGCGCGGCATATCCTCCGGCTTTACCAGACCGTTTTCTATTAACTCCGCACTGCCCATTATGGATTGCAGCGGCGTTTTCAGTTCATGCGAAACATTGGCCGTAAATTCCCTGCGGATTCTCTCCGCACAGGCTGCTTCCGTTATATCAAAAGCAAGTATCACCGCCCCGATCAAAGAGCCATTTGATTCAATACGGTTAATATGAATCTGATACTCTTTTCCTACACGTTCTAAGCGGATTTCATTGTGCCCCTTCAAAAAAGCGTCATGTATTGCGCGGCTGACAGCATGGCTGCGTTCTATGGTCAGGAAATCTTTTCCTTTGCAGGAATCATCAGCATGAAACAGTTTCAACGCTGCGGGATTGATGCTGATAATGATATTCTTTTCGTTCAATAGCACCAGTCCCTCCATCATGCCCTGTGTGATCTGTGCAAACTCGTCACTTTTCTTTTGAAGTTCTGACACCTGCATGGCTATCTGTTTGTGTTGTTTGTTGATACGGTTTAACAACGGCGCTATTTCTTCATAAGTATCATTTTCCAGCGGCTTTTCCAAGTCAAGCCTATTCAAAGGCTCCATGATATGCTGTGAAATCCGGCCGGCTAATACGCCGGATAGAATAAGCGCTATAAACAGGACGATCAAGATCGGCTGTATCATCCCGAGCACAAGAACCCACACCGTAGCACCGCTGACCGATATTCTAAGTACCGATCCGTCCTCCAGTCTCTGTGCATAGTAAAGCGTTCTCTCCAACAGCGTAGTCGAATAGCGAGAACTTTTTCCTGCCCTGTTCAACAGCGCCTCCCGTATTTCCAGCCGGTCTCCATGGTTTTCCATACTTTCGCCGTGAGACAGTGTATCATACAGGACTTCCCCATTTCCTGCCACCCATGTCAGGCGGTATTGCCCGGGCTGTACTTTTTCAAGATATTCCTTTCCGTTCCTTTCCACGGCAGCAACCGCCAGCGACAGTTCATCCTCCAGTTGTTTTCCCTGAACATCGCTAAAATAGCTGTAAAGACAGCCCATGATAACAATAAGACTTGCCGCCAGAACGGTTCCGGCCGCAATCATGATAGACCAAAAAATTTTCTTTGTCATTCCCGCACCTCTAATCTGTAACCAATGCCGCGTACTGTCTCAATCATTGTTCCATAATCCCCCAGCTTACCGCGCAATGTACGGATATGCATATCCACGGTTCTCGTCTCACCGACATAGTCGGCGCCCCATATATCGTTAAAAAGCCGGTCGCGGGTAAACGCCATACCCGGGTGGGCTAAAAACAGCCGCAGAAGCGCAAACTCCTTTAAGGTAAGTTGAATTCTTTCGCCGTCTGCAGTAACCGTATGTTCCTCCAAATTCATTACAAGACCGCCCCTTCTCAGAATATGCTGCGTATCCGAAGGCTTGCATCTGCGCAGGACAGCCTTTACTCTGGAAACCATTTCCATCATCCCAAACGGTTTCACAAGATAATCGTCCGCCCCTAAATCAAGACTGCGGATCTTATCATACTCCATACCCTTTGCCGTCGCCATGATAACCGGGATTTGACAGGTGTCAGGTCTCTCTTTTAAAAACTTCAGTAATTCCACCCCGTCCTCTCCCGGCAGCATGATATCCAGAATAATCAGATCCGGCTTTTCCGCAGACAGGGCGTCACGAAAGGAATCCGCGTCCGGAAACCCTTTTGCCTGAAAGTCCGTAGATTGGAGCGTATATACCTCTATGTCGCGGATGCTCGCATCATCCTCTACACACCATATTGTCATTAATTCTCTCCTTTATGCACACCTGTCATGGAAAAAACCACCCACTCCGCTATGTTGACCGCGTGATCCCCGATCCGCTCAAAATATTTCGCTATCATCAAAAGATCCAGTGCATATCCGCCGTCTGTGGGTTTTTCCGCTATCATCCTGATAAGCGACTCCTTTACCTGTAAAAATAAGTCATCCACATCGTCGTCGCGGTTGATGGCAGCATCTGCAGATACCATATCCTGCTTCACAAAAGCGTCAATGCTCTCTGTGACCATCTGAATCGCCACCTCTGCCATAAAGCGGATATACTCGCATTCCTCTCCGGTCCGGCCGTCAAGAAATGTGATAATTTCCGCGATATCCGCCGCCTGGGTTCCAATCCGTTCCATATCGGTAATCATTTTCAGGGCTGCGGATATCTGCCGCAGATCCCTTGCCACCGGCTGCTGCTGTAACAGCAGTTTCAGACACAGCGTCTCTATTTTGCGTTCCATATGGTTAATCTCCCCATCCAGGGATAAAACCTGATCCGTCAGCTTCACATTGCCCGTGGTCAGCGCCTTGGAAGCGACCGAAATCGCTTCTTCACACATAGCCCCCATCTGGGTCAGCTCGTTATTCAGCGTAGCAAGCTGCTCATCAAAATAACTTCGCATTATCCAAACCTCCCTGTAATATAATCCTCCGTCCGTTTATCCTTTGGCTGCTCAAACATCTTTTCCGTGTTTCCGTATTCGATCAAATCGCCGAGAAGAAAGAAGGCCGTATTATCAGAGATTCGCACAGCCTGCTGCATATTGTGCGTCACAATGATAATAGTATACTTTTCCCTGAGTTCCATTGCAAGCTCCTCGATTTTGGATGTGGAAATGGGATCAAGCGCGCTTGTCGGCTCATCCATCAAAAGCACATCCGGTTCAACTGCCAGCGCACGGGCGATACACAAGCGCTGCTGCTGACCTCCGGACAGTCCCAGCGCCGACTTCTTTAACCGATCCTTCACCTCATCCCAGATGGCAGCACCGCGAAGAGAACGTTCCACGATATCATCCAGCTTCGCCTTATTTTTGATTCCATGGGTTCTCGGTCCGTACGCAATATTATCGTATATACTCATCGGGAAAGGATTGGGTTTTTGAAACACCATGCCAATGCTGCGACGGAGTTCGTTGACATCCACATCTGCGTCAAAAATATTTTTATTTCTGTAAAACACTTCTCCCGTGATCCGCACGCTCGGAATGAGATCATTCATTCGGTTTAAGGATTTTAAAAACGTGGATTTCCCACATCCCGAGGGACCGATCAAGGCTGTAATGGCGTGTTCTTCTATTTCGAAATTTATTTTTTTCAGAGCCTGCGTATTTCCATACCAAAGGCACAGGTCTTTTACCGTCATAACATTACTCATACGCTTTTTCCACTCCGTTTCTGTAGACTCTAAACCATCACACTGATGTTCCCTGTACACCGTGCGCCTTTTTCTGAAAGTATCTGCCCGCCAGAGTCGCCGACAAATTGATAAGCACTGTCAAAAACATCAGAATCGCGGCAATGGCAAAAGCAATGCCAAATTCGCCGTTTTCCTTTGCATAAACATATAAAGCAACCGTCAATGTCGCTCCTGCGCTGTCGAGTCCTTCAAAAATCCCATGCAGCGCATGGGCAAAACCAGCCGTAAAAAGAAGTGCCGCTGATTCTCCAAGAATGCGCCCAATTGATAAAATGCAGCCCGTTATGATGCCGTCAATACAGCCGGGAAACACGACCGTGCGGATTACGCGCCATTTCCCCGCTCCCAGTCCGAAAGCTCCCTCACGGTAACTTGTCGGCACGGTTTTCAGACTTTCCTGCGTTGTGCGCATGACCGTAGGCAGATTCATGATCACCAGGGTAAGCGCCCCTGCCAGGAGCGATGTCTTCATACCAAAAAACCGGCAAAAAACCAACATTCCTACAAGTCCGTATATAATAGAGGGAATCCCTGATAAAGTTTCAGCAGCATACTCTATCATATTTACCAGTTTCTTATTTTGGGCATATTCCGTAAGATAAATAGCTGCCCCAACTCCAAGCGGCAGTACAAATACCAGTGTAGTGATCACAATGTATACGGTATTGAGAATATCCGGCAAAATCCCTATGCGGTCTGACAGATAACTCGGCTTTGTAACCAGCAGTTCCCAAGTGATATTGGGTATTCCTTTACACAAAACATAGCCTATTAAAAATACGACCAGCGCACAGGTAATGCTTACGGAAATGCCCATCAATACACGCATGACCATTATATACGTTTTCCTTTTCAGCGAAATGGACTGTCTATGCATTTTCAATTCTCCTTACTGTGTTTCAAAAAGAAATTCAAAACCGCATTGATCATCATAATAAAAAGGAACAGCACCAATGCGATTGAAAATAATGCCTGCTTCTGTAAACTCCCTTCAGCCGCATAGGACATTTCACTCGCCACCGCGGTCGTGAGGAAACGAACACTTTGAAAAATTTCCGGCATATTTGGGGCATTCCCGGCTACCATCATAATAGCCATTGCCTCCCCGATTGCCCTTCCGACACCTAATACGACTGCTGCCGCTATGCCGCTTTTTGCCGCCGGAACAGATACACGGAAATATGTTTCAATCGGTGTTGCTCCAAGTGCGAGGGAGGCGTCTTCGTACTCTTTAGGGACCGCTTCCAGCGCTGTTAGCGATACTTTGATAATGGAAGGAAGTATCATAATGGCAAGAACGACGATCGCCGCAAAAAGGCTTGCCCCATCCGGGATGCGGAAAATAAGCCGTATCCCCGGAACAAGAACCATCATACCCACAAGTCCATATACTACCGAAGGAATGCCGGCCAGCAGACTGACCGCTGTTTCAATCATACCTTTCACTTTTTGACCCGCTATCTTTGAAAGATAAACCGCTGTCATAAAACCGATCGGGACGCCGATGAAAATTGCACCCGCCGTACCGTAAATACTTGTAAGAATAAAGGGTAAAATTCCATACTGTGGCTGCTGTGCTGTAGAAGCCCACTCTTTACCAAGCAAAAAATGCAGTAAGCCAATCTTGCGGATAGCGGGTATTCCTGATATGACCAGATAAATGGTAATCAGAAGCACGCACCCAACCGTAATCAGACCAAGTATCAGGAAAATGCCGTATATCGCATTTTCCATGATCTGCTTCCTGTTTTTCATCTATTCTCACCTCTCATCCCGTACCGCTTAGTTTACGGGCACTGCTCCCGCAGAGGATATTATATCGCCCGCATCAGACGATGTAATATAGTCGAAAAACTTCTGTGCCGTTTCGGACAGTTTTTTCTCACTTTTTGTCACCAGTACAAAAGGGCGCTGCACAACATAGCTTCCGTCTTTTACAGATTCTTCGGTAGGTACGATACCGTCTATTGAAAGCATCTTAACCGTATCCTTAACGGACGCGAGGGATGCGTAGCCGATTGCACCCGGATTGCCTGCTACTGTTGTGATCACATCTCCGGTTGACGTCAGTTCCTGACGGTACTGACAGGCATCTTCGGTTCCTGTGATGGATTCAAAGCCATCTCTCGTACCGCTGCCAGCCTCACGGCCAATCAGGACAATTTCCAAATCACTGCCGCCAACCTCTTTCCAGTTTGTAATCTCTCCCTTATAGATCCCGGCAATCGTTCCCAGATCCATGTCATTAACCGGATTGTCAGGATTCACGATGACAGCAATACCGTCGAGCGCCAATATGGTTTCCGTTAACCCCTGCAGCTTTTCTTCCTCTTTCAGATTGCGGCTGGAAAGCCCAATATCACAGCGTCCTTCGGCAACTGCCGTAATCCCGGAGCCGGAACCGGTAGGATTATATGTAAAGGTTACGCCGGAATTATTTTGTTCAAAAGCTTCACCCAATGCACCGATCACCTTTTCCATGGATGTAGAACCGTCCGTAGATACTGTCCCGCCATCTTCTTTTCCGCATCCTGTCATGACTGCGGCCAGGACTGCCACAGAAATCATAGTACCGATAAATTTTTTCATACTCGTCTTTCTCCTTTGCTCCAACTGTTTTTGTTTTACACTCTTGATCTTAAACACTGCCTGTAAAATCCAAAACATACCTTTTGTAAAGTTATTGTAAAATTGGCAGCAATAGGGGTTGCTGCCAAGCCAAATGGCTTATAGACAGCAACCCCAAAACTTTCCTGCAGCATATTATTCTACTTTACAACAATTATCCCTCTTCAATGATCAATAATTGATACCGTTGATTGCCAACACTCCGTCCAGTACACCAAAATTGATATTTGCCGCCCCTCCGCCTGATATGGAAAAACCTGCCATACTGGGCTGAAAATGATCGATATCGGCATTTTTTACAGATTCCAGCAGTTCATCCGTAAACACCGCTTCCGCGCCAAGGCGTAAAAACTCCTCTTTCGTCTCTACCACGCCAACATCCGGCAGCCCTACATAAACCGGAAACGCAGTCAGTTCCGCGAGCGCTTCCAGATCTTTTTGGGCAGCGGCTTCCTGAATTTTCTTGGCAAATTTCCCAGCTGCCTTACTGTCAACCGCAAAGTTATCTTCATACATTTGCGGCGTCTGCGCTGCCTCATCCGCATCATTTGTCTCCGTCATTTCTGCGGCAGAATCGTGACTGATTTCCTTTATTTCAAATGCAATCTCTCCCGACGAGCCGGGCGCAATTTCATATTTTCCAAAGACAATCACCGGTCGGTTATTTTCATTGATATAGAACTTCACGTCCTCAGAAATCCCTGCAAACCCTCCTTCCTCCGCAGAAAAGAATACTTCTCCCGCTTTTTCTCTTTCGGTAATCTGCTCCCGGATGCTTTCATTAACCAGTTCTTCATAATCATCGCCAAGCATATCCTTTAATGTGACCATTTCTCCTGTCCGCAGATCCATGTTATAGTATCTTGATTCATTATAGGCGTTTGCCCAGTTTTCCGTTCCCCTTACAACAAAAGAAAGATAATCGTTATTCTGCTGTTTTATTTCATAACCAACAGTAATCTTTATCTTGTGCTCCGCCCATTCCTCCGGCGTTCCCCCCGTCTCCAAAAAAGCGGTTCTATATTCTTCCGCACGCTGTAACGCCTCTGCCGCATACTGATTGCAGCGGTCAAAGATTTCCTGATTGATCTCATCCACAGCTATCCCGGTATCCGCTGCAATCACCTCAATCGTCGGGATTTCCACGGACACCGCTATATCATCTTTTTCTGTTTCGTAAGTGCGGAATGTCAATATCCGTGCCAGTCCCCCGATCATCGGAAGCTGTTCCGCTTCCTGCGCAAACACCGGACTCACGTTCAAAGCCGCTATAAAAAGAACGCATACGCCCGCGATCCGCGTGTTAAGTTCCTCCGGAATTGCGATCCGGTCATATCTTTCTTTCATGATATCCAATTTACTCATAAATCCGCCTCCTGAATATTCTCTTTCAACTGTTTTAGGCCACGATAGAGCTTTGTTTTCAAAATATGCCTCCTCACGTTCCGAACTTTCGTCTGACAGCAAAAGCCGTTTTCGTTTTTTTAGTACTGCCAGACATTCATTGATCAATATTTTATAAAACCAGGTTTTGACCGCATCTTCATTTTGAATGCTTTCATACGCCTCCACCGCTTTGCAAACCGCACTCTGCACAACATCAAGGGCGTCCTCCTGATGCCTGGTATAGCTGTAAGCCACTCTGTAAAACCGATCCTGATTTTCAAGGATATACTGAATCAGCTTCTCATATAATATTTGTTTTTGTTTCATAGCAGATGAGCACCTTTCTTTTACTCTTTTACTATATAGATGTTTCAACAATCTGAAAAGTTTCAAAAAGGTAAAAAAACAACGGAAGACCTTTCGCCTTCCGCCGCCAAAAATTTTTGTGGTATCCCGCATTCCCGAATCATGCCTGTGCCATTGATACGCGCCTCATTTTTACGCCGAAAAAGGAGTTTCCTTTTTCATCGCAAAATATCCGATGAGTACCGTCCACACATAGGCACAGGTTTTGGGTATCATTAACATTCCGATCAAAGGTATGGTGTCCGCCCACAGGACTACCGGAATATAAAAGCCAAAACTCAGCGTTATGGTAAGCCACATCCACCGAAATGCCTTATCCTCGTGTTCCTTTGCGCTGCGAAAGAACAGGACGATTACCAGAAGCCCCAGCAGGGCAAAGGGGATATTGCGGTAAATACCCCATGAGAGCGGCGCATCGACGCTAAGCCACCGGTTCTGCGGCATCAAACACAGCGCGATCCGCACACCTGCAAGAATATACACGGCAGCGGTAAGGCTCCCCCGGCCGCTCACCGTATACCTTTGCCGCCAGACATGGTAGAGCAGCACATAGAATACCGTCATCGTGAGCGAAGTGATACATTTCCCCATGCCCAGAGAAACGGTGTAGTTTTCCAGACCGGTAGTGCAAAGGGCAACTGCGCGGGGAACCAAATGAAAGGAATCTCCTGCTCCCAACACCACCGCCATCCATCCGAACAGACGAAACTGACGCTCGCCTTTGCTCCCCCGAATCATCAAAATACCAATGGCGATAACCGAAATCAGATAGACCGCATCAAACAAAGTTTCAACGATTGCCTGCATAGTTTATTCTCCTTTATGATTTATTTTGTACTGTGACAGCATTATATACCGCCCTGCCATAGTTACGTCCAAACAACAATCCGGCCAGCAGAAGAGAAGCGCCCAGACCGGTATAGAAAACTGCGATAAACCGCTCCGGTGCAAGCCCGCTTGCCCGCAAGCCAATGCCGCCCGTCATCATCACAGCCATGATTGCAAATGCTTTTTGGTCAAAGAACTTCAGGAAAAAATGCCTTTCTTCCGAATAGCCGCTGATTCTGGCGGTATGCTTTTTCACCAGCTTTCCAAAAATGAATCTTTGAAACACTACAAAAACCAGTACAGACAACAGGCAATTCAACACGGTAACATAGGCAGGATATGCTAACAGACCAATACGAAGGATATTAAATCCCGCTGCACTCCACACAAGACAGGCAAGCAACAGCAACGTATTCCGTTTTACTTTCATAATCTGCCTCCTCTTTCATGAACAACGTTCAATTTATAAGACAAAAAAATGGATTTAATAAAGGGTCCGGCGGATGATCTCCAGTACGGCGGTGGGATCATAGTCCTGCCGCAGCAAAGCGGACAACATCAGAGAAAACAAAACATCCGCAAATCTTTCCGCAGTAAACTGTTCCGTGAAAGCATCATCCCGAATCCCGGCATCCCGTTTCAAAACGGAACACAGCATATCCAAAATATGCCGCCATGCCAGCTGCATCCTCCTTTTCCCATCGGATCTATCTTCCTGCATAAAACCAAAGGAATGCAGCGTAAAAAACCCGGGATACTGCCTGCCGCCATATTCCATCCTTTCATACATCCAGATGATACATGCCTGCGTGTCCTGAAATACAGCTCTATCCTCCGTACTATGAAAAATCTCATACCATACACTCTCCACCGCTGCGCCCACAAGCTCTGATTTGGAATCAAAATAATTGTAAATTGATCCCACCGATACCCCACAGGCCGCCGCGACAGAACGGATATTGACCGCAGACCATCCCTGCTGCCGGATCAGTTCACGGCTGGTTTTCAATATTTCCTCTTTTGATGTTACAACTGTATTCATCCAAGCACCTCAATATGAACATTGTTCATTATAGTGAATTTTAAGCCTGCTGTCAAGTATTTCTGCAAAGATCCATGGATATAGGATATGCAATATACTCAAAAGTTTCGGGATTAAGTTATATTGTGCAGTCCGAACAATATTCAAATTCAAAAGAAGCCCTGTCCGTTTCAAAAGCGAACAGGGGACGGCCTTCTTTGCAAAACCGATAAGAAGCCCGGCAGGACGCACTTTCGTGAATCGTCCTTACCATATCTCCCTTCGCCGGAGCCTTAAGGGGGCGTCCCGATGCCTCCAGCAGACGAACATCCAATTTCAGAGTGCCCTGTATCACCCGAACCGCTTTGTTTTGAATATCAGCTACTCTCGCACCCAGATAAGTAGCGATCCGATACTCCTTCCCAATATCCCCGGGCATTTCAGAAAAGATATTTTTGCCCGTTGATCCACACATTTCCTCTGACCGAATGACACATACTCCATACGCTGTGACGGCATTCCATCAGCGGCATCAGCGCAAACGGCCCCATGATATCATATTTTAGCGGGAAAAGCGGTCCAAAATCCAAATTTCCCTCAATGGTTAGCTGCGGCGTGCGTATTGCCAGATGTATACCTTTTTCACCGAATCGGTTTTCTCCAATCATAATGTTTCTTTTTGTCCGCCTAAATAAATCCGCCGGATACGTAACTGTCCATGCCTCTTTGTCCGTGATGACCTGAATGGAGCAGGAGCGTTCATTTTCTGTGTTGTGAATGGCAGGTATGACCGCCAAAGTCTGTGTATCGGACTGACATTTCAGATACCAGCCGTAAAAACAATGTTGCATATGCGTTCTCCGTGAAAAATAATGCTTATTTTTCCACGGAGAAGCCCGGTTTATTCATAGATCTCTGCCGCACGATTCGAGAATTACTATCTTTATTTTTCAACCGCTCCATATTGCTCATCATCCACCGCTTCCAACCACTCATTGGAACCGTTTTCTCCGGGAACCTCTACGGCCAAATGGGAAAACCAACTGTCAGGAGCGGCTCCGTGCCAGTGCTTCACACCCACGGGAATATTGATGCAGTCGCCGGGCTTCATCTCCACGGCCTCCTTGCCCCACTCCTGATAATAACCCCGTCCAGCCACACAGATTAAAATTTGTCCGCCGCCCTTGTCGGCATGGTGAATATGCCAGTTGTTCCGGCAGCCCGGTTCAAAAGTCACATTAAAAATTCCCACCTGCTCCGTGGAAACCGGTGCAAGGTAACTTTGCCCGATAAAATACTGCGCAAACCCGTCATTCGGCTTTCCGATTGGGAAGATCATGCTGTTTTCGTGGGCCGTTTTCGCATCCGCCGCTTCCACTTCCTCACTCCACACTTCCTTTGCCATGTTGAACACGGCCCAGCCCTTCGGCCATCCGGCATAAAAAGCCGTATGAGTGATGACCGCCGCGATCTCCTTCTTCGTTACTCCTGCCTTCTTCGCATTCTCCAAATGAAACTTTAGAGAAGAATCCGTCACGCCCGAAGACATCAGCGCAACCACTGTGACAATGCAGCGGGTCTTGTGGTCAATATCATGGTTGTTCCAATTTTCTCCAAACAGTACATCATCATTATAGTGTGCAAATTCCGGTGCAAAATTTCCAAGTGCGTCTCTTCCTGCCGTCTGTGTGATTTTTTCCATCTCAATTCTCCCTTCTTTTCTTTACAATAGTTTCCTTCAATTTGCCTCTCCGTCCTTTTCTTTCTCTTTCATCATGTAAGCCGAAAGTTTTCCGGCTCCTTTGGCAATATAGAAACCGGCCAAAATCCAAAATCCCATCATTGCCGTATATTCCAAAAAGACTGCCAGAATACTCTGCTCAAAATCAAAGAATACAAATTCATTCTTCAGGAACATATATGAAACAATGTCCTTCCGAATAAAACAGAGCAGTCCATATCCCGCGATCAACACTGCTGCCAGCCGCCAAACCCACACAGACACACCGGATTGTTTTCCGCCTCCCGATAATCTACGGAACATCCCCGTAACCATGCCCCAGTGCATGCCCAGATGAAGACTCATCAGCACAAATCCCCAGTAAGAAGCCGCCATGTGCATCCTTCTTGCCGTTGCCATGGGCCCGTGAATCGAAAGTGAGGCAAATACATGGCGTGACATGACGATGCCGCTGTATCCGAGGCAGAGCATAGAAACAAGTACACTGAGATTAACGATTGTCTGTAAGATCCGCGACAATCTGTATTTTCCTTTGAACAGACTGCCATACCACCTGATATTCAGGATATTGTGCGCGAGGAATAGCACGAGCATCCCTGTACCAAACCACTCATGAAGCGCCTGCCCGGTAATCTGATAAGCCATCAGACCAAGCCGCAATGCCGTCATCAGGATATCGATCCCCCACTTTATTTTTGATTTCACTTCCGTTTTCATGAATTACCTCCAATTTCGGACAAAAAAGTAAGTGCACTCAAAAGATAATTTCTCCAGACTGCACTAACATCATAGACCGTAACTGTTTCTCTATCAAATACTTATTCTTTATGCCCTACTCATGCTCAAAAAGCATTTTGAAAATTCGATAAATTTGGTGGCCGCCAGACTAAACGGCTGCCCTCGTTTCCACGCTAAAACACTGGTTGCCTGAAGCGGCGGCATCAGCGGCCTGTAGGTTAACTTTGCCTGATCCCAAAAAGGAACCGCCCCTTCCACGACAATGGAATAGGCAAGGCCGCTCTCCACCATGATGGCGCCATTGGTATTCAGATTGCTGGTAAAGACCACGTCCAGCTTTTCATAATAATCCCCAAACCAGCTTGCAAGTTCGCTCTGTACGCGCATGCGGCGTGGCAGAATCAGGGGCAGTTTTGCCAAATCTTTTGCGGTAATGCTGTCTTTTTTTGCAAGCGGATCATCCGGTTTCATCAGCACGATCCAGTTCTCTTTCATGTCAAAACGGATGAAATCATATTTTTCCACGTCAACCGGTTCCAGCAGCAGACCAAGATCAAGCAGTCCCCTGTCCATCTGTTCCTTCACCAGATCAGCCGCCGCCGTAAAAATATCAAAAGTAACTCGGGGATATTTTTCCCGAAATGACCGAAACAGTTCCGGCAATAACTGCACGGACGCAATTTTCCCACAGCCAATCGAGATTTTCCCCTCCACCTGTTCTTCCTGTTCCACAAGTTCCTTTTCCGTTTTATCCACAAGCTGCAGGATTTCTTCCGCACGCCTGCGCAGCAGGATTCCCTCATTGGTCAGGCTGATTTTGCGTGTGCCCCTGTGAAATAACGTTACGCCGAGTTCTTCTTCCATCTGCGATAACTGGCGGCTTAACGTCGGCTGTGTAATGTGCAAAACATCCGAAGCTTTGGTAATACTCTCTTCCCGTATCACCGTCAAAAAATAGCGAAGGACTCTGATTTCCATGTAAAAACTCCTTTGGACCATGCCGGTTGATACCGATTACTTTTATCTGATATATTATTTATTATACCAAATATTTTGATGACGGACAATAAAGACGACAAAGCCAAGGAGCATCATCAGATAAAAACCAATTCCCCTTGCAATGCAAAGGGATGCCATCAGGTACCGTTTTGTAAAAATTTTAAGAAACACATGTTGAAACACCACTTCCGTAATACCCTGTGCGCCAGGCACAGGCAGCATGTCTACCGCTATGTACACCGCTGCCTGAAGCCAGACAATATCCCACATGGAAAAACCATGCATTCCCAAGCCACGGTATATCACATAAGTAAGCAAAAAGGCGCTGAGTCTCTGCAGAAACGTCCCTATTGCCACTGCTGCAATCATCTTTTTATGACTTTGTAAAAAGCAGACCGTTTCCTGATAACCGGATAAAAACCGCTCCATTTCACTTTTTCTGCGTTCCGACTTTTTCCAAATTCTACAGCGTATGAACAGCTTGTCTATTTTAAAAAAAACCATTCTGATGAATCCCGGCGAAATCATAACCAAAATCAATACGGCAACCACGACAGCATTCAAACATAGTCCCAGCAAATACAGCCGGCTGTAACCCCGAAAATAATTCTTTAGTAAAGGCCTCCCCAAAACCAGGATTCCGATTCCTGTCAGGACAAGCACAAGTTTATACATAACGGCCACTGTCATCAGAACCACGGAAGCGGATGAAAGCGAATTGCCGTCCTTTTTCATATAATAGAGCTGCATCGGCTGTCCTCCCGTCGCGGAAGGCGTAATGCCGGAGAAGAAAAAACCGATAAAGGAATAGGAAAGGCAGCGCGGCAGGCTTGTTTTCTCCCCGATTCCCTTTAGCAGATACCAGATCATGCAGCCTTCCCCCGCCACGAATGCCGCCGCCAGAAAAACGGCCGCCGCCATGGACGCTGCGGACATCTTTCGAATGGAGGCTGTCATATCCGCAAAATCCTGATTCCGTAAAACACTCCAAAAAGTCAATCCCATAACCGCTGCAAAAATGCTGATATCAACGATCCATTTCCGTCTTCTATCCTTTTCCATAGGCAGTAACGCCCTCCCATGCAAAGTTTAAGTCAGGCGACGCAATTTCCGAAAGCGGCCCTTCAAAAACCTGTTTCATCCCACCGTACTCCAAAAAGTCTTTCGGTGTTACCAGGGAGAAATGTTTTTGTGAGACAAAAATTCCGTTTTTCTGCAAAACCCTCGCAATGTAGGATGCGCAGGTATAGTGATCTTTCTGATAAAAAGGAATGCCCAGCACAAGAAACGGCAGGCCGCATACCGCGTAATGAATTCGGAACCGTCTGCGATAATCTGCCTCCAGTCTTTCCATTATTCTTTGTTTCTGCGCCGACGTGCATGGAAGTTCATAAATACGATAAAAAGCCGTCGGAAAGATACGCAGAATTTTATTCTTGTCTTCCCTCTCAAATCCGGCAATCACCGGCACAGCCGGGTTCCTCCGCCCAACGCTGTACGCCTCCGTCAAATTTACATCCTTTGAAATCACGACATGAACATATCTTTGTTTTAAAAAGCCGCGAATCATCGAGGCAAAAATTCCCGGGGTATCCACAAGTGCAATATAGATGTAAGCCATGCTGTCTCCCTTCTACTGGAACTTATATATTTTCTTGGCAATCCGATATCCGTCCACGGCAGCCTTCTTTCCCAGCTTTCCCGGCAGATTGGTCAGTCCGCTCAGTTTCGTATAACGCAGCCGGTAATACAAACCCGGATTCTCTTTTTTCATCTCTGCCCAGATTTCCCGATGTCTCGTTTTCGCATCTTCCTCACCGGACAAAAGCAGATGGATCGACGAGATTGCCATCATAATGGATACATTTCTGCACATATAATTTGCAAGTTTTGGATGTTGCTCCCTTACTTCCCTTAAGTCCACACATTCCGCGACAATCTTTGTCACTCTGATCTGCTGCTCGATTCTGGAAATCAACACCTTCTCATTCACCGACTGATCTTCCCTGCCCAGATAATACTGATACAGATCAATGTCCATATAATAGAGCGTCTTGACATACGGCAACGGATAGTAAGCAAAAATATTATCTACATAAAACGTGTGCTCCGGCAAAACCAGTCCCGTTTTTCTCAAGACATCCGTCCGATATACCAAAGCGTGCATAATCAGATACTGGGACGGCCGGAAAGATTTTATTTCATCCCAGGTACAGATCTGCCTCTCCGGAAATACATTCCGGTAATTCATCTCCTTTTTCATGCCTTCATCCAGATGATTGTATGTATAGTTGCAGATTACCAGATCCGGCGATGGGCTCATATCCTCTGCCGATTCCCAATTTGACCAAATTTTTAACTGTTCCAAAAGCGCCCTGTACGCCTCCTCTTCCAGCCAATCGTCCGAATCCACAACTTTAAAGTACTTTCCTGACGCCAGACGTAAACCGACATTGATGCACGAGCCGTGACCGCCGTTCTCCTTATGTACCACCGTCACAATTCCCGGAAACCGACTCACGTAGCGCTCCGCAATTTCTCCCGTCCCATCATCCGAGCCGTCATCCACCACAATAATTTCCACATCATCCCCGCCTGTTGTCAGGGAATCAAGACAACGTCTTACATAGTTTTCTGAATTAAAACATGGCACGATAATTGATAATAACTTCATTTTTTCAGCTCCTTTCTCCGCTTTTTCCATATAACGATTTGACTGTGCAGATATCTTCACTTCGATCTGCTATATTTTTTCTGCGGCTTTTGCCAAAATCTAAAATTGCCATAGAGAAACCCACCATGTTTGCTTTGGTGGGTTTTGTAAATTGGAAAAATAAACAGAATTTTCACTAAAGATAAACAGAAGATAATGGTAGATACGAGCGGAACAGACACCTGTTAATACAACAGCTTATTTCCCTTCTCGCAGATTTCATATATCTCATCGTATGCTGCCTCTATCAGCGGCGTAATCTTTTCCGTTTCCTTCCGCTGGATCCTTTTAAAAAGAAAATAAGGCAGGATCCATCCAAGGAATCCCGGAACTGCAAGAATAATACACAATACGATGTGCGGCGGCATGGCCGTGACCGCAAACGTATCACCCTGATAGAATTTGTCAAAAATATTTTACTGCATTGGAGAGCAGATTGTTCCACACCAGCTCCATCAGACTGGCATCCGCTTTGATCAGCGCTGCGTCTTCGATATCCGCTTCCAGATCAATCTCTTTTTCCTCCAGGGCATCTTCAAACAAAAAGACGCTCTCGCACAACTGCCTGCACACGTCGTAGATTTCCACTTCCGGCGTAATCCTCTGATGCTCCAGCCTGTTCAGTTTCAGGATATTGCCGATCAGCGAAGACAGCCTTGCCGCCACCATCCCCCAGTAAACCATAGGGACAATCGTCTGCACCAGCCCGTTCCACCTGACTTTGTCCATAAACACCAGCAATCCGGTATGGACTCCGGACATCAACAGCAAAACGCCCATATAGATAGCAAAAAGTGATAGTGGAAACAGATTGTTTTCACTTTTCCGTAATTCAAATTTTAGTGTGTTCTCATTGCAGCACCGCCTTGTATCCAAGCCCTCTCACGGTAACGATTTTAAATCCGTCGCAGGCGGAAAGCTTATCCCTAAGTTTTGTCACATACACGTCCACCGCCCGCAGGCTGATGTCGCTGTCCACACCCCGGAACTCATCCATAAGCTACGCTCTGGAAAAAGTCTTTTTGGGATAGGACAACAGCTTGTAAATAAGGTGAAATTCCCTCGTGGTAAGACTGATCTCCTCCCCGTCGATCTCCGGCATCATAATGTCAGAAATGATCAGCTCATAGAGATTGTGATACATTTCCTCATAAGCTTCCTTGGCATTCAGGCATCCTTTCGTCTGAAAACCGCTGTCGTTCAGATAGGTACAGACGATCTGATTCAGCTTGGTATCATCTTCCACAACGAGGATATGAATCATTCGCTTTCACCTCCTGCATTTATTGTATCATTTATAGTCCGTAGATTTCTTGCCTTTTAAGCATTTCAACTGCTTTGTGGAATGTACGATCATATAAACTGCCATTCCCAGCACAAGTATGCTGATACCTGCCCCTGTCGAAGCCGTCATAATCTGTCGAAACACAGGATCATCCCACACAAACGGTAACGTCTCAACTCAGCCGCTCTATTCTCCCCGGCACTTTTATGGGCTCTCACAAAATGAAGCAGGGACGCCCTCATAGTGGCAAGCAGAATATAGTAAACTGCCAATGTTACAAGCCAGAACGATCTGTAAAAAATACCCGAAAACATTTTGATACCCGCATATAAAAGATTAATAAAAAAAACCTGATACAGCGCCGCCTCGGCCCGAAACATATCTTCCCTCAAAAATCTGTGGACCAGAGGTATATCCAGCACTTTCCTGACAAGCGGATGCTTATCGATATCCTGCCGCACCAACCGGACGATACCCGTAATTCCCGTCACTGTTATAATAAACGCATATGCCGACAAAAAATAGGCAACATTAGCAACGATTGGATTCACATGATCTCCCGCAAGCGCATAATTGACAAGCCCGTAAGACGGAATGGTAATTAACAGCGTCGGCACAGGCGGTAAAAAGAACACTTTCTTTGCTATCTTTTTCAGGCTCTTAAAATCCCTCATGCTTTCCATCCTCTAAGTTTGCAAATTGTGTCCAAAATGTGAGCAAAGGATGGAGCTAATCTGCTCCATCCCTCGCTTTCGTTCTATTCAGTCATTTCAGTCCTTTTACAAAAAGTATCAGACACAGCAAAACGACAATCCCCGCAATCCCGATCACGATACCAAGCACCATGAGAAGCAGCATTACCGCTCCGACTACACCCTCCGCAACTTTTTCATTCACCTCTACCAACTTAGATTTTGCCATGTCATCATTCTCCTTCCTTACTTTCCAGTAACTTGATGGTAAGAGAATATCATGGCATTATTTGCGTAATCTTTGACTTTTGTTTAAGAAATATTAATTGTGGGATTTTCTATTTCAGGACCGCATTTTCAATCCCATACTTTTCTGCCATCCTGTTTATACTGCCATCCTCGTATATTGCCTGAATATAGGCATCCGCCTTTCTCGTCAAATCAGAGCCCCTGCGAAAACCCACACAGATTTTTTCATCATTGAGAGACATGCCAACTTCAAGTTTATCATACGCCTCCCCGGCACCGGTGTTGTGCGCTGCCATGATGATATCGATCACTGTCGCATCCGCTTTCTTATCCAGTACGCTCTGCAATGCCTCCTTCTGTGTTGCGCATGTCGTATAGCGGTATTTTTCCCCCTTCAGAATATCCTCCCCCGTAGAACCAGCCTCCACAGCAAACAGCAGGTGCTGACATTCCTCTATTGTTTTATACTGTTTGAGCTCTCCTTCTTGCATCACGACCACCTGCGCATTGGAAAGATACGGACTTGAACAGGAAATGGTTTCCATCAGCTCCGGTGTCATCGTCATTCCATTCCAGATACAGTCGATCTCCCCTATTTCCAGTAACCTGGTCTTGTCATCCCAGTCAATTTCTTTCAGTTCCAGTGTAACGCCTATACTTTCCGCAAAAGACTCTGCCAGCTCAACATCAAAGCCCGTCCATTCTTCCCCGACGCGGTAATCCATCGGTGCAAAATCGGTCATGCCTGCAACAAGCGTTCCTTTGGACTGTACATACGTCAAATCAGACTCTCCTTCCACCAGTTCTAAACTGATACTTTCCTGTTTTTTCCCACATCCGGCAATCAGCAGTATAGATGTGAACGCCAGAAATACGATTTTCTTTTCTTCTCTTTTCATTGAACTACCCCTCTTCCAACACCGTCTATTTTCCGCTCTGTAGCATAAACAGCAGCCCAAACGCCCCCGTGCCGCAGTTGATGGAAATCGCCGGCGACGCTTTCTGATAAATAACCCTTTCAAAACTAATCTTCTTTCTTACAGTTTTCTCGATTTCCTGCAATTCCTCATGGGCCAGCCCGGCATGTGTAATAAACAACAGTCTTTTGTCTATCCTGCCCGCATCGCCAAGCACAGACTCAACATACTTCTTCCATACCGCTCTCTGCGTTCCGATCTTAATGGCTCCCACTATCATTTTGCTGTTTTTCAAAACCAATACCGGATGCACCATAAACGCTTTACATATGGTATTGATACGCGGAGAAATTCTTCCCGCTCGCAGCAGATACTCCGTATCATCCACAATGAAACTTGTTCTGACCAGAGAACGCAACCGCTGTATTTTCGCTATCACAGCCTCCTGTGACATGCCGCTCGCGGCATACTTTGCTGCCTGTAAAACAATGAATCCCATTCCACTGGACAAGTGTCCGGTGTCGATCACCTCCACATTGTCAAAGCTTCCCGATGCTTCCATCGCATTCTCGTATCCTTTACTGACCTTCCCGGACATGGTCAGATGAATCACGCACTGCGCTTTCGTCAACTGTTCCGCAAAAAAGGCCTCGTACTCGGCAACACTCGGAGACTCCGAATGTGCGCGTCTGCCGCTTCGGATATAGGAGAGCACACCGTCCGTTCCGGTTTCCTGTCCGTCTATAAACTCACCGCCCTCCGTCACGACCCGATACGGCATAACGGCCACCCGGGCGCCGTCCGTCATATCCTCCGGCAGATCGGAAACACTGTCCGTGGAAATCAACAGAAACATCTTCTTTTTGGTGCGCTCCACAAAGGGCGCCTGCACCACGCCAAAGGAATCCTGCCTGTCCGCCAGGGTCACGAGCTCTTCCGGGAGGTGATTTAACAGCTCCGCCTCAAGCTGTCCACCGGTGACCGGTTTCATCAGATATCCGTCAAAACCTTCCCGCTTATACAGCTTTCGGTTTTCCCCTCCGGCATTTGCCGTCAGCACGACCACCGGCGTCTCCTGATTCAGACCGCCCGCCTGCGTCCGAATTTCATGCAGACATACAATACCGTCCATCTCCGGCATCAGGTGATCCATCAGAATGACGTCATAGCGGTTTTTCAGTGTCTTCTGCAGACACTGCGCCCCGCTGCCGGCTGTATCCGTCTGTACCTTCGTATCCCGCAGAAGTTTTTCCTCAACCATCAGATTTGCCTCATTATCGTCCACGATCAGGATACGGGCCTTTGGCGCCTCAAAACTTCTTTTATAACGTTTTCTTGCATTCATCGCATGGCGCGCCTCTATATCCATGTCCCCAATCGCCTCTTCGGAAACGATTTCCTGAGGTATCGTAACAATAAAAGTCGTGCCTTTCGTATAAACGCTGTTTACCGAAATATCGCCACCCATCAGTTCTACAAGCTGCTTCACAATAGAAAGCCCAAGCCCCGTTCCCTCAATATGACGGTTTTTCTCCTCATCCACTCTCTTAAACGCGCTGAACAGATACGGCATATTCTCCTTTTTGATTCCCATGCCCGTATCCGCCACCGAATAGACAATCTGTGCGCATCCGTGCTCCTGCCTCCTGCACTGGATTGAAAGGGTAACAGAGCCCTCCGTGGTATATTTGACTGCGTTGTTGAGTACATTTATTAAGATCTGCTTGATCCGCACCTCATCTCCCAAAAGCCGGGAAGGCATTTTCTGATCGACGTCGATATGAAATTCCAAGCCTTTCTCCTTCGCCCGCACCCATATCATGTTGACGATCTCCGACAACATATCCCCCACATGGTAGCTTACGGGCACGATATCCATTTTTCCAGATTCAATCTTGGACATATCCAGGATATCGTTGATCAGTGCAAGCAGCATTTTGCTGGCCGTCTGAATATCCCTTGCATCCGCGGCAATCTCATCCGATGTCGTTTCCCGCAGGATCATTTCATTTAGGCCGATGATCGTATTAATCGGCGTACGGATCTCATGGCTCATACTGGAAAAGAAACGGTTCTGCGCCTGATTCAGTTCTTCAATTTCCTGTTTCTGCTGTCTGGCCGTTCTGTTTGCGGAACGGTAAATGGCATTCTGAAACAGGAGCATCCCGCACGTTAAACCCGCAACCACCGTCATGGATACCGCGGAATCAATATAGGCCATCTCGACCGTATGCATGGCCAGAACAGAGGGATAAAAATAGGCAAGAAGATAGCTGCCCCAGCTAATCACCAGTCCGCTGGCCAACAGCACATATTTGATTTTGTTTTCCACAAGAAGCGCCACAAAAACAAAAGCAAGCAGATACCAGCTTGCGCCGCCTCCATAGAGCCCGCCTGTTGTCAGAAAGTTAAAAGGCATGACCAAATACACGAGAAGGCCCCCGATAATGACGGCTCCCATCTGTATCTTATGAAAATGAATCGAATAATAAATCAATCCAAAAAAGAGGATAAACCCAAGTACCATGCCGATATTATTTAAAGCGCTTTCTCCGGCAACGATTCCCATCAAAACAGCTATCCCCATACCGATTAATCCAATCAGCGTCAAAAGGCGGAACAGACGCTCCTGCATTGCTACATTAGAATCTCCTATGGGCTCTATTATCTTCCTTAAATTCATCACGCTTCACCATCCCCCACATCATGTATCAGAGTTTTGACTTTTTCTGATGCCGCGGCCATCTCAAAATCATCCACATCCCGCTCCGTTTCTTCCAGAAGTTCGGCTACAGGATTTCCACAATATACAAAACCGCCAAGCTTCTCTATCAGAGTCTTTGCCTTATCCGCCTCAAATGTATTAAGGCTGTCCTCTATTTCTTTCAGTCTTCTGCGAAACTCCAAACCGGAGATTTCCTGATATCCCTTCTGCTCCCCGCTTTTCTCCTCCTCAGAGAAAATATCCCGTATAAGCTGCGCCGTCTCCTTATATTTGACAAGAAGATTTTCATGGTGGCTCTCTATATATTCCACATCCCGGCTTTTTGCCGCATCCTCCAGCCCCTTAGCCTGATCAGACAGATCATCTGCCCCTATCATACGGGCTGTGCTCTTCAACGCGTGAACCATGATACCGTAATTCTCCCAATCCTTCTGTCCAAAAAATCTGTCAATATCCTCCTGTTTTCCATCCGCATCTGAAGCAAATTTGAGCAACAGCTCTTCATAAAACTCTGTATTGTCAAGACAATACTGCAGACCTGTTTTCGTATGGATGCCCGCTTTCTCAAGAAGATCCGTTTTCTCCTGCTTACTCTGATCGGATACCGGCTGTTCCTGCATCGCCTCAGGTTGTTTGTTATCCTGACGGTCCCTCTTCCGTTCTCTTTCATGCTCTTTATCTGCATACCGAATCGCCGACTTTGGCAGCACATTTCTTAAAATGCGTTCCAGCTCCACCATTTCAATCGGTTTTGACACAAATTCATCAAACCCTTCCTCGAAGAACATCTCCCGTGCACCGCTGACGGCATTGGCGGTAAACGCAATGATGATGGCGCTCCTTTCCGAATCTGCCAAAAGTTTGCGCAGTCTCTTTAACGTCTCCACGCCATCCATCTCCGGCATCATATGATCGAGGAAAATCAAATCAAAATCTTCCTTACCGCACAACTCCAATGCTGCCAATCCACTGGGCACTGTCTTGACCTGCATCTCATATTCCCTGAAAATGCCCTCCGCAACCATCAGGTTCATCGGTTCGTCATCCACCACGAGAACTCTTACATCCGGACACAGCATCCGCTTTTCCTCAAACGAAAATTCAGCCTGCACCGTTTCGGCGTTCAGCATATTCGCTATGGGCAGACAGTAAAACGGTTTTCTGAGAAGTTTTGCCCTCATACCGGGCAAAGGGACAAAATGCTGATCCGCTATCACGATCACCGTCATCCTGTCAGCCAGATCCTCAAACAGGGCGCTGTTTTCTTCATACTCATCCGACCCGATAAACAAATGGGTAATCTGGCAGATCCCTGTCAATGCTTTCAATTCATCCGTATGAAATACTCTATGTATGGAAACGTCCATGCCCTCTACCATATGGGTGATCGTTTCGTTATAATAGTCCCTCACCTCGGGAGTCTCATACTTCTCCACATTCAGGTAACAGGCAAGACATAAGCGCTCCCGGTTTTTCAAAGTAACTAACGGCTTTTGATCCGCGATCCGCTGGGGAATACTCACGGATACCACGGTGCCGCGGCCCTCTTCGCTCTTGATCTGCATAAACCCTTCCATGTAAGAAACCATGCCTGCCACGATCGGCAGCCCTAACCCCAGGCCGCCTGCTCTCCGGTTCCTTCCGCCGTCTGTCTGATAAAACCCTTCCGTAATTTTCTCAAGCTCTTCCTCGGAAATACCCTCGCCGGTATCGCTGACAGTCATGCACAGATTTACGCCGTAGTCTTTGACAAGCGCGTGGATTCTGACATAAACGCCGCCCTTTTTGGTAAACTTGACGGCATTGTTTACCAGATGCTTCAGGATCTTCTTGATCTTTTTCCCGTCCCCGAGAAGGGAAGCCGGCATTGCGGCATCCAAATCAAAGATCAGTTCCGGCATATATTCTCTTTCCTGCATTTGATTTTCGCTGATTACGTCATTGACAATGGAGGATATCATATAAGCCTCCTCACTGACGCTTACTTTTTCATTGTCAATCTCCGTATAATCCAAAATATCTTCGATCTGGCCAAACAGCCTCTGTCCTGCCATCTGTATGGTAAAGAGATCTTTCTTTTTTTCCGAATCGGTCTCGTTTTTTAGCATGACTGACGAGATTCCCGTCACCGCATTGATCGGCGTGCGCAGTTCATGCGACACATTGGCCAGAAAGTCCTCCGTTCTTCGATTGATTTCCTCCAGTCTTGCAATCATCTCCTCCGTCGATTTTCTTTCCCTAACCCGCCTCTCTACCACGGTCTTAAGCAGCCTGCCCGCCATATACACCAGCATGAAATGAAGAAGCAGCCGGGTAATAAAAAGCGGCGTCTCCTCCGAGAACCCGTGCGGCACAAGGAAAAAATCATAACCCATTGTCAGGTAATAGGTAAACATGCATATTTTGATGGTACTGTACTTCTCCGTAGAG
>DLAF01000018.1 GCA_002492725.1 Lachnospiraceae bacterium UBA7054
AGAGAAATTTCCTCCTACTCGATTCAATATCCTATTCAAATATGGAACTTTTATGGTGCGGTTTCAGTGCGGTAGATATGATAGGAATAAAAGGAAGATGGTTTTGTGTACAAAACAATCTGTAAAAGGGGATGAAAGGAATGATTGCAGTACAGTTTTTGCCCGATTTGCCGGCAGTTTTTCTGTTTTTTTTGTTCTTACTGTCTGTAACGGCGGTGATGAAACAAAAAAGGAAACTGGCAAAGAAAGAACAGGAACTCTATGACATGCAGATCAATATTTTGTCGGCACAGATCAGTCAGCATTTTATTTACAATACATTGACGACCATCAAGTATCTTTGTAAAAAAGATGCGCTGCTGGCTGCGGAGACCGTGGACGAGTTTGCAGGATATTTGCGGGGAAATTTGGAAGCGCTGACAGGGGATAAAACGATATGGTTTTCAGAGGAACTTATGCATGTCAAAAATTTTCTGGCCATAGAACAGAAACGGTTTGGTAAGCGGATCAACGTGATTTATGACATTCGGGAAGAGGCATTTATGCTTCCGCCGCTGACCCTGCAGCCAATCGTGGAAAATGCGGTAAAGCACGGCATTGCCCCGAAGGAGCAGGGCGGTACAATCCGCATATCGACAGGAAAAAATGATACGGATTATTGGATCAGGGTGGAGGATGACGGCGTGGGGTATTGCGTGAAGGAAAGGGCAAAAGAAAAAAAGACGCACATCGGTATGTGCAATGTGGCAGGCCGCGTGGGAGGACTGTGCGGCGGTTCGGTAAAGGTTCTGAGTTCTTTCGGGGAGGGCACAAAAGTACTGATTAAAATTCCACGGAGAAAATAGAAGAAAGAGTAAAGACGAAAGAGAAAAGATGCTTCGACATGGAGGAAACTATGCAGGTACTGATCGTTGATGATGAGGAAATGGTATTGGAAGAAACAAAAGAAACGGTAGGCATGGAGCTGCCCGGGATGAAGATTATCTGCACAAGCTCGGCACTTGAGGCTGTGAGAATCGCTGATAGACGTAAGATCGGAATTGCATTTCTGGATATTGAGATGCCGGGGATGGACGGGCTGGAGCTGGCGGAAAAACTGAAAAAGAAAAATCCCGAAACAAACATCGTTTTTGTGACGGCTTATACAGAATATGCACTGAAGGCGTTTGACATGTTCGCCAGCGGCTATCTTATGAAACCGCTGCAGAGAAAAGACGTGAAAAAGGCGATCCGCAATCTGCGGTATCCGCTGCGGGACACAAAGAAAGGATTGCGGGTGCAGTGTTTTGGGAATTTTGAAGTTTTTTACGGAGGCGAGCCTGTGACATTTGCCAGGGCGAAGGCAAAGGAAATATTCGCCTATCTGATAGACCTAAACGGGGCGGCGGCCACGACGGGAGAGCTGTGCGGCATTTTGTGGGAGGATTCCATGGATGTAGAGAAAAACAAGCATTATCTGCGCAATCTGATCGCCGACATCCGCAATGCCTTGCAGGACTGTCATGCGGAGGATGCCTTTCTCTCCGGAAGGAATCGTTATTCTGTCGATCCTGACAAGATAGAGTGCGATTACTACAGGTTTTTACAACGGGACGCAGCCGCGGTCAACAGTTACAGGGGAGAGTATATGAAGCAGTACAGTTGGGCGGAATTTTCGCTGTCCCGACTCGAATGCGGGGGAGGAGTCTGACAATGAAGTGCAAAGGAGAAATGACAGTCATAGGAAACGACGGGAACAGAAAAAGATATGCAGTCAGGAGGCAATGCGCAGCGCTTTTTACAGCGGGAATGATGCTTGCAGGATCGTTTGCGGCACTGCCCCTGCAGGCCAAAGAAACGGCGGAGACTACCATTGTGCCGTATGCGCAGGAGGAATCGGTGTCGGGTAACGATGTGCCGGATTTCTCGGAGGAGGCGCAGAGGGAAACTTCGAATGAAACGCAATCGGATAAGAAGCAGGATAAAAAGGCGGCAGAACAGCCCAAAAAGACCCAGCCAACAATCACCGCCCAGCCGGAGGATGTCTGCGTGGAGGCAGGCGATTGTGCGTACTTCAATGTGTCAGCCGTTGGGGAGAATTTGACGTATCAGTGGTTTGTGGATAAGGGGGACGGCAGCGGGTTTCAGAAGATCATGGGTGCAGAAGCTTCTCTGTATCGTATCATGGTCTTTGACGGGGCAATGAACGGCTATGCGTATAAATGCAGAGTGAGCGAAAAGATAAGCAGCGGGCAGTCTGGCAGTCAGGAAAGCGGGGGGAGTAATATGCTGGAAAATAGCGAGAACTATACAGAATCACGCGCGGCAAAACTGACCATTTTTTACAGGATCGTGGGCGGCGCGCATTCTGTCTGGGTGAAATCGAGCGGCCGCGGACTGGTATTTCAGGGGAGCGGTGCCTACTCCAAATTAAACGGGGTCAGTGTGGACGGAAGCCGTATTACCGCGGGAGAGTACAATAAGGGCGGCAGTCAGACACTTTTTACGGAAATCACTCTGCTTCGCTCCTATCTGGAGACGCTTGCGGAAGGAGAACATGAACTGGAGATCGTCTGGGAGGACGGATCGGCAAAGACCTCCTTTCACATTACGCCTCCGGCTGCGAATCTGCCCGCGGAATCTTCGGGTTTGGGAAGACCGGGAGATGACGCCGCAGGCTCCAGCCGGGCGGCAGGAACGACGTCCGCCGCAGGAGATGCAGCGGCGATCATGGCAGGCGGGCAGGAAGAAGCGTTGAAGATAGCAGATGAGGCAGAAAAAGCGGAAGAAGAATCGGGGCAGATATCGGAGAATACGACCGATGCGTCTGTTTCGGAAAATACGGCGGCGGATATTCTCGGAAAAGCCGGTATCCATGCGGATATGCAGGGGGATATGACAGTGACGCCGGGCAAAAGGAGGACGAGCAGACGTGCCTCGGATTTTGAGAAGCGTCCCGTGCAGCTTGCGGGGATGTCACAGACAGTCGACCAATATGCAAAAAAGCTTTGTATCGTGGTCATTTTGATCAGCATCACAGGCATCATCAGCGGCCTGATTGCATACAAACTGCATGATGTGGAGGGAGGTAAGAAATGAGGGCAGTTAAATGGTTTCTGCTGGGGATTACATACCTGTGCTTTGTGGCGGAACTTGCCTTTATCATCAGGGGCGACATTGATCACGGCATTTTGTTCGCGGGATTGTGCTTTTGTCTGCTTGTTGTATTCTTTGTGCTGTGGCGGGAGGAACAGGCGCATCAGCTGATGACGCTGCAGAGTAATCTGGACGATGCTTTGCGCAGTAAGACCCTGGAACACCAAAAAAAAGACAGTGAGCAGATGAAACGCCTGCGGCAGGAAAAAGAGGAGCTGGCTTGTGAGCGGGAGCAGGTAACAAGGCGACTGGAAAAGCTGACACAGGAGAATGAGACATTAACAGGACAGCTTGCGGAGGCAAAACGAGGGAAGGCAGATGCAGTTATGCGAAAGGAGGCGGAGAGCATCCTGCCGCATGAGGAGGCTTTGACACAACTGGATCTGGTGGCGGTTTCTTCAGACGTCATGGCAAAGATGGAGAATGTCTGCAGGGAAGCGGGAATCCGCCTGTGTCTTTCCTGTTCTAAGGAGACGCTGCCCTACAGGGCGGATGAGCGCTATATTCGTCTGATCCTGCAAAATATCATCGACAATGCAATCAAATATATGCAGCGAAACGGCAGCCTTGTCATTACGATTTCCCACTTGGGAAACAGCATTTTTTTCGCGTTTAAGGATGACGGCATGGGGCTTTCGCCAAAGGAGACGGCGCATGTTTTTGAGCTGAATTATCAGGGGACGAACAAAAAGGGCGGAAGCGGGCTGGGACTTGCCCAGGTGCGGGCCGTTGTCTGTCACTTAGGGGGAACCGTTTACGCCCGCAGTACGGATGGAATGGGCATCTATATAGAACTTCCGCTTGACAGACAGGCAGGCGGCAAAATGCAAGGTGTGCAGGAGGAGAAAGCGGGGGAGGTAATCTGTGATAGAGGCGGAGAACAGGAAAATTCTGCTGGTGGAAAATGACGGGGATCATGCACTGGCTGCTTTGGCACAGCTTGCGGATCCCGGCTGCGAGGTGATTTGTGCCCCGGGCGGGGAAGCGGCAATCAAGGTCCTGAAAAGAGAGCGCATCGACCTGATTCTGCTTGCTGGCACGCTCTCTGACGGTGACGGCTGCCGGCTTTGCCAAAGGATCAGGGGAGAGGAAGGCGGATATTTGGGGCCTGTCATTTTCTTAAGCCGTCAGGGAGGCGGCCCGGATATCGTGAGCGCTTTTCGAAGCGGCGGTGACGATTATCTTGTAAGGCCTGTGACGGCAGCTGTTTTGGCAGAACGCATCGAGGCGAATCTGGCGCGGGTAAAGAATGCAAAACCGCAGGGTGACAGACAGTGGTTCAAGCAGTTTATGATAGACAAAAGCCGCAGGGAAGTTTATCGGGTCGAGAACGGGCAGCTGCGGGAAAAGATTTTGCTGTCTCCGTTAGAGTACGGCGTCCTGTCGGCGTTAATCAGGCATCAGAATACAGTTACCCTCTACAGCGAGCTTTACCGCGATGTTTGGCAGCAGGAGGATCTGGGAGATGTGAGGTCTTTGATGGTGCATGTTTCAAACTTACGCAAAAAAATAGATCGGAATCATACGGAGATGATTTTGGCGGTGCGCGGGTTTGGCTATCTGTTTCAGGATGAATAAAAGGGGATGGCAAACCTTTAAGGAACCTTAAACCAACAAACGTAAGAAGCATGCTATGATGAGGAAAACAAAGCAGAAAAAGGAAGGGGCTGTCAGGTGAAGAGCAAAGAATACTTACCGTTTAGCAGAAACAGGTACTACAAAGGGAAAATGCTGACATCGGCGGATTTTGAATCTGAGCAGCTTTATATGAATCACAAGAGGCAGTTTATGAATCGTATGATCACAGGCGCGGGAATTGTCTGCGGACTCAATGTGATCAGTCTGGATGATCAGTCCCTTATGATCGAGAGCGGTGTGGCGGTTGATGACATGGGGCGGGAAATCGTGGCGGACAGCTCGGTGGTTAAAAAACTGTCTGCGGTCTCCGGGTTTGAAAGTTTGCAAACAGGACGAGCCGCACTCTGCATCCGCTATCAGGAAAAGGAGA
Organism: Lachnospiraceae bacterium UBA7054; assembly: GCA_002492725.1. Classification (GTDB taxonomy): domain Bacteria; phylum Bacillota; class Clostridia; order Lachnospirales; family Lachnospiraceae; genus UBA3282. The sequence continues at coordinate 5,144 of DLAF01000018.1, forward strand.
CGCAGCCTGTCTATGCGATCAGCAGACAGGACAGTGACAGGGAATTTGAGTACAACCGTATCGAGGATGGTTATGAATTGTTTGTAATCGATGCAGAAAAACTGGAAGGGGAAGTTGAGGCGGAGACAGAGTTTTATACGGGCGGTGTGCTGTTTGAAAATGAGGATTTCAGGGTGTCGCTTCGTCTTCCGTTCCATATCTGTGCCGGGCATTATGTGAAACTTGCGGTCGAGGTCGTCAAAGTAAGTGATGTCAGGGCCGCTTTGGATTACAGGGTGATTCTGCAGACCCCGGCGCTTGCGGCGCCGGATGGGAAAAGGGAGCTGGCGATCAGTCTGGAAGGCGTAGAGACGGACATCATAAAAGAGTATTGGATGCTGGCACAGTCACAAGCCTGCGAAGATACCTGTATCATGGTGAAAGCAGGGAGCGCCGCGGTTTTGATCAACGATGTGGAATGCCCTGCGGGTGCCGGTGTTTCTTATCAGTTAAATATTCTGGAGACCACACCGGAATTTCTGGCGGCGCGGGAAATGAACCGACTGAGTCTGGAACTGCTGTCAGTGGAAGGCGCTGCGGGAGTGATCCGTCTGGCGGATATCTTTCTGGTACGCACCGAGGCTGCTTATCTGATGGAAAAAACGGATGAGTCTGTGAGAAGATACATTCCCACGCTTGCAAGCGAGTGGAAACGGCTTGAGTACACAGGATGTTTTTTTCAGAAACTGCCCTTTTTGGGAAACAGGGCCGCAGAGCGGAGCGAAGGGGAACAGGAAGTAAGGAAAAGTCCGCAGGAGCTGCCGGGGATTGCTACGGGCATTGTGGAAATTCCCATCGGTGATCATGCGAAAAAGGGAGACCTCTGCTTTTCCGATGAGATTATGCACGGTCTGGGAACAGGCAATGTCTATGTGACGATCGGCTACGAGTATCTGGAGGAGGATACGCTTCTGGAACGGACAACAAAGGCCACGGTTTACGGGGATCCGTATTTGTTTGAACCCGCCGGGCAGAAGGTGGCGGTAGAATCCGCAGTTAAAGTATTGCATGATAAGGGAAGTTTTGTCGTCGGCCTGAAGTTAAAGGCAAACATTGATATGATCGTATTGACTTACCGCTGGGTGGCGGTTCGCTGCGATCGGGAAAGATCCGCAGACGAGATGGAAACGGACAATTCGCAGAGCATCAGCGTGGTGACGCCCACGGTGATTCTTGGCACCAGGGAGAAGTATTTCTTCCAGGTGGAATACCATAACATGAAGCCCTGCTCTGTCACCTACGCGCTGACGGAATATGACAGCGGCGAGATCTCCGCAGACGGCATCTATACGGCGCCGTCCGTGGAAGGGGTGTACGAGATTCGCATCTACTGTACGGACAGGCCCGGAATTCATACCTATGCGTATGCGATTGTTAAGAGAAAAGCGGCGGAGGAAACGAATGACCTTTCAATCCAATAAAACAACCTATGTCCCCGTAATGAAGGTACTGAGGGGAGAGGCAAATGATATTTTGATCTGCCGGGATGCGCTTTCGGAGAGGGAGGATTATTATACGCTTCTGGCGATCCATGATCATGAGATCGTAAAGAAGCTGCTTTGTGTGATGGAACGCTCTTCCCGCGGCAAGGAATGCTGCGAGGAGGTCTTTTGGCAGGGCGATGTGTTCTGCGCCGTATTCCCCCATGTGAAGGAGCGGTATTTAAAAAGCTTCTACATGCCGGCGCAGATCACATTGGAAACCTGCGGAGAAATCTGTGAAAATCTGATTCTTGCCTGTATGCTCTCAAAGCTTCCTTATCCGCTTCTCTATCTGGCGCTTGCGCAGGGACAGATTCATCTGCGGAAGGATTACGCCATAGAGCCCGGGTTTACCATCGAGCTGGATGAGCTAGATGAAAAAATCGGAGAAAGGGAATGTGCCGGGCAGTGCGCAGGCGTGCTGCGGGAACTTTTGGAGCCTGTAAAAGGCAGGGAGAATATGGCGTATCGATTCTTTATGCGGAAATGGGAATATGAGGATTTCGGGGTGCTGTATCGGGACATGCGGCTGATAAGGCGCATCATGAAAAAGGAAGGAAGGTTTACCGGACTGTGGCTGTTTTTCAAAAGCAGGCAGGATACGATGTGTAAGCTGCTGCGGGCAGCCTGTATGGCAATGATTTTTCTGGCGCTTCTTTGTCTGCTGTCAAGGGCTGTGTGGGGAGAAATTCCCTTTCTCAGAATTTTTGTGAATCATTTTACGATGATAGGAACGCAGTCTCTGGCGGGGTAAGGGGCCGGTGCTTTTGAGGTAGACTGCTTAGTGGTGGAGAGGGAATGAGATGGATACGAATACGATCATAAGTGTGTGTACAGCTGCCTGGGTGACAGCGGCAGCGGCCTGCATGTTCGGGCGTTCGCAGATGGTTAGGCGGTTTGGCTGCATGGAGCTTGTACTGGCAGCGGCAGTGAGCGGCTGTGCCCTCTTCGGCTATCTGAAAGCAGCTGATTTTATCGGGAAGCAGTATCATCAGATGCTGGCGATTTCACTTGGCGGCGCAGAGCCATATCTGGCGGATCTGGAGGATGAATGGGAAGTGTACGGCGGCAGTGATGAGGCCTTTTTGCAGGAGGCGGAGCAGGCCGTCACAGAGGCTTTGCCGATTTTACAAGACGGGGTGGCACACTATTCTTTTGAAAGCGTCTTTCTGGTAAAGAAGGATGGGCAGGGTGTCTACCGGGAGTGTTTTAGCGCAGGAGGAACGGATGCCGGCTGGGAGCGTCTGGAACCCGTGGCAGCGCCTTTGATCAAACGGGCTTTGCGCGGGAAGGAGACAGTCTGGCAGGAATACGAGAAGCAGACGGCTGTTTTTGCGGCGGCGGATCGGTCGAGGGTGGCACCGGTATATGCGCTTGTGGTAACGGTTCCTGAGGAACCGTTGGTCAAAGCTTTGGAAACCTTGAAAAGTCAGTATTTTTTTTACAGTCTGTTCTTTATGACTACGGCGACACTTGTGTTTTTTCTGGTAGTTTTGCTGCAGGAGAAGGAACTGCACAGGATCATACGTTTGCTTGCGCGGGCGGCAAAAGGAGGGGAGGAGGCTTCCCTGCTGTTAAAGCCCGCAGGAAGAGCCCGTTTTCACGGAAGGAGCAATGAAATGCAGGCGCTTACAAACAGTGTCAAGCAGATTGCAATCAACATGGAGCGCATGAATTATGCCAGGTATCAGGTACTGCAGGCATATTACCGCTTTGCGCCAAAGGAGATTGAAAAGATTTTGGGAAAGCAGTCCATCCTGGATGTGGCCCCCATGGATCAGGAGGAGAAGGAAAGTCTGGTTGCCTTTGTATCCTTTGCGGAGAAAACGGAAATTTCAGGCGGGGAGTATCTGCAGCAGATGAACAGAAATTATGCACTGTTATGTGAAGGGTGCCGCGAATTTGGCGGCCATATCGTATCAGTCGGCAGCAATTTTGGCGTGATGCTTCTGTTGTTCTATGATAAGAGCAGCCGGGCGCTGCAGTTTGGCATGCAGATGACGATCAGGCAGGCGGCGGATCAAAGGGCAGGGCAGGCGTTTGTGTTTCTGCATCGGACGTCCTTCATCTACGGCGTGGCGGGAGATGAGGAGCAGTCCTTCCCGTACATTTATGCACAGGAGATCCGCATCCTGCAAAAATATACGGACAGTCTGCGTGCACTGGGGGTGCGTATGGCAGTCACGGACCGCGTGTGGGAGAGGGAAAAGGAAGAGGTTTCGTCCCGCTATATCGGTTACATAGAGGAGAAAAACCATAGGTTTGATCTTTACGAGATCCTGGACGCCTATCCGGAGGAGGAGAGAGTAAGGCGGCTTTCCTGTAATCCCGGATTTGAACAGGCGCTTACGCTTTACTATAAAAGCGATTTCTATCTGGCGAGAAATCTGTTTTCCGATATTTTGAGAAGCTGTCCCGGGGACGAAGTAGCCAAGCGGTATCTCTTTTTATGTGAGGACGGTCTAAACGGGGACAAAACAAAGCGACAGTCATTTGCTTTGTTTGCAGAGGAATAGGGAGTAGCGGCGTATGATGCAGTTTTGGAAAGCTCTGATCGCGGCGGTGATTACAAAATTTGACAGATGGATTGTGGGGATCCGCCGGTTTACGTCCCCGCAGTATGTGATGGGACAGATCGTTCAAAAATTCAGGGAGCGGGTCAGTCTTCTCTTAGATGTAAAGCCGAGACATCATAGGGATTACGTTGTCTTCCTGCGATGGATGGTCAGCCGCAGACTGGTCAATGCAGTCGTGCTTCTTGGCGGCGCCGTCTGTCTGCTCTATCTGTTCTGGTTAAGGCCCATCGGCGCGGAAACGGAGGGGGTGCAGATCAAAACTTACCGATACTCGGCGATCCCCCTGCGTCTGGCAAACGGGCGGGTGCGGATTCAGGCAAAGAAGGGATATGTTGCCTACGAGGGCGAGGTCAGCAAGGGGTATGTCTGTGGAGAGGGCATTCTTTACGGTGAGGACGGACAGGTGATCTATGAGGGGGAATTTGACGGCAATCGCTATCAGGGAGAGGGCGTTCTGTACCGGGAGGACGGCGGAAAGCTCTATGAGGGCGGCTTTTCTGATAATTTGTATGAGGGCAGCGGAATCCTGTACGGGGAGAGCGGGATCAAATGTTATGAAGGCGGTTTTGCACAGGGATTAAAGGAGGGAGAGGGCGTTTTGTACAATGCGTCGGGCAGTCCTGTTTTTGGCGGGCAGTTTCATTTGGACGACATTGTTTATACACAGTTACTCGGCAAAACGGCGGAAGAGATAGGAGAACGCTATACAGGGGAACAGTTTATTTACCAATATGGACAGGCGGATGAAAACGTGGTCTGGCTGCGGGAGATCGACGCCCTGTGTCTGGCGAAGGATAACGAGATGAGCCTCTCGGATTCCTTAAAATATGATCTGGTCTGTGTGACGAAAGATACATTCGGGTATGGCGGCCGGGTGATCCATAGCATAGAGGAATTGACGGAGGCCGTCGGGGAGCCGGTTTATGAAGGAAACAGTTATCTGACGTTTGTGGAAGCGGCGGCCATTGATATCCTGCAAAAGCGGGGAAAGGCCATGGCAATCAAGGCGGAGATTGACAGGACGAACGTGTTTGATGAAGTAACTGCGGTAAACGCTTATGCGGAAGATGCAGTCGTTTATCTGCATGCTTATCGGATTGGGGACAGGACGTATACCTTTGTCTCGGAGGGAAAGACGGGAGGGTTTTTCTTCTATGAGATTGAGTGAGAATCCGTTTGGAAAGGAAAACAGATGAAAAAAAGAAAAACGGCAGCAACGTTTATGGTGTTAATCATAGCGGTTATCATGGTGGGTGCACAACCGCCGCAGGCAGTGCTTGCGGTGGGAAAAAATACAATCGATATCTCCGTGATTAAAAGCACGGCCCTGTATCAAAGCGCGGCTTATGAGCAGGTGGAGAATAAGCTGGAACTGGCGCAGGCAAAGTATGTTCAGTCCGTCAAAAAACTGAAATTAAAGGAAGAGAACCAACGCTCCTTCCGCTGGTCGCCGCTTTTAAATTTTAAGCTGCCGGAAAAACCTGATCTTGCTGATGAATTTGATTATACTTATACGCCGCTGGCATTGCAGTCAGAGATCGATCAGCTGGAACACGAGCGGGGAGACACGGTGTATGCGGTCTATGAGGCGGTGGAACTCAATTTCGTGGAGGCGTACCGCTTGCAGGAGATGATTGCCTTCAATGAGGAAAGGCTTGATGCGGCACGCAGGACGCTGCAAAAGAATCGTGCCAGATTTGCCATCGGGCAGGCCAAGGAGTCGGATATCACAGCCATGGAGCAGAAAGTTGACCGTCTGGAAAAAACAATCGCCGCAGATATGAGGAGCCTTTCGGCGGTTACGGAAAAACTCGGCAATCAGACGGGACTTAATCTGTCGTCCTATACGTTTGCCTCACCTTATGTGGACGCGAAGATGGACAGGCAGATGCTGGAATCGTTGATCGAATACACGCTGGATCACAGCGATACTTACTACAAGGCACAGTGCGCGGCGGGCAATGCGCTTCTTTCGCTTAATACCAATTATGACCTGATGAAGAAGCAGTACGGAGCCGCGAACATGAGCCTGATAGATACTTATGTAAACCAAGTAAAAAACGGGGAAAAAGTAAGCACCAGGGCATTTAAAAGTGCGTACAACCGACTGCTGACGGCGGTTGACGATCCCTGGAGAGGCAATTTCAAAATTCTGTTTATCAGGATTCCCAAGGTCTGGCTCAAGGGCGCCATCGACGGCGTCCGCTATGTGGAGGATGAGCCGCTTGCCCTCTACGAGTCCGCAATCGAATACCAGAATGCGCGGGCGGAGGAGACGGCGGCAAAGAACGAGATTACCGGACAGGTAAAGGATACTTTTGAGAATTATGTCTCTGCGAAAAACGCCTGTGTCAATATCAGGGAGAGCATTGACAGGAAGAAGGAAGAACTGGAAAAAGGCGCGGCCTTAAACGCACTCGGACAGATGACGTTTGAAGAATATCAGGAGGTGCAGGAGGAGTATGAGAGCCTGCAGGCTGATTATCTGCAGGCGCAGGCGGACTACAGCGGCATCCTCTACAGCTTTAACAGGCTGACCTGCGGAAGGGTAAAGGACTTCTTTACAGGGGACGGTATGGGCATGACTGTCGGGGAGGGCGGCACAAGTTATGTGGTGGCAGACGAAGGGGAGGGTGTTTATTACTATATCCGCACGCTGGCATCGGGCACCGCTTTTGAGATGGGGATCGATGTACCCGAGGATTATGACGAGGTTTCCATCACAGACTTTGAACTCTGGGTCAGGCTGGGAACCGAACAGGTACAGGTGGGCGGGCGCATTCCTGTGGACGGAAGGCTGAAACACCTGCAATTGGATATCGGTTCTGTGGACAGGGTGTTTATCCGTCTCTACAACGGCGGTGAATTTATCGACGACTGTGATATCAGACCCTCCGAATACAGCGGGCGCCTCAATATTGTGACAGGGTATCGGATTGAAAAAAGCGAGGATAGCAAGCTTGGAACCTATGCTGTGGAGACGACGGACACAGGGCTTGCGCTTCTTTCCTTCACGCCTAAGGCAGGCGAGGGAATCGCCGGTTACACCATACAGGATGCGGACGGCGTGTCTCTCCTGGATGGGAGTGTGGTGCCTGTAAAGGAAGCGTTTCGTTACCTTTCGGCAGCCGCAAACGATCTGGAAGAGCTGACGATTCTCTTTTATAACGCAGAGGGGGAAGAGCTGTACAAGGCGCGGTTTCGAACGAGCGACAACACGATCAGGAGGGAGGGTAATAATGACTGATATGGTCAAATATTGCGGGCACAATGAGGCTGCACGGAGAAGAAAACATAAGAAAAGTACGACAGGTATGGCAATCATGCTGGCGGCGGCGCTTCTGCTTACAGTAAAACTCCCTGTCCTGGCGGTAGAAAGCGACAGGGATAACAGGATACGCTCCGTTCGGGTGTCGGATTCGCAGATTGCGGCGTCCACGCTGGTCATCGGGTCCTATCTCATCGATTTAAAAGGGCTGAGTGACCATATCTATGAGATTGCAATGGATTCCGCCGGCGAGTTTTCTCAGAACAGGGTGTATTACAAGTCGGAGCTTTCCGGAGGGCAGTGGTTTGAGATTACGGATGCCACTTCCATTCGCGATATCACAACCGCCGGCACACCGGTCGCTGCATCTGTGATTGAGGAACTTGCGTTTACCCATCAGGTGGCGGCGAACGGGACCGTGACCGATCTGCGGGTGCATGCTGCCGTCAATGCGTTTGATATTCCGGATCCCTATGATTTGCCGGAGATGGAGGAACTGCTGCCCATCAAGATGCACTGGCAGTATCTGCAGTCCAAGGAGACCAGGACGGAAAGTGATGAGAAATACCTGGAAATCCTGGAAATCTTTTACGGGCTGAGTATTGAAGATGATGTTACCAGAGACTGTGACGCCTCGCTGGATGCACTGAATCCCTATCAGCTTGGTGTGATCGCACGGGAAAAACCGGGATCCTGGACAGAGGCGGTGAACACGGTGATGGAGGGGGAGGACGCGAGACGCCGGGTACAGTCCTTAAATACTCTGGACAGTTATTTGGACGAACTGCTGAAAAAGGCGGGCGGACAGGATCAGGAGGGATTGAGCCCACAGGAGATGGAAGCATTTTATGAAATGGTGCAAAAGAGCAGCGGCGGTGAAGTCAATAGAGATGACATTGATGATCTGTTGAATGACAAACCTGTCGGTGATAATGACAATAATGTCAGTAACGGTGACAGCACTGACAGTAGTGCGGAGAAGGATGCCTCATGGTATGAGAGATGGCACAGTATGCGGGAAAGCTATCAGAAATTACTGGCCGAAGCAGGCACTTACAGAGGCGTTACCCTGGATGAGACCTTTCAGGTCGATGCGAACATGATCTCGGCCATCGGCGAAGCCAAGTCCAATGTGAAGACAAGCATCGGCAAATATACGGGAAAGCTGCTTGCGGAGGGCACTGCGGCTTCCGCACAGGCGATTTACCGCTACAGCAAGGAACTGATCGGCTGTGCGAGGGCAAAGGACACCCCGGGGTGCGACAAGGCGACAGCCGGACTGGCAGATCTTTACAATATCTTAAAGAGTGTAATCGAAGACGAGGAGAGTGAACGGAAAACATTGGAGGACGGACTGACGGGGCAGGCGCTCTCGGTCTGGCAGGGCATCCTTTCAGGCGGAGCAGGGAAAGATTACCGACAGGCGGAAGGTGAGGGGGCGGGACAGCCGGCGCTGACGGCTTTTCTTTCCCAGCGAGAGACCGAGGCCGACAGTGCCCGTCTGGAGTATCAGGCCATGCTCACGGAACTGTGGAAGCGTATGAGCAATTCGGCGGCACAGATCGACGCCGAGGGGCGCATCAACGCGATTGCCCGGTTGGAGGCGCTGCCGCCCGCAGACGCTGCGCAAAAGCACCTTTTGGGAACGGTGGAAAAGCATCGGGAGTGGCTGAAAAAATCGCTGGCCGAGTTGATTGCTGCCTCCGCGGATTCTTCGGCGCTCGATCAGCTCTTAAAAGCGCAAAATGACTTAGATAGTCAACGTCTTAATGCATTGGATGAAAATGATTTGTCAAAGGCGAAGAGACTGTCCGCAGAGATGGAAGCAGGGCAGGGCGATATCGACGATCTGCGGCAGGAGCTTTATCATACACTGACTGATCCGGTCAGCAGTGCGGCGGATAAGGCGAGAGCGGCGGCGGGCATGACGGAGAAAAGTGCCGGGAAACTGATCGATGAATTGGCGGGAAGTATCACTTCCGGAATCCTGGATGGTGCGGACGGGAGCACTCTTGACCTGGATATGGCGGCGCTTTCACAGCTGGCACAGTATGATTCGGATGCGGCCCTGGCGGCAGTCTCCGGGATACGGGATACGCTTAAGGGCGCAGCGGATACGGAAGCGGAATCGGCGGTACAGATTGGCGCGCAGCTGGCTGACATAGAACGGGAGGCAGAAAAAGGAGCGGGCACAGGCGGAGGCGGCGGAATGCTCTCGCAGGAGCAGCTGACCAATCTGTTAGCGGATTATTTTGGAGACGCGGCCACGGCTTCCGATCAGGACAAGGCAGGAGCCCTGATTGCTCTCTCCCGTTACGCGCAGGATTCACACAACCAGTCTGCGGCGATGCTGGCGGTCTTACTGGCCAATCAGTCTGCGGCAAAGGGCAGTCCTTACCTTTATCAGAAATACGACAGGGCGGCGGATGTTTACATTTCCCTGCAGGCCATCGGCCGGATCTTCGGGTATCGGTATCTTTTTGACGACGTGCACCACATGGTTACCCTGCAAAAAGCGGAAGAGTATTATATCTTTACCTCCGATGATGTGATCTATGAGTTTACGGAGGGCGCCGAAGGGAGGCTCACTGTCCGGCCGGTATTGCAGGCCACGCTTTATCTTGACAGTGACGACGCAAAACGGATTTTTGACGGGAAAGGATATTATGTGCCGGGATGTTCTTATGCGGCGGTCGAAACTGCGGCCATGGAGCCGGTGATCGAGGAGGTCTACAACAGGCTGATGAACGCAAAATAGAAAGTGGCGGTGCATCAATGCCCCGGAATGAGGGGATAAAAGGAGAGTATCATGGCAGATTATACGATCATTGCAGATGTCAGCAGCTTTATCTGCAAGATGCTGCGGGAGAAGATGTGTCCGGAACCGGTGCCTTCTCCGAACAATATCGAGATTTCTTCCCCCGCGTCCCAGGACGTGGACTACATCATCGGGCTCTACCTCTATGATGTGAGGGAGGAGACGATCGTCACGAGGGCGCCCCGCGTATCGGCAGGCGGCACAAAATTCAGTAAGCCGCCGGTGCCGTATAGTCTTTACTATATGGTGTTTATCAACGGTTCGTCCCAGATGGGACTAAAGGCGCCGGATATCCAGAAAATCATCGGGAGGATAGCGCAGATTGTCAGTGACAACAGCGCCGTATATCCGCACGAACTGCAGCCCTGGCTGGAGGCGGAGGAACCTCCTGTCGTGCTGTCACAGGCAAAGATGGCGCTCGATGAGAAGGTGCGGGTGTGGCAGGCAATCAATAAACCTTACCAGATCAGCCTGTTTTATAAGGCGGCGCCCGTCTATGTCTCCAGCGAGACCCTGACAGATCCTCCGCGTGTCAGCAAGGCGCTGTTTGGCATTGGGATGACAGGAGAGGAAGGGGGTGATCCGGGATAAGTGGAGCGTTCGTTTTGTTATCAGATTGATCTTGTGATCAGGCTTGTGGATACCACAAACGGCTGTCCGGTGAACGAGCGGCGCATTCTCGCTGCCGCCGACGGACGAAAGCTTACGTTCCTCTGTAAAGGGGAAGGGACTTATGTGCTGTTAAACGAAGGGCGAAAGGACAGGAAGCTTTCAATCTTGGTCAGGGGATATCTGGAAGCGGTGGTGGAGATTTGCTATGAGGAGCTTGCAGAGAACTGTCCGGAGGTGTATGTGGAGCTGATACCGGAGAAACCGAAATACGGCAGTTTTGAATTTCTGGATATCAGCGGTAACATGCCGGGGATCACTTCCATCGCAGCAGTCTGCCTGACAAAACCGTGTGCCAGAGCACTTTCCTATCACGCCGTAAAAAGGCAGTTGAAACTGTTGGAGGCGGGAAGGCTTGACGAGAAGGCTTATGCGTTGATTCATTCACAGACGGAGAGCTTCGAGGAATTTCATGTGGCGTCCGTGAAAAACAGGCTTCTGCTGCGGCTGGCACAGCCTCTTGAGACGGAGGTGAAACCCAAGGAGGAGATTTCACGCATCGTCAGGGGCAGGGTAGAAAAAAACGGAGCGTATCTGCTCAGACTTCGGGAAGACGGGAGAGGGATGCAGTATCTGATCCGTTATGAGGTGAATGGCGCAGCAAAATTTCAGAAAATCACGGCGGAGTCTGCGGACGATTGGGACAACGGGAGACTACAGGAGGATTAGGATGGGAGTGATGGTGGTGACGGGAGCAAGTTGTCAATGTTCCTTCGGAACGATTCCCTGCATTTTGCAGGTAACGTCGCAGTTAAGCTGCATGGCGGACGGCAAGCCGGTCGCCACGATACAGGATGGGCAGCCGGGCGTCAATCTGAGCGGGTTTGGTATGTGCACGTCGTTAGCCAATCCGACGGTGGCTGCGGCCACGGCGGCGGCTCTTGGCGTGCTGACCCCGCAGCCCTGCAACCCGGTTCCTGCGGGAACGTGGATCGCAGCCGGCCCCAAAGTGCTGGTGGGTGGGAGCCCCTGCCTGACAAGCGATGCAGTCCTTATTTGCGGTATGGGCGCAGGGACCATCCGTGTGGTGATGCCCGGGCAGAATAAAGCGATTGTGTAGTGTAAGTGTATTAAGGCAATTCGTAAAAAGAGAGGAGAAGAATTATGGCACAGTATTTTTCACCGGGAGTTTATGTAGAGGAATACGATAACTCCCCAAGACCTATGGAAGGAGTCGGAACATCCGTTGCAGGCTTTGTCGGCTTTGCGGAAAAAGGGCCCACGGAAGGCGGGCTTTCCATCGTTACAAGTTATCGGGAATTTGTCCGTCAGTTTGGCAGACCTTTGAGCGAGTTTGAATACGGGGAGTATCGGTATCTCGCTCCGGCAGTGGAACAGTTTTTTGTAAACGGCGGCGGCAGCTGTTATGTGTCGCGCGTAAGCGTTTCGGACGCAAAGGCGGCTTTTGCAAAGCGGGGGTTCTTGCGCGTGGAGGCGGCAAACGCAGGCAAGTGGGGGAATAAGATACAGATTACCCTCACAAGCGTCATAAGACGCAGGATGCAGATGGTGGGTAAGAATGGCGGCGCGTATGTGGCGAAACAGGTGGATGGCTTCCGCGAAGGCGATCTGGTCGTCTGCGGCGGAGAGTACAACCGAATCAAGTCTATTGTTGACAATACTGTCATTTTTGAACAGGATTTTACGGCGGATATCGTGGATACCGCACTGATCCCGTCAACGCAGGTATATCTGGCGGAGACCGACATCTGCGTAAGCTGCGGGGAGGAGGCAGAGAATTACAGAGGGGTGAGCTTTAACACAGCAAATCCGAATTACATCTCTTTTCGCATGGCAGGCAGCGAATTGGTAAAGGTCACGGCAGAGCCGGACGGGAAGATCGGCAATCCCGTGGAAGCGATTCTGGGCGAGGGTATCACGGACGGCATGTTCATGCTGGAGGACGGGCAGGACGGCAGTATCGGCAAGGCGACTGCCGGTACCTTTATCGGAGAGGATAACGGGCCGGGCAAAAGGACGGGGCTGGAGGCGTTTGTGGAAGTTTCCAACGTCAACATGCTGGCCGTGCCGGGAATCACGATCCCGGAGGTGGTCGTGGCTATGGTGGGGCAGTGCGAAAACCTGAAAAACCGTTTTGCCATCATTGATATGCCAAAGGACAGCCACAAGGTAAAGGAGTTACTGCAATACCGGGAAATGATCGATTCCACCTATGCGGCGATGTATCATCCCTGGCTGCAGATATTTGACCGCTCGGCCAACAAGACGGACTTCGTGCCGCCCTCAGGAGCGGTGGCCGGCGTTTACGCGCGCACGGACAATACCAGGGGCGTCCATAAGGCGCCTGCGAACGAAACGGTATTTGCCACCGGACTCAGCGTGAACTATACAAAGAGTGAGCAGGATTTTTTGAATCCCGCAGGCGTCAACCTGATCCGCGCATTGCCCGGACAGGGCATCCGCGTGTGGGGCGCCCGCACGGCCTCCTCCAATGCAAACTTTAAGTATGTCAATGTGCGCAGGCTCTTTATCTATGTGGAAGAGAGCATCAAGGCAAACACGAACTGGGTGGTGTTTGAGCCCAATGACGAATCCCTGTGGGATCGCGTGGGTGTGACCATCAGAAGCTTTTTGGATGATATGTGGAGAAACGGGATGCTGGCAGGCGGGACGGCGTCGGAGGCGTATTTTGTGGAGATCGGGCCTTCTACGATGAGCAGGGACGATATCGCAAACGGACGTCTGATCTGTAATATCGGCATTGCACCGTCCAGACCGGCGGAGTTTGTGGTCTTTCGCGTGACGCAGTTTACCGCGGGCGCATCCGAATCTGCCGGCGGAGAGTAATAGACAGATCAAAATGAGAACAGGGCCTCCGGGCAGCAGGCGGAGGCACAGGAGAGACAGAAAGGAGACTGTAACCTATGGCAGCAACAGAAATGGCAAATTCCATGGGACATGATTATCCGTGGACAAAAATGAATTTTTTGGTGACCGTGGACACCTTAAACGCTACGGCGGCTTTCAGCGAGGCGAGCGGAATGGAGGCGACCATTGATGTGATTGAGTTTCGCCAGGGAAATTCGGGAAGCTTTTCTCCCGTCAAGGTGCCCGGGCTTGTCAAACACGGCAATGTGACGCTGAAATACGGGTATACCGCTTCCAACCAATTCAGGAACTGGGCGATGGCGTGTACCGCGGATACCAGGGGGGAGGCGATGCCCCGTTATGATGTGAGGATCGAGCTGCTGGATACATCGGCCGGCATGAGTAACGGCAATACGACGGCAAACGGTTCCGCAATCAACCAGTATCTTCTGCGGGACGCGTGGATTTGTAAATATACGGCGCCCGATATGAACGCGCTCCAGAGTGAGATCGCAATCGAGACGGTGGAGATTGCCTTTGAACGGCTGGAACTGCCGGGAGCCGGAGGAAAATAAGAAAGAAAAAAAGCTAAGGAGAGGGATAGCAGATGCAGACAGAATATGAATTTACGCTGCCCAAGGGCTTTCTGGATGAGAACGGCGTGCTTCACAGGAAGGGGAAGATGCGCCTTGCCACGGCGGAGGATGAGATCAGCGCCACGAGGGACCCCAGGGTTTTGAGCAATCCTTCGTACCTGGCGGTTGCGCTTTTAAGCAGGGTGATCACGGAGCTGGAAGACTACAACATGATCACGGGCACGACGATTGGGCGCTTTTTTACGGCAGATCTGGCGTTTTTACAGGATATGTACCAGAAGATCAACGATGTGGAGCCGCCGGTCATGAAAGCGGTGTGCCCAAAATGCGGGGAAAAGATTGAGGTGCCCGTAAATTTTACGGTGGAGGGTTAACGCTCTATCCGGAGCAGTCCCTGTATCAGGAAATGTCCTTCATTGCCTATTATTTTCATTGGCCGGGCGATGAGGTGATGCGGCTTGATCACAGGAGCCGGAGAAGGTGGTGCCGGGAAATCTCGGACATCCACAGGAAAGTGAATCCCTCGAAAGAAGAACGCGGCAGATAAAAAGGAGGAGCAGAGCATGGCAAATTATTTTATCTATAACCAGGGTACGGCCGTGATGCCGGCCTATTCCTTTATTCTCCGCGTGGAAGCGGCAATCGATGTTCCCTGCAGGGCGGTCAAAAATCTCAGGCAGGAAAACGAATTTGAATATATTCAGGAGGGCGGTTTAAACGATTATGTACATATGAAGCGAAAGCCCGTATCCAAGCCCTTTTCCTTTCAGGTGGAGCGCTATGCGGGGATTGATTATGTGGACCCGCTGACGCTGGGGACACAACTGTCCCTGCCAATCCTGCTCTTTGTTTACGACAGGCCCGATCAGGTAGTTAATGTGCACAGGGCATATACCTTTATGGGATGTGTGGTGACTGCCAAGGATTACGGGGAGCTTGACGCGGAAAAAAGCGGCCTTTTGGTGGAGACGACCACGATCGCGTTTCAGGAAATGCTCTGTGTGGACACGCCCTGGAATGCATATTCCAATCATATGTAGCGGGGAAGGGGCAGCAAAAAGAGCAGACAGACAAGTGGAGAGGAACGTTTCATGTTGACCATGGGGAAACCGATACAGCTAAAATGTGAGAGACCGATGGGGATGCCGGATGAGATGTTTGGCGAACGGATTTACGGAAATCTTCGGCAGATGCAGGGGCATTTTACCCCTGTTGACATCCTGCATTTTTTGTCTGTACCGCCGGAAATCTATCTTGCGGATACGGGGATGACCATGTTGGTCAATCAAAGAAACGGTGCGGAAATCAAAAATCTGGAGCTGTCATTAGTCAACAACGTCCTAAACCGCATTCTCGTATCCGGGCACATGATGTTTACCTATCAGGATCGGGTTTTTGTGGAGAATATTCTGAAAAAAATGGGCGTTGCGGATGTGCGGGAATGGATCGGACAGGTGCAGACGGTAAAGGAGGAGACCGAAGTGGTCAACGAACTTCTTTCGCTTTACAAAGCGGGGCAGGATACGATCCGTCAGATTTACGAATATCGCAGAGAACAGGCAGCACTGACAAAAGTACGGGAAGAGGGGGAGGAAACGGAAAAAGCGGAAGCGCTCTTTCGTTTTTCGACCGCAGTGCAAAATCGTCTGCAGACCACGGCCGTCTATCAGGAAGTTGGCAGTTATGCCGCCTTTCGTTTCGGGGACAGGACAATGATCGACCGCAGGGAGTTGTCTTTTGGAGAGCAGAATATCGCAGCTTCCTATCTTGCTTTAAACGATTTTAGGAAACGGAGCTGGCAAAATGATCAGCATATGGTCTACTACCTGTCGGATCCCTATGAGGCATGGGAAATCAGCCATACGGACGAGACTTATGAGCAGATGGCAAAACACCTTGTACAGTCGGTTCTTTTGCAGGCGGTCAGTCAGCTTTTCCGCATCCGCTATGCGGATTTTTCACAGCACACAGGTTGGCGGCATGAGTTTATGGATGCCCTCCATGTCTCCGTCCGCAATACCTTTCAAAGATGGAGCGGCCTTGCCGAAAGGATGTATTTGTCAAGGAGCGAAAAGGAAACATATCGTCGGACAAAACAGTATTTGGAACGACGGGAAATCAAGGCCCTGAAAAATCTGTTTGAGAAAAGTAAGGAGCTGATGCTTACCACGCCGCAGGAAATGGAAGTGCTGCAGACAGCGCTTCCCGATCAGACAACGGCAGCTGCAGCTTATCGGCAAAATACAGACGGGCGAAGCGTGCGGCAGGAAAAAGAGCAGCCGCCGGATCCGATACCGCAGGAAGCGGCAGAGCACTATGTGGAGCGGATGGAAGAGATCAAAGAATGGCTGGAGCGTATCGATCGACAGAACTTAGAGCGGATGGAGCGGCTGGCGGAATATGAGAGCAGAGTAGAAACCTCCGAAAAGCAGCAGATTCGTTTTGACAGGGCAAGGGCGGATGTACTTATGGCGCCTGATAATCCGCAGCAGGGCATGACCATAGACAGGGCGTCTGCAAAGACCGGCGCATCGGAGGCACAGAGGGATAGCGGGAAGCTGCGGGAGATTCTGGAAGACGAGACGGTGCGGGTGCTTAAAACGGTTCGCGGTTATCAGAAAGATCCGGATCAGTATCCCAATGTGACGACCTTAGAAGGACAGGCCATGAATCTGTTTTTGCGGGATATTGCGGCGGCCGGGGAGAGGCAGACAACTATTTTAGAGGCAGGATCGGAAACAATCATTCATGATGGAAAGCTGCGCGTGCGGCAAAAGGAGACGGAGTCGGCGAGGCCGTTTCAGGAAACGGTTTGGGATACGCCGCCCGCGGAGCGCGGACACGGGACGAAGGCGGCCGCTTTAGAGACGGAGCCTGCCGTGGAACTGCTTTACAGACAGAAGGAACAGACGGTAAACGAGGAGAAGCTGCGAGAATTGCTGCAGACCAGGTCAAGCGATAAACAGATACAAAACGCGGTCTTTCGGGAGTCGGTCAGTGAAAAGGAGCAGGTGGAAAAGATGGTTCATGCAAAGGTGAAAGAAATAGCGGGGAAGCAGGATGAAGAAATCGCGCGCCTGATCAGTCAGAACGTCAAAAGGCAGCTCGATACGCTTTCCGAAAAAGTGTACGGAAACCTGGAGAAACGCATGGATGCCGAGCGGCGGCGCAGGGGGTTGTAATGATAACAAAGGCAGTGATGTATTTTTTTCCGCCAAGTGAACAGCCGGTTACCGTATCGAGCGCGGGTTCCAAGAAGAACCAGGCGAATATGGAAATTCCCGGTCAGGCGGCAGAAGCGCTTGGCAGTGCGCAGGGTGCGTTAACGGAAGAACAAGAACAGCTTGGGAAACTGGAAGAGAAGGTCAGAAGCGCGGCAAGTAAAATAGAAGATCCGATTGGCACGGCTAAGCCGGAACAGGCGAAAACGGAAGTTGACAGCGGCTTTGCGGTGACATTCCAATTCAATCCTGCGGCGCTTCGCATCAGCGCTTACGGCGGCGGCATGGCGCCGATCATGGTCTATCGTTCCATGGAGGGGGATGCAGGGGAAAAAGCGGAGGAAAACAGCGGCGGGCAGATGGATTACGGACCGTTAAACGAGACTGTGACGGTGAGCTTTCGGGTGATATTTGATGCGGTGAAAAATGTACAGACATCTTACACGGTTCGCCCTGTGGTGGAAGGATTTCTGGCAGCTGTCAGGAACGGCAGCTCAAGAAGGGTTGTCTTTTTGTGGGGCGCAATGCTCTACGGCGGCTATCTGAACAATGTACAGTGCCGCTATACAATGTTTGATCAGAAGGGGGAGGCGGTGCGGGCCGAGGTTGATCTGTCTCTGGTAAGCAGCGCACATGAGGATTATGACGAGGTGAAGAGGTGGAGACTACGCTACGACGCTTATATGAGTCAAAAGAATTCGATCTTTACGCGGCAAAATGGCGGGCCAGGATCCGTGACCGATGAGATAACGGGGCAGGTGGAGAAAGCATACATCCTGTTTCATACGCAGTCTGAAAATCAGGAGCTGATAGAGCTGCGTAAGCAAAGGGAGCAGGCGAAAAAGGAAATGGAGGAGAGGGAACAGAAAGAGGGGGAAATCGGAAGGGAGAATGGCAGCGAGAGAATAGAGAGGGAGAGAAAGCAGAAAGAAGAGGAATTAAAGGAAGAGATGCAGCTGAAAACGGCAGCGTTTCACAGTCTTTCGGATATGACGGCAAAGATATCGGATGCGGCAAACAAAGTGACGGGGGAAGCGCCGAATCTTTCCGACCTGAAGCAGACGGTGGAGCAGGCGGGGTATTTCCCGGTCAGGGTCTGGTACAATCCTTCCTCCATCACCATGCACAGCCGGGGCGGAGAGATGGTGACACGAAGCGGCGGTTTTGGAGGAACGTCACAACCGGGGCAGTTTCAGAAAAATGCAATGCCCGCGGAGACAGTGCTTTCCATGGAGCTTATGTTTGACGGTTTTGTGGCGCCGATTTCAGAGCTTTTTGTGGCGGCCGTCGTGTCCGATTACAGCCGCCTGGTGTGCATGGTCTGGAACAGAATGGCGTTCTGGGGCGAACTTTGCGAGGCGGAAGTGGAATACATGATGTTTGACAAGAAGGGGAACCCGCTCCGCTCCAAGGTTTCGATCCGCATCCGTCAGGATGGAAAGTCAGCAGAGAACGGCGCATACGAAAAAAACTGGCACAGGGCATACAAAAATTTGGAGAAAGAGGCAGAAAAGCTTCTTCGCATATGAAATCAGACAGCAGACGGAGTGGAAAAACACGATGGCAGCCTATGAATTTAACAAGCTCAAAAAAAAGTACAGAATGTTCCAGCAGCCCATAGCAGTTTTGCGGATGGCGGACAAGGATGTGGGAGGGAAGAACGGATATCCCATATCCGATGTGGAAATCGATCTTACCTGCGGTTACGAGGCATCCGTGGCAGGATTTTCTCTTTACAATGTTTACAATAAGCAGACGGACTGCTTTGAAGTGACGGATCGGTTAAAAAAATACATTGCTCTGGGCGCAAAAACGGAGATTGCTCTGGGATATGGGAGCTTTGCGGAACTTCTTTTTGTAGGCGTCGTTACGCGGGTAAGCTATCGTTACGATGCGGATGAGATTCCCTGTATCCGCGTCAGCGCCATGGATGTCAAGGGGGTCATGATGGCCGGCTCATACGCAAGGCAGCTGACAGCCGCAAGTTACTCGGAGGCAGTGAAGGAGATTTTGAAAAGAAGCGCTTACGCGGCGATGTTAAGTAACGGTATGATCAGGGGCATACAGGTGACGGACACACCGGATCAGAGCGTCCCCGTTCCTGCGGAGGGGGGTACGGTCACTGACCGCAGCGTGGAGATGGCGGCGGAGAGCGATTACGAATTTGTTGTCAGGGCAGCCAGGCGCTACAATTATGAGTTTTATACAGAATGCGGGGTCGTGTTGTTCAGGAAGGCGAAGGCGGACAAGGGCATCCGCATGGAAATAAGTCCGGAAAGCGGGCTGTACCATTTTGATATCTCCTATGACGTGACCGGGTTGGTCAACAAGGTGACGGTCCGGGCGACAGATGCAGGGAAAGCAAAGGTCATTTCCTCGAAGGCAAAGAATCAGGCGTCCCTGCCGGGCAAGGCGAAAGCTCTTTTAAAGGGCAGTGAGAAGGTTTATATCGACGCGTCGGCAGACTCTCCGGAGGAGACGGGATATCGGGCGGATGCCCTGATGGAAAATATCTCTTACCGATACGGTTCCCTGGAATGCGAGGTGCAGGGCCTGCCGGAATATCTGCCGGGGTATTTTGTGAAGGTATCCGGCATCGGCGGAAACGCGGACAATCAGTTCTACATCACCCGGGCGGTTCACAGGCTGTCAAAGGACGGAAGATATACCGTGAAACTGGAAGGCAGGGCCTGTGGTGAGAACGGAGGAAGCGCGGATGGGATTATATGACATTATGGATGAGATCGCCGCCAGACAGGTGACAAAGTCGGAGACAGGCGACAATCGTATATACGGTGTTGTTTTGGGTGTTGTTACGGCAAACTATGCCAAGCAGGCGCAGATGCCGGGCCGGGTCTGTGTGGAGATCCCCGTAAGGGACGCGGAGGCAAATGAGCTTAGGTGGGCCAGGGTGGCGATGGCTTCAAGCGGCAAAAACTGGGGACATTTTTTCCTGCCGGAGGTGGGCGATCAGGTGCTTTTAGCCTTTGAAAACGGCAATATGGAACGCCCTTATGTAATCGGCTGCATTCCCAGGGATTCCAATCCGTTCCTTACGGATTCCGTGCACAGCGCCAATCAATATAAGCGGATCGTCACCAAAAACGGCAATACGCTTCAGTTTGAGGATGTGGAGTCGGGCGAGGGCAATCAGGATAAGATATCACTCTTTACATCAGGGGAGAAACACAAACTGATCCTGGATAATGCAAAAGGCAATATCTTATTGGAAGACGAAAAAGGGAAGAACGGGGTCAGGATTGATAGCGGTACCGGCAATATCAGGATAGAGACGGAACATAAGCTGACATTGACCGTAGGAGACAATATAGAGTTGATCATGAACGGTGATACCGGAACGGTCAATCTGAAATGCAGCAAGTTGAAAATAGAGGCCTCCGGGAGCGCGGGCCTGTCTGCAAACGGAAAGGTGACCATAAGCGGCGGCAATGTTTCGATGGATGCGACCGCGTCGTTTAAACTTACCAGCAGCGGTATTACAAGCCTGGGAGGGTCGCCTGTAAAGATCGGCTGAAAAAGGAGAAGAGCATGCAGGAAAACACTTATTTAGGACGGGGGATGAAATTCCCGCCGCAGATCAATCCCGTGACGGGGCGCTTTGTCATGTCGGAGAAGGAGCAGAGCGTGAAGGAGAGCATCTACCTGATCCTTATGACGCAGAAGGGGGAAAGGCTGATGCGGCCGGCATTCGGAAGCAGGACGTCCGGTTATGTGTTTTCTGAGACAAATCCGACGATGTTACAGATTATGGCACATGAACTGGAAAACGATATCACGCGCAATGAGCCAAGGGTACAGGATGTGGAGATTACAATGGACTATGACAGGCAGCCGGGCTGCCTGCTCGCACAGATCCGTTATACCGTAAGCGGCAGCAATACGCCGGAAAATATGGTTTTTCCGTTTTATCTTGACAGGGAGCATGAGGGAGAGCGCATAGCATATGAGACAGTGGAAGACAATCCGATCCGGTGAGCAGCCGATTGACAGCAGAAATAGGGAGGACATTCTTGAAAGGATTCGTAAGCTTGCCGCCTCCTATACCCCGGAATGGCAGTTTGACGGGCAAAATCCCGATATCGGGTCCGTGATCGCCCTGCTTTTTGCCGATCAGATGCAGGAGAATATCAGGCGGTACAATCTGTCGCTTGAGAGAGACTATGTGGAGCTGATGAATCTGCTGGGCATTTCCCAGCGCCCGGCAAGCCCCGCGCACAGCATTGTGCTGATGGATATGATCCCGGATACGATCCCCGGTCAGATGCTTGCCGCGGGAACGAAATTTCTGGCAGACGGGGTGGGGGAAAAGACGCCGGTCTTTGAAACTTCCCATGCAATCTATGTCACGGGATCACGGATCAAATGTATGTTCATGGTTTCCGGTATCACGGGAAAGGTCATTGCGCTGAAAAAAGATGAGGCATTTTCCCTCTTTGATTTTGAACGGGAGGGCTGCGGGAAGACGGGGCTTGTCATGTACCATTCACATCTCTTTGACGAGGCGGATAACGATATCCGCATGGAGATATCGGGGGCGGACGGGCTGGCGGACAGAATCTTAAGCGGAGATTACAGGCTTTCCTATTATGGAAAGGAGGGACTTTGCCCGATCACGGATCTGCGGGCGGGACAGGAGAATTGTCTGGTATTTAGAAAGTTCGGCGCATGTCGGAAGGTACAGCTTGACGAGGGAATGTATTCGGCACTGTTGCTTGAACCTGTGGGCGTGGTAGAGGAACCTGTCGTGGTATCGGATATCCGTTTTTGTACTTCCGGCAGCCCGGCAGCGGCGGAGTATGTGCATACCGGCAGCGTGGAGATGGAGGCGGAGGCCTTTTATCCCTTTGGCAGGGAGCTTACGTTTTTTTCGGAGCTCTATATCGGGCATCGGTATTTCGCAAATCCGGGAGCAAGGGTGACGGTGGAATTTGCGCTGTCCTTTGAGGAGATTTTATACAAGATGCCGGAAGCGGAAGAAGACGAGAGCCTTAAAATCATCAAGCGAAGGCCCAAAAGGGATGTGACGGGAACGGCTGCGGAGGTCTTTGCCGACGAGGTTTCCTTTACATATTATAATGGCAGCGGCTGGCGGAAACTGCCACTTGATACGCCGGCTAAATCCCTTTTCGGAAAAAGTGAAGCGGGCGCCTGCAGAATCAGTTTTACCTGTCCTGCGGACTGGCAGGAGACGGAGACGGGAGGTTATGCAGGAAGATGCATCCGTCTGCAGCTTCTGCGCGCAGACAACTGCTACTACCGTCCGGCGCTGCACCATTGCCCGGTGATCCGTCATTTGCGCATTGCCTACAGTTACGAGCATTGCCCGATGCGGCCGCAGAAACTGGTTAGCTTTCAAGGAAGCCAAAAATGGGATATCACGGAGAGACTTTTGCAGGAGGAGACAACGCCAATCCTTTTTCGAAGCCGCTTTTTGGAGACTTCTCTTTATCTGGGCTTTGACAAAAAGATGGAGGATGGTCCGATCGGGCTGCTGTTTCGCATAAGAGAGGGCGGGGAGAGGCGGCAGGGAAGACTTTCCGTCACATATTCCACCCGCACAGGCTTTTCGAGACTTAAATTCACCGATCACACCGATGAATTCCGACATACCGGCAGTATTTTGTTTATGCCGCCGACGGATCTGGCACAAAGAACGATCGAGGGGCAGGATGCTTACTGGCTGAAAATCACGGATGAGGATTTCATCCTGGAGAAGAATCCGTCCTGTCGTCCCGTCGTCGAGGAAATCGCGCTCAATGCGGCGGAGGTTACCAATACGGAGACGCTTGCGGAGGAGGAGTACTATATGGATGCCTATGAGCCGGATATGGTTTTTCCCGCAGGGGCGGCAAACATCCTGCAGGCAGATGTCTGGGTCAACGAGACGGCAGACTTTTCCGAAAGCGGGATGAGAGATTTTATGCGGGAAAACCCTTCGCTGGTACGCGCGGAGTACGATCTGCAGGGGAATATCCGTGAATTCTATGTCAAGTGGCAGGAAGTGGACAATTTTGACCGCTCGCGGCCGAAAGACAGGCATTTTGTCCTGGACAGGGTCAATCACAATATCTGTTTCGGAGACGGGGTGAATGTACGGATACCCCAAAATACGGAGGGACCCGCATTTAAAACAGTGGTCAGATGCTGTGACGGTGCAAGGGGCAATGTGCCCGCGGGCAGCATAAACGATACCCTGAGCAGGGTGGCATTTTTGGAGAAGATACACAATCCGGCAAATGCCTTTGGCGGCAGGGATATGGAGACGGTGGAGGATGCCCTGCGGCGGGGGACGGTGATGTTAGGCAGCCGCAGCCGCCTTGTCAGTGCGATGGACTATGAGCGGGAGGTTCTTAACTTTTCACACTGCATTTTTGGCGTGCGGGTGGTTACGGGAATCTGCCCTGACGGGACCGTGCAGGAGGGCGCTGTTTCCATTGTGGTTTTGATGGAGGACTATCGGGACAAAACCGCGTCCTTTCTTGGCCTGAAAAAGTCCCTGAAGGAGCATTTGCTTTCGCGGTGCGAGTTGACGGTGGATCCGGCGCTTTTGGAAATCGTGCAGCCTTTGTTTGTGGAAGTGTCGGTGGAGGCATGGGTCAGGACAGTGGATACGGAAGACCGTTTTGAGGTGCAGCAGAATCTTGTGCACATGTTGACGGATTACCTGGATCCTGTGAAAAACAGCAGCCTGAAGATTGGCGGTAAGGTGACGGAGAGTCAGATCAGGCTGCGGCTGAACATGGAAAAGAAAAGTGCGCTGATCCGTAGGATTTTGATATCCTGCAGGTATCGGGACAGGGAAGGCTTTCACGAAACGGATCTTGCGGGTTTGGACGGCAATCCTTTCATGCTGGTCATAAACGGACAGCACAGGATTCACTTTGCATGAAGTCAGAATCGATTCCTGACAGAAGAACACGGGAGAGGAACAGAGCATGTTATACCCAAAGAACATACCGACAAAAACATACGAGGAACTGCTTGCGGAAAATCTGGGAAAGATATCGATTTACGCTGATGAATGGACAAACTATAATCCGGCCGATCCGGGCATTACCACGCTGGAAAACCTCACGGCATTACAGATTATACAGCAGAATCAAATCGAAAAGATACCCCGCGCGGTCAGCGTCAGGCTCTTAGAGCTTTTGGGATATCGGCGGCAGAGGCAGAAAAGCGCCACGGTTTATCTGGAGGCGGATGGCAAAACGGCTTTTGAGATTCCGGCGGGACAGCGTTTTATGGCAGGGGAGCTTTCCTTTGAGACGACCCAGCCGGTGCGGATGGGTGCGGGCCGCATTACAGGCGTTTTTTGCAGCACAGCGGACGGTTTGACGGATTTTGGCCAAATCCTGGATGGCAGTGTGTCAATGTGTGCGGCGGTTTTCGGGAAAAAAGCCGAAGAAAATGCGGCACTGTGGCTGGTCATGGACGAGCCGCCTAAGGAGGGGGAGGAGAAGATTCTTTATGCGAAGGTGGAGGAAAGTGAGGGACGGACTCCCTTTTCTGATCAGGAGGAGTTTTCCTTTGCCAAGATCTGTTGGGAGTGCAGCACGGAGGACGGCTTTGTTCCCATGCGGGTGGAAGATGGAACCCATGGCTTTCTGGCGGACGGATATTTAAGATTGACACAGCCCAAAGGGTGCAAAGCTGCCCGCGTGGAGGCGGATGGCATTTCAGGATATGTGTGGCGCGCGCGTTTGGTTCAAAACGAATATGATGCGCCGCCCGTATTGCGGTATCTATCCGGCTTTCTGTTTCCGGTGCAGCAGAAGGAAACGAAGGCGGCCATACATTCCTTTCAGCAGCCGTTTCCTGCCGTGATCAGCGAAGAGACGACGAAGAATGGCTATATCAGGGTGTATGTCAGGGAACAGAAGGCCTGTTCTTATGTGATTTATGAGGAGAGCACAGGGGAGGATGACAGGGGGCGTTATTACAGGAAGGAAAGGATCAATCAGGGAAGGTATGCCATCGCTTTTGACAGGAAACGTTTCGGCTGTGCGCCCGGCCGTTTTCGGGATGCGGTAAAGATCGTGGTCTACAGCGAGGAGATGATGCAGGAATATTGTCTGGGCAATGTTTACGGCTTTGATGAACAGGAGATCAGACTGCCGGGAGAGCATGTTGTTTTGTCTGATTTTTGCGTGATCGCCGGGCGGGTCATGCCAGACGGAGAAACGGTCTATGACTTTTTGAGGCCGGGACGGCAAAGCGGTCAGGAAATGTATTTTTCTCTGGATGAGAGCGAGGGTAAGCTGGTGATCCATGATCCCGGCAGTTATGTGGGGGCAAAGCTCTATCTTGGCTCGATTGCCGTGACGCTCGGCCCCGAAGGGAACGTGAGAGCCGGCAATGTATTTACGCCGGTACAGCGTTTTTGCGGCAGGGAGATTCGCTTTTATAATCCTGCCCCCGGCAGAGGAGGTGCTTATGCGGAATCCTTTGAGCAGATGCGTAAGCGCGTCGTCAGACAGTTAAACAGGGCCGAGACGGCGGTGACGCCGGCGGATTATGAAACGCTTGTCAGGCGGATCCCGGGTCTTTGCATCAAAAAGGTGCACGCATGGATGGATCATGAAAGAAACGAGGTACAGATCGCGGTGCTTCCGGAA
This sequence comes from Lachnospiraceae bacterium UBA7054, assembly GCA_002492725.1. Classification (GTDB taxonomy): domain Bacteria; phylum Bacillota; class Clostridia; order Lachnospirales; family Lachnospiraceae; genus UBA3282. The sequence continues at coordinate 31,277 of DLAF01000018.1, forward strand.
AGCGGAGAAGCGTTCCCGCAGTTGTCGGAAAAGTATCTGCGTGCAATCAAAGCATGGCTTGACGCAAGGCGGCTTTTGTCCACTGTGGTACGGCTCAGACAGCCTGTGTACGCAGCAGTGTCTGTCAGTGGCACCATCTATGTAAAACCGCATTATGAGGGCAGCAGGAAACAGATTGAGGAAGCTTTGCTTTTCGGTCTTGACTATGTGCACGGTTCCATGGGGTTTGGAGAGCGGCTGCGATTTGACAGGATATTTCGGGAGGTGGAGCGTCTTGACTGCGTATCGTATATTCATGAGCTTGTTGTCAGTTCGCCGGGTGGGGCGCATGTGACAATGGACGGCGCAGATATGATTCCGGCACCGGACTGTCTGTTGTATCCGGGCAGGATCAAACTGGATATTCTGCCGCAGCAGGGAGGGCGATAGGATGGCAGGACTTACTTTTTCCATTAGGAAACGACAGCTTAAGAAGGCGCTCATGGACAAAATGACGCTTAAGGAAGATGGCACGGTAGCCTGCGGTGCTGGGGAAGGCCCTTTTTCCTGCGTGCTTGCTCCGTTAGACAGCGGAGTGGAGGACTGCCCGTGGGGGCGCCTGCGCCTTCAGCTCATGCTTCCCGTAAACTGCGTCTGCTATCTCTATGCTGCGGCAGGCAATGAGGCGCAGTGGGGGGAATGTCTGATGGATCCTAAGCTTCCCTTTGCAAAAAAGAAGCAGTATTTTAACGAGAACCGCTGTCTGTGCTTTATCAACAAAGAGGATGTGCTGCTGTATGAGATTACGGGGCGTTATCTGTGGATTGCCGTGGAGATGATCGGTGAGGGCGCGGCCTTTTCCGATGTGGATGTGTATGTCCCGGGTGACACTTTTATGGAGGTGTTCCCGGAAATCTACAGGGAGAAAAACAGCTTTTTTCACCGATACCTGTCCATCTATTCCAGTATCTATAATGATTTTCAGGATGTTCTGGACCACAGGGAGGATTTGCCGGATATCAATAAGGCGTCAAAAAACCTTCTGGAAATGTTTTTAAAATGGATCGGCGTCGATGTGGAAGGCGGCTTTTGGGAGGAAGAATTTCTGCGCACACTTTTGCGGGAGGCGCCGGAGCTGATTCGCTGCAAGGGAACGGGAAAATGTATCCGCCGCATCTGCAGTCTTTTCCTGGGTGAGGAACCCGTTATTTTAGAGAGGCGTCTCATGCAGCGCTATGTAAGAAGCGCACAGCAGGAAGTGTATGACAGCCTCTACGGGGACAGTCCCTATGACGTGACGCTGATGCTTTCGTCCGTTGTGGATGAGCGGAAAAAGGAGCAGCTTTTCCACTTGTTGGAGCAGTTCAAGCCTGTCCGCTGCAGACTGCATATTCTCTTTTTGGAAAAACGCAGCGAGCTGGACAGATACACCTATCTGGATCGAAATGCGGTCGTTTTTTCGCAAGAGGCGGGAAGTATGGACTTTACGACGCTGGTGGATGGGGCGGTTGTGCTGCAATAAGTTATGTAAACCATTTTGACACAAAATGAAAGAATCTTGTGAATGCGCGGATTTTGATTTGGAAGTATGTGACGATTCGAAGGGAGGAAACAGGAATGAATATAGTGACAAGCGACTGCAAAGATCATATCAGGCTGATCGTTGACGGCAAAGTGGACACGAATACCAGCCCGCAGCTGCAGCAGGCCATTTTGAATGCGTTTCAAAGAAAAGACCACGTGGTAGTCGATTTTTTGAATGTGACCATTTTATCAAGTGCGGGGCTGCGCGCGCTTTTGATCGGACAAAAGACGGCAGAGTCGAAAGGCGGTTCCATGAAGCTTACGAATGTGAATGAGACGGTGCTTAGCGTATTTGAGATGACGGGGTTTCATAAGATTTTGACGGTGGAATAAGAGGAGAAGAAACACGATGAACCTGAACGGGAAATTTAGCGCCGAGTGGAAAAAGGAACCCTTTGCGGATTATGGCGAGTATATGGATTACATCTTCGCCTGCGTCAATTACAGGCTTTCCGAATATATCAGGGGACTGATGAAAAAATATGACGCCGGGCAGGGGAATTATAAGAATGTCATGTATCCCGATATCAAGATCGCATACGATTTGTGCAGCGATAAGACGATGCAGTTTGCAAAACGGGAAACGGCGGCTTACGGCAGTGACGGAGAAAAAGCCATAGAGAGCCGGGAGCACGCCGCGAAGAACGGTCGGCGGGATGGGGAAGATACCACGGAGATAGACAGGGAGTTGAGTGATCTTCTGGGATCGTTTCGCATGAGCACGAAGGAGGAGAATTATGGCGAAATGAGATATGGCGAGGCGGCAGGCGGCGGAGAGGATGACGAAAGCCTGTCCATTGAGGAGATGATGGATTTCATTGACGAAAGACTTGCCGTCACGGATACTTCCCGCGTCAAACTTCCTTTTTATGAACTGTGCCGCAAGCTGGAGTTTGGGCATTTTACTATCTTTGCGCTGGCGGGAGCGCTCCTTTCTTCCACTCAGACCAGCTATGCCGCCGTCTTCCAGGTAGTCAATGAGAACGGTTCCCTGATTGCGCCTACGGTGGAGTCTGCGGGCAGGCTGTATTTTGGAAAGGAGTTTTCCATTACCACGGCTTACGGGCAGATGAGCGTTTGTTTAGAAAAACTGCTTCCCATCATGGATCTGCGGGTCAACAGCTATATGCCTTTTTCCACAATCCTGACGCCGGACAAGCGGCTGATCGATTTTCTCTTTGGGAAAAATCCTCTGCGGCTTGATGAGAATTACAGTCGGTTTTTTGGGATGTTGACAGACGATAAGGAGCAGGACCCGATCATGGCCAATGCGACGCAGCTGGAGGCCATGGAGATTTCCTATGATCAGGGCGTGCGGATTTTTAACTGGACAGGGGATGAAGGCAGCGGACGCAGATTTTTTATTCAGCATTTCTGTAAAAGGCGGGGGATGCAGGCAATCAGCGTTAATTGTAAAAAACTCTTTGCCTATGACCTTACGTTTGTGGAGAAAGCGCTGTGGGCGGTGAGCAGGGAATGTATTTTTGCGGATGCCTGCTGCTGCATGACACAGTTGGAATACAGGGAAGAGGAGAAGACGAAGTATATCGGTTGTTTGGATCTGGCGGTGAGCAGGCTGCGGGAGCATGATATCCTGCTGTTTTTGATGAGTCGTGAAAAACTCCCCCTAAAGTCCGTGACGGATCTGGATTTTACACAGCTGGAACTGCTGACGCCCACCACAAAGGAGCGGGAGGAATGCTGGCAGTATTTTGCAACAGACTATGATCTGGCGGAGGATGTGAGCCTGCCGGAGATGGCGGCCAAGTTTCTCTTTACGCCGGGCAAGATCAAGTCAGCCCTCTATCAGGCAAAGAGCTATGCAGCGATGGCCAGGGAGGCGCAGATTTCCAGAGCAAGGCTTTTTGAAGGCTGCAATAACCAGATGAGCTCCGAACTGACACAGAAAGCTACCAAGGTGAAAGCGAATTTCGGATTTGAGGATATCGTCATGAATGACAGCCAACGGGAAACCTTACAGCATGCCATTGATCAGATGAATTTTAAAAAGCAGGTTTATGACAATTGGAATTATACGAAAAAATACCCTTACGGGCGGGGGCTTTCCATTTTGCTTTTCGGTGCGCCCGGCACGGGGAAATCCATGTGCGCGCAAGTGATCGCGCACGAGCTGAATCTGGAGCTTTACCGGGTGGATCTCTCTAAGGTCATCGACAAGTATGTGGGTGAGACGGAAAAATCCATTTCCATGATCTTCAGGGAGGCAAAAAAGTGTAACGTGGTGCTCTTTTTTGACGAGTGCGATACCCTGTTTGCGAAGCGTTCCGATGACGGTGGTTCCAATCAGGCATCAAACAACAATAAAACGGCGCTGCTTTTGCAGGAGGTGGAGGCTTACGATGGCGTGTCGGTACTGGCAACAAACTATAAGCACAACATCGATCCCGCCTTTTTCAGACGCATGAAGTATATTGTTGAGTTTCAGTTTCCCGATCCGGACACCAGAGAGATGTTGTGGAAGACCACGATCCCTAAGGGAACGCCGATGGCGGACGATGTGGATATCCGCTTTCTGGCGGAGCGTTTTGAGTTTGTGGGCGGTAATATCAAGAATTGTATCTTAAACGCTGCCTTCCTTGCCGCGGCGGATGGAGCGGGGGATCAGGTACATATGCGCCATTATCTGCAGGCTGTCAAGTACGAGTTTGTAAAGACGGGAAAGGTCTTTACCCGCGCCGATTTTGAGCCCTACGCCTATATGGTGGGGCTGGGGGACGGGGAGGAAGAGGAGTAAGGGGGAAGGGAGGTCATTATGAGAATTTTGAAGGTAACGCCTGAAAATCTGCACTTTTTTGAAGCATATCTTTCGGAGGAAGAGAAAGACCGCCTGAAAACAGCAAGGGCAAAGGCCTTGGGAGCGGTGGCGGGTATCTCGCCCTGCGCAATTGCCCTCTTTACGGTGGAGGCGGGGGAAGCGCATCTGGAAAAAGTACATGTGGACGAAAGGTTCAGAAGGCGCGGCGTGGTGACGGGGCTGATCGAACAGATCGGGAAATGGGTTCCCGGATTGTACAGAATGTCATGCAGCTATCGAGAAGACTGTTATCCGGAATTTGACAGCCTGTTAAAAAGCAGGAAGGATGTTTTCTTCGAGGGTGAAAACTGCCCTGTGTATGTGGTGGAAAAAGAGGAGGCGGACAGCATAAAACTGCCGGGAGAAAACGTGGAAGTCAGTGAGTTTTTCCGTATGGAGGAATATGCAGTTCGCAGATTTATGAAAAGCGAGATGCAGGAAAGAGAGGAGGAAATCGACGGGCTGTTAAGTGGCCATGAATGGGTGGAGGAGGCCTGTCTGTGCCATGGAGACGGTGCGGACATTGACGCCTGCCTGCTGACGGAGCGCACGGCGGAGGGCAGGATGCGTCTGTATTATGCTTTTTCGGGGATGGATGGCGCGGCTGCCTTTCTTACCTGTTTCAGAAAGGTTTTGCAAAAAGTACAAGAAGGCGTGTTTCCGGCTTACGAGATCGTTTGCAGGACGGAGAGGTCACGGAGGATATTTGAGAAGCTTTTGTCGGAGCGGGAGCCGGACGGGTATCTGGTGACGGCGTATTGGTATTTGGTTTGAGGATGGGTAGATGAGGAGGGGAATAAATGGATTCGTTTATGCAGAGGAATGAGCAAAGGGGCGATGGGTTGGATGAGCCTATAGGAGTTCGGGTACGGGAATTGGAAGAAGTGGATGCAGACCAAGTAATGGAACAAGAAGTGCATTTTGGGGAACACTGTGGTTTCCAATCAAGCCTTGAAGGGGATCAGAGGAGAAACAGAGACGCGGAACTTGGTGACAGGATGAACGCAGAGCAGAACGCGGGAGCGGAGCGTTATCAATCCGGACAACAGGAATACGAAAGAGGATTTCAGGAATTGGCGGACATTGAAGCAGCAGAAAAAGAGAAGCTGAAAGATTTGGAAAAAGAGATTTCAGAGGAACAAAAGAAAATGACTCTACTTCTGAAGCAGGCCTCGGCTCATGACACTATATTTGACGTGAAGTGGATTAGGGCGGAGGGACTTGCAAGGATAATACATTGTCGCCAAATGATACTGAATCAGTGTAGATCTCAGTTAAGGTCCTGTTGTTTTCATAAAAAGCAGCTTGAAAAAGAACAGGCAGAATATGAGGATACAATAAATGCGTTGAATTTAAGTATCCGTACAACTGAGATCCTTAACAGAATAAGGGAAGAAAGAGCAAAAACGAGCAATACAGGGAGCGAAAAAAAGGTAATAGAAGCTTTCCTTAAACTTGAATTTTCAACACAGGTGCTCGAAACAGCATATGTTTTTCAGAACATAGATACTTGTCTGCATACTATAGAATTGATTAGGTGCGTGCAGGAACTGAAATATCGGATGAATAGTGAGGAGTATGCTCCTGTGGAACAGAAACTTAAGGAAGTAGGAGAGTACATTAATGTAGTGGAAAGCGTGCTGTGGGAGTATGGCCTTAGGATAGATTTTGAAGCCCTTCAGATTAGGAAGATTGATGTGAATGACAAAGCTTTTAGAAAAAGGAGGCAGGCATATTTTGCAAATGGCGCACTGCGCTATTACCTCGGTGTGAAGAGATACAATAAAATTAGAAAAAATGAATCAGGGTCTTACGATGAGCAGCAACAGAAACCCGGACAGGCAAGAGTCGAAGCGAGTCTGAGCGCGCTGGAAGAAAGACTTAAAATAACAATGTTTGATGAAGGAGACATGCGCATTATGACATCAAAAATGCGTAGCGTCGGCAAACGAAGGCAGGCAAAGCAGGGTGACGAGATTAGGGCGGTTGGAGCGGATGCGCAGGGCAATATTGAGCATCTGCAGGTAAAAATAAGGTTTCTTAAGATCTATTATGCAATGAAAGAAAAACTTATAAACAAGCTTAAGGGTGGCGCTAAGGAATTTGTATCTTTAGAACAATTCGTAGAAAATTATGTTACTACAAATCGACAGACATATATAAATAGAAGAGTTGCGGAGGATAGCGAGGCAAAAGCTTTCGGGGAACTAAAGAAGGCCCTAATCAAGGTGAAAAGAAATGTTGGAAATAAATGTGCCAGGTATGCTGCAATCCTGCTCGGACTGCTTACGGAGGAGAGCAGTGGTTATTTAGAAGTGCCGCTTGATGGGATACATGTATATAGAGAAGATATAAATATTACTTGCGGGAGGCAATGTGAATACAGAGACTGCACGGATATGCCGTTGTTTACGCACAGACCGAATAGTAAGGATATAGCGCAGGGAGGGTTGGGAGACTGTTATCTGCTTGCAGGGTTGATATCCGTAGTGAATCAAAATCCTGAGGAAATCATGAACATTATGAGGGACAACGGCGACGGAACCGTGACTGCGTGTTTCAAGCTGGAGGAATCGGGGGAAAACGGGGGAGTAGTCTTCACGCCTTACTATGTTACGGTTAAGAAGACAATTCCAGTCTTTAGGAGGGGGGAGAAAGATGCCTTTTCACGAGGAACACTGTGGGTGAAGATGATGGAGAAGGCATATGTGGCATCCGGGATTCATTTACTGCGCAGAATCAATGGAAATTTGAGGAGGGAAGGAAAGCAACCACAGAAATATCGCGATTTGCTGAAGTTTATACAAGGTGAGGATAAAAGGCTTGATTACGATGAAATAAGAGGAGGATCGCCGGGCGAGTTTATAAGTTTGTTGTTAGGAAAGAAAAGTGAGTTTCATTCTTTAAAAAGAAGGTTCAATTGGCATTGGTGGGGTGGACGTGGAGCAGGAAATGAAAATGTCAGGCAGATTCCGGGTAGGCGTTATACCGCTAGGGAACGCAAACTATATGAGAGAATTGAACAATCTCTCCAATCAGGAGCTTATGTTAGCTTTGGAACCAGAGTGTTATCTGATAATAGAAACGGCAGGAACGGAGAAAGTGTCCATAGGGGATTGGTAGGAACGCATGCCTATTCCCTCATAAATACACGAAGGATAATGGTTAATAATAAGGAACGGCTTTATTTTGTTGTTATGAATCCATGGGCACATAAGGGCGTGGCTTATCAGTTCAATGGGCGTAGATATTATGAATATGCTGTCGATCACGAGAAAGAAGAGGGCGTATTTCTTTTGGATCTTAAGACATTCGCAGAGGTTGTAAGTGGGTGGGAAGAGGTACCAGCTGAAACTGAATAAATAATAATATGCCAGGAAGGTGCAGTGGATGGATTCAATCACGCAGGTTTATGAAAATAGAAATGAGATGTACGGGCTCATAAGCGCGCAGCAGGAAGTGATGGACAGACAGATGGTAAAAAATATTGAAAGCTCTGATCTGTTTTCTATGGGGACGGTAAACGGAGCGGAGCTTGCGGGCAGGATGAATGCAGAGCAGAACGCAAGGATGGCGCAGTATCAGTCCAAACAGCTGGAATATCACAAAGAACTCGATAAACTGGGGCGACAAAAAAGTACGGCGCAAAAGACGATCAAGTATTATGAACTGTTGATTCAAATGGAGCGGAACGACATGGAAATGCGCCTGCTTACGACTTCGGTTCTCGGTAAGGATACCGCGGCAAAACAGATCAGGGCTGAGAGTTTGGGAAAGATCAGAAATTTCCGTAAGATTATTTTGGATTGTTTTGATACACAAATAGGGAAGGGAAGACAGACAAAACACAGGAATATGCTGGCAGCGGAATTTGCGAAGGAGGAGGCGGCATATCGGGAAGCCGCCGCCGAGCACAATCTGAGAGTGCTCACGGCAGCAGCTCTTGCGGAACTTGAAGAAACCAGGAGGATGCTGGAAGATAGCGCAGATACCATAAGGAATTTTTTGCAGGCTGAGTTTTCACCGCGTGCGCTCGAAGCGGATTATGTGATACAGAATTTGGCGGATTGTCTGCGCAATGTGGAGTTGATCAGGCGCGCGGAGGAGCTGAGTCCCGCGCATCGGGAAGATATGACGGAAGCGGCTTATGCACCCGTGAAGCGGCGGCTTGAGGAGGTGAGGGAATACACCAATGCGGTGGAGAGCGTACTGTGGGAGTATGGACTGGCAATAGACTATGATGCGCTTCAGATCAGGGAGATCAATGAAAACGACGAAGCTTTTGCCAAAAGAAGAAGGGCCTATCTGGAAAACGGCGCGCTGCGATTTTATCTCGGTATCAGGAGAACGGGTGAGGACGATGAAGGAAATCCGGAGGGGGAGCAGGGCAGACCGGTGCAGACGAGAGTAGAGGCCAAACTGGACGCACTGGAAGCGGAACTTGGCGTACGGGAATTTGGCGGGGAAGACATGCGGGTTACGAGAGCTTACACCCGCAGCGTGAATGAAACCGAACAAGCAAATGCGGGAGACAGGCTTCGGGCCGCTGAAATGGATTATCGGGGAAAGCAGGAACATCAGCAGATCAAGATACGGCTGCTCAATATTTTTGAAACATTGATGCAAAGATTTAAGGGAAGGTCGGAGAAAAACAGCAGGGCGTTTCAATATTTGGAAGGGTTTATCAGAGAGTATGTATTGATCAACAGGGAAACTTATGAGAATAGAAGTGAGGCGGAAAAAAGGGAGGCGGAGGCTCTCTTAGCGTTGGAAGAGGCCCTTGTCAGGGTACATAAATTTGCCGGGGGTGAAAGCGGCAGATATGCGGCGATCCTGCATGGACTGCTTCTGGAGGAGAGCAGCGGTTATCTGGAGGCGCCTCCGGATCAAATCTATGTCGTAAGGGATGAAAAAATAGGATTGGGGAATAAGAATCATCCCGACATGGCAGAGAAGCGGACATACAGAGATTGTAAGAATATGCCATTGTTTACGCACAGACCAAACATCAAGGACATAGAGCAGGGGAATCTTGGCGACTGTTATCTGCTGGCCGGGCTGATAGCCGTGGTGGATCAAAATGCCGAAGAAATCATGAATATCATGAAGGACAACGGCGACGGAACCGTAACCGTATGTTTTAGGAAGGGGGAAACTGAGGGAACGGGTGATCAGGTCGAAACGGTTTATACGTCTTATTATATTACGGTGGAGAAGACGGTTCCGGTCTTAAGTAGTGGAGGAGGAAGCGATGCTTTTTCAAGAGGGGCGTTGTGGGTCAAGATGATGGAAAAAGCATATGCGGCATCCGGATTTCATTTATTGCAGAAGAAAAACGAAGAGAGAAAAAAGGAAAAAGAGACACCCCAAAAGTATCAGGATTTTTTGCAGTTAATACAAAACGGAACGGAAACGCTGGATTATGACGATATTGGCGGGGGACAGTCGGGAGAGGTGATCGGCCTGTTGCTGGGGAAAAAAAGCAGCCTTAAATTCCAGGAGAAAAACAGGCTTAATCATCTGGCCGATCAGATGGGCAGACGGTTGCCTCCGATTCATGCACCGGCATGGAGTCAGAGTCCTATAGCAAGATACGGGAACGAAAGTGCAGATTCTATTTATTATGAATTTTTAGTAAAGAAGTTTGGGGCAGACATGATGAACGAGTATTTCCTGGCGTTAGAAAAGCCTGTGAAAAGAGAGGGAGACGACGAGGATCATTATGACGAGCTTTATCATGAATACAAGATCAAGAAAGGTCTGGTAGAGCCCTATATTAAGGACTGCATGATTTTTTTGGATATTGTGGATACCTTAGTAAAGAAAGTAATACCGAAAATTTGGGAATTAAATGACGAGGCAGAGGTTTTGGAACACTATGACAGAATCATAGCGATGTTTGAGCATTATAAACGATCCGTTGTTCCGGATGAGGACTTGAGCGGCGAGGATAAAATAATAGCCGATGTAAAAAAGAATTATGGTTCACCTGCATTCAATAAGGATCTTAAAAGCTTTCGTCTGGAGGAATTTGCAGATATCGTGAATATTCTGAGAGAACGGCATTTGTCTTTGCTTAGAAACGGGCGGGGTATTCCTGTACAGGCACAGGACAGCGATTATTCGGCAAAGGATCGTAAATTGTATGAACAGATAAATACGGCGCTTGCGGCGGGAGCCTATGTTACATTTGGTACACGGGAGTTTCCGGGGGAAGAAACCGGTATGAACGGGGAGAGCGAAGAGGGCGGATTGGTGGGTACGCATGCTTATGCAATCTTAAACACGCGTAAAAAGATAATTGGCGGTAAAGAATACCTCTTTTTTGTCGTGATGAATCCATGGGCGGAAAAGGGAGTGATCTATGACGTGAAGACGGATGGAATCAGAGAACGTGCTGTCCGCGGAAAAAAGGATGGGGAAAGGGAGGAAGGCGTATTTCTCTTGGAGCTAAAAAGATTTGCGGATATAGTCAAACATTGGGATACGGTACCGGTATAAAAGAACCGGTGAAATAAGAATCTGTCGGGGAGGTGTAAGCGGGTTGGATGGAACATGGTAAATACGCGAAGAGGAAGGGACAATGATCAACAGCGCCAACATAGGAGGAGAAAAACATGAGAATACTCAGATGGAGCGGCAGTCAGCCGGCGGGATACCGCTTTGACTGCCCAAAATGGATCAGGAACGGCTTTGAAACAGGGACACTGGGCTATGTGTGCGTGGATGAAGAAGAGGCCTGCGTGGCGGCGTATCTGGCATTTTACCTGTCGGACGAGGCGGCGGAGGTGATCGCCCACGGAGTGACGCAAGGGTATGATCCAGCGGTCACGCTGGGACGGTTATATCGGCGGCTCAGGCAGCACTGCAGAGAGCGGGAGATCGCGAGAATCGAGGAGGAGATCATCGGACAGATATCGGAGGAGGTCGAGCATATCTTTCTGCGGGAAGATTTTCTCGTGTTGGAGGAGTCCGCAGGGATGTGGAAGATTCCGCTTGAGAAAGATGGGAAGGGTGATACTTCTTATGACAGGAATGCCATACATCTGGTGGACGGGCTTGGCGAGGAGGAGCGGAAGTCGCTGGTTGAGCTGATGCTGGCGGTGGATGAGGAAGAGGACGCTGGCTATGACGGCAGCCCCATTCCGGAATTGTGCGCGGTCTATTGGCAAAACGGCCGCGCGGAGGCCTGCATCTTCTGCTCGGATTACAGAGGGATCGTCAGGGCGGACAGTATTTATGCGTTTCCCGACTGTGAGGACAGTCTCAGAGCGCTGTGGGCTTATATCAGGGAGGAGACTGGTCGGATTCGTCCAGACGTAAATGAGCTGTATCTGCCGCAAACGAAAGAAGCGGCATGCCTTGCGGAGGGCGCGGAAGAGGTAGGCGTGCATGTCTGGATGTGGATGGATTCCGAGATGGACGCCATCACGTTTCATGATGCCGAACTGGAGGCGGATATGGCACTGACGGATTCCATGGAAACGGGCGGGCTGATGCTTTCAAGACTTACCCCGTTTACCCGTATGCTTGAGGCGGAGGGAGAGGAGTACGATCTGTCGTTAGATGTACATATGCTTCCGCAGGTGATGCTCAGGATCTATTGTCTGGGTACGGACTACATCATGGAAATCGGCTGTAAGCTGATGGATATGGAGCGGGGGGAGTTTCGGTTTACGGTGCGGACAGAGTTGGCGGGGTATGAGGATGCAGGCAAGGCAGCACTTTTGTGCAGTCGCATTAACGAAAATCTGGAGCGCGCGACTGCGTATTGGGACGAAAGTGGAAGAATCGTACTGCGGGGACATGCTGTAGATGATGAATGCGCAGATGTGATCAGATGGAGGAAATTTCTGCAGGATTGGACCCTGGACTGTCATGCTGCGGGAGTGATGTTTCGGACAGAAGACGGCGACCTGGCGCAGGATCGGAAGCAGGACGCGTCAGCTTCGCAGCAAAATGCCTCGTCATGGAGGGAATGATGAAAATAGCATATCTTGGCATTGATTTGCTCCTGCCCGTTCTCCAGACGCTTCTTGAAGAAGGCTGCGAGATTCTGAAAGTGTTTACCTCACGTACGGACAATGTAACGGAATTTAATACTGCGGTCATACAGACGGCAAAGGAGCGCGGTATCCCGTATACGGATCAAACAATCACGGAAACGGACCTTAGAGCGCTTTCCGGGGCAGGGTGCAGCCTTTTAGTCTGCGCGGGGTACTACGACAGAATCCCTGTCACGCAGGCGTTTCCCATGGTTAATTTTCATCCGTCACCTCTGCCGCTTGGCCGCGGCGCCTGGCCGATGCCCTGGATCATTTTAAAGGAGATTGTCGTGGGAGGCATTACGGTACATAAGATTGTGGAAAAGCTGGATGCGGGAGATATTCTGCTTCAGGAAATATTTTATGTCGGAGCGGAGGAGACGCTTGCAACTTATATGGACAAGGTGTCTGCACTGATTCCGGGTATGGTGAAGCGGCTGCTGAAAAACCTGCCCCTGCTCTTGGAAAAGGCGAGACCGCAGGGCAAAAGTACTTATTGGCCCACTCCTACGGCCAAGCAATGGACGGTAAGGAATGAGATGTCTGCCGCAGAGGCGGACAGGATATTGCGGGCCTTTTACGGTTATGAATGTCTTTACGAGAGGGAAGGCCGCCTGACGGAGCTGATCGGCGGCAGAGTGATCTACGGCGAGGAGAGCGGACAGGAGTTTCCCCTGCGGGACGGCTATATTGAAGCGGAAAAGAAAAGAGACCTTGCGGTGACGGAGGAGACAGAGGAAATCACGCTGGCGCACAGAGGACAGATTGAAAGACTGAGGGCTGCCTGTGGACACACGTTGTCGTCCCATGCCTTTAACTCTCTGTTTTTGTGGCAGAAGCATATGGATTTGTCCCTTTACCTGACAGCGGAACTGTTTTCTGTAAAATACGGGAAGCGGGGAAGCAATACCTGGTTTTTTCCCTGCGGGGAACGGGAAGCGGTGCGGATATTTATCGAAAGACATATGGAGGATACGGATTTTGCTCTCTGCTATCTGCGTCCCGAAGATGCAAAGTGGCTTGCGGCATGTTTCCCCGGGAAATGGGAACTGTATCGGACTCCCGATGACGACGAGTATCTGTATGAAGCGGAGAAGCATCTGCGGCTGAACGGACGCGCTTATCAGCGGTTACGCCCCCAGATTCATAAGGTAGAACGGGAGGACGCGCCAAGAAGCGAGTGGATCTGTCATCATAACGAACAGGATGCCCTGCATGTAATTCGGGAATGGCACAGACGGCATGAGGCAGGAAACGGGAAGTTTACGGGAGATGAAATTGACGAAGAGGCAATCTCAATGTGGCGCAGGCTGGGAATCCAGGCGAGGATCCTCTATCTTCGCGAAAAGCCGGCTGCGGTCACGGCAGGGTTTTATCTGAATGACAATATTTTTGATATCGCGGTGGAAAAGACAGCGATTCCCACACGGGGCGTTTCCTATTATGCAAGGAGAGACCTGATCGCTTCGGTTTCCTGTGAGTTGATCAATCACGAGGAAGATCTTGGATTGCCGGGGCTTAGAAAAATGAAGGAGGGAATGCGGCCCCTTCGCAAGAATGAAATGTGGGCGGCAAAGCGTAAGGAATGAAGAAAAAGGATATTTTTACACCCGGAATGTTTCGACGGCTGCTTGTTCCGTCGCTGTTCTCTTCTGTCGGGCTTGCGTTTGCGAATATGGCGGATGCGGTGGTCGTGGGGCGGCGCATGGGGACTGTGGGTTTGGCGGCGATCAGCCTTTGTCTGCCGTTTTATATGATCTTAAACGTCTTCATGCACGGATTGGGGATTGGCGGAAGCGCCAGATATGCCTGCCTTTTGGGAGAGGGGAGGCCAAAGGAAGCGGTCGCATGTTTTAACCGCATTATGAGGACCGGCGTGTTTCTTGGATTGTTATTGGCAATTTTTTTCCATCTGTTTTTGGGGCCATTGCTGCGGTTTTTTGGTGCGGCCTCTGCTGACCCTGCGGTATACGCTGCCGGCAGGAGTTATCTTCGCATCGTTGCCGGCGGTGCACCGTTATTTTTTATCAGTTATCAGCTGCGGTATTTTCTGTGCAGTGACGGGAGCGAAAGGCTTGCGGGAGTGGGGTTCCTTTTGGGGAGCATGGCGAACGTACTGGCCGGCCTGCTATTTGTCATGTATTTTAATTGGGAGATCAGGGGTGCGGCGTGGGCAACCCTGCTTGGCGTGGCGGTCTCTATTCTTTGTTATCTGCCCGGTATCCTGCCCAGCGGAAATGGAGACAGGAAGCTTTTACGCATCTGTTTTCCTTCGTTTCGTGCAGGGGAGGTTTTTGCCTGTTTTAAGACGGGAGCGGTCACGTCTTCTCAGTATGTCTTTCAGATGGTGTTTTTGCTGATTGCCAATAACGTGCTGATCCGGATGGCGGGAGAGGAGGGAGTGGCGGTCTTTGACATCGTGCAGAACGCTTCCTATCTGATTCTGTATCTGTACGAGGGCACGGCGAAGGCCATGCAGCCGCTTCTTTGCACCTTTCATGGGGAGAGGAATGAGAAGGCGGCCGACAGGACGCTGATGCTGGGGTGTCGGAGCGGATTTGTAGCAGGGGGATTTATGGCAGTTTTGGTTGCCGCCTTTCCTGATGCAATCTGCCGTCTGTTTGGAATGGAGTCGGCAGCGCTGATTGCGCTTGGTTCCCGGGCACTTCGGCTGTTTTGCCTAAGCAGTGTGTTTGCCGGAATCGGTATGCTTCTGGAAACCTATTATCAATCTGTTGAGGAGGAGAGAAGCGCGTTTGCGCTTGCCTGTCTTCGTGGATGGGTCGTGCTGCTGCCATGTACCGTGTTGTTTTCGTTTACTTCCCTGCGATACTTTTTTTGGCTCTATCCCGTCTGCGAAAGTATTTCCCTGTCGGTTTTTCTTCTGTGGCGAAACCGCATGAGAAAGGGTGTTGCTGACTTTGATCATAACAGGGTCTTTAGCGCCACGATACAGGGGGAAAATGAGGATATTACGGGACTTGCCGAAGAAATCGGAAACTTCTGCGGGCAGTGGGATGCACAGCCCCGCCAGGTGTATTTTGTGATGATGGCGGTGGAGGAAATCTGTATGTCAATTGTTGCAAAGAACAGGCAGAAAGCAAGAAACGCAACTTTACAAATCACACTGATCGCTCTTGCGGAGGGGGCGTTTGAACTGCACCTTCGCGATAATACCGAAATTTTTAATCCGTTTTCCTTACATAGCGCCAGAGCCGGGGAACAGAGCGGATTTGATATGGACGCGCTTGGAGTAACGATTGTGAAGCAACAGGCCAAGGATTATTTCTATCGGAACTATCAGGGGTTTAATTCCCTTGTGGTACGGATTTAAGGAGGATATGCGATGTGCGGGAGATTTTTGTCGCTGAGAGTCAAGGTGGTGATGATGGTTTTGCTGACGGCCGCAAGCTTGGCGGCATCCATGCTTGGCGTAAGTTATTATATTTATTCCGAAACGATGATGGAACATTATGCAGTGATGGCGGCGAATCTGGTGAAATCGACGGCTGAGATTCTGGATGAGGAGGATGTCAGGGAATTGTCGCAGGATATTGTAGGCCGTTACCGCGTCGTCTGCAGCGGGGAGGCGCCCCCTGACTTGGAAAATGCTTCCGGGCAGGAGCGGGAGACGTATTTTGCCGCTTTTGCCGGGACTGAGGATACGGCGGCTTATGCACGGATCTATGAGGAAATAAGAAAGATCAGGGAGGCTAATCAGGTGCTTTCCCTGTACCTTGCCTATATGGATCAGCAGACGGACAAATGCGTCTATCTGTGCGTTGATTCTTCCGAGCAGGTAATCTGCCCGCCGGGGGCGTTAGATCAGATCGAGGTGTGCAACAGAGAACTGATGGAGCGGGGACAGTATGATTTCCCAGCCTATATTACCAACTACAGTCAGTACGGCTGGCTCTGTTCCGCTTCCGCTGCCATGTGCGATGAGTCCGGTGCTGTGCTGGCAAATGCCTGTGTCGATATTTCTATGGAAGAGGTTATGCAGGACAGAAGGGCGTTTTTAAATAAGCTTTTGTTCGCGCTGGCAGGCACGACGCTGCTTCTGATTGTGATCGGGGTGAAAGTGATCTCAAAGACCGTCGTTAACCCGATCAATCTGCTTGCAAAGTCCACGTCAGGTTTTGTGGAAAACAGGAAGGAAAACGGGGCAGGCACAGTGCAGGATTTAAATATCCGCTCCAACGATGAGATCGGCAGGCTGGCAGGGGCGGTCGTCAAGATGGAACGGGATATCAACGAGTATATCGACAACATTGCCAAAGTGACGGCGGAAAAGGAGCGGATCGGGGCCGAGCTTAACGTGGCCACCCAGATTCAGGCTTCCATGATGCCCGGTATCTATCCGGACTTTGCCGATCAGCCCGCGTTTGAGATAGCCGCCTTGATGCAGCCGGCAAAGGAGGTAGGTGGTGATTTCTACGACTTCTTTTTTGTGGATGAAAATCATCTGGCTATTGTGATGGCGGATGTGTCCGGAAAGGGCGTTCCGGCGGCGTTGTTTATGGTGATTGGCAAAACGCTCATTAAAGATCACACCCAGCCGGGAAGGAATCTGGGAGAAGTGTTTGGCGAGGTAAATAATATCCTCTGTGAGAGCAACAGCGAAAATCTCTTTATCACGGCCTTTGTCGGGGTGCTCGACATTACGACGGGAGAATTTCCGTATGTCAACGCCGGTCATGAACTGCCTTTTATCTGTCATGAGGGCAGTTTTGAGGCGCACCGGATCGAGCCCGGTTTTGTGTTGGCGGGACTTGAAGATATGCGATATCAGGCGGGGTGCTTTATGCTCGCGGAGGGAGATAAACTTTTCCAGTATACGGACGGTGTGACGGAGGCCACCAATGCAGGAAACCATTTGTATGGGATGCAGAGACTTTATGATATTCTAAACAGAAACAGTGACGGCTCACCCGAGGAAATCTTACGGGCGGTGAAGAAGGATATTGACGAGTTTGTGGGGGATGCGCCGCAGTTTGACGATATCACGATGTTGTGCCTGACTTTTAAGAAAAAGAAAACGGGAGAGGCGTGATTTTGAAAGGGGCTGTGTGGACAAATAGAAGCTAGGGTAAAGTTTTTGTAGG
>DLAF01000028.1 GCA_002492725.1 Lachnospiraceae bacterium UBA7054
CGGCTAAGCCGGTGGTTATGATTTTGCTGCTGTTTGACAGGAAACAGATTGCCCGTTATTGTCTTTCGAACACCGGCATATAGGTGATCGGACAATCTACGGTAACGGTGTTTCCTCCCTGATACATTTCGCCTGTGGAGGTCAGTTTCCAGCTTCCCGCGGGAAGATAGACGTCGCGCTTCCACTGGTTTAAATGCAGGACGGGCGCTGCCAGATACTTGTCTCCAAACATATACTGATCCTGCAGCGTCCAGCAGATCTCGTCCTCCGGGAATTCATAAAACATGGCCCGCAGGAGGGGAGAGCCGTTTTCGTGCGCTTCCTGATACAGCCCCTTGATATAGTCGTGCATGGCGATGCGGACGTTGTAGTAGTCTTTCATGATAGCGTAGTTGTCTTCGCCATAGCTCCAAAGCTCGTTGGGCTGGCCGGTGTGCAGATAGCCGCCGCCCCAGTCACGGTCGTCAAGCGGCGGGATGTTGTAAGGGCCTCTGTCGCCGTGCATACGCAGAACGGGGGAGTAGACCGCAAACTGATACCAGCGGATCAAAAGCTGTCTGAAATCTTCGTCGTTTACATCATCCGTCATGAAGCCGCCGATATCCGTCGTCCACCAGGGAATGCCGGCAAGTCCCATGTTTATGCCGCACTGGATCTGATCGGCAAAGGCTTCGAAGGTGCTGGGCACGTCGCCTGACCACACCACATTTCCGTACTTCTGGGAGCCTGCCCATGCGCAGCGCAGGAGGTTCACCACAGCGCCCTTATTCTCCTTTTTCATGCCGTCGTAAAAGGCGCGGCTGTACAGCTGCGGGTAGAGGTTGCTCACGGCAAGTGCCGGGCCTTCGTAGTAGCGGTAATTCTCAAAATCATACACACCGTAATCCGGCTCGGAATTGTCCAGCCAGAAGGCATCGATACCGTAGTCAAAGTAGTTTTTCTTGCAGACCTCCCAGACATATTCCCTTGTCTCGGGATTGAAGGGATCGATTTCCACACAGTCACCCTGATAATCGTAGGTCTGCGCCGCGCCGCGTTCGGTGCGGATAAGGAGGCCACGCTCCATCATGGGGCCGAAATTTTCGCTCTTACGGTCAACGGAGGGCCAGACAGAGACGATGACCTTGATGCCCATAGCGTGGAGTTCGTCTACCATGGCCTTGGGGTCGGGCCAGTAAGTCTTGTCAAATTTCCAGTCGCCCTGTACCGTCCAGTGGAAGAAGTCGATGACGATCTGGTCGATCTTGATACCTTCTTTCTGATACTGGCGGGCCACGCTTAAGACTTCGTCCTGGGTGCGGTAGCGCAGTTTACACTGCCACAGGCCCATCAGATTTTCGGGGAACATTTCTGCGCGTCCCGTCACAGCGGTGTAGTTTGCCAGAATCTGCTTCGGGGTATCCGCCGCGGTGATCCAGTAATCCATCTCTTTTGTTGCCCGCGCAATCCATTCGGTGTAGTTTGTGCCGAAAGTGACGCGGCCTACAGCCGGGTTGTTCCAGAGAAAGCCATAGCCCAGGGAAGAGACGGCAAAGGGCACGGAAATCTGAGAGTTGCGCTGGGCGAGCTCTAAGACGCAGCCTTTTAAGTTCATTACATCCTGCTGATATTGGCCCATACCGAATATTTTTTCTTCCTTGTTGCTTTCGAATTTTACATTCAAGGAATACTCGCTGCCGCCGATGACGCCCTTCCACTCACGGTTCACCAGTTTCAGACAGCGGCTCTCTTTTGAGAGCGTACCGTCGTAGAATCTGAAATATTCCCGCAGAATCAGCACATCGTCCCGATAGAAGGAGAGGATGCCGGCGAAATTGACCACCGCTTTCAGTCTGCCGTTTACAATAGTGGCAATGGGTCGTTTGTCGATGGTGCCGTCACCTACCCAGTGATCCTCTTCGGTGATGGAGATCTTCGCATCCACACTCTTGACTTTCTCAGTCAATGCCCAGTCATTGCCGGTAACATTGGATGCCATGAAAGCGCGCACCCGAAAGGCATCCTGTCCCCACGCCTCGATGCGTAATGTTTCCCCTGCGTTGCGGCATACCAGTGCGCCGCCGTCTTTAACAAATTGCATGTTTACCCCCGTTCTGAAGCCAAGGCTTCTTTTTTTAGTTTTGATTCCAGCTTATTTCATTGAAAAGAAAAGCGTATAATAGTATAATACTATTACCAAAGGCGGATTTCTATTGGAATGCTACCCTAATATAATACTATCGTATCTTCTGGAGAGGGAAAAGAGGGACACGAATGCCAAACAGCGAAACGCGGGAGAAGCGACAGCACAGTACCACCTGGATTCCTTACAGCCACTACGAATGCCGGATGCCGGAAGAGTATATGAATGTTCCCATGCATTGGCACGGAGAATTTGAGCTGATTTATGTAAGACAGGGACGGGGAGAATTTTGGTGCGGCGGACGCAAACGGGAGGCGAAGGCGGGCGAGCTTTTGCTGGTGCCGCCCAATATGCTTCACGCGGCCTATCCCGGGGAGGGGGAGGAACTTGTTTATGATGCGCTGGTGTTCAGTCCTGTCTTTTTGGGGGCGGGCAGTGGCGATCGTTGTACCAATGAGTGCATTCGCCCCATGATCAAGGGGCATGTGCAGATCAATGTCTGTATCCGTAAGGAGGATGCGGGTTACGAGGAGCTTAAGCAGACGGCAGAACAGATTTTTGTCTGCGTGCAGAAAAACAGCGCCAGAATGGATCTGCTTCTAAAGAGTGAGCTGCTTCGTTTTATCTGGATTTTGGAGGACAAGGGCGGCATTCTCTTACAGGAAGGAGGAGCGGAGGAGAGCGAGGCGGTTCGTCCTGCCTTAGAATACATGGCGGCGCATTTTCGTGAGGAAATCACGGTGGAGCGGCTGGCGGCCCTCTCTCATCTGAGCCGCAGTCATTTTATGAGGTGTTTTCGGAAGGCGGTGGGGATCGGCGCCATTGAGCACCTTTCCCAGCTGCGGATCAGGGCGGCCTGCGAGGCACTTTGCGACAGCTCGGAGCAGATTGCGGATATCGCCTATGCCTGCGGCTACGGCAACCTTTCCAATTTCAACCGGCAGTTTTTGAAAAAGGTGGGCTGCTCCCCGAAGGAGTACAGGAAGCGGAACAGAAGTATTTAAAACAGGTGTGGAAAAAAGAAATTTCCTGTGATAGAATAGAGACGTTGGGACAAAGAAGTCTGAGAGGATTTCTTTGTCCCTTTTTGCGCGCATAAGCAGAGTCAGAAGACATGCTGTGTAGATGTCATGCTTGCATGAGCAGTGAGTCTGCTTATGCAAGGAAGATGGAAAACGGAGGAAAGAATATGGCGGAAATCAAAGAGGCTTGCGGCGTTATCGGTATGTATGGACCGGAAGGGGAGAACGTGGCGCCTTCCCTCTACTATGGGCTTACGGCGCTGCAGCACAGGGGACAGGAGGCCTGCGGGATAGCGGTCTCAAAAACCGATAAAGAGAGGGGCAATGTCTGTTTTCACAAAGATCTTGGATTGGTGAGTGAAGTGCTCACAAAAGAAGTGATGGAAAAGATGGACGGCAACATTGGGCTGGGGCATGTGCGCTATTCGACGACGGGGGCATCCGTGGCGGAGAATGCGCAGCCTTTGGTGCTTTCTTATATTAAAGGGACGCTGGCTCTTTCGCATAACGGCAATCTCATCAACACACCGGAATTAAAATGGGAATTGATCCAGAACGGAGCGATATTCCACACCACCACAGATTCGGAGGTGATTGCTTTTCATATCGCCAGAGAACGGGTACATTCGGCCACGGTGGAGGAGGCAGTTTATAAAACGGCTTTGAAAATAAAAGGAGGCTATGCACTGGTCATTATGAGTCCCCGCAAACTGATCGGGGTGAGAGACCCTTACGGGTTAAAACCCCTTTGTCTGGGGAAGCGGGACAAGACCTTTGTGCTGGCTTCGGAATCCTGTGCGCTTACAGCCGTCGGCGCAGCGTTTGTGCGGGATATTCTGCCGGGAGAAGTGGTTACAATCTCAGGGGATCGGCTCAGTTCGCAGATGCTGCCGCAGGCGGGGCAGTGTGCTCACTGTATTTTTGAATATATTTACTTTGCCAGACTGGACAGTACCATGGACGGGGTGCGGGTGTATGATGCCAGAATACAAGCCGGGAAAAAGCTGGCGCAGACGTATCCCGTGGAGGCGGATCTGGTGACCGGTGTGCCGGAGTCAGGGCTTCCCGCGGCGCAGGGCTATGCGCAGGAGAGCGGTGTGCCTTTCGGTCTGGCCTTCTATAAGAACGGCTACATCGGCAGGACTTTCATCAAGCCCACGCAGAAAGAACGGGAGTCCGCTGTCCGCATGAAACTGAACGTGCTGGAATCGGCGGTAAAAGATAAGCGGATCGTTTTGGTGGATGATTCCATTGTGCGTGGCACTACCATTGCCAACCTGATCCGCATGTTAAAGGAGGCGGGTGCAAAAGCGGTGCATGTAAGAATCAGTTCGCCGCCGTTTCTCCATCCCTGTTATTTCGGCACCGACGTGCCTTCCAATTCTCAGCTCATCGCTGCAAACCACAGTGAGGAGGCAATACGCGAGATGATTGGGGCGGATTCTTTGGGGTATCTGCGAAAGGAAGATCTTGCGGAAATGGCGGGAGGGCTGTCTTTGTGCAAGGCGTGCTTCGACGGAGCCTATCCGATGGATGTAAGCGGCGCTGCCGGGCAGTTTTCCTGACCCGTTTAGCGCCGCCCAAAGGGCTGATTGTTTCTATGCTTTATGGTTCGATTGCGTTCAAATAATTCAGGGTTCCTTTGGCGACGCCGGTACCCTGTTCCAACAGGGAAATCAGTCCCCGTATGGTGTACTCACAGTCTTCCGGCGTGGTGGAGAGAAAGGTATTGTTCAGCTTGACACCAAGGACGATCAGCACGATCTCTGCCAGTGCCTCGGGATAGTCAAAATGAATTTCTCCTGTATCAATGCCCTGTCTGATGATCTTTGCCAGGTTTGGCTTTAATTCCGAAATCAAATAATTTAAATATTTCTGGTGCAGATAAGCGGATTCCTGAATGGTGATGGTTCTGTTTTTTTCATTGCCCTGCTTGAGAAAGGCGGCAGCGGAGCTGCGGCAGGCCTGAAACAGCATGGCCATTCGCGTAAAGGGCGGGATATCCGTCTGATCCGCCAGTTTTTTTGCGGTCTGCAGGGGCGCTTCATAATTTCTTCTGATCAGCGCGTCTAAAATCGCCTCTTTTGACGGAAAATAGTAATAGACGCTGCCCTTGCCGATACCGGCCTTGGAGGCGATGTCGCTCACAGAGATATTCGACATGCTTTTATCAACCATGAGTTGCTGGAGCGCGTCCAGGATTTTATCGTATTTTTGCGTGTCTGCCATGGTGGGCGCCTTTCCGTAGAAAATATTTTTGTTCGCAGTGCACATTCGAAAAACCAATACTCATTGCCTTCGCGAAGATTTTAACACAGAATTGCGCTGCCGACAATCGCCATACGAAAAATGTTGGAAAAATTTTTTAAACATATTGACCGACGGTCGAAAGGTGTGCTATTGTTAGATAGACAAATTCGACTGGTGGTCGAAAAATGTAGAAAGGAAAAGAAGGGAGAAAGATGCTCCCGGGAGGAGGAAAAGGAAGATCATGACTTACGCGGATTTTTTTTATGACATGAAAGGAAGATTCATGGGGGCGGATGTGAGCGATATTCAGGAGCATCTGGCTTTTGAGTTTAACATTGAAGATGAGGAGGCGGGCGGTGCCTTCTATGTGGAAGTTAAGGACGGGGAGCTTTTCGTAGAGCCTTACGAGTATTACGACAGGGACGCGAAATTCATCTGCGCGCCGGAGGTACTTACCAAGATTGCCGAGGGGGAGATGGATCCCGTGTGGGCCTTTACCACGCAGAAACTTAAGGTGGAGGGCAGCATTGAAAAGGCGCTGCGCTTAAAGGACATCATCGAGGCAAAACAGCGGCAGATCAAAAAGGAAGCAAAGGAAGCAAAGAAGGCGGAGAAAAATAAATGAGGAAAAAGACAGGAAAGAGGGGACATGGTCTCTTAAAGGCGGCGGTGGCAGGAATCGGCCTTGCGGCGGCTGCAGCAGGAGGAGAAATCGCCTATTTTTACGGGCGCACCATGAAGCGCGGTAAGGCGAAGACCGAGCGCACGATCAAGATGGCAGGCACGGACTGGAATCAGTATATGGATATGATTCAGGAGCGTAAGACTGCCATGCTGGCCAGACCGCACAGCGATTTATGGCAGGAAAGCTACGACGGTTTAAAGCTCCACGCGACGTACTTCCCTGCACAGACGGGAGCGGAAAAGAAAAAGATTGTCATCTGTTTCCACGGTTATACCAGCCAGGGAATGTCGGATTATATCGGCCTTTCTGACTACTATCAAAAGAGGGGCTTCGCGATGCTTCTGCCCGATGCCAGAGCGCATGGCACAAGTGAGGGTGAGTATGTGGGCTTTGGCTGCCTTGACAGAAAGGATGCTCTTGTGTGGATCGACTGGGCGGTAGGGGAGCTTGGAGAGGAGGTAGAGATCCTGCTCCACGGGACGTCCATGGGGGCGGCTACGCTTTTGATGCTGAGCGGTCTGGAAGTGCCGCATCAGGTAAAGGGAATCGTCTCTGACTGCGGGTTTACTTCTCCCAAGGAGGTGTTTACGCATGTACTGCATTCCATGTATCATCTGCCGGCTTTTCCGGTGATCCCGGGAGCGGATGTGGTGAATCGCCGTCTGGCGGGCTACGGGATGGACGAGTGCAATGCCAAAAGAGAAGTGGAGAAGGCCACGGTGCCGATCCTGTTCATTCATGGCAGTGCGGACACCTTTGTACCCTGCAGTATGTGTGACGAAATTTATGAGCACTGCGCTTCCCCGAAGCGCAAACTGATCGTGGAGGGGGCGGCCCACGCGGAGAGTTACTACAAGGATATGGAAAGCTATGAGAATGCGCTGACAACGTTTATTGCGGAAACAATGAGCTGATTCGGGTGATCGTATGAGAGGGGACAAAAAACATGAAAACAAGAAATGGTTATCAAACATATCCGCTTACGGTGGCGCAGAAATTTCATATTTACTACATGGATTTCTGCCCGAAGAAAGAGGTCGTAAATATCGGCACCAGCCTGACCATCGAGTATGAGCTGGATATCGAGGAGTTAAAGCGGGCGGTCTATAAGGCGTACGAGCGCTGTGAGTCCATGCGGGTGCGTTTTGCTTACGATAAGGATGAGGAGCAGTGGTATCAGTATCTGGTGGACAGGGAAGAGCGGGACATCGAGTATGTGGACTTTTCGGGCAAGACCATGGAGGAGGCTGCAGAGATTATGACAGCCTGGACACAGGTGCCCTTCCGGAGGGAGGACAGTCCCATGAACCGTGTGGTGATGATCAAGACGCCGGACGGCTGTCAGGGCCTCTATGTGCTGGGGGATCATATGCTGATGGATGCCCAGTCTTTGATCTGTTTTCTGCGGGATGTGATCGAACTTTACTGTAACGCTAAGTTTGAGGGGATTGACTATCCGCTGGATATGCGTTCTTATATCGAACAGCTGGAGAAGGATCTTGCGTATGAGGCAGGCAGCAGGGCGCAGGCTAGAGACAGGGAATATTTCCAGAATCTGATCGCGGAGTCGGAGCCGATCTTTAATGGCATCAAGGGGCCCGAGCAGCTTGCGGAGGCAAGAAAGAAATTCCCCGGAACGCGGGCGGCCTTTTCCGCAACACGAGAGGTGGATTCCGCGTTGGATATCTTCCATCTGGAAGAGGAGCCGACACAGCGTCTGATGCGTTTTTGCGAGGAACAGCATGTTTCCCTGCAGTGCCTGCTGATTATGGGCATCCGTACTTATTTGCAAAAAATGAACGACAACGACGACGTTTCCATCAACGTAGCTTATGCGAGACGGGCAACTTTGATGGAAAAGAAATCCGGCGGTACCAGAATCCATTCCTTCCCCTTCCGCACAATTCTGTCCAAGGATCAGACTTTTATGGACGGTATTCTGGCAATCCGAAGCGGACAGAATGAAATTTTCCGCCACACCAATTATAATCCGGTGGAATACTTTGCCTACAGGAGCAAGCTTTACAACACGCCGCAGGGTGCGACCTATGAGCCGATGTCCCTGACTTATCAGCCTTTGACCTTAAAGGACAAGGGCCTGGAACAGCTGGGAGACATTCGCTATAAGACGAAATGGTATCCCAACGGCGCGACCACGCAGGCCATGTACCTGACGGTGATGCACCGCCCAGACGATAACGGGCTTGACTTCAATTTTGAACATCAGGTGGCAGCCGTGAGCAGGGAAACGCTGGAACGCTTTTATTATTATCTGTGCAAGATCATGTTTAAGGGAACGGAGAACCCAAATCTGAAGATTGGTGATATCATTAAGTTGATATAATATTCATGAAAGCAAAAGCGAGCATGCATTGCAGAGAAGTAGAAGAAAAGGAGGTTGACATAACATGTTTGATCAATTAGCGGATATCATTACAAACTATGTGGAAGTGAAGAAGGAGGACATCAAGCCGGAGTCCCGTTTTATGGAGGATCTCGGGTTTTCCTCCTTTGACTTTATGAGTATGCTCGGCGAGGTGGAGGACACCTTCGATGTGGAGATCGAGCAGGAGGAGGCTGCAGGCATCCGCACGGTGCAGGAGGCAGTGGATTATCTGGAGAAGATTTCGTAAGGGAAATGCTTCGGAATGGAGTAGACTATGGTTGAAATGAGCAGCACCATCAGAGAACTTTTGGTCAAGGCGGCGGAAAAGTACGGGCCGCAGGACGCAATCCGCTACAAGGTAAAGCGGGAAGGAAAAAACGGCAAGCGGGAGACTGTTGTGGAGGCAAAGACCTACAGTCAGTTAAAGGATGACAGTGAGCGGTTTTCCGCTGCCATCGAAAAGCTGGGAGAACAGGGCTCTCATGTGGCCATTGTGGGAGACAGCTCCTATGGCTGGATCGTGTCTTTCTATGGCACGGTAAACGGCGGCAGTGTGGCGGTTCCGTTGGATGCGAATCTCCCTGCGGAAGATTTGTGTGAGCTCATCGACCGGGCGGATGCGACGGTGCTTGTGTTTGATACGGCGAGGACGGCTGTCGCACAGATGTCACTGGAAAAATGTCCCAAATTAAAGCACAGGATCACGACGGCATCTGTGCAGACGGCGGAAGAGTACCCCGCGGGGACGCTGTTTTTTGAGGAAGTGATCGGAGCGCAGGAGCCGGGTTTTTCCTTCTTGCCAAAGCCAGAGGATCTCTCGACCATCATGTACACTTCGGGGACCACGGGAAAGAGCAAGGGCGTCATGCTCACGCACAGAAATCAGGCGGAGAATGCCACCGCTCAGGATATGGGATTCGAGACGGGGATGGTGCTGCTTTCGGTACTGCCGATCCATCACGCCTATTGTCTGAGCATGGATATCTTAAAGGGCGCATCTTTGGGAGCGGTGGTCTGTATCAACGATTCTTTGCTGCGGGTACTGAAGAATATTAAATTATTTGAGCCGAATATCATCCTCATGGTGCCTTTGATGATCGAGACCTTTGCAAAGAAGCTGGAGGAGACGGACTGGATTCCTGCGCCGCTTGTCAAAGCGAAGGTGTTCGGTAAGCAGTTTCAGACCATCTGCAGCGGCGGCGCGTACTTAAACCCTGATTACATAAAGCGGTTTGCCAAGTACGGCATTACCATCTATCAGGGCTACGGGATGACCGAGTGTGCGCCCGTGATCAGCACCAATTCCCCAAAGGAGAAGAAGGACGGCTCCATCGGCAAGTGTATGCCAAACTGCGAGGTAAAAGTGGTGGATGAAGAGCTGTGGGTGAAGGGGTCAAGCGTGATGCAGGGCTATTACAAGATGCCGGAGGAAACGGCAGAAACCCTGGTGGACGGCTGGCTGCGGACGGGCGATCTGGGGTATGTGGACGAGGAAGGCTTTCTCTTTCTCACAGGCAGGAAGAAAAACCTGATCATCACGCCTAACGGCGAGAACGTATCTCCGGAGGAGCTGGAAAATAAGATCGGCAGCGCGCGTCTCGTGCAGGAAGTGCTGGTGCGGGAAGCAGACGGCGCGATCGAGGCGGAGATCTTTCCGGATATGGACTATGCTTCCAGGAAAAAGATCAGGGACGTGGAGGCCGAGATTCGGAAGATCGTGGATGAATATAATGAGAAGGCACCGCTCTATAAGCGCATTACAAGCGTGAAGCTGCGCGATACGGAGTTTGAGAAAAACACAACCAAAAAGATCAAGAGATTTTAGCAGGATCAATACAAAAAGACCGCCCTCCGCGATGCCGCAGGAGAGCGGTCCTTTTTACGAATACCTAAGTTTCGAGTCCGCGAAGCGGATCTCGCGATCGAATTTGTTCGATCCGTTAGACGGTGAAATCGAAGTTTTTGCCGGGCATCGGAATCGTGGTCTCTTCCTTTACATTGTCCCAGTTAAAGTTCTTGATCTGCTCGAGGAGATCCTCCACGTTGTCTGCGGAGACGGTAGCGCGTTTGCTGTGTTCATAGTTGTATTTGTCCTGCGGATTTCCTGCCTTTTCAGCTTCAGCTTCCTTGGCAGCTTCCTTTTTGTCCTCGCGGATCTTATCCACGAATTCTTTCTGACGCTCACCGGCCTTTTCCAGCTCTGCGAAGTAAGAAACCTTTCCGTCCTTGCCAATGTTTACGCCGAGGGATACCACTTCATCCTCGCGGCCGCTTGCCTTTAATTCTTCTTTCATCTCGCCGAGCTTGTTCAGAGATTCATCCAGAAGAGAGAGGTTCTGCTTCTTAACCTCATCATCGTTTGCCATGCGCTCCAGCTCTTCGGGATCGATCAGCACGCTGTAATCCTTGGTGCCGCGGGAGAGATATTCGGAAGCCTCCTCCTCGCTATCATAATCCGCTACATAGAAATCCGCATTGTTGTAGCTTCTCTTTAATTCCTGCAAAAGAGCCTTTGCCTTATCGCTCAACTGTACGGGATTGTTGTTTGTCTTTTTTGTGCCGTTTGTCTTTTTGTCGTCGGTCTTTGTGGTTTTTCTGCTCTGTGCCGTGGAACTGTAGATGTTCTTCTGCATTGCACTGTAGCTGCCGACACCGTTCATATTGTTCATGATTTTGCCCTCCTTAGCTAACTTTGTTTACACTGTAAATCCGTTTACCCGGTCAAGGATCGCACAGAATCCTTTCTTATCATATATATCGCCAGCGGGCGGATTTTTCTTAATAGGGGATATTAGGAAAAAAGTAGGGTTTTTATGATAAATACTGAAAAAGGTTGAAAAGCAATAAAAAAGGATATATAATAATAAAAAGGAAGCGACTAAGGGGAGGGAAAACGGTATGAGTATGACGCTGGCGGATATCTTAAGAATCAAGGAAGAGAGGGGTTACAGCGTGGCGAAGCTCTCCGAATACAGCGGCGTTCCCGTTGGTACGCTGCAAAAGCTTCTGCGGGGAGAGAGCAAAAATCCCAGAAAGGCGACGCTGGATGCCATTGAGAGGGTTCTGTATGGGGATGAGAAACACTATCCGGGCAAAGCCTTTGAGTACGAGGTGGAAGGCAGACAGCCCGATCTGGTTAGAGAGCCCGCCGCCCAATATGGGAGGAGCCTGCCGGAGCAGGGAGAATATACGCTGCAGGATTACTACGCCCTGCCGGATGACAGGCGGGTGGAATTGATCGATGGAGTCTTCTACGATATGGCGGCACCGTCGTTTGTACATCAGCAGATCACAGGTCTGGTCTATGCGCAGATTCGGGATTTCATTGAGAAAAACGGCGGGGATTGCATTCCGTCTATTGCGCCTGTCGATGTACAGCTTGATTGCGATAACAAAACAATGATACAGCCGGACGTACTTATTGTATGCGACCCGAAAAAATTAAAAAGTTTCGGTGTCCTGGGCGCGCCTGATTTTGTGCTGGAAGTAATTTCTCCTTCCACGAAAAAGAAAGATATGCTGACGAAACTGGTAAAGTATATGGAAGCGGGGGTAAAGGAGTATTGGGTGATCGATCCTGACAGGAAGGTGCTGATCGTCTATCTGGCCGAGGAAAGAGGGATGCCCTGCATCTATCCTTTGCAGGGAAAAGCAGGTGTGCATCTCTACGAGGGACGTCTGCAGATTGATCTGGAGAAAATAGCCGGAGTTATTGAAAAGATGAATCGGATCATGGGGGAGGAGTAGGGGAAAGCGGATTGGCACAGCGTAGGATTTGCGCCAATCTGCTGACAACATCAAGTGTCGGCTGAGAACGATTCTTTACAGGCGAATGCAAACAACCCCGCGAAGAGAAGCATATTGGCGGCAATGATGCAAAAGCTTTCCCCGGAAACATGCGGGTCGCCGATTTTTGAAAGTGTCAGCCTGATCTGCTCGGAATAGGTATATTTGGCAACTTTTGCGACGGTATCGTTAAATAGAGAAATCATGGGTAGAAACGAAAAAAATATCATGATCGGGACCGTCAGCGAAGTGGCCATCATCTGCGTTTTGCTAAAGGCGCCGATCGCGGCGCCAAGCAGGAGCGATACCAAGATACCTGTGGACATGGTGAGCATAAAAAAGAGGCGCTCTTTCGGGGTGTAAGTTCCTGCAAAACAGATGACGGCCGAGCCGAGCAGACAAATGATCCATACATAACTGCCGATTCCGGCAAAATAGGCGGCCGGTCTGACATTTGACATGAGCAGCACCCGCAGCGTATTTTGTTCTTTTTCCTCCGCAATGATGGCGGAAATCGCGGTCAGAGGCGCCATTCCTATGTACATGGCGGCAAAGAGCAGGACAAAGAAATTATCCGGCATCCCGCTTATTTGAATGGCATTGTTCATGATGAGCGTCATGATTGGAAACATGATAAATTGAATCAGAACGGCCTTATTTTTCGTGGTATCTTTCAGCTGTTTTTTGAAAATGGCAAGTGCGTGTTTCATATCAGTCAAGCCCCTTTCCTGTTAATTCGATAAATACGCTTTCCAGGGTAGGCTCCGTCGAATGGATCGCGGAGATTTCTTCTTTTTCCAGATAGGCTGCAAGCGGTGCGACGGCAGACTGGTCGTTTGAAAGCGATATGGTTTCACTGTTTTTGAGGGTGATTTGTATTTTGTTCAGGTGATTGTATTTGCGGCATATTTCGTCCGGTTTGCCGTATTCGATCAGATGCCCGCCGCTTAACAGCCCCACATGGTCGCAGAGGCTTTCCGCCTCAAACATATTGTGCGTCGTCAAAAAGATAGTGGTTCCCTTTGCCTTTTGCTTACGCAGGACATCGTGGATCTGTCTTGTCGTGGCGGGGTCAAGACCGGAAGTCGGCTCATCCAGAAAAAGGACCTTCGCGTGGTTCATCAGGGCTCTGGCCAGACAAAGGCGGTTTTTCATACCTTTGGAAAGTCTTGAAACCGCTGTCTTTCTGGCTTCATACAGTCCCATATTCTTTAGGATATCTGCTGTCATACCTGATATTGCCCTGTGTGGCACATGATAGATTTCCGCATAAAAAGCCAGATTATCAGATACGGACAGCCGCTCATACAGGCCAAAGTTATCCATCATGGCGCCAATCTGATCGTGTTCGGCTCGGCCCAGTTTTCGGGTGTCTGTGCCGAGCAGCCTGGCAGAACCGTTCGTCTGTGCAAGCTGTCCGGTCAGGATTTTAATGAGTGTCGTCTTCCCGGCACCTGAGGGCCCCAGCAGGCCGAACACTTCACCTTCCTGCACCTTGAGGGAGAGATGATCAAGAACCGTATGCTCTCCGAAACGATGTGTTATTTCCTCTGTTATAATGGTATCATTCATCATTTGATGTCTCCTTTTCCTTCAATCTGGCAAGCGCTTCTTTCAGCTTTTGGTTTTCTATCTTCTCTTTTAAAAGCATCATCAGATAACTGCAGACAAAAGAGAGCAGAAAACAGGCGAAAAACATGACCCAGGCAATCCACAGGTTGGCCGGAAACCACTGAAACCTTATGATAAATGCAGCTGTGACAAGCAGCACGCTTCCCAACATACAGACGGTTCGCAGAGGAACCGGCATTTTTTTGATCAGGCGCTCCGAAAAGAACAGAAAGCGAAGCCCCGCAATCAGTGCCGAGATAGCAAGATATTGAAAAGCAATTTCCGCAGGGACTCCCCGGCTGCCCAGGGCAAACATCGAGGACAGGCTCTGCGCGGAATCTCCAAATAGAATGCAGAAAACATTCAGGATCAGCATGGAAAAGCCGAAGATGATCAGCACCTGCGCCAGATAGTCAAAGATAGTTTTCTTTTCTTCCATTTATTTCACCCCCAATCTCTTTTTCAAACCGTCGGCATATTGTCTGGATGCGATGATCTGCTCACCGTTTACCATCGTGATGCGGATGCGTCTGTTGATATCAGCCTTCAGTGACTGTATGCTTGGCAGATGAATGAGAAAGGATTTGCTCACGCGGAAAAAACCATACTCGGCAAGCTGCCGTTCCAGTTCATAGAGCGGAAGATCGGACTCATAGACGCTGTCTGCGGTATAGACAAAGCATTTTCGCTCTACGCTCTCGATATAGATGATCTGTGCAATATCGAGGATATGGATTTCATTGTCTTTCTTTCCGATCAGCTGACTGTCCATCATCCGCAGCGCCGCCAGGATCTCTTCCACCTTTGGCGTCAGTTTGTTACAGGTGACCACGATTTCCATGTCCGTGATCGTTTCATCAATATTGATCTCTATTTTCAAGATTACCTCCACGCCGGAGCTTCTTTTTGCGGCCTGCCTCCTTCGGGTGGGCGCATCCGGCGTCCTATAGTCATCATAATACAGGAAGAAAGTCTGCGAAGCAATCGGCGGAAACACAAGTTGCCGCATTGGGGACATAAGCTGCCGATGCAAGGGGAACATGGGGCTTTGCGGGAAACGGTATATTTACATTGAAAGTTACAGAGAGCCGTGTTTGCTGAGAAACGGTACAAGTAGAGTAAATATAGTATCCCTCCTGAGTTGCAGCACGAAAGCATGGGCAAGTAGATGCTGACGGTTTTCTCCCGTAACAGAGAACGCATATGTTGGTATGTCGTAATCATGATTTGATGAAATAGCAGGATAACAGCCGACATTTGTATTGTTTCATGTCGGCTGTTTTTTGTTCTGATGGGAATGGATGATTGGCTTACGATGCGGAATGGTTTCGGAAATAAAAATTCCAGGAGGAAGAAACATGATAACAGAAGCTTTTGACAATGCGTCCCCGGCAATCATCAATCCGCAGCCCAAAGAGGACGCGCCGCAGGTAGATGCGTGCATCCTGACGTTTTCTCATGTGATTGAAACATTTGTGACAGAGAATTACGAATGTAAGCAGATTGCATCCTTTTGGTTTGCGACGGGCAATACTCCGATTTACGGACTGGAGTATCAGGGGAAGAAGTTCGCCTTTTACAAGACATACGTGGGCGCACCCGCGTGCGTAGGAACGGTGGAGGACACTTTGGCGGAGATCAAGACGGATAAGTACATCGTATTTGGCGGGGCGGGCTGTCTGAATAAGGAGATTGCGCGCGGCAAAGTGATGATACCGACGCAGGCGTGGAGGGATGAAGGAACATCCTACCATTACGTGCCGGCATCGGATTATATTACGGTAAAGAACGCGGATATCGTTGCCGCCTTTATGGAAGAAAACGGAATCCCTTATGTGAAGGGAAAGACATGGACGACAGATTCTTTTTACAGGGAAACAATCAATAATTTTGAAAAACATAAGGCGGACGGCTGTATCTCAGTAGAGATGGAATGCGCAGCCCTGCAGGCGATGTGCGATTTCAGGGGACTGCAGTTGTACACTTTCTTTACAAGCGGTGATCTGCTTGATGCGCCCAAATGGGATGAAAGACGAAAAGAAGGGCAGACAGAGGGGACGCAGCACGATGCGGGTCATTTCGATATTGCGTTGGAACTGGCGCGGTATGTGGCGGAATAACAGGATTGACAAAAAGGGCGCACCTTGACAGTGCGCTCTTTCTATAGTATAACATATTACAAAGCATACTAACATGATAGGAATACGGTAGATTCCAAACCAACAGGGTGTATCGAAACGGAGGAAACAAAACATCATGAAAATATCCACGAAAGGAAGATATGCACTCAGACTGATGTTAGATCTTGCAATTAACGATACGGGGGAACCGGTCAGAATCCGGGATGTCGCGGCGAGGCAGGAGATATCGGAGAAATACCTGGAGCAGATTATTTCTGTTCTGAATAAGGCCGGGTTTGTAAGGAGTGTCAGAGGGCCTCAGGGCGGGTACTATTTGATGAAGGAGCCGGCACAGTACACCGTAGGGATGATTCTGCGCCTGACGGAAGGCTCTCTTGCACCGGTGGCCTGTCTGGACGGCGACGTCAATCCCTGTGAGCGGCAGGAGAGCTGCGTCACTCTGCGGTTGTGGCAGATGCTGAACCAGGCGGTCAGCGATGTGGTGGATCGTGTGACGCTGGCGGATCTGGTGGAGTGGCACAAACAGAAGGCTGCGGATTACGTGATATAGAATACTGCAAAAATCAGAAAGCTCAGCACGGACGCGCTGAGCTTTCTGATTTCATTTGTATTTTTTGCAATATTAAGAATATTCTCGTAAATTGACAAAATTATGAAACGGAAGGGCGTTTTTCGTATACCCATTGGTGCGGATTTCGATATTTCGACTCTTCTCATTTTCAAAAGCCTCGTCCAAAACTTCGGAAAAGAACTTCTTAGCGAGTGTTTTGGATGAGTTTTGCTTGGACTGACGGTTTTTGTCTTCTGAAGCTGTCTTCTTTAACGGGTTGACCGCCATAACCGCTTCCACTTTATAATACCATTCATTTGCATAAACTGCGGTGATCCCTCCTTGGATTCATATTTGTGCTTACGATATGGCCATATCTTTAACTGCACAGCGAACTCCTTGTTCTGCTAAAGATATCGGCAGGAATCACATTTCCTTAACCCTATCTTAGCAGTTTTTTTTAGAAAAGAAAAGGAAAATTCTAAAAAAATACAATATAAATACAAAGTGTCTGAATAATAAAACGAAAAGACGATAAAAACAGACAACAAGTGAAAACAACAAAACAATATCAAATTTAAAAACGGTTGACATCTGACTACCTATCTGCTAAACTGAGAGAAAATAAGGTAGGCGTTTGTCAACCGAAGAAGGAAGAAATCGGGGAGGCGGGAATGATGGTCAGATTATCGGAGGCGGAATGGAAGGTCATGGATGTTTTGTGGGAGGAGGCGCCCAGGACAATCATGCAGTTGACTCGTCGGTTTGCGGAAACGACGGGATGGACGAAGCACACGGTGATGACTTTTTTGAAACGGATGGAGGAGAAGGGCGCCGTCTATTATGAGGAAGGGGAACGCGCAAAACAGTATTATCCGAAGATTGACAGACAGGAGGCGGCTTTGCAGGAGACGGAGGAGTTTTTGGAGAAGGTCTTCGGCGGGCGGATGGGGCTGATGTTAAATACGATGGTGGAGAGAAAGGCACTGTCGGGGGAAGAGATTTCGGAGCTTTACGAGATCCTGCAACGTGCGGAAATGAACAGAGAGGATGCGGAGAAAACGTCTGCAGGGACA
The DNA here is from genome assembly GCA_002492725.1 of Lachnospiraceae bacterium UBA7054. Taxonomy (GTDB): domain Bacteria; phylum Bacillota; class Clostridia; order Lachnospirales; family Lachnospiraceae; genus UBA3282. The sequence continues at coordinate 17,630 of DLAF01000028.1, forward strand.
GGGCCTGCGGGAGACGGAAAGGACGGTGGCGCGCTGTGATACATACTTTATTGTTTACTTCGTCGGTGCTGATTTTGGGGATATTCTGTGTGAGAAAGCTCACCTTTGGGCGGATCAGCATGAGAGCCCGCTATGCGTTGTGGATTTTGGCGGCCCTCAGACTGCTGTTTCCGTTTTCGGTGGGGGAAAGCCCCATCAGCGTGATGAATGTCTTTCCCGCCGCGCTGTCTGAGATACGGCAGCTGCAGACAGGGGCGCAGGAAAACGGTGTGAGCCAGACGGATTTTTCCAGGGAACGCGGTGCGGGGCCTGTTGATTTAACATTAAAAGATGACAGGCTTTTTGACAGCGGAAATGCTGCACCCCGGGAAAGCGGCGAAGACGCTGTTCCCGAAACAGGCAAAGAGGTGCATGGTGCACCAGGGCAGAGCGTGGGCGCGAAGGAGCACTTCCCTTTTTTGCAATTGCTTTTGGGCGTCGTCTGGCTGGTGGGCTTTCTTTTGGTGGGAAGCTATATGCTGTTTTCAAGACAGCGTTTTGTACGGTTTCTGAAAAGGAACAGGAGCGAACTTGCGGATCATGCGATTCCAAAGGCATTTGCGGCGCGGTTATTAGCGCGCGGGATGAGGGTGTATCAGGTACAGGGGCTTCCCAGTCCCTGCCTGGTGGGAAAGGATATCTATCTGGGCAGCGGGGCGGCGACCGACCCGCAGAGTATCCCGCATATCCTGGCACACGAGTACAGTCATGCGCTGCATCGGGATGGAGCGTGGGCGTTTCTGCGATGTTTCCTTGCGGCGGTCTACTGGTTTGATCCGTTTGTGTGGGCGGCGGTCTATGCGGCCAGGCAGGACAGCGAGCTTGCCTGTGACGAGACAGCGGTTTTGCTGCTTGGAGAATCGGAACGGTTTGCGTACGGCAGAACGCTGTTAAATCTTCTGGAAAATGGTGATGACAAAGAGACGTGTCCCGGAATGGCTTTTATGCTGAATCGGGGAGAAAAGGGCGTCAGGGAGCGGATTGGCGCGTTGGCTGCCTGCGGCAGGAAAGGGTGGATCGTAACTGCATTGGTGGTTCTTGCGGCGCTGTGTTTCTGTGGCTGTGCCTTTACGGGGAAGGTTCAGGGTGATGCGGGTGGTACAGCAAAAGAATCGGCGGCTGGCGGACAGGGCAGAGAGGACGTTGACGGGCAGGATGCGGCGAGTCAGGAAACTGTCGGCGAAGCGGATGGATCGCTGCACATATCCGAAGAGGAGGCGGATCAGGCAGCTTTTGAGGAGGCACTGCATTATCACGGCGTTATGGAGGGAAGGGACGACAGCGAGCTTTCCTTAAAACGGCAGGTGGATTATCAGGCTTACTTTCGATTCACCAGGGGCGAGGCAAAAAATCCCATGGAGGACGGCTGGTATCTGCTTGGTGAGAATGAGGATGCGGGGATAGCGTTATACGGTTTATATACAGAGGCGTTTGGATTTCGAGGGCTAAAGACGTTGATCGGCGAGGATGTGAATACCTTTGACGGGCAATGGTGCGCTTCCCTGATGAACAGTTCGGACGACAATATCCGTGTGCTGGAACTGGCGCAGGACGGCCTTCCCAGGCGGTTTGTATGGAAACTGCCGGCGCAGGAAAGCGGCACGACGGAAATTTGGCGCCTTTACAGCGCTTACCGTTACGATACGGGCACGGTAGAGGTGAAAACACTTACGGAAGATGACTGCCTTTCCTGGGCGAAAGAGCATCTGGACTTTTCGGTCGATCAGGAGGCGGCGGAGGTTGATGTGGTCTGTGACGGGGACATGTATTTGGGTTCGATAGACATTTCTGCTTATCAGGACTGGGAGACGGAGGAGGTGCAGATTGTGCCTGACACCGTCGGGTTTGTGTTGGATGATCCGGGTGCGGACATTTATCAGGCCTATTCGGATGCCGTGTGGGAGAAGACGGCGGTGCATCTGGTGGTGGGACTTAAATTTGCGGACAGGGAGGGATTGTGGTTTGACGGTCTGCACTGTCTGACGGTACAGATTGCCGAAGATGAGAAAAGCGCATCCGGTTTCCGCCTGGATCATCCGAGAATTGATGAGACCTTCGTGGGAAGGGCGCCCTGGCAGGAGAAGAAGCTTGCAGGGCTGCAGGACGGGATTTCCGTTGAGCAGACAGCCGGTTCTGAGGAGAGTGACGGTTCTGCGGGGGCGGGTCGGGACGATCTGGAAAAACCGCTCGTAAACGAGGGGGCGGCGCACCATGACGTGGAAATCACCTTCAGCAATCCTTGCCCGGATTTTAAGCGGATCTCCGACAGTTACGGCGAACGAACCCATCCTGTGACGGGGGAAGTCAGGACGCATACAGGTGTGGATATGGCGGCGGATGAGGGTACTGACATTCTTGCAGCTGCGGAAGGTGAGGTCTTTTTGACAGGATTTGACGCGGAAATGGGAAATTATGTGGTGCTTTGGCATGTACAGAGCGGGCAGATGACTTACTATGCGCACTGTAAGACAGTGGAGGTCACGAAAGGGCAGCAGGTAGCGCAGGGAGAAAAAATTGCCACTGTGGGACAGACGGGCCAGGCGACCGGACCCTGCCTGCACTTTGCAATCAGCAGCGAAAATAACTGGGAAGAACCTTATTTTTTGGAATTAGAATAAGTTTTTTTGCAGGAAACGCGATAAGATTCTTTTCTATCTTCGGTCTTTATGGTATACTCATAAAAGGAAAGTGTTGTTATGCCGAAAGATAGGGGATGAAAAAGTCATATGAAATATAAGAAAATCAACGAGGCAACGGTACAGTGTATCGTCTCGGCGGACGATATGGCAGAATACGGGCTTGCGCTGTCGGATATCTTTGAACGCAGCGAGAGAGGCGAGGAATTCCTCCGGGTCATCATCGAGCGGGCACATGACGAGGTCGGCTATCAGATCAGCGGCGGCAATATTGCCATGCAGATCACGCCGCTCAAAAACGACGGTCTGGTGGTCACTTTCACCGATGAGCGTCCCGCAGATTTTAGAGGGATGCTGCAGCACATCAAGGAAGCGCTGCAGAGCCTGAGCGAGGAATTGACCGATCAGGAAGCGGCATCGCGGGCATTTGATGAAGACCGCCGTATGTTTGTTTTTGCATCTTTGCACCAGGCCATGCAGTACACAGCTACGATTCCCAGTACATATTCCGTGAAGAGCCATCTCTTTAAGGAGGGGGAGGACTACTATCTGGTGCTTGAGAAAAACAGACTTTCATATAAATCCTTTAACAAGATTTGTGCGCAGGCGGTGGAATTTGGCAATCTGATCGCGGTCTCTGAGGAGAGATTACAGTATCTGGAGGAGCATGGGGAGTGCCTGATCAGGAATCGCGCGGTGAGCAGGCTGCGTAAGATTTATCAGTCATAGGTTCTAAAAAGGGATAGAAGCGTGTCATTATGCTGCCATGCCGAAAGGTTGGCAGCAATTGTTATGTAAACCAATAGCGCATTGCTGCTGCCAGGCGCAATGATGTGCGCTGCCGGCCGGGAAAAGGAATGTACGGGAATTAAGGAAAGGGAAACATGAGTAAAAACAAAAAGAAAAGCAACGAAGAATTTGACGTATTTCTAGAGAAGGAAATTTTGACGGCGAACCGCTATGACGGTGCCAAAGAAACGGAAGAAAAGGGAGAAACGGAAGAAAAGCAGGAGGGGCTTCGCTATGAGGATGCGGGAATCGACGCAAGGATTCTGCGCGCCGTCAAGGAGCTGGGCTTCGAGCATATGACGCCCATTCAGGAGCAGGCGATTCCGCTGTTTATGACGGGGCGGGATATCATCGGGCAGGCCCAGACCGGCACAGGCAAGACGGCGGCCTTTGGCATTCCGATCCTGCAGAAAATCAATCCGGAGAACCGTTCCCTGCAGGCGGTGATTCTTTGCCCGACCAGGGAACTTGCCATGCAGGCGGCGGATGAACTGCGCAAATTTGCCAGATATATGGACAGTATCAAGGTGCTGCCGGTTTACGGCGGACAGGAAATCTACAAACAGATCAAAAATCTCAAAACGGGCGTGCAGATCGTGGTGGGAACGCCCGGCCGCGTGATGGATCATATGCGCAGGCACACGATGAAATTTGATCATGTCCATACCGTTGTATTAGACGAGGCGGACGAAATGCTAAATATGGGATTTCGGGAAGATATCGAAACGATTTTAAAGGAAATGCCGGAGGAACGACAGACGGGCCTTTTCTCTGCAACCATGCCCAAACCCATTCTCGATATTACAAAGACTTATCAGAAAGATGCGGCCTACATCAAGATGACGCCAAAGGAAGTCACGATTCCTTTGATCAAGCAGGCTTATTATCAGGTGCGCAAACAGGATAAGGAAGAAGTGCTCTGTCGCCTGATCGACTATTACGATCCGAAGCGTGCCCTGATTTTCTGCAATACCAAGCGGATGGTCGATGAGCTGACGGAGCATTTAAAGGGCAGGGGCTATGAGGTGGAGGGACTTCACGGTGACCTGACGCAGGGACAGCGGGATACGGTGATGAACCTGTTTCGCAGCGGCAAAATGAATATCCTGATCGCGACTGACGTAGCGGCAAGAGGAATTGACGTAAGCGACGTGGAGGCGGTCTATAATTTTGACGTGCCGGAGGATATCGAATACTATGTGCATCGTATCGGCAGAACAGGCCGTGCCGGAAAAACAGGGCGGTCTTTTACGCTGGTGGTGGGCAGAGAGGCTTATAAGATCCGCGATATTGAGCGAATCTGCCACACAAAGATCAAAGAACGCAAGATACCGAATGCCGCAGATATCACTGCCAGAAAGTCGGAGAAAATTTTGCGGGAAGCCTACGCGGTGATCGAGGGCGAGGATATCAGCAGGGCGATGGAGAGCATCCTGGATGCCGTGGCGCTCGGGCAGTACAGCGCCACGCAGATTGCGGCGGCCTTTATGAAGATGAAGCTGGGGGATGAGCCCAAGGATATCCGCGCTGAGAAATTTTTCTTTGAGAAGAAACCCTTTCAGGGCGGCCGCGGCGGGAAAGGCGGCCGAAGAGACGGCAGGAATGGCAGACCCGATGGGAAGGATAACGGGAATGGCAATAGAAATGGCGCATCCGGCGGGAAGAATAACGGGAACGGCAGCAGAAACGGCAGACCCGGCGGGAAAACGAAGAGAGATTGGGACAGTTACATTACCAAGGGAGAGAAGACAAAGGATAAATACAGATACGAAAACGGTAAGCCCAAGGACGTCAGACGGGACGGCAGAGCGTATGGCGGCAAGCGGGAATCCGATTATGAACCGCGGTATGGCGGCCTGCGGATCAAAACAAAATATGATACACGAGACTTATAAGACAAGAGTCTGCCCGTGGTCCTTGAGCCATTTTCGATGGCTGCGGTAATCGGGACAGGCGCTTTCCACAAGCGCCCAAAATGCCTTTGAGTGATCCATATGGGTCAGATGGCATAATTCATGGACAACCACATAGTCGAGGACCGCAGGCGGCGCCAGCATCAGCCGCCAGTTAAAGGACAGGGTGCCTCTGGTGCTGCAGCTTCCCCAGCGGGTCTTCTGGTCGCGGATCGTGATGCGGTGATAAGTACCGCCTGTGAGCGGCGCAAAGTAAGCGGCCCGTTTCGGGAAATAGTCTTTTGCCGCTTCGATGTAGCGCTTTTCGAGAGCGGCCCGCTGGGCGTCCGTCAAGTCGGACACGGGACGGTTTTCCCGCTGCTTTACGGCTTCCAGATAGTGTGTGATGATCCAGTGTTGTTTGTCTGACAGAAGACGGCGAATCTGTGCATCGGAAGTGCGAAGCGGCAGCCGCAGGGTGATCTTTCCCTCTGCGGATATACTGACAGCGCAGGTTTTGCGACGGCTGTAGACCACTTCGTAGGGGAGTTCATAAAGTTTGCTCTGGTATTTGATACGGTATATGCGTTCCATAGTTGTGATTATATAATGGGAAAAAGAGAAAAACAAGCGGCTTAACTTTACACTTTTCCGGAAAGCGGATATAATATGTCTGTGGCAGAGGAGATAAATTCTGCCAGGGTGACAACATAAAAAGTGATATGGAAATAGAAAAGGAGAAACGATCATGGGAAGACAGAAACCGGCAGTATTGATGATTTTGGACGGCTACGGCCTCAACGAGAAGACGGAGGGCAATGCGGTTGCACTGGCAAAGACGCCTGTGATGGACAAACTGATGGCTGAGTGTCCGTTTGTGAAAGGCAATGCCAGCGGCATGGCGGTGGGTCTGCCCGACGGCCAGATGGGCAATTCCGAGGTAGGGCACCTGAACATGGGCGCGGGACGCATCGTATATCAGGAGCTTACCCGAATCACAAAGGAGATTCAGGACGGCACCTTTTTTGAGAATCCCGCTCTCATGGACGCGGTGAACAACTGTAAGAAGAATGACTCCTCCCTGCACATGTTCGGCCTGTTGTCGGACGGCGGCGTGCACAGCCATAACACCCATCTCTATGGCCTTCTGGAGCTGGCGAAGAGAAACGGCCTTTCCAAGGTGTACGTTCACGCTTTTCTGGACGGGCGCGACACGCCGCCCGCCAGCGGCAAAGGCTATGTGGAGGATCTGGAAGCCGAGATGAAAAAGATCGGTGTCGGCGAGGTGGCTACCGTGACGGGGCGCTACTATGCGATGGACCGTGACAACAATTACGACAGAGTGGAGAAGGCTTATCTGGCGCTCACCAAAGGCGAGGGACTGGAAGCGGAGAGCGGTCCGGCGGGAATTCAGGCTTCCTATGACAGAGGTGAGACGGACGAGTTTGTAAAGCCTACGGTGGTAAAGAAAAACGGCGCGCCCGTGGCGACGATACAGGACGGGGATTCCGTGATCTTCTTTAACTTCCGTCCCGACAGGGCAAGAGAGATTACCAGAAGCTTCTGCGACGATGATTTCAAGGGTTTTGCGAGAGAAAAAAGGCTGGATCTGACCTATGTGTGCTTCTCGGATTATGATCCGACCATTCCGAACAAAGAGGTGGCGTTCCACAAGATTTCCGTTACCAACACCTTTGGCGAGTGGCTGGCGGCACATGGCATGAAGCAGGCGAGAATCGCGGAGACGGAGAAGTACGCGCACGTGACTTTCTTTTTCAACGGCGGTGTGGAGGAGCCCAACGAAGGGGAGACCCGTATTCTGGTCAACTCTCCAAAGGATGTGGCAACCTACGACTTAAAACCCCAGATGAGCGCATACGAAGTGTGTGATAAGTTGGTGGATTCCATCAAATCCGGTGATTATGATGTAATCATCATCAATTTCGCAAATCCCGATATGGTGGGCCATACCGGTGTGCAGGAGGCGGCAATCAAGGCTGTCGAGGCTGTGGACGAGTGCGTGGGAAAGGCGGTTTCTGCATTAAAGGAGGTGGACGGTGTGATGTTTATCTGCGCGGATCACGGCAATGCGGAACAGCTCATCGATGAGGAGACGGGTGCGCCCTTCACGGCGCACACAACCAACCCGGTGCCTTTCATTCTGGTCAATGCGGATCCTGCTTATAAGCTGCGCGAGGGCGGATGTCTGGCGGATATTGTGCCTACGCTCATCGAGCTGATGGGGATGGAGCAGCCTGCGGAAATGACAGGTAAATCTCTGCTGGTAAAGTAACGGGCGAGGCAGAAAAAGGCGGTTTAGAGGCGATAAAGGAAAGTATACGCACAACGATGTGTATGCTTTCTTTTTTTGCACCTATTGACAACACTTGAGGCGGAAGCGTATACTAGGTGTACCACCACTGATAGTACAGCTGGTACTATTTAGAAGGGGGTTTTACAAATATTAGGTAATTGCGAAACTCGCGATG
>DLAF01000040.1 GCA_002492725.1 Lachnospiraceae bacterium UBA7054
TCCTTACTTGACACAAGCAGACTACTATCTGCTGCACGATATCGGTTTCGGGCATTATAAGATTTATACGGATCTGGACTGCTTCAACTGGCTGGCGGAAAAGAAAAAACAGGGGCTTGTGAAGCATATGGGTTTTTCCTACCATGACAATGCGGAGTTTTTGGATAAGGTGCTGACCGAGCATCCGGAGATGGAATTTGTGCAGCTGCAGCTCAACTATCTGGACTGGGAGAGCAGTGCGATCCAGTCGAAGCTCTGTTATGAGGTAGCAACGAAGCACGGGGTGCCCGTGTGGGTGATGGAGCCTGTTAAGGGAGGCACTTTGGCGCAGGTGCCAAAGGCAGTCGCGGAGATGTTTCAAAACTATGATCCGCAGATGTCAATCCCGTCCTGGGCAATCCGCTTTGCGGCCAGCCTTGACAATGTAAAGATGGTTCTAAGCGGTATGAGTAATATGGAACAGTTATTAGATAACACTGGTTATATGAGTGACTTCAAGCCCCTCACGGAGGACGAAAAACGCATGGTGTACCGGGCGGCGGCCATGATCAACGGCAATATCGCGATTCCCTGCACCGGCTGCTCCTACTGTACGGAGGGCTGCCCCAAGAAGATAGCGATCCCGAAATACTTCTCTCTCTATAATGCGGAGATGCAGGAGGCAGAAGGCAAGGGATGGACGCCGCAGGGTGAGTATTACGAGCGGCTGACGGGAACCTTTGGCAAGGCGGGGGACTGCATTGCCTGCGGTCAGTGTGAAAATGCCTGCCCGCAGCATCTGCCGGTGATTGAGCACCTAAAAACAGTAGCGGGGTATTTTGAGTCGTAAGAAAAATCGGAACTCTTTATTCCCGACAAAAAGTGCGGATCAGGATTTAATTTCTCTGCGCAGGGCCCACAGCGCCAGCAGATTCGGGAGAGCCATCAGTCCGTTGATCAGGTCGGTGCACTCCCACACGAGACGCATGGGAATGATGGCACCCAGATAGATCATGATAATGTAGACAAGTTTATAAAGCGGCACACTGCGGTTCCCGCCCAGATATTCGGCGGCCTTTTCTCCGAAATAGGACCAGCCGATGAGAGTGGTCACGGCGAAAGCGCACAGAGAGATTGTGAGGAAGGCGTCACCCACATAGGGTAAGTGGGCGAAGGCAGCAGCAGTCAGATCCGTCTCGGCGGCTCCGGCGATGGATGCCGGATCATAGAGCATGTTGCAGACCACAACCAACCCTGTCAGCAGGCACATCACGACCGTGTCCCAGAAAACGGCGGTCATGGACACATAGGCCTGTATTTTAGGGTCTTTGGTGTGGGAAGCGGCTGCGGCGATGGCGGAAGTGCCGATGCCCGCTTCGTTTGTGAAAAGTCCTCTGGCGATGCCGTAGCGCATGGCATGCTGTAAGCCTGCGCCTGCTACGCCGCCGGCAAGGCTTGTAAAGGAGAAGGCATCCTTTATGATCCAGACGACGGCGGTGAGAAGCTGGTGACGGTAGAGGAGCAGGAGCAGCACGCAGCCGAACAGATACAAAAAGGTGATCGCGGGGACGGTGCGCTCGCAGAGGTTTCCGATGCTGCGGATGCCGCCGAGGATGACAGCCGCCGTGATCACGGCAAGAGCGATGCCGACCGGATGGGGAGAGATCCCAAAACTTAAGGTAGTGGCTCTTGTAACGGAGTTTGCCTGTGTGGTGCAGCCTACACCGAAAGCGGCTGCCAGAGTGCACATGGCATACAGGCTGCCCAACTTACTGTTATGTAAACCGTTTTTTAAGACGTACATAGGACCGCCGACGTAGAGCCCATCCTTGTTCTGCTGGCGATAGAGGACGCTTAAGTAACATTCGCCGTAGGCGGTTGCCATGCCGAGGATTCCGGTGATCCAGCACCAAAGGATGGCGCCGGGACCGCCGAGGGCGACAGCAGTGGAGACGCCAATGATATTTCCCGTGCCCAGGGTGGCGGCCAGCGTGGTGGAGAGAGCCGAGAAGGGAGAGAGGTTTCGGCCTGATTGATACGCGGCGGAAGGGGTCCCGGTGGAGGATCCCTTTTTTGAGGGATCGGATGTTCCGGCAGCGGACGGCTCTTGCGTGGAATACAAAGAGAGGCGGATTGCCCGAAAAAGGTTTTTTTGGGGGAAGCGCAGTTTGAAGGTGAAATAAATATGCGTGCCCATAAGCAGGATAATCAGGGGGAGTCCCCATATGAGATCGTTGATCTGTTCTAATAGAGCCATAGAAACACGTCCTGGTGTTATTTAGCATATTTTATGTGAAAATCGGGAGAAAAAGAACCGGGCTTTTTCGGGAGGGAGAAGGCAGAGAGTGGGACGCCGAAGCGGCAGAGTAAAGTAAGCGGAAGGAGGAGCGGCAGATGACGAAGGAAGAGCAGACAAAGGCTTACGCCTGGGCGCGCGCATTGTGTTATTATGCCGGGGAGGACGAGGCGTTTCTGGAACGGTTTTTTGAAATGCTGATCGGCTCGGAAGGCGTGTCAAGGGAATTTTTGTATTATTTGGAGCATCAGAATTTTCTCTGTGACTATCAGGTGGCGGGTTACAGTCTGGTGGATATCATGGTCTGGCAGATGGATCACTTCAAGGCGCAGCTTGACCGGGACAGGACGGATATGAAAAGTAACGGGGACAAGATGCTGCTGGAGGCTTTCCATACCATGCTTTTGATGGAACGGGAACCGGAATATTATGTAAACTTAATGCAGACTGAGACAGGGACAGACTACCCTGAAAAATATTAATAACGTTCGACCTTCCAGGCTTACGGAAATGTTGATTCGTAAAACAATCGTTACGCAAACAAAAGGAGATCATGCATGAACAAAGAAGACATCAGGATAAAACACATCATCGTACATATTTTAGATTCCACCATCGGGATGCCGGTGCTCTCCGATACGGAGCTGGAGTTTGGTTTGGAGGTGGCGGATTTTGTGCGGGAACATATCGGCAGGATCTGTGCGGGGGACGACGCGAAGGAGTGCCGCTTCTATGAACAGGAATCAGAAGTTTATAAGCTTCTTACCGGGTATGATGACGAGGATTTTGTGGCGGTCAGTCAGGAGATCGCAGGACTTTTGTATGAGATCATGGCGGCGAACATCGACATTCCCCCGGCGGATCTGATGGTGGTGCGTTTTCGGGAGGGAGAGGAGGAATATCTGGCCCTTCTCAAACTGAATTTTAAAGCTTTCTACACGCACAGAACCATGCCGCTTGCGGAGGGAGAGGGCAACAGCAACGAGCTGATCCGCCACAAGTCCATTCTGCCTTCTCAAACGCAGCGACTCACCGAGGCTGCAGTGATCAGGCTCTCCGATCTTTCCCTATGGGTAGTGGAGAAGAAATACGAGGTAAACGGGGAGAAGACAGACTACTTTTCCTTTCTTTTCTTAAAATGCAGCGCCCGCCTTTCTCACAAGGCAAAGCTTTCCATCGTGGGACGGGCAGTGGAGAGTGTGCAGAAGGACGGCTTTGATGAGTCGGAGCGGTTTGAACGGCAGATGTATGCCAAAAGTATTATTCAGGAAGAAATCGAGGAAAACGGCGGCTTTGTGGTGGAGGAGATCGCGGAGAAGATTTTTGAGGGTGAACCGGAATTAAGGACGGCTTTTCAGGATAAAATGGAAAAGTACAACATGGTGAAGGAGACGATCGAGCCGCACAGTGAAAACACGACGCGCAAATATCAAAGCCAGCATCTGTTTACGGACACGGGCATTGAGATCAAGATTCCCATGGAGCAGTATAAGAATCCTAAGTGCGTGGAGTTTATCACAAATCCCGATGGGACGGTCAGTGTGCTGATTAAGAATATTGAGCATCTGGAAGCTAAGCTATAGAAGTAGGAAAGCTGGGAAAGCAGGAAAATCGGCGGCAGGCATGAAATGTTTTGGAGTGTGAGAAAATGGGAACCATTCTGGACTATTTAAAAGAATACGGAGATTACAGTCTGGCCGAGAAGCCTTTTTGTGATGTGGATTCGCTGGTGCTCAGTCAGCTTTCTTATCTGAAATTTGACGGTATCGTGCCGGGACCGGAGGACAATGGCGCGCCGGTAAACCTTAAGGAGATTGCGGCCCATGCGGATTACGACCGGCTCTATGCGGATGAGCGTTACCGCAAGGATAATACCGCACTTTTTACAGGGGTTTTGAACAGCAGGCGCTTCGGGCAGATGCGTCTTTGGAATTATGTAAATCTAATTGAACCAGAGCAGGAAAGTCAGTTTTCCGCCGTGGTGTGCGGATTCCCCGAGGGGCTTTCCTATGTGGTGTTTCGGGGAACCGATGAAACGATCGTGGGCTGGAAAGAAGATTTCAATCTTGCCTTTTCGGAGCCGGTGCCCGGGCAGCTTCACAGCGTACCTTATCTGGAGCAGGCGGCGGGGACGATCGACGGCAGTTTTTATGTGGGCGGTCATTCTAAGGGCGGGAATCTGGCCGTCTATGCGTCCATGCACTGTAGCGCGGCGGTGAGGGAGCGGATCGAGAGAATCTATGACCACGACGGGCCGGGATTTCGGCCGGAGGTCAGGAAACAGGGAGCATGGCAGGAAATCGAGGACCGCGTTCACAAGACGGTACCGCGTTCCTCCCTGGTGGGGATGCTGCTTTATATCGACGGCGATTATCGGGTGGTGGAGAGCAAAACCCTCGGGATTGCTCAGCATAATCCTTACACCTGGCTGGTGAAGGACGGCGATTTTTACTTTGCGGACGAGATTCGCCGGGGGCGTAAGTTTGTGGACCAGACGCTCAATGAATGGATTCTGTCGTTAGATCAGGCGCAGATGCGTATTTTTGTGGATACGCTCTACAGGGTGGTGCAGGCGTCGGAGACGGACAACCTGATCGATTTTACGGCGCACTGGGCCCGGAGTTTTCATAAGATCAGCAAGGCCATAGGCGAGGTGGATGAGGAGACAGCAGGGGTGGTGATGCAGATCATGCGTGCCCTTTTTGAGATGCTCTCCCTCCATGCAAAGGAGCAAAGCCACTTAAAGCATCAGCGTAGCGAAAGAAAATAAGAAAACAGCGACTTACCGCCTTCGTCAGGGAGCCTTTCGGGGTGCCATTGGACGGCCAGGATCGGGAGAGACCGGTGTATGAGGCCTTCGATCACACTGTCTGTGGCACGGCATACCGGGAGCAGATCGTTTCCCAGATGATTGACAGCCTGATGATGGGCGGAATTTACGAGGATGCTCATGCCGTAGAGCTGATAAAAGAAGTCCCGGCGGCCTAAGCTGCAGTGATAAACATGGTGAAACTGGTCGCGGCCGACCCATTTGTGGCTGCCTGCAGTGACGAGATCCTGGAACAGATCGCCGCCGAAATGCACATTGATGATTTGGAGGCCTTTGCAGATGCCGAGCACCGGTTTGCTTTTTTCGACAAAGCGGGAGAGTGCTTTGAGCTGTAAAATATCAAGGACGGTATCCACATGGAGGGAACCGTGATCGGTCTGGCCGAAGAAGGCGGGCGTGATGTCGCCGCCTCCCGGAAGGAGCAGATGAGTCGCGTGGTCGGCTTCTGCGGGGTCTGTTGTCGTGAAGTGAGGGATTCTCATACGCTCCAGAGCGGTTTCATAGTTTCCGGTATCCTGTTTGTGGCCAAAGATGGCCACGGATGGGCTTTCGTGCATAATGGTTTCCTGTGAGTTCGCAGTGTTACTTTATAGTATGCACAAACAGAGATTTGGTGGGTCATCTCGGGCACGGATTTCAGGAAGAAATGGAAATACGGCTTGCTTTTCGTGGGTTCTTCCGCTATACTTTCAGAAGAGCTTAAAATATTTTATTTTCACTGTTTCACAGAGGTGGAAGCAAGATAGGAAATCAATCGGTTTACATAATACGATAAGGCAAATCAAAATGAAGGAGGAACAGGGAAGGGATGGCAAAGTTACTGATCAATGAGAAACACAAAAAGGGGCATATTAATCCTGAAATCTACGGACATTTCTCGGAGCATCTGGGCAGATGTATCTACGAAGGGCTTTATGTGGGAGAAAACTCCGACATACCTAACGTAAACGGGATGCGTAAGGATGTGGTGGACGCCTTAAAAGAGATGCAGATTCCCGTGCTTCGCTGGCCGGGCGGCTGCTTTGCGGATGAGTATCACTGGAAGGACGGCATCGGTCCGAAGGAGAGCCGTAAAAAGATGATCAATACGCATTGGGGCGGCGTGGTGGAAGACAACAGCTTCGGCACGCACGAGTTTTTTGAACTCTGCGAACAGCTCGGCTGCAAGACCTATGTGAACGGAAACGTGGGCAGCGGCACCGTGCAGGAGATGAGCGAGTGGGTGGAGTACATCACTTTTGAGGGCGTATCTCCCATGGCCGATCTGCGTAAGAAAAACGGGCATGAAAAGCCTTGGAAGATTGATTATTTTGGCGTAGGTAACGAGAACTGGGGCTGCGGCGGCAATATGACGCCGGATTATTATGCGAACCTCTACAGGAGATATCAGACCTATGTGCGCCATTACGATCATACGGCGCCGATCCAGAAGATCTGCTGCGGTGCCAATGCCGCGGATTATTATTGGACGGAGGGGGTGCTGAAGACCTGCTTTGCGCCGCCCCAGCCCGGCGGACAGGCAACCGGTTACATGAACGGTCTGTCTCTGCATTACTATACGGTACCGGGACCGGATTGGGATCATAAGGGCAGCGCTACGGACTTTGACGAGACCAGATGGTATGACACGCTGGCAAAGGCAGTCTTTATGAAGGAATTGGTGGAGCGTCACGGCGCGATCATGGATCAGTATGATCCGGAGAAAAAGATTGGCATGATCGTGGATGAGTGGGGCTGCTGGTTTGACGTGGAGCCGGGCACGAATCCGGGTTTCCTCTATCAGCAGAATACCATGCGCGACGCGCTGGTGGCGGGCGTCACCCTCAATATCTTCAACAAGCACTGTGATCGTGTAAAGATGGCCTGCATCGCGCAGTTGGTGAACGTATTACAATCTGTGATTTTGACAGAGGGGCCGAAGATGATCCTGACGCCGACCTATCATGTATTCCATATGTACAGACATCATCAGGGCGCGGAGCTTTTGGAAAGCTTTATTGAGGGCAACAAGACCGTTGGCGTGGGTAAGGAGAGCCAGGTGCCGTTTTTGGATGAGTCCGTTTCCGTGGGAGGGGACGGCTATGTGAATGTGACGCTGACAAACCTTTCCGCCAGCGAAGATGCGCCTGTGGAGATGTCCTTTGTGGAGCTTAGTCCGCAGGAGATCACAGCGGCTATCTTGAAGGGTGAAATGCGTGCACATAACACCTTTGAGGAACCGGAGAGGGTGAAGGAGGAAGCCTTTACCGCTTATGAGGCTAAGGATGGGAAGATCAGCTTCACGGCGCCGGCGGGCAGCGTGATCAGCTTCCGCATCAAATAGGAGAATCGAAGATGGAGCAGAAACGGATTTGCCGCAAATGTCTTACCAGAGACATGGATCAGGCGGCGTACTTTCAAAATCTGCACGATTACATAGCCGGTCTGGAGGAAGACTTAAAAGTTGAGGAGCCGCTTTACGAGAAGCGGCTCTCTTTCTGTAAAGAGTGTGATTTGCTGATGGACGGCATGTGCAGAGCCTGCGGGTGTTTTGTGGAATTGCGGGCCGCAATGAAGAAAAATGCCTGTCCCTATGCTAAATGGGGGCGCGTGACAGACTGATAAAAAATATGCTATACTATCATATGATGAGAAAATCAGGGAGGAACAAGATGAGAAAGTCATGGAAGAATCTGGCGGTAATCGGTCTGAGCGCGGGACTTTGCCTTGGCGCCATGTGGGGATGCGGCACGAGGCAAGCCGCTCCTGACGCAGTGCAAATGGAGCCAATCGGTGAAATCACGACATTTCCGCTCCCGACTGCTTCTGAGGAGTCGGAGATCTTTTTGGCGCCCATCCCGGATATTGCGGATGATTTTATCAGGGGTATGGATGCTTCCGCCGTGCTTGCGGAGGAAAAGAGCGGCGTGAAGTACTATAACTTCGACGGGCAGGAGCAGGACGTGTTTATGACGCTTGCGCAGTCCGGTGTCAACTACATCCGTCTGCGCGTATGGAACGATCCCTATGACGAAAACGGAAACGGCTACGGCGGCGGCAACAACGATGTGCCAACGGCCATTGAGCTGGGGCGGCGCGCTACCAAATACGGGATGAAGGTGTGCATCGACTTCCACTATTCCGATTTCTGGGCGGATCCCAAGAAGCAGTTTGCGCCCAAAGCATGGGAAGGCATGAGCGTGGACGAGAAGGGCAGTGCGCTCTATGACTTTACGAAGGAAAGCCTATCCAAAATCCTGGATGCAGGGGTGGATGTCGGTATGGTGCAGATTGGAAACGAGATCAATACCGGTATGGCGGGAGAAAAGAAGGCGGATGATGTTGCCAAATTGCTGCAGGAAGGAAGCCGTGCGGTTCGCGAGACGGCGGAAACATATGGCAGAGAGATACAGGTTACCGTACATTATACGGACATTCACCATGAGGGAAGTATTGAAGGGATTGCGGCCGGTCTTGAGAAGGCGGCGGTGGACTATGACATCTTTGCCTTTTCCTATTATCCTTTCTGGCACGGGGACAGGGAGAATATGCAGGCGGTGGCAAAAATGCTGCAGGAGAAGTTCGGCAAGCAGGTGGTCATTGCGGAGACTTCTTACTGCTATACTTCCGAGGATGGCGACGACAGCGGCAACAGCATAAACGGAGTGGATGATCCGGTGCCCGGATACGGGGCTACGGTGCAGAGCCAGGCGACCATGATCCGCGATATCTGCGAGGCAGCAAACGAGGCGGGTGTGCTGGGTGTCTTTTACTGGGAGGGCACATGGATCCCTGTTGGTAAGACAAAGGCAGAAAACTCTCCCATATGGGAAGAGTTTGGAAGCGGTTGGGCCAGCAGTTATGCAAAAGATTATGACCCGAATGATGCGGGCAAGTACTACGGCGGCTGTTCCTGGGACAATCAGGCCATGTTTGACTTTGAGGGGCATCCGCTGGCATCCCTGAACGTATTTAAGTATCTGAAATACGGCGCGACGGCGCCTTTGGCGGTGGAACAGGTGCCCGATGTCGAAATCTTGCTGGAAACCGGCGGAGCGCTGGAAATGCCGGAGGCTGTGGACGTGATTTACAATGACCCTTCCGTCAAGGATCAGGCGGCCGTTACCTGGGATGAGGCGGCGCTTGCGGCTGTCGATATGGATATGCCTGACACTTATGAGGTGACGGGAAACTTAGAGGACGGTTCTGCCGTCACCGCGCATGTCAAGGTGGAGAGTCTCAATTACGTGCTAAATCCGAGCTTTGAAGAGGCAGATACCTCTATGTGGAAGGTGGCTTACGAGGGAAGTAACCCTACCGATTTTCAGAAAAAGGCGGACGATGCCCACGAAGGGGAGATCGCGTTCCATTTCTGGTCGGGAGATTCCGATATGGATTTTTCCATCGAACAGGAAATTACGGGACTTCCTGCCGGCACGTACAAGTTAAGTGCCTTTGCGCAGGGCGGTGATGTGAATGACGACTGCGAGATGGAACTGTATGCAGTCACGGCGGATGGAGAGCTGACGGATTCGTTTGCTTTAAGCGGCTGGACGGACTGGAAGAATCCTACGATATCAGAGATCAAGGTAACGGACAGTGTTGCCGTCGGTGTGCGCATGAAGTGCAACAAGGGCAGCTGGGGTACGGTGGACGACTTTGTTTTGAACCGTATTTCCGACTGAGGTGGAGTGATAAATGGAAAAGAATTTGACTACGGGAAGCGTCTTTCGGACGCTTCTCGGATTTTCATTACCCTATTTATTATCTTATTTTTTGCAGACTCTCTACGGTATGGCGGATCTGTTTATCATCGGACAGTTTAACGGGGTGGAGAGCACCACGGCGGTTTCCATCGGCAGTCAGGTCATGCACATGCTGACGGTGATGATCGTGGGGCTTGCCATGGGAGCTACCGTGATGATCGGACAGGCTGTAGGTGCGGGACAAAAGGAGAAAGCTTCTCTGGCGGTGGGCAATACGGCAACCCTGTTTTTTACGCTGTCTTTAGCGGTAACGGCGATTCTGCTCATTTCCGTGCGACCCATCGTAACGGTGATGTCAACCCCGAAGGAGGCGGTGGCAGGAACAATTGCCTACCTTACCATCTGCTTTTTGGGCATCCCTTTCATCACCGCCTACAATATCATCAGCTCGATCTTTCGGGGAATGGGGGACTCGAAGAGTCCCATGTATTTTGTCGCCCTCGCCTGCGCAGTCAATATCGGTCTGGATTACCTTTTCATCGGGGAAATGGGCCTTGGTGCGGCAGGGGCGGCGCTGGGGACGACGCTCTCCCAGACCGTCAGCGTGATTATCGCTTTTTTCGTGATCAGAAGAAGGCCAACGGGTCTGACCCTCTCGAAAAAGGGTTTTAAGCCCCACAGGGAGACCATGGGGAGGATTTTGTGGATTGGGATTCCCATCGCCATGCAGGACGGCTTTATCCAGATATCCTTCATAGTCATCACCATCATTGCCAACAGGCGGGGATTAAATGACGCGGCGGCGGTGGGGATTGTGGAGAAAATAATCGGTATTCTCTTTCTGGTGCCATCCTCCATGCTGCAGTCGGTGTCCGCCCTCGCCGCTCAGAATGTGGGCGCCGGTAAGCACGACAGGGCCAGACGTACCTTGTTCTATGCGGCCCTGCTCTCGTTTGGCTGGGGGCTTCTCGCGGTGGCCCTGATGCAATATGACGCGGAGACCTTCGTCGGTCTTTTTGCGGAAGATGCAGCCGTGCTGCGGCTGGGCGGACAGTATATGCGGGGCTATGTATGGGATGCGGCGCTGGCGGGAATCCACTTTTGTTTCAGCGGGTATTTTTGTGCCTATGGGCTGTCGGTGATTTCCTTTGTCCACAATTCGATTTCCATCGTCTGTGTGCGGATCCCTTTCGCATATCTGGCTTCGAAGTACTTTGCGGACACCCTCTTTCCCATGGGACTGGCTTCCACAGCGGGATCGGGGATTTCCGTGCTTATTTGTATCGGTGTGTTTTTGTGGTTGGAGAGAAAGTGGAGGATGGAGGATGGGGTATCGCGATGAGTGGCTTCTTTTGGAGTCGGAGGATGATATTGATCAGGTAGAGCACAGGCAGCCAACGGAGGAGTTTTTGTTCTATCAGGCGGTGACGCAGGGAGATACGGAGGCTGTCAGAAAAAACTGCGAGCAGGAGCGTTTTCTTGAGACTGAGGGCGTGGGCGTTTTATCGCGCAACGAACTGATGAACTTAAAGTATCATTTTGTTATTACCACCGCCATGGTCACGAGACTTTGCGCCCAGAAGGGGATGCAGATTGAGCAGGCTTTCCGAATGAGTGATTTCTATATTCAGAGACTGGACGATGTGCACACGGTGCAGGGCGTCAGAAATCTGCACGATGAGATGGCGCTTGATTTTGCGGAAAAAATGCGGCGGATCCGTAAGAGCGACGCAGGCTCCAGACAGATCCGCCAGTGTAAAGAATATATCTACGCCCATATTAAGGAGCGGATCACCATCGAGGAACTGGCGGACGAGCTGGGCGTGTCCGCCGGTTATCTTTCCCGGATGTTCAAGAAGGAGACGGGGGATTCCGTCAGCAGCTATATTCGCAGGCAGAAGATTGAGATGGCCGAAAATATGCTGCGCTACAGCGACTATTCACTTATCGAGATTGCTAATCGGCTGTCCTTTTCCTCCCAGAGTCATTTCATCCAGCAGTTTCGCGAACAGACCGGAATGACGCCGAAAAAGTATCGCGACAGGAATCACGCTATCGAGTGGGGGAGCGCTGAGATTACGAAAGAATCAGAGTAATCTCGTTTTCATCCAGCAGGCGATCCGCCGGAATATACGGATCGGCGTAGTCTTCCCCGTTTACGATCAGCTTCTCAAAGCCGGATTCCCGGCCGTTTGGATTTTCCACGGTGATGTGCAGATGCTTACCACGGAAGTCCTTATCCATCTCAAAATGCTTCCAGTCTTTTGGAACGGCAGGGCTTAAGCGGATGCCATCCAGATCGGGGCGCAGTCCCAAAATACCTTCCACGCAGCCTACCATCACAGTGGAAGCCGTGCCGGTGAGCCAATGGACATGGGAACGCCCGAGATGAGGGCTGGCCTTTCCTTCCGTAAACTGGCCATAGCAGTAGGGCTCGATCTTTCTGATCTCAGCGCGGTCGTTCTGGGCCGCGGGCGCGTTCTCCATAAAGTAGGTGAAGGCACGCTCACCTGCGCCGCGCAGGGCTTCCGCCAGAATCAGCCATCCCTGAGATTGGGAGAAGATACCGGAATTTTCTTTGGTGCCCTGGTTGAAGATGGACGCAAGGGCGCCGTCAAAAATGTGCTCGTGGAAGGGCGGATCCATCAGGATGGCGCCGTAAGGGGTATTCAGTCTTTCGAAAACATTGTCCATTGCGGCTTTTGCCTGTTCCTTCGTGGCAAGTCCGCTGATCACGGCCCAGCTCTGAGGATTCAGCCAGAGATTGGTCTCCGGATCGGCAGCCTGGCCGATCTTTTCGCCCGTCTCACGGAAGCCGCGGATAAAGCGGTCATTGTCCCAGTAGAGGTGCTGGAGCTTCTCTTCGGTATCAGACAGCATGTTATCAAGATATTTTTCATAGTCGGTATCCTGTTTTCGCACAGCGAACAGCTTCAGGATCTTCAGTGCATAGAAAAACTGCATTGCCACAAACGAGGATTCCCCGTTTTTGCCCAGGCGCAGACAGTCGTTCCAGTCGGCGTGAAGGCCTGCGGGCGTACCGTGGGGGCCGAGCCTTTCCAAGGAGAAGTTGATCGCGCGTTTTAAGTGTTCGTAGACGCTTCCTTCGTCTTTGTCTGCGAAGGGAATGACTTCGTCGAGAAAGGCGAGATCGCCGGTTTCGGCAACGTATTTAAAGACCGTGGGGAACAGCCAGAGAGCGTCGTCCGCGCGGTAAGCGGGATGTCCCGTGGATTCCCGGTAGGAAGCATCCTCGGGGGTATCCTCATGCCCTGCATTGTGGGTGAACTTTACAAGCGGCAGGCCGCCGCCGTGATGTACCTGAGCGGAGAGCATGAAGCGAATCTTTTCCTTTGCCATTTCCGGCGCCAGATGGATGATGCCCTGAATGTCCTGCACGGTATCACGGTACCCGTAGCCGTTTCTTAAGCCGCAGTAGATAAAGGAAGCTGCCCGCGACCAGATAAAGGTCATAAAGCAGTTGTAGGCGTTCCAAGTGTTGATCATGGTATCGAAGACGGGGCTGGGCGTTTTCACCCTCAGATGGTCGAATTTCTCGTACCAGTCGTTTTTCAAAGCCAGGATTTCGTCCTCCGCGCGCTGTGCAGGGTCTGCATAGGAAGCGATAATGGCATCAGCCTCTGCTGCATACTTTGCGCCCAAAAGATAAGCGACCGTCTTTTTTTCACCGGGTGCAAGCGTAATCACGCAGGAGAGCGCACCGCAGGCATTTTCATTATAATTGGTAACATTCCCCAGATCACCGGATACAACGCCCTGCGGATTACCATAGCCGTGATAATTGCCAAGGAAAGCGTTCCTGTCCCCGCAATAGGAGGAGACAGGTGCTCCTGCAAGACCCAAAAAGCGCTCTACGGGAGTTTTCTCGTCAACCGGTTCGTCAAAGGGTATGGCATCCAGATTTCCGTGGATCTGCTGGGTCAGCCGGTTCCCTTCAAAGAGGGTGCGGGAGATGAACAGGGAGTACTGGAGATTGATCTGATCCTGTTCGTAGTTGCTGTGGTTTGTAAACTCGGCATAGCCTGTAAGCGTGAGATTACGCGGACGGTTCGAGCGGTTCTCCACGGTCAGGTTCCAGACCTCGTATGTGCTGTTTAAGGGCACATAGTAGAGGGCCTCGGAGTGAATGCCGTCGTAGTCGGCGGTCATTTTCGTGTAGCCCATGCCGTGTCTGCATTCGCTCTTGTAGGAAGCAAGATCCTTGCCCACGGGTTGCCAGGAAGCGGACCAGTAATCCTTCGAGTCATTGTCCCGCAGATAGAGATAGCGGCCGGGCTGGTCAAAGTTATTGAATACATAGCGCAGGATGCGGCCGTTTGCTCCCGATTTTTCAAAGCTGTAACCGCCTGCGTTGTTGGAAATGATTGCGCCGTATGCCGGGGAACCCAGGTAATTGACCCAAGGCGCCGGTGTATCCGGGCGGTCAATCACATATTCTCTGTTCGAGTCGTCAAAGTATCCGTATTTCATAGTAATATCCTTTCCGGGCGCATTCGCCCAAATGTTTCCGTACAGCTGTTGTTATTTTAGCAAGAACATTGTGACAGGGTAAACCATATATGGGAAGGCTATACCAGTTCGACGATAATCTCGCAAGATACGTCGGGTAAGTCTTCAATGTTTCTGCGGGGCAGGATGAGAGAAGCGTCCTCATTTATGGCAAGCTTCTCTTTGCCGCAGACCGCCGAAGCGATGCGGTAGGAACCGTAATCCTTTTTCTCACGGTTGCGGTAAATGATGGTGAGATCTTTGCCTGCAAAGGGAACGGAGACGGAAGCGCAGCCCGTATCGTCAAATTGTTCACCCAAGAGTTTTGGGGCAAGAAGCAGGTCACCCGCTTCGCCGCGCACGCCGAAAACTTCCGTGATCAGGGTCAGCATATACCAGCTTGCAGCGCCGGTAAGATAATGGTACATTCCTCTGCCATCCGCCCTGAAATACTCCGGGATCCCCGGGTAAATGCGGCTGGTATCGAAATCAAGGGCGGTGTCCGCGAGAGTCTTTAAGGCCTTCCAGCCTTCGCGCACGAAGCCTCTGCGGTAGAGGGCGTTAGCGTACATGACCGTCATGTGGGAGAAGACAGCGCCGTTTTCCTTTTCGCCGTAGGCAAAACCAAACATCCGTCCCATGTCAAATTTTAATTCTTCGAAGTCAGTGTTTAAGCGATAGCCGCCGGTCTCCTTCTGATAGAGGTAGCGGTCGGCGCTTTTGGTGATCTTGCTGATCTGTTCGGCATCCGCCACACCGCTCATGATGGAGAAAACCTGCCCTGTGAGCATCATGTGTACTTTGCCGTCATAGACGCCGTCTACCGATCTTCCGTGATTGTCATAGTAGCTGTTATACCAGCCCTCGTCGGCGGATACACTGACCCACTCCTGTGACCGCAGGTGGCTCATCAGCCAGTTTGCCTTCTCGGTCAGGTTGACGGCGAGGGAAGCGAGAGAGAATTCACTGCGAGTGCCAATCACCGTATGCCTGCACTGGTTTACATAATTTGACAAAATCTCACGCTTCCGCTCGGCACTGTCGTAGATGGCAGGATCGTTTTCCAGAAGGATAGAGAGTTCCGTAAGGAGCGATACCGTGCGGCTGCCGCCGCGTTTATCAAGGAGGCGTAAGAGCGCCGCAAGCTCCATCAGATTTCCCGCGTAAGCGCAGGTAAAAGCTACGCTCTCTCCGTGCTCGGAAGCCATATCCAACGCGTCGTTCCAATCCGCGCCGCGCAGTCTGTATACATTGTGGTCGCCCACTTCGTAAAATGCGGCGAGCTGTTGAATCAAAAGGTGCTCCAGAATGGTGCCCATGTAGATTTCGTCGCTTTCGGTCCGCTGGTTACTGCCCTGATCGGGGCTCCACTGCGCGTCCGTATCGGTTCCCCGCAGGGTCTGTGCATCCTTAAAATATGGCGCTTCGCGATTGAGGATGTCCACATCTCCGGTCTGGTCAATGTAGAGCTTGGTGGTCATCTGAGGCCATAGAGCATGATCCATCCAGACCCGGGCAATACCGTTTCTGTCGGCAATGAAATTACCGTCGCCCGTGCCGATGATAGTGGCGTTTGTGCCGTCGATGCGGACACCGCCGTAGTTCATGGTGATCATGTGTCCTACATCCTTAGGTTCTAAAAGGAGTAAAGAGAGGCAGTCCTGCCAGAGATCGCGCCAGCCTCTTCCTCCTCGGCCATAGTCGTGGTGAGGCAGGAAAGAACAGCCGAAGAGGCGGCGAAGGAAGGGCTGGAAGCAGACCCATTTCATCAGTTTGTCAAAATCCTCATCCTTTGTGTGGAAGGAGGCGTTTACGCTCTTTTGCCAGTAGGTTTTTGTTGCAAGAAGCGCGGACTCCACCTTGGCGGAGGTATTGTATTTTTGCAGAAGGGCGTCGATGTTCTCCCGTGCATCCTCCACGCCGAGGAGCAGGATGTAGTCTGCGCTCTCGTCGGGCGCTAACGTGATTTTTGCAAAACGGAAGGCGCCCATCGCTTCCCGTCCTGCGGCGGATGCGCCTGCGGGAACGCCCGAAAGGTTGTCGTGGACAGCCTGCGGATGTGTGTAGAAACCGCCCTCGCCGATAAAGCTCTCCACTGTGGGGAAAAAGCCTGCAGGCTTTGCGCCGTCTCCCTTGCAGCCGAGGACATAGTAAACTTTATGGTTGGGACGGTGTCCCTTTTCGTCAAAGGACATGGTGGGACAGACAAAAACGCCGTCCGCGGTGGTCTCAATGCGGTGGAGCATGGAAGTTACGTTGCGGTGGTCCCTGATGTTGTCCGCGCTCCTGCCGTAGATGGGAATCGCGCCGTAAGGAGTGATCTTTGCGGCGGCTTTCGCCCGGTTTTTGATGGTGATATGCAGGATTTCCACGTTGCAGTCCACCGGGATAAAGGAGGTGACGACGGCCTCTAAATGAAACTTTTTAGAGTATCGCTTCACCGTCTGCCACTGAAACCCGGCCGTCAGTTCGGTCTCATCCTGATCAGGGGTGAATCTTGCGGCTTCTTGTAGGGCGGATGCACCCATGGCGGAAAAGATGCCGACCCCGTCCACATGGCACCAGAAATTGCGGACAGCCCTGTTGTTATGTAGGTTTTCCGAGCTGACGGGCTCTAGCAGAAACGTTTCCTGATCCAGCTTTGCATCGCCGCCAAACAGCGGGGTGACGCTGCTTTTTAAGCCCGTTTCCGAGGCAAGCGGAAAATATAAGTAATTGGTATTTTCCGGCTGTTTTAACAGAAAGCTTCCGTGTTCGTCGGTAAAAGTGATCTGTTTCAAGGTATGGCCCTCCTTATTTTGATTTCATACCTGATTGCTACTTTAGTGTCTTCATTATATCAGAAAAGAAGCCTTTTGAAAAATCAGAAAGCGGTAAAAAATATCAGAATCATGATGTTATTATTCATTTTAATGATTTTATGATATAATGAGCAGAACGGCTGCAAAAATAATAAAAGAAAAAGTTTCAAAGTGGAGGAACGTATGAAAAAGAAAACAATGGCACTTTTATTGGCAATCAGTTGTGTGTTGTCTGCAACAGCATGCGGTGCGACTGAGGCGGAGGAAGCGAAAGAACTGCCCGAGGCAGGAGCGGAATTGCAGGAAGAATTACACGAGGAGGAGCCGGAAGAAGTCGAAGAACCGGAGGCAGAGGAAGAAACGGAAATAGAGGAAGAACCGGAAGCGAAGGAAGCGCCGGAAGCAGAGGAAGAACCTGAGAAAGAGGAGAATAAACCGGCTGCTGCGGGCGCATTATCTGACAACTTATATGATTTCCAGCTGTCCATCGACGGCACGGTATATCAGTTCCCGATGTTCTATGCCGATTTTGAAGCGCTGGGGTGGGCATATGATGGAGACCCGACCAATACATTGTCCGCCAATCAGTATACAAGCGTTGAAGTCTGGAAGAAGGACGGCTTCCGGGTATATACGAGATTCGCAAATCTGTCCATGAACGCCGTTCCTTATTCGGAGAGTATGGTGGCAGGAATTACATTAGATCAATATAATTTGAAGGATTGTGATTGGGAGATTATTCTTCCCGGCGGCATACAGTATGGCGTAGCTGATGCCGATGCGATCAAGAAAGCATACGGGGAACCGACCAGTGACCATGACAGCGACTTGAGTTACTCGATGACCTATCAATATGATTTTTATCGGGAGATCAAGCTGAGTGTGGATAAAGAGAAAAACGCATTATCGGAGGTGAAACTGCTAAATCTTGTGGAGATGGAGGGCGTCGATAATTCCATCAATGAGGAAGTGCCGGAACTTGTGAAAGCGTATCAGGTGCCGGAGGCTCTGGGGGATGATTTTTATGCTTATACCGTGGAGATGGAGGGCGTAGTGTATTCGTTGCCCTGTCCGGTATCCGTTTTAGTGGAGAATGGCTTTACCATAAACACGGAAGGCTCTGACAGTGAAGTGGCAGCAGGCGGCGTTGGCTGGGTAGACTTAACTTACAACAATCAGACGCTGCATACGATGGTGAAAAACTATGCAGACTATGCAACGATTGTGGAGAACTGTTTTGCAGTCTCCATGAAGTCAAGCGTAAACGGCCCCAAATTTGACCTTGTGTTCCCCGGCGGTATCAAAGTCGGCGATTCCGAGGACGCGGTAAAGAAGGCGACGGCGAAATTC
This sequence comes from Lachnospiraceae bacterium UBA7054, assembly GCA_002492725.1. Taxonomy (GTDB): domain Bacteria; phylum Bacillota; class Clostridia; order Lachnospirales; family Lachnospiraceae; genus UBA3282. The sequence goes on from DLAF01000040.1 coordinate 18,451, forward strand.
AATTGTGAGACAGAGACTTCTGACAGCGGCTTCACTTATTATGAAGTATTCGATCCTGACGGAAGCTCCTTAGACTGCTATAGTATCGTTGTCAAAGACGGAAGCGTATGCACGATAGAAATTGAAAATTCCAAAGAACCGAAGTATTAACGGATTTCTATCGGGAAAAGAGAAATAAACTGTAACATTATGGCAGAGTTTTGCCGCATTTTGTAGAAAAACCGAGACAAACGGCTCCCGTAGGGCAGATATCCGCGCAGGCACCACAGCGGATGCACTCCGGTGAGCCGGGTGTTTTTACGGGATCGACTTCCATTTGGCACGCCTCTTTGCACTTTCCGCAGCCGATGCACTTGTGGCTGTCCACTTCGAGGTGATACAGGCTGATCTTGTTAAACAGACCGTAAATCGCCCCCAGGGGGCAGAGTGTGCGGCAGAAAAAGCGGTAACAGAACACGCAGCCGACGACTGTCAGAAGGAGAATCGCCATTTTCAGGTTAAATAGTGCGCCCACCGCCTTTCGGAGACTTTCGTGTGCCGCCAGCAGAAACAGCCCGCCTTCCAATGTGCCTGCGGGACAGAGATACTGACAGAAGGCAGGCTTGCCCATGCCCATGTAGTCGGTGACTGCGACGGGCAGAATCAAAACAAAGACGACGAGTATGATATATTTGAGATACAGAAATCCTTTTTTCAGGTGCAGCTTTGGCGAAGGGATTTTGTGGATCAGCTCCTGCAGCAGGCCGAAAGGGCACAGCCACCCGCAGACGGCCCGCCCGAGCAGAACGCCGAAGGCGAGAAGCAGTCCTGTTACATAAAAGCTGAAAGTAAACTGCATGGAACCGTTTACTGCCTGCAAAGCGCCGATGGGACAGGCAAAACCGGCGGCAGGGCAGGAATAGCAGTTTAAGCCCGGATTGCAGAATTGTTTCCATTTTCCCGTATAAAGTTTTCCGCCCTTAAAATTCAGGACATGCGCGTTGGAACAGCCAAAGGCGATGATCTGAAGAAGTTTTCGTTTGACTGCATATCTTATTTTCGCGATCATTCTTTTTTACCCCAGCCCGATACATTCCAGACAGATGTTGACGGCTTTGTTCAAAACCACGCCTGCTTCGCCGCGTGCAAAGCCATAAATGATAAAGGCGCAGGCGGTGAGAAGACATGCTGCCCGAATTGGCAGTTTTCCCTTATTGTTCATTGGATTGTCCATTTAGGTAATCCTCCACAAATTTTTTGTAGCCGTCCACATCCGCGCCGATGACCGGGTCGCCGACAATCTTTCCGTCCCCGTCGATAAACAGGGTGGTGGGAACGCCAATCACATTTTTTAAGACGGGTGCAAAATCTGCATTGGCGATCAGGTTGGGAAATTCTGCACTTGCCTGCTGTGTTATGTCAACCGCGAGGTCATGGTGTTCGGTATCATCCTCCCCGTTGATGTCAATGATCAGACCGACGATTTGCACATTGTCGGGCATTTCCTTTGCCCATTCGCCAAGTTCCGGCATTTCCCCGATGCAGGGGCCGCAGAAGGTGCCCCAGATGTTAAGGACGGTCAGATCCTTTTCACTGAAAATGCTCTCCGTGACGGTATTGCCGTCTAAATCTGTCGCCGTGAAAGCAGGAAAGGCGGCATCGGCAGTTTCTTCTGATATTGCCTGTGCGCCTTCTGTCGGATTGCTTTCAGCAGCGGGAGAAGATGTGGTGTTTCCCGTTATTTTGTCGTCTGCGGGGGTGCCGGCGCAGCCTGTCATAACTGTCATGAGCAGCAGGGCGGCGGTAAGGGCGGTAAGGGCGGTACAGGTTGTAAGATGTTTATTTTTTCGGTTCATTGTTCCCTCCATGTCAAATTAATTTCATGCAATGATATGCGGCCGGAAAATATCTTTCGACGGCGGTTTCGGATGTTGCTTAAGTTACAGTATGTCCATCATAGCATACCCGAAAACGAACTTCAAATAGAACGCTGACCGGCAAAGCGGGAAACTTGTATGCGCCTGTTGCGGATAGGAAAGCGAATGTGGTATGATTACAGACAGCAAAAGCAAGGAAGGGAGAGCGAAATGGCGTTGCAGTATACGGATGAAATGACCGGAGAGGAATACAATGAGCTTCGCGTGAGCGTAGAGTGGCGTCCGATTTCAGAAGGGCAGGCTGAAAGAGGGCTTGCGCACACGACGTTTCTGGTGGCGGCAAGAGACGGGGAGCGGATCGTTGGCATGGGCAGGATGCTGTTTGATTTCGGATATACGGCGTATCTGGGCGACGTGATCGTCCGTCCGGAGTATCAGGGGCAGGGAAAAGAGCCCTTTTATGAGAAGTTTGGATTTAAAAGGAGGCCCAACGAGTTTTCCGGAGACGGGATGTCGATGTGGCGGAAGAAGTGATGATAGGAAATGAAAGTTATCACGAAGCGGTAAGGAGTCTAAAAAGCTATGAATGAGAACGGTTTAACGCTCACCATGCTGGGTACCGGACATGCCACAGTGACGAAATGCTATAATACCTGTTTTGTTCTTAGAGAGGGCGGCAGATGCTTTCTGGTGGACGGGGGAGGCGGCAACCAGATTCTGCGCATTTTGGAGGAACAGGGAATTGCCCTGACGCAGATTCACGATCTGTTTATCACGCATTCGCATTTTGACCATATCCTCGGGGCGGTGTGGATCATCAGAAGGATTGGGCAGATGATGCGCGGCGGGCAGTACGATGGCGAGCTGAGAATCTATGCCTGTGAAGAAGTGATGGAAAATCTGCTGACCATATGTCGGATTGTTCTGATGAAAAAAGTGACTAAGCTGTTTGAGGACAGAATGCGCCTGATCAGACTGCGGGACGGGGATAGCCATACGATACTGGACAGAAACATTGTCTTCTTTGATATTATGTCAACCAAATTAATACAGTACGGTTTCAAGTTGACGGACGAAAACCTGCTTTTCTGCGGAGACGAGCCGCTCAATCCAAGCTTTTTTCCACAGGCAAAAGGAGTCTCATGGATGCTTCACGAGGCGTTCTGCCTGTATTCTGAAAAGGAGAAGTTTGAGCCTTATGAAAAGCATCACAGCACGGTACGTGACGTCTGTCGGACGGCGGAAGAGCTGCAGGTTAAAAATCTGATCCTCATGCATACGGAGGACAGTCATATGCAGGACAGGAAGAGGCTGTATACAGAGGAAGGCGAAGGGGTCTATTCCGGGAAGCTGTGGGTGCCGGACGATGGGGAGAGCATTGAGCTATGGGGAGGAAATACACAATGAACAAAACAGAAGCTGGATCGACCTATGCCGTTCCCTGCATTTATGATGCCATGCAGGCAAACAATGCTTCATTCGAAGTTTTGGAGATAAATGTTCCCGGCTCGAAGAGTATTACCAATCGTGCGCTATTACTTGCCACTTTGGCGGAAGGCATCTCTACCCTGCGGGGCGTGCTGTTTTCCGATGATTCCAGACACTTTCTCAAATGCGTACAGGATTTGGGCTTTGAGACGGAAGTGGATGAAGCGGCGCGCGTGGTGCGCGTGCGAGGGCTGGGCGGCGCCGTTCCCCGAAACAATGCAGATTTGTATGTGGGCAGCGCAGGAACTGCAGCGCGCTTTTTGACGGCGTATTTGGGACTTTCCGACGGCGTATACCATATGGATGCCTCCGGGCAGATGCGCAGACGTCCCATGGCGCCTCTTTTGCATTCCCTGAAAGAACTGGGCTGCGAGATCCGTTACGATGCGGAGGGCAAAGAGGGGCATTTCCCCTTTACCCTGCAGGGGCATGGCTTTGGAAAAGAGGAAATAGCCGTCAATATTGACCATAGCAGTCAGTTTTTGAGCGCGCTGCTCATCGTATCCTGTTTGTGCAAACATGATTTTACGACTCGTATTGAAGGAACGCATGGCATGGCCTATATCGAAATCACCCTGAACATGATGGAACAGTTCGGTGTCTGCGTGGAGAGACTTTCGGACAGCGCCTTTATGACGAAAGCCGGACAGCGGTATCAGGCGCTGGATTATCGCATTGAGCCGGACGCATCGGCGGCCTGCTATTTCTATGCCATGAGTCCTTTGCTGAATCGTTCGGTGAGAGTTAACGGTGTGCATTTTGATTCCATGCAGGGAGACGTGGCGTTTATCAGGCTTTTGGAGAACATGGGCTGTTGCGCGACGGATACTGACAAGGGCATTCTTTTAGAGCCGCCGGAAGACGGCATTTTCCACGGCATCACGGCCGATCTGTCCGCCTGCTCCGATCAGGCAATTACGTTGGCTGCCATTGCTCCTTTTGCGGAAGGACCGACTACCATTACGGGCATCGGGCATATCCGTTTTCAGGAGAGCGACCGCATTGCCGCCATCGCTGCGGAGCTTACAAAGATGGGCATCAGGTGCGAGGAGCGAAAGGACAGCATCACGATTTATCCCGGCAAACCCGTGCCGGCCACGGTAGAGACCTATGATGACCACCGCATGGCAATGGGCTTTGCCCTGACAGGTCTGCGCAGCCGGGGCATTGTCATTAATGACCCCGATTGCTGCAGAAAGACCTTTGAAAACTATTTTGAAGTGCTGGAGGATGTGATAAAACATATTTCATGAACCGTCATCATATTAAGGAAACATCCGTTTTGATATCGCATCCGGTCAAGGCCTCTATGATCCGCCAGCCTTCCCGATTGCGTTGTAAGTTTTTCGCGATGGGGGTAAAACCGAAATCCAGATATACCTTACACGCCAGCCAGGTAGTAGTCTGCGTGGGGATTTTAGCGCGCGTATGTCCCAGCCGCTGCATTGCCCGCAGGACATGGGATATCAAAGGTTTCGACAGTCCCCGTCCCTGATATTCCCGTCTGACGGCTACCCAGTGGAGCCAGCCGTCGTCGGACTGATCCCGTCCGTGAATATCATAGAGGGCGGTGGCGGTGGCAATTTTTTCTCCTGAATTTGTTTCAATAAAAAACATTCTGTTTGGAAGTTCTGCAAGGTTAGCCGCATAATAGCGGTTCCATGCCGCCAATCCCTGCTCATAACTATCAAATTCTTTGGCGGACATTTCAATCGCGATCCATGCGTCCCTGTCATTCTCAGCGTAAGGCACAAAATGGAAGCCATCCGGCAGCGCATATTGAGGCACTTCGGTAATGTCGCCTTCCAGCAAGAGTTCGTAATAACAGATCCGTTCATCATGATTATCATATCTGGCAGCTTTGATTTCCGGAAGGCGGGAATCCAGAGCGTCTTTGATTTCTTTTTCGTGATCGCGAATGTATTGTATCCTGCCAATCGTATTTTTTACCTCACAAATGCCCATAGCCCGTTCGGCATCATCATACTGTTTGCCAAGGGATCTTTGGATATTATATTCCAGCCATTCCACCCAGGTATATGCCAAGCCGAATACATTGCCGTATGCCCGAAAACAATTATCATACGCAGTCAGATAACCGTCGAAAAAGGAGATGACCTTTTGCATATCAAGACTGCGGGTTGTAATACCGGCCCATTGCAGCGCCAGCTGTAATGCGCCAGAGACCGGATTTCCGTAGTCCAGACATTCCAGATCGATCATGCGGGCATTGCCATTGTCCCACATCACATTTTTAGGATCCATATCTTCGTTTGTGAGACAGCGGATATCAGGCAGAGCGGCTCTCGCCAGATTCCACTCGGTTTCGGCATAAATAAGTAGTTCTGCGGAATCGGTGAGGAGAGCGGCAATTTCACTCTTTTGCGTCTTTGCCTTACGGGCATAAGTCTGCCAGTCGATGTGACTGATTTCCGGTTCCTTATGGGAAACATTCTGCGGATCGACGGCGTGAATCTGACCAAGGATATTCCCGGCGGTACGGCATTGTTCGTCCGAAATATGATGCCAGTCGGTGATCTGTCCTTCCTGCCATGCAAAAAGATAGAAATAGCGATCCTCTAAGTGCTGCATTTTCAGACCGTCAATCGTTAAAGCGGGCACGATGGGAAGCCCCTTTTCCTCCAAAATCCGTTCGATTTTTTCCGTCCGTGCGTAGTTTTCAAGTACGTCAGGCCGTTTCATAATTTCCGGATTTAAGCATTTCACGGCGTATATTCCGCAATCCGTCTCCACGCGGTACATTTTGTGCATCAGACCGCCTGATACGGGGGTGATTGGAGCGATGACAGCGCCGAGGCGGCATTGCTGCATCAGGTTTGTTATCTGTTTTTCTATTGTATGTTCGTTCATTCGGTTCCTCACTGAGCGCTTTTGCGTCTAAAAATTATATATGAGCAGATTGTAGAAATGCAAAATGATTCCTCAGGAAATATTGATATTCTTCGGAGGCGGTTTCATATTCCTTTATCATGGTTTGGTGAATCCACTGCAGGGATGCTTCCGATAAATCTTCATATTTCTGTAGGATGATCTCGCCCTTTTCGACTGCTTCCATAAGGCAGTCATAGGCATCCGGAATATATTCGGCGCATTTGACCAGTATTCTTCCAGCCGAAGGATCCCTTCTTTTGTAAATCCGTAGCTGCCCCATTTGGTCCATTTTCCATGATGCACATAGCCGGTTTCCCGGCAATATTTTTCAATCGCATTGCTCAAGTACACCAGAGTATTTTCCCTTTTTGCAGAGAAATAAAGCAAGGGGATTCCATGGTTTGAGATGCGCGGTTCCAAATATTCAATATCGGCTGTCTGTGAGGCGTGAAAATACATTGTTTCCATACGCTCCGTGAAAATGATGAATTTAACTGTCCTGCAAATGCTGATTCGATTGTACCACACTTTTACGCGGAAACATACCATGAAAAAACTTACGCTATCCGGGAGGTGAGTTTTAGAATGAGAGAGAAAGCGCTTTGCTGAAAGATGTTGGTAAGGTATTGCTTGATCATCTCAAGATATCGTAAAGAAGCAAAATGATGCAAGCATTACATTACACTATGCAGGATATGATGTAAAAGATATAGGGATAGAGTGACCCCAATAACATAACTCCGCTTTTCATGGATTGTGATCCGGTGGAAAGCAGATTATCACTTTTGCGCCTCCGGTTTCTTCTGAATTTGCGAGCATAATCTCTCCGCCATGCTTTTCGGCCGCTGTTTTGGCAAAGAATAATCCAATCCCATAGTGCGCTTCGCCATTTCTGCCCATATCATCCATAAAAAACTGTTCTGTCCCGTGCAATAGGGCTTCCTTCGTAAATCCATTGCCGTTGTCCTCCACGGTAAATGATAAATTTCCGTTCTCCTCTTCCACACAGACAGTTATGGTTCCTCCTTTTTTGGTATGTTCCGCAGCGTTCTGAATAATATTGATCACAGCCCTGAGCACCTGATCATACGATACATTTACGGTTTGGCTGTGCCACAGTTCTTTCCAGTTGATTTTATGGTGGTAAACTTCTGCCAATTCTTCGGCCTGTTTTCTGATATCGCAAAGGAGGTCTTTTGTGCTCACTTCTTCGCGCGGGTTAAGATCTCCTTCCACCGACTTCGTGATGTCTATCAGTTTTTGAACATAATTTTGGATCCGGACAGTGCTGTTTATGATATAAGCAATGATGTTTTTCTGTTCTTTGGTCAGTTCCATCTCAGACAGCAGCTCGGCATTTCCCCTCACAACGGTAAGCGGGGTTTTGATATCATGAGACAGTGCCGACATTTGCCTGTTTTTATCCTGCTCTGTCTTCCATAACTGTTCCAGAGAAGTTTTCAGCGCAATTCTCATATCATCTATGGACGACAGACAGTCATCAAACTCTTTGATCCCGGAATAAGTTACCTGATATTCGAGATTCTGTTCCTTGATTTTCTCCACTGCCTCCATAACCGGCGCTAAGTTCCCCTTTATCTTTTTTCCGAAACGAACAGATGACAGGATGATGATTGTCATAGTACCCAAAATTGCCATGATTGTCAGGAGATTCTGGGGGTTCATGAAGTGCTCTCTTAAAAATTCGGATCGAAATTGTGGAGTCAGGCTGTACTGCAGGACAACATACCCGTCCGACCGGGGTATCATCTTATAGAAATAGTTTCCCGTCGCCTGTTCGTGATTCGCAACCTGCCGCGCGGTTTCAACGGAAGGCTCCGACAGATCTGTGCCGCGCACTTTGCCGTCAAGAGAAAAAATGGCATAATGACAAAGCGGAGGGATCATATCCTTTGTCACCTGTTCCGCGTTTTGAAGCAGATCAAATGCTTCGTTGATCTTTCGTTCCGCATAATTGGCCGGATAGATCATTCCGGTATTTACAAGAATATTGAATAGAACAATGATACCGATACCAAAAGTGCATAATGCGCCAAGGAGAATCAGCACATATCCAGTGAAGACTCCGCGCAAGGTATTGCTTCTTCTTATTTTTCCCATTTATATCCAATCCCCCAAACGGTTTTAACGGGCATATAATGATAGGGTGCGAGCTTCGTTCTGATATTTTTGATATGCGTGATGATCGTACTGTCACTGCTTACGCTGTCAAATCCAAATACCTGTTCCAAAATCTGCTCTTTTGAAAAAATCTGTCCCCGATTTTGGGCAAGAAATTCACAGATTTCATACTCCGTTTTCGTGAGAGAGATTTCCTGATTGTCGATCAGCATTTGCTTGAAAGACAGGTTAAAGCAAATACGGCCAAGAGACATTTTTACAGTATGTTCCCGATGCTCCCGTCTCAGGTGTGCGGCAATCCTCGCACGAAGCTCCATGACCCCGAAGGGCTTAAAGAGATAATCATCCGCTCCCAATGACAGACCGTTGACCAGGCTGTTTTCTTCGGTTTTTGCCGTGAGAAACAAAATGGGGCAGTCAACAAGCTTCCTGATTTTTGAACACAATGCAAATCCGTTCATTTCGGACATCATAATATCCAGCAGAATCAAATCAAAAAGATGCAGTTTTTCCATATTGACGGCAAGCGGGTCACTTACTTTTGTGACCATATGCCCATCCGTTCTCAAGATGTTTTCTATCATGTCAAGAATTGCCGTATCATCATCAACCGCTAATATATTTGCCATATGGATCTCCATTTCGAAGCGTTTATTCTGACAGTTTGTTTCCTTCAAAGTAAGATGCCCACAGTAAATAATATAGCATACTGATTACTGTAGAGATAGCATAAAGTGGGAGCACGGTTTTTAATTCATCATACGCGCCGGCTTCTCCGAAAACCAGCTTTAAGCAGGTATAGGGGATTCTGGCGGTCCATGAGATCACTGTAAATTTCCAGATAAATTTTCCAAGTCCCGTGAGCATTAAGGCACTGACGAGGCTTGACACAATTCCCGCGCAGACGGACACGCCTTCTCCAAACTGAAACGCCAGGATCATCTGCCAAAGATAGAGCGGGATACTGCTGCACCACATGATCAATGCCGCCGTGATACACAGGCCAATATTTATGCTGCTGTGTACGGGAGTTCTGCAGAAACCGTAACCGAACAGGATTGCTGTCAGCAGGATAGAGAACATACCAAAAAGAAGGAGAAGCAATACCTTTGACAGAAATGCAGTTATCTTGTGTGGTAAGGCGAGCAGATTTTGAAAACCTCCGGCATTTTTCTCCTGCGATGCCACACTTGCACAAAATATCCCGATCAGTACAGGAAGACCTGCGCCGACAGCCTGATAAAAGGCCATGATTTTTGTCGTATCATTCCAGGCGGAAAAGGAATAATAGAGCAAAAACAACCCGCTTGTGATGATGGGAATCAGGATATGTGCAAGGATTACAGGAGTGCCCTTCATTTTCAGAAAGTCTGCATGGAGATTTTTCCCAAGCATTTCTATTTCACCTCGTCTCTCTTTTTTCAAACCAGCTTAAAAATAGAACAGTTGCAAAAACGAACCACAGAACAGATAAGCAGATTCCCGGGGCAACGACGCCCCTATGCAATAGCGGATTTCCGGCTTCTGCCGGGATGCCGTTTGGCAGTATGTGGAGACAGGGACACAGGATCCGCATGGGGATTGCAGAGACCAATACATACCATTTTCCGGTCGGTGCGATGATGGTGCCGCCGACCGTAAGAAACAGGCAAACCAGTAATTCCGCGATCAATCCAAAGCGTTCACTAAAAAACAGAAAAACCGGGATTTCCCATAACTGCGTGACGCTAAGAAGCAGTACTGCAATCGCTGCGCCGCCTAAGGGAACACGGGTAGTCAATATAAGACCACCCAAGGAAGCGCCTGCAAATACGATCACATTTGAGGTCAGGATCACGAAGCCCAGATAGATGATCTTGCCCGTCATCATTTTTCTTTTGCTTGTTGGGAGCGTCATCAGGTGATAATAATGTGTTTTTTTCTCCTGCGCCACAGTAAGGTGGCAGATGATGGCGAGCATACCGGGCAAAAGCAGCGTGTACCACCAGTTCCAGACACTCTCGGCATAGGAATTTGTCATTCCTAAAGTAAGGAGAAAGGCCAGAGAAAAGGTGATCACGGGAAATGCCCAGAGTAATCTCCTGCGCATTGACCTTTTGGTTTTTTGATATTCTGCCTTCACAATGTCAAGCATAAATAGCACCTGCCTTTCCGTTTCCTCTTACAACATCCATAAAAAGAGTTTCCAGATCCTGCCCCTGTGCTAACGGCCCTTCGTATCCTAAGATACCATTTGAAATGATACCAATTTGATCCGCAATTAACTGTACTTCTGAGAGGATGTGACTGGAAAGAACGACCGTGATCCCACAGGCGGGGAAGGAGCGTATCAGTTCGCGCAGTTCCTCGATTCCGATCGGATCCAGCCCGTTTGTCGGTTCATCCAGGATCAGAAGCTTTGGCTCTCCCAATAATGCCATAGCAATGCCAAGCCTTTGTTTCATGCCCAAAGAAAACTGTCCTGCTTTCTTTTTCCCGGTATTTGATAGGGAGACGATTTGTAACACCTCATCGATCCTTTTTTCATCCACACCAAGCAGTAATGATCTGACTTTCAGGTTTTCGACTGCTGTCAGATTTTCATAAATTGACGGGCTTTCGATCAGCGCACCGATTTCTGACAGGCTTGCCCGGCTCCACGGTTTTCCATCGAAGCAGATATTGCCGGAAGTCGGCGTTAAAATACCGGCAAGCATTTTCAAAGTAGTGGATTTTCCGGCGCCGTTCGGAGCAAGTATTTATAGACAA
>DLAF01000043.1 GCA_002492725.1 Lachnospiraceae bacterium UBA7054
TCCTACAAAAACTTTACCCTAGCAGTTTACTGATAAATAATTATTAATTCGGCGCCTTTTTTAGGCTGCTTTTTGCAATTTTATAAAGTTCCTCGGTCGCAAGTCTTGCCTTTGCTACGATGTCGCCGCAGTCCTGCGGGAAACAGTAATACTGTGCTCTCTCATTGCCGATGCTGATCATGTCGCCGATCTCGTACCAGAAAAAGTCGGAGTAGAGGCTGTAGGAGGCAAGCGGTTCCTGACGGTATTCCAGTTTTCCATCGCAGCCTGTCAGATGGAATCCGTCCTTGGAATGGGTGAGGACGCCTTCACCTACCTGACATATTTGATCCGTGTTGACCAGCATATAGATTGAGACGGGAATCTCCATGCGGTAAGTTCCCGACAAGATTTCCTGCCTGACGCATTCCCGCTCCCAACGATACCAGTCGGGGATGTGCGTAAAAGCGCCTCCTGCGCAGTTCAGATAACCGTATTCCGTCAGCTCGTAAGTTTTGCCGCATTGCTTACAGCTGAGTGTTGTGCCAAGGCCCTGCATTTTTCCTTCCGTCTGACAATGGGGACATTTATAGAGCATACGATTCAGGCCGTCCGCGCGAAAGGGTTCCTTGATGCGCACCTTATTTTCCTGCTGCCAGCGGAAGTAGTCGAAGGTAAATTTTTCTTTTAGGATATCGTTTAGCTCCTGCGGAGATTTTGCGTCAATTTTCTCGGGGGAGAGGAGGTATTCCACCTCGGCGGACACCCGAACTTTGCGGAGCTGCAGATTGTTGTAGAGGGGGTCTCTTGCAAAGGCGCCCTCGGTGCGGATCATAACCACGGGCACTTTCAGAATTTTCAGGCATTTACCCAAGCTGTCGGGCAGGGGTGTCTGGGTGCCGTCAAAGCTGTAGCTGGCCTCCGGAAACATCAGGATGGAGCTTTTAAGCGTTTTTGTGGCGTAGACCATGTCGCGCACGAGAGTTACGTCCGACATAAATTTTCGGGTGGGAATGCAGCCGATCAGACGCATCAGGCGGGGCTTGCCAACGAAACCGTCCAGAGTGCATATGATATGGAATGGGCGGGTGCACAAAAGCCTGGCCGCCACCTTTAAGTCGATAAAGCTGGAATGGTTCATTAAGATCAGACAGGGTTCGTTTTTGCCAAGTTTTTCGATACCGATGAGGCGGTAAGTAAAGCGCGTCCGCCAAAGATCCCAGAGGGATGCCAGTAAAAGAATGAGGCGGAAAAGAAAATATTGTCTGAGGGGTTTTTGGTGCTCAGCCTGGGGAAGCGCGAGGGCTTCCTCGTAGGTCATTTTCGCGGTTTTTATCTTCAATTCAATTCTCCTTCGTAAAGTAGGTTATCGGTGGTATTATGCTGTTATCTGTTTATAAGATTAAGAGCGGGTTTGCAAATATTTACCAAAATCATTGATGTCTGATGACAAGGCGCGGATCAACCGAAAAGCCTGCTCGGCAGTATCGCTCATGTTGGCGGCGGCATTCTCGGCGTTCAATGCTTCATCCGGTGTCACGACTTCGCGCAGGATTGGAAAAAACGCGTCAATCCCGGCCTCATTACACAAGACGGCGTCCTTTGTCGCACACCCGCAAAAGGCAATGACGGGCTTTCCGTATTCTTTAGCAAGTCTTGCGACGCCGATCGGCGCTTTGCCCATTACCGTCTGCCCGTCAAGACGTCCCTCACCCGTGATGACAAGGTCAGAATCCATGATATATTTCGACAGGCAGGTTTCATAGAGGACGATCTTGATCCCGGGTTCAAGAACAGCATTTGTAAACGTTAGAAAGGCAAATCCCAATCCTCCGGCGGCTCCTGTGCCAGCCTGTTTTAAGTCTGCCTTTTGATATTTTTCCTTAGCAAGAGCAGCATAGTCGGCCAGCCACCTATCCATTTGTATGATCATAGGAGAATCTGCGCCTTTTTGCGGACCGTAGACTGCGCTGCATCCCTGGTCTCCGCACAGGGTGTTTGTCACGTCGCAGGCAATCTTGAAGGAACATTCTGCCAGATGGGGAATCACTTTATCATCCGTGATCTGTTTCAGTACAGACAGGCCCTTTGCGCCAAAAGGCACCTGCTTTCCCTCTTTGGTAAGCAGACCATATCCGAGAGCCTGAAGCATACCGATCCCGCCGTCATTGGTTGCACTGCCGCCAATTCCCACAATAAACTTTCTGCAGCCGCGTCCGATGGCATCCGAGATCATTTCTCCTACGCCGTAGGTCGTCGTGTTCATGGGATTGCGTTCAGCCTCCGGCACAAGTGTAATCCCGGCGGCCGCGGACATTTCGATGATTGCCGTCCGGCTTTCCCAAATAATTCCGTAGCTGCATGAAACAGGGTTTCCCAGGGGGCCGGTTGCCTTCAGGCTGATTAAGTCTCCGCCCATGCCTGTAGTCAGTGCGTATGCGGTACCTTCGCCGCCGTCGGCAAGCGGACAGACATTCACATCGGCCTGCGGATATACGCGGCGGATGCCCGTTTCTACCGCTTTTCCAGCTTCTATGGAAGACAGACTTCCCTTGAAAGAATCCATTGCTATGGTTATTTTCATATTTAGGGCTCCTTGCCGTTGGTTCTGTTTGTATCGGATGTTATTATGGCTGTATCAATAAAATGATGTAAGATAGGATGCTGATTACATTTCCTCCACCACGATATCCGAAAAATCACAGCGGATCACAGTCATCAAATCCTGCGGCGATAATTCTATCTGATAGCCGACTTTCCCGGCGCTCACAAACATCGTTTCGCATTGTTTCGCCGTTTCATGGATGAAGGTCGGAAACTGTTTTTTCATACCAATGGGAGAGCATCCACCGTGAACATATCCTGTCAGTGGAAGCAGTTCTTTTTGTTTTATCATGCCGACGGCTTTCTCGCCCGCCGTTTTTGCTGCTTTTTTCAGGTCAAGTTCTGACTGTACGGGAATCACGAATACATAATAGCCGCCTGATTTTCCCTGTGTGACCAGTGTCTTAAAAACATGGTCGGGATTTTCGCCGAGAATTTCCGCAATCTGTTCTCCGCTCAATGTCGCATCTGGTTCATAGGTGTGGCTTTTATATGAAATTTTTTTGCCGTCTAAAACGCGCATCACGTTTGTTTTGTCATTATTTTTCATAAATTCCTCCATATTTCGCGCAACTTTTTGCGTCCAGTACACTGTCCATAAAAGTTAAAAACTCTATCATATTATCTACCAGCTCATCATCGATGCTTGTCCAACTGTATTGGTATCCCGGGAAGTACGGGCACAGCCGATATTCCACTTTTTCGTAGGAGATGGGAATGCACGCCAGAGGACGATTACCTGTTTTATCCGTCTGGACACAATAACGGCAGCCGTCGCACTTTTTGGTCCGTTCAATGACGAAGGCCTTTACAGCAGGACTCATTGACGCAAATTGCTCTAAAAAAGGTTTTAGTCCATTGGGAATGCACAGTCCAAGCGCGGCTGGGTCTCTCACGTAGGCATCGTACTGTGCGGAGATTCCCGTATGCTTGATCTTGTATTCATTCCCAATATTTGGCAGTTCATCATTCCATGCGGGGTTTGCATAGGCGAGCGTCAATTGGTAGTCAATCCAATCTGTTTTATATCTGTCATACGGCTTGTAGCCCTGTGACAGCATCCATTTTTCCAGTCTACGGAACGGCTTTTCGCTGAATAATCGGGCATACACATCAATGCTGTAGACGTAGGTCTCATCAAACAGACAATAGGCGAATGCAACCGGGGTGGCATTCGGGCGGCATGACATCCATATCCATACGGCAGGCAGTTCATTCAAATCAGATATTCCTACGGTAGATAAGAGTTTCAGCTGTCTTCTATTTAACTTTACTTCGGCTCCCTGACCGAGCAGGAACATATTTTTCAAGAGACTTTCGACAGCTCTTTTTATCTTCAATACAGTTGCTTCCAGCTCCGGCTTTCCGTAACCTTTTTTGTATCGGGAGGGAAAGGCGTCGTCCTCGTGCAGGGTTGGGACGATGCGCGCCGGGTCATCATATAGCAGCTGATATAATTTTTTTATCAGGTCATAAAATATCTGCTGTTCCGCGATGCTGACAGGGGCGTCCTTTTTGGGGATAAATTCGGGCAGCATCGTAAGATAGGCGCTTGTCATTCTTTGTTCTAAACTTGAATAAAGCATATTTTCTCCAATTCTTGCGTATCATTAAGTTTGCGGCAGACGGCATTAAGTCTGTAACAATCCTTTAGGTCCTATTGTAGTAGTTCATCTTCCCTTCTTGTACAGACTTTTCATATTATAACATCTATGCTATACTTCTTCTACTATTATTAAGAGATTTGGAAGGTATATTGCTTTTTGTTCGGAGGGAGAAGGATGATACGACAAGCCTCAAATAACGACATCGGAATCATAGCCGGACTTGCAGTCAAACTGTGGGAAGATAATTTGGTAGAGGAGCTTACCGAAGAATTTTCAGAGCTTATTTCCAAAGATAACGCCTGCATATTTCTGAAATACGAAAATGATATTCCTGTCGGTTTTGCGCAGTGCCAGCTGCGAAGTGATTATGTGGAAGGCACGGAAACGTCGCCGGTCGGTTACTTAGAAGGGATATTTGTTTTGGAAGGTTACCGCAAAAGAGGATATGCCAAGGAGCTGCTGCATGCGTGCGAGACATGGGCAAAGGATATGGGATGCGCAGAGTTTGCCAGTGATTGTGAGCTTGATAATGTGGATAGTTTCCGATTTCACATGGCGATGCAGTTTACGGAGGCGAACCGTATTATTTGTTTTACGAAGAAGTTATAAAGCTTATATCATTTTCCCATCCTCGACCGAAACGGCAATCTGCCAATCATCTTCATAAACAACAGTTCCTACAAAGTTCGTATAGACTACATCATAAGGCTTTTGATGCTGATCCAAAAGCGCAATGGCAGGCTGCAATTTTTCAAGCATTTCCGCCGTGCTGTCACACTTAAAAAAGGTGATGACTTTTTCTTGTTTTTTACAGGGTTCAGGTTCGGGAAGATGTTCTTTGAACCAGTTGTCGATGGAAATAAACAGTTCTTTTTCTTCGTTGGTTAATAGCCCGTCTCTGATCAGATTCCAACAAAGGCTGAATATCCCTTTGGGATACTTTGTAATATAGGAGTCGTCTCGCCCCTGTATTCTCATATACTTATAGTTCATGTATCCTCTCCCTATTTATGAGCATTTCCACCCCTTTGGTATGATTCTTTATAGAGTATATCATAAACGGAGTGTATTGTAACAGGTTTTTCAGTATATTTATTAGAATGTGGTGGGATTATAAGGGCGTTTGTGGTAAGATAAAAATGCGAAATCATTGAAATAACCAGGATATGATATCGAGAGAGGAATATGATGATCGACAGTAAAAAGGTGAAAGAAATTCTATTTGGATTGGGAGCGGACTTGTGCGGAATAGCGAGTATAGACAGATTTAACGATGCTCCCGAAGGATATCATCCTACTGATGTGTTGCCGACATGCAGATCGGTTATTTCTTTTGCCTGCAGATTTCCAATTGGAGTGCTGCGTTGTAATTCTCCTGTACCTTATACAAGAGCGAGAAACTCTATTACGTCTAAAATGGACGCGATGGCGCTTGATTTTTGTATGGAAATGGAAAAATACCAAACGGTTTGCGTGCCAATTCCGACAAACGAAAGCCAATGGGATGAAAAAACAAAGAGATGGCGCTCTATTGTTTCTCAAAAGCATGCGGCACAGGCGGCAGGTCTGGGAACAATCGGGCGACATTCTCTGCTCATCACGCCGGAATTTGGAAGTATGGTTTGGCTGGGAGCGGTTTTGTGCGAACAGGAATTGGAATGTGACGCTTTAAAGAAGAATCTTTGTAATAACTGCAATGCCTGTGTTGCTATCTGTCCGGTAAATGCGTTGGAGCATGAAGAGTTAAAGCAGCAGGCGTGTTGGGATCACGCTTTTGGTGATGATAAAGAGATACAAAGCTGGGTAATCAATTGCCATAAATGCAGAGATATTTGTCCTTATAACTTTGGAACGGAAAATTCATTTGGGAAAGGAAGGTAATCGTATGAAAAATTATTCGGAGGATGCGAGCAGACAATACCACATTCAGGTGGCGCAGGGTGAAGTGGGAAAATATGTGATCATGCCCGGCGACCCGAAGCGCTGTGTCAAGATCGCGCAGTATTTTGACGATCCCGTTTTGATTGCGGACAATAGGGAGTACATTACTTACACGGGGACGCTCGACGGGGTGAAGGTGAGCGTGACTTCCACAGGCATCGGCGGCCCTTCCGCGGCTATCGCCATGGAGGAATTGGTGCGCTGCGGCGCGGACACCTTCCTGCGTATCGGCACCTGCGGCGGGATGCAGACGGAAGTAAAAAGCGGCGATATTGTGATTGCGACGGGGGCGATCCGTATGGAAGGGACGAGCAGGGAGTACGCGCCCATCGAGTTTCCTGCGGTGCCTGACCTTGCCGTGACAAACGCCCTTGTGGAGGCGGCAAAGAAACTGGACTGCCCTCATCATGTGGGCGTAGTGCAGTGCAAGGATTCCTTCTACGGACAGCATGAGCCGGAGACGAAACCCGTAAGCTATGAGCTGGTGAATAAATGGGAGGCGTGGAAGCGGCTGGGATGTCTGGCTTCCGAAATGGAGTCTGCGGCGCTGTTTACAGTGGCAAGTTATCTGCACGTGCGGGCCGGTTCCTGCTTTTTGGTGGTAGCGAATCAAGAGCGGGAAAAACTGGGACTGGAAAATCCTGTGGTGCACGATACGGATATGGCGGTACGCGTGGCGGTGGAAGCGGTGCGGGGGTTGATGCGGAAGGAATGAGTTCCATTGACAAAAAAATTTTACACAGATTATTTTATATGGCAGACAGTCTATGGATTGCTTGCCATATTTGATATTATTTCATATGCATTTATTTGTAAAATTTTTGTTGCCGGAAAATTATATACAAAATAATTGACACCATTTATAATATATAGGTAATTGCGAAACTCGCTA
>DLAF01000033.1 GCA_002492725.1 Lachnospiraceae bacterium UBA7054
TGCAGGAAGAAGTATCGGAAGAAGATGGGGCTGCGGAAGCGGATGATCTGTCCTTAGATGATCTTTCGCTGGAGGAAAGTGGAGAGGGCGAGCCGGAAAATGGTATAGAGATGGAAGAACCGGAGACGGACAATGATGATCGTCTGGATGATCTGGTATTGGAAGAACATATGATGGATGAGATGGAGGCACCGGATGAAGAGGTGTCTGCTGATGATGCGGATGGTCTGATGTCGGAGGAGGATATCGATCGTCTTTTAAGCGGTGAAGTTGACGGAGAGCTGGGGGGAGATTTTGCTCTGGAAGAGACCGAAGAAGGCGAAGAGAGTGATGATGATCTCTCGGCTCTGCTTGCGGGGATGGACCACGACGAGGAGTTGTCGGAAATCAACGATCTTTTGGAAACATCGGATCAGGGTGTCTCCGCAGATGATGATATGCTGGCAATGCTGGAAGGAACGGATGGTGAAAACAGCGATCCCTTTGACTTTTTTGAGAGCGATGAGGCGGCCAAAGAGGCGGAAAGTATCAGAGAACTTACTCCGGAGGAGATAGCCGCCAGAGAGGGCGGCGGGGAAAAGCCGAAAAAGGAGAAAAAGAAGCGTAAGAAGCTGTTTGGAAAAAAGAAAAAAGGGGGAGACGAAGCGGAAGCGGAAGAAGAGTCGGAAGAGAGCACCGGGATGGAACTGGAAGATCTTCTCAGCACGGGGGAGGAAGAAGCGGAGATACCCGCTGAAGAGAAGAAGCCCGGGCTTGTTGCGAGGATATTGAATTTCCTTTTAGAGAGCGACGAGGAGGATGAGGATCCTCTGGCGACAGAAGTCCTTGCAGATAATGCCGGTGAGACTGGCAACGTCACGGATGAGAATAAAGAACTTCTTGCAGAACTGAACGAGGAAGACAAGAAGGGCAAAAAGAAGAAAAAGAAGGATAAGAAAGGTAAGAAAGGAAAAGGCGGAGAGGGCGAGGAAGGCGCTGAAGGAGCCGAGGGCGAAGAGGGCGCAGAAGATAAGAAAGCTCTAAAGAAAAAGAAGAAAAAGGAAAAGAAAGAAAAGAAGGCCGAGATCGATCTTCTTGCACCGCCGGAGAAGAAACTTTCCAAAAAGAAAGTGATAACGGTATTCCTGTTCTGTGCAACGATGGCAGCCTGCATTGTGCTCGTATCAACTTTCCTGCCGAATTATCTGCAGAAACGCGAGGCGCATGTTGCTTACGATCACGGAAACTACGACGAAGTGTTTTCACTGCTGTATGACAAGAAGCGCGGCGAGCAGGATGAGATTCTGTTCCAGCGGAGCAATCTTGTTTTGCAGATGGAGCGGAAACTGGATTCCTATGACAATTATGTGAAACTGGATATGCGTCTGGAGGCGCTAAACGCGTTGATCAGCGGTGTTTCACGGTATCAGAAGCTTCTGCCGGAGGCGGAGAAGTATAATGTGGTTGGCGAGGTCAGCGACAGCTATGCACAGATTTTGGAGAGACTGTCTGCGGACTTTGGCGTATCGGAAGAGCAGGCTCTGGAAATTATCGCTTCGGAAGACGATGTGACCTATTCGCAGAGACTTGAGGCGATTATTAGCGGCGCAATCTACGGTGAGGATGTTCCTGCGGGCAGGCAGGATGTGCTGCCGGAGGAAGAGGAGATCATCGAGAGAATTGAAGGGCTGGAATGATGGTAGCGATCATTGATTATGATGCCGGAAATATCAAGAGCGTGGAAAAGGCGGTGACGCTGCTTGGCAGGGAAGCTGTGCTGACAAGGAACCGAGAGGAGATTCTCCTGGCGGATCATGTGATCCTGCCCGGCGTGGGGGCCTTTGGCGACGCCATGGAAAAGCTTCACGGATATGGACTGGTATCGGTGATCCATGAGGCGGTCGATAAAAGGATTCCTTTTTTGGGGATATGTTTGGGATTGCAGCTAATGTTTGAGAGCAGCGAGGAAGCGCCCGGTGTGGAGGGGCTTGGACTTTTGCCCGGGAAAATTGTGCGCATTCCCGATGCTGAAGGATTGAAAATCCCCCATATTGGCTGGAATTCCCTGACCTTTCCGAACCCGGGACGACTGTTTCAGGGGATTGCGGAGGGCGCTTATGTGTATTTCGTGCATTCCTATTATCTGCAGGCGGATGATCCGCAGATCGTGAAGGCAGCCACGGAGTACGGGACGACGATCCATGCTTCGGTTGAGCGGGACAATCTTTTCGCCTGTCAGTTTCATCCGGAGAAGAGTTCGGAGACGGGCCTTAAGATATTAGAGAACTTTTTGAGAATATAAAACGGAGCGGCGCAGATGCACACAAAGAGGATTATTCCCTGCTTGGACGTAAAAAATGGCAGGGTGGTCAAAGGTGTTAATTTCATTAACTTTAAGGATGCGGGAGACCCCGCGGAGGTCGGCGCAGCATATGACAAGTCCGGGGCGGACGAGCTGGTATTTCTGGACATCACGGCTTCCTCTGATGCAAGGGATACGGCGGTGGAGATGGTGCGCAAAGTTGCAGAGAAGGTGTTTATCCCTTTCACGGTGGGGGGCGGCATCCGCACGGTGGAAGATTTTAAGGCGATTCTGCGGGAGGGTGCGGACAAGGTTTCCGTCAATTCCGCGGCCATTATGAATCCGACTCTGATCAGCGAGGCGGCGGATAAATTCGGCAGTCAGTGCGTGGTGGTCGCTATTGACGCCAAAAGGCGTGCCGACGGGACCGGTTTTACAATCTACAAAAACGGCGGCCGTGTGGATATGGAAATGGATGCCGTGGAATGGGCCATGAAGGCGGAGAAGCTGGGAGCGGGAGAAATCCTTTTGACCAGCATGGACGGCGACGGTACCAAAGCAGGCTATGATTTGGAGCTGACGAGAGCCATTGCGGAGAATGTGTCGATCCCGGTGATTGCCTCCGGCGGCGCGGGGACAATGGAACATTTTTACGAGGCCTTTACGGAAGGGAAGGCAGAGGCGGCGCTGGCGGCATCTCTCTTTCACTTCAAAGAGATGGAGATACGGGACTTGAAGAAATACCTGCGTAAGAAAGGCATTTCGGTACGATTATAACAGTGCAAAGCGGCCATTTCCGTTTTGATTATAGATTTTATAGGGAGTGGTCATATTGTGGATTTTGGTATGCAAGGGGGCATAGGAACAGGAAAGAAGCGGTTCTATGCCCTTTTATGCGCAGATACGCATAGGGAATCATAACAAAGGAGAAGATATCAAATGGCAATGCTTTCGAATGACTGGGCGCAGGCTCTGGATGGCGAATTTCATAAGCCTTATTATAAAAATCTTTACAGATTCGTGAAAGAGGAGTACAGTAAACGGGTGGTGTATCCGCCTGCGGATGACATTTTTAACGCGTTTCATTTTACACCGCTGCACAAAGTCAAGGTACTGCTTCTGGGGCAGGATCCCTACCATAACGAGCACCAGGCGCACGGCATGAGCTTTTCGGTGCTGCCCGATCAGAAAGAGATTCCGCCGTCCCTGCAGAATATTTATCAGGAACTGCACGATGATCTGGGCTGCTATATTCCCGATAACGGATATTTGCAAAAGTGGGCCGATCAGGGCGTGCTGCTTTTGAACACGGTGCTGACCGTGCGGGCGCATCAGGCAAATTCCCACCAGGGAAAGGGCTGGGAGGAGTTTACGGACGCGGTGATCCGGGCGGTGAACGAGCAGGAGAGACCGATCGTGTATCTGCTGTGGGGACGGCCTGCACAGAGTAAGATACCGATGTTGACCAATCCGAAGCATCTGATTTTAAAAGCGCCGCATCCAAGTCCCTTATCGGCGTATCGGGGATTTTTTGGATGCAGGCATTTTAGTCAGTGCAATGCGTTTTTGGAGAAGAACGGCGTAGAGCCGATCGACTGGCAGATTGAGAACATTACGGGAGGAGAAAGCAGTTATGAGTAAATTACCTTTTGTGACGAAGGAGCAGATAGAGGAGATTGTAAAAACCTATCCCACCCCTTTTCATATTTACGACGAGAGGGGGATCAGAGAAAATGCCAAAGCCGTGCAGGAGGCCTTTTCCTGGAATAAGGGCTTCAAGGAGTATTTTGCGGTGAAGGCATGTCCGAATCCGTTCCTGATTCAAATGCTGCATGAATACGGAGCAGGCTGTGACTGTTCCTCCTTGACGGAGCTGATGTTGAGTAACGCCCTGGGAATTAACGGGGAGAATATCATGTTTTCCTCAAACGATACCCCTGCGCAGGAGTATGCATACTGCGCGAAGGTGGGCGGCATCATCAATCTGGATGATATCACGCATATCGACTTTGTGGAGAGTATTTTAGGGAAACTGCCCGAGACCATGAGCTGCCGCTACAATCCGGGCGGCGTATTTCAGATGAGCAACGGCATTATGGATAACCCGGGAGATGCAAAATATGGCTTTACGACGGAACAGCTTTTCGAGGGCTATCGGATTTTGAAGGAAAAGGGTGTGAAGCGTCTCGGCCTTCACGCGTTCCTTGCCAGCAATACGGTGACAAACGAGTACTATCCGCAGCTTGCGAAACAGCTTTTTGAACTGGCGGTGCAGATCAAGGAGAAGGTGGGCGTACAGCTTTCCTTTATCAACCTTTCCGGCGGCGTAGGCATCGCTTATCAGCCGGACCAGGAAGCAAACGATATCCGGGTGATCGGCGAAGGTGTTCATAAGGTTTTTGACGAGGTGCTTGTGCCAGCCGGCATGGGCGAGACGGCAATCTACACGGAGATGGGGCGCTTTATGACGGGGCCTTACGGCGCGCTTGTGACACAGGCGATCCACGAGAAGCACACCCACAAGGAATATATCGGTGTGGATGCCTGCGCGGTGAATCTGATGCGGCCTGCCATGTACGGCGCTTATCATCACATTACCGTGCTGGGGAAAGAAAATGCGCCCTGCGACCATAAGTATGACGTGACAGGGTCTCTTTGTGAAAACAACGATAAGTTTGCCATTGATCGGATGCTTCCTGAGATCGAGATAGGGGATTATCTGGTGATCCACGACACGGGTGCGCACGGTTATGCCATGGGTTATAATTATAACGGGAAATTGAAATCGGCAGAGCTTTTGTTAAAAGAGGACGGCAGTGTGCAGCTCATAAGACGGGCGGAGACGCCGAAGGATTATTTTGCGACGCTGGATGGGTTTGAGGTGTATGGAAAGCTGGGGGTGTAGGTTTTCCAAAACAGGAAAAATCTCTGTGATTTCCTGTGAATAAGCCTTGCCAACTGCCCGACGGTATGGTAAGATATAGCTTGGTTGCAGATGATGATTCGGATAGACGGTCGCTGCAGCCAGGCAAAAATAAGAGCTGGTGTGTCGGAATGGCAGACGAGGCAGACTCAAAATCTGTTGTGGGCAACCACGTGTGGGTTCAAGTCCCACCACCAGCATTGATTGAGAGAAGGGAAACCTTGAAAAGATGAGGGATTCCTTCTTTTTTTGGTACAGGCAGTTTAAATACGTTTGAGTATGTGCTGATTGCGGTAGGATCCTCAAAACAAGCATGATTCATTTGTGAGGAAAAGAACTCTCAGGATCAGGCGAGAAAGTCCCTGGTTGCAATTTTCATTCTGCTGGTATATTATCACAGTATCAGTTATTAATTCATCGGAATGAGAAGGAGATCAAATTTATGGGGTTTGAACAGGCGTGGCTTGACTATGCAAGAAAAATTTCCTGTGAGGGGACGGATGGGATTGAAGCGGTTTTTGTCGGGATAGACGATGACAGACAGGATATCCTGATTAAAAACAGCGTGGCGGAACTGCAGAAAGCTTTTGCGGGATTGTTTGGCAGGAAACTTGCCGTACATATGGGGACGGCAGACGGAGACGGTATTTGCCTTTTGTTCAGGGAAGGGATGCCGGCGGAGGCCTATCATGTTTATGAGAACGGTGGAAAAATCACGATCGAGGCGTCCGATTCCCAGGGCATCTTGTATGGAGTGTTTGCGCTGCTGCGTCAAATGCAGACCGGGGACAGCCTGCGAGGACTGGATTTGACCAAGGCGCCTGTCATGCCGATGCGGATGCTTGATCATTGGGATAATATGGACGGCAGCATCGAGCGGGGTTATTCCGGGGAGTCTTTTTTCTTTGAAAAGAATGAAATTTTAGTAAACGAGAGAACTGTCACTTATGCGAGACTGGCGGCGAGCGTAGGGATCAACGCTGTTGTGATCAACAATGTAAACGTAAAAGATGCGGCTACCCGGCTGATCACGGAGCGGTATGCGGATAAGCTGAAAGAGCTTTCGGAAGTCTTCGCGGGTTACGGTATCAGGCTGTATCTGAGCCTGAATTACGCGGCACCGATGGAACTGGGAGAACTGCAGAGTGCCGACCCGCTTTCGGAAGAAGTGCGTGACTGGTGGAAGAGGCGGATGGCGTTTGTATTTGGGCAGATTCCCAATCTGGGCGGTTTTTTGATCAAGGCGGATTCAGAAGGGCGCCCCGGGCCTTTTACCTACGGGAGGACGCATGCAGACGGTGCCAATATGCTGGCGGAGGCTGTCGCACCTTTCGGCGGAACGATCATTTGGAGATGCTTTGTCTATAATTGTCAGCAGGACTGGCGGGATGAAAAGACGGATCGTGCCAGATCCGGATATGACAATTTCATCGGACTGGACGGGAAGTTTTTGGACAATGTAATCTTGCAGATCAAAAACGGGCCTATGGATTTTCAGGTCAGGGAGCCGGTGCATCCGCTTTTCGGCGGGCTTACCAAGACCAATCAGATGCTGGAAGTGCAGATCGCGCAGGAGTACACGGGGCAGCAGAGGCATGTGTGCTATCTGATCCCGATGTTTCGTGAGATTCTGGCATTTCGTACTTATGCGGCAAAGGAGCATGACACGGTTGAAGATATTGTCTGCGGAAGAACCTTCGGGCAGAAGAACTGCGGCATGGCCGCCGTGGCCAATACGGGGAATGATGAGAACTGGACAGGACACGATATGGCAGCGGCAAACTGGTACGGGTTCGGCAGACTGGCCTTTGAACCGGAACTGTCTGCGGAGGAGATCGCCAGAGAGTGGATACGGCTCACCTTTGGAAAGGATAAGCAGGTTGAGGAAACAATGCTTTACATCCTGATGAATTCATGGAAGGCGTATGAAAACTATAACGCGCCTCTGGGAATCGGCTGGATGGTCAACCCGGATTACCATTACGGGCCGAGTGTTGACGGTTATGAATACAGCAGATGGGGGACCTATCATCGGGCGGATCATCTGGGAATCGGCGTGGACAGGAGCAGTGCGGGAACGGGTTATGCGCTCCTGTACAGAGAGCCGAATGCCTCCGTCTATCATGACAGGGAACGCTGCCCGGATGAACTTCTTCTCTTCTTCCA
Organism: Lachnospiraceae bacterium UBA7054; assembly: GCA_002492725.1. Lineage (GTDB taxonomy): Bacteria > Bacillota > Clostridia > Lachnospirales > Lachnospiraceae > UBA3282. Next base: position 7,371 of record DLAF01000033.1, read on the forward strand.
TCACATGCCTTACACATGGAAGCTGAAATCCGGCAAGACAGTGATCCAGCATATCTATGATTCGCATTTTGAGGGTGTGGAGATGGTGGACGAAATGGTAGAGCGGTTTGAAAAGCTGGAGGGGAAACTGCCAGAGAAGTCCTATCAACGTATGATGGAGCGGTTTGCACATCAAAAGGAGCATGCGAGAGAGTGGCGTGACCAGATCAACACCTATTTTTACAGGAAATCGGGGATTCCCGATGAAAAGGGAAGAAACATATATTGACGCGGAAATGTGCGGTTCCATATAGAAACAGAGCAGGAGGCGGATTATCATCGCCTTCTGCTCTGTCTTTTTGCAGTTCTAATCAAATAAAGATATTCCGTATTTTATTTTTCTGAAAATTTTAAATCCCAGCGTGCCAAACAGAGAAAAGACAATATAAAGCGTAGACAGTCCGCCTGCGGCGCCGCCGATAATGACAAGTATTAAAATTGCAGGATTCATAATTAGGGTATTCTCCTTTTTCATGATTTGTGTGTGTTATACCAGCGCAAAATGTGTGAAAAAGAAAGAAGATTTTTGACCGTCTTTTAGATGCATGTAGTTTGTGATGATAATACCGCAGGGACTGTGCGCGGGTATTTCACGCGCCAAAAGAAGCCCGTAAAGGGCGTGCATCCCTGTGGAGGAATCGCTGCATAAAAGATATGATGCAATCTGCCTGACAGAGCGGGCCAAAAGTCTCTGACCGCGGTTTTCTGCTGCGGACAGGGTCTCCGATGGATCGGAATGCCGCATGGAAAGATATTCCTGCGCGGGAAAATGTCTCGCGGCGGAGGTAATGGTGGCAGAATGGTTTACATAACAACCAGGCTCGCCGCAGACTGTCTCTCCGATTTCCGAGACGGAGGAAGCGCCGGAGCAGATGCCCCAGAGGAGCAGGGTGAGTATGTAAAGGAAGCATAGTGTTTTGCGGTATGTTTTTTGTGCCATCATGGTTGGTATTATAGCAGAAATTTTGGGGAGAAGCAAATAGGCAATCGCTATGAATGCTTCGCCCTTGATAACCCATAGAAATTATTACTTGGAAAGCCGTAATTATTACGGAATGATACTACGCCGCGTAATCTGTTGTAATATGTCTAAAAAAGTCGATTGCAGGATATCAACGGAGAATCGTATGAGTAAAAGAACAATATGCACAGCAGTTGTGTCGCTGCTTCTATTCTGTACAATGTCCCTTAACTGTCAGGCACAGGAAACCGCGATGGTAAAGGAAGATCTGAACATCGTCTTTGCCGTGGATCACAGCGGATCCATGAATGAGCAGGATGCAGGGCAGATGATACCGAAGGTGCTGCAGATCTTTACGGATACGATGCACGGAGAAAATATAAAGATCGGTTATCTTGCCTATAACGACACGATCATAACCGAAAGAGCTCCGGTGGCGGTAGATCGGGAAGAACAGCGCCGGCTGTTAAAACAGACGATCGCGGAGGCGGAAAACAAAGGGGAGACGGATATCGGCCTCGGGTTGAAAGAAGCCTGTCAGCTGCTTGCGGGCTGCAGCGGGAAAAAGATGGTGGTGCTGATTTCTGACGGCGAGACAGATCTGGCCAGGTCCCATACGGGGAGAACCGAGCAGGATTCGGAGCAGGATATCGAGGAAGCCATACGGTTATGCAGGGAAGAAGGGACGCCCGTCGTTACGGTAGCTTTTGGCAAAGCGTATGAGGGTGAGGAGGCAGTACTGCGGAAACTCTCAGAACAAACGGGAGGCGAGAGTTACGAGGCAGACAGACCCGAGGAACTGATCTCGATCCTCTATGATCTTTTCCACACGGATTTCAGTTACAGTGTGAGAGAAATCACGGACAGTGTATATGACGGAGGCAGTCAGTATATCAACTGCGGCATGGATGGCATGACTTATGACGAGCTGACGGTGCTTTTCTTTTCCGATCAGGAAATTCAGGAAGCAGGTGTTATAAGCGGCGGCAGCAGGGTTTTAGCGGAGAGAGAGGGTCACTATGCGGTGGTGAAGATTGCGGGAGTCGCAGATGATCTGGCAATCTCGTTTGAAACACAGCAAAAGCAGCGAATGTCGGTTTTTTTGATCGGCAGGCGAAACATAACGCCGGTGCTGGAATGGGACGGCGATATTTACAAGAATCAGGAAACGGAATTTTTTATTCGCTTTGCGGATGAAAAAGGAGAGCCGCTTTCGTCTTATACAGGGATTTCATGGACGGCGGCGTTTAGGAATACGGCAAGCGGCGTATCCCTGCCCTTACCGCTTGAGGCGGCAGAGACAGGACTTTGCGGAAAAACAGCGTTTGCGGAAGCGGGTAATTATACGTTATATCTTACGGCCGGCAGAAATGCGGAACATACCTATGAAGTTTCGCAGATCACGGTTCTCAATACCATGCCGGTCAGTCTAAAGAATGACCGTGTCGAGATGCTGACACAGTCAGATGCACGGATGATCGATCTTACGGAGTATTTTGCAGACGAAGACGGTGATGCACTTACGTTTGCATTACAGGAATTGCCGCAGGAGGTAGTGTCAGCAAGCGTGGAGGGACATTATCTACACATTGCCCCGGCGGGCAGAGGAACGGGAGATATCGTCCTTCTGGTCTCAGACGGGGAGAGCAGTCTGGCAGGCCGCATCGCGGTAAGGGTGAGAGCATGGCCGGAGGTTTATCCGGCGGTACCGTTTATGATCCTATGTCTGCTGCTGTTTGCCGTATTCAAATTATACCGCAGAAAGAAAACGGTCATTACGGTTCCGGAAACGGTAGAGGACAAAAACAGATGCTATTTCACGGGTAAGGTGAACGTATACTTTACGCTGATTCCGGACGGAACAGAGGAGATTCCCCCGCTTACCTTTATGTTGCATCCAATCAGGGAGGGAAAGATCGTTGTCGGGGATATGTTGAAAAATTACGGGGAATTATCCGCCCTGCTGGAATTGGATCACATGTTTTTATACCCGACGGAAAATCGCAAGATCATCTTTTACCATAATTCCAAGGCGTCCGTGATGATAGGAAATTCTATTGTGTGCCGCAAAATGCAGTACGCCCTTTCCTACGGGAGTGTAATCTATGTCACAGCAGCGGACGGAAGCTGCGAAATGGAAATGCATTATGTGGCCACCAATTAAAAGCCAAATCATAAAAAAGAAAGCGAGGAAGAGACAATGGACGTAATCACACAGACAAACAGAACAATCCTGTTCGAGGAGATCAATCCCGAAAAAAATGATCTTCTGACTCTGATCGGGGACGTGAAGGGGCAGAGCAGTTTGGATGACGACAAGGTGAAAGAGATCAACGAGAATCTGCTGGTAAAGAGTTTTGATGAATTTCTGGAAAAGTTTGCGCCAGTGGTGTATTCCTTTTTCAACGCAAACAACCAGAAGGTGATGTACAGCCTGAAAAAACCAGAAAACATACCGGAGAATTGCATCACGGAAATCCCGTTAAACATGGAGAATGATTTCTTGAAGATGCTGCTGACCCTGATCAGCACCAAGGGCGCGATGGGAATCGCCAACGTGGACTTTAAGTTTGACAAGATACTGGACATGATTTCACCCAAAAAGATCATGGATGATATCAGACAGTCCAGAAAGGAAATCCAGTATGTTTACGGGCAGTACGAGGCGCTCGACGACGGAGATCCCCAAAAACTGGATGTGGGCGACAAGCTGAATTACATGTTTGAGCAGGCGAGCCAGAATTACAATAACGTCATGGCTATGCTCCCCCTGGCCATCGAGGATATCAAGACCAGGCTTTTAATGGGAGACAGGGACAACGCGGAGGGCGGACAGAAATTTACGGCCGGGCTTTTAAGCATGGGCGATGACGGCGAGTTAAAGATCCTGGAAGCAAGTAAGGAGGAGAGCACGCAGCTTGCAGTGGTGGATGACAGCGCCAACACGGGATTGATTGCAGCCTTCAAGGAGGATTACGAGGCTCTGAACGAGAATCATTCCGAATATGTGCGGGATCTGGTCGTGAGGACATTTTGCCCGCTGACTTCGACGATGGAGAGCGAAGTGGACGTGCCCCGTGAGATTGCCAATTACAACAACTATCTGGACTTCTATAAACAGACGAAGGATGACTTTGTGAAGGTGGTGAAGCCCCTGATCGAGAAGATGCTGGGCGTAAAGACCTTTTTCGATCAGTACAAGGTCAAGGAAGAGGGAATGCGGCCCGCACTTTTGGTGACCAATACCAGGCTGGAACAGCAGGTCAAGGCGCATAATCTGCCCCGTCTGGTAACATACCTGAACACGGTAAATGACAAGAATGAATTTGAAAACACCATCTGGTTTGCCATCGTCCCCAATCTGGAGCTGGAGCAGAGCAAAGGGATGAAGTTGACGAGAACCCGTTTCGCCGGAAATGAGAAGGTGGAAAAAACGGATCAGAACACCATGGAGAGCCTTGCCAATCTGATGAATGCAATCTACCCCTATAAGGTGACCACGTTCTTCAGTTTTCAGTCGGGAGAGGAAACCACGTTCAGCGCGATGGCTTCGACGGGCGTGGAAAAGTACAAAGAAAAGTGCGCTATGCTGATGAAGCGGGAATACAGCGAGTATGTGGTGCCCTGCATTCCCAATGTGACGGTGATTCCGAAGGATAAATCCGGTCTGATCCTGGATAAGAAGATGGTGCTTAGCGAGGAGGGCGCGGCGGCGCTTTCCAAGGAAAAAGAGGATATCATGAAGCTCTGGATCGAGGGCGTTTATATCGGCGCGGCCTATGAAGCAGCGGGGCTGGTGGCGGCATGGCAGTGCCCGGAATATTTAAGGGAGCGTTTTCCGAAGACCAACAGAAGCTATCCGGGCGTGCGGTTTGACATTGAGGCAGGCAATCATGCGCTGTGCGCAACAACGACCATGACGAAGGAGATATCCGGTTTTACCAATACCATTAAAAATTCCATTAACAGCAGCGGTTTCGGTTTTGTGTTCTCCTCCGAAAACGCACAGCATAAAGGCAAGGATATCCGCAACATCATGGTGTATAAGGCCAGGAATCTGCTGATGAATGAGAATGAGTTTGAACCGATTTATAAGACGTTAGTCAGCACCTATATCGAGCGGCTTTTGCGGTTCTACAGCAATGATTTTAAGAAGGATAACATCCTGAGCTTTTTCAGCAATAACCCGGACAGCCAGAAGAGCAGATGGGGCGCGGACAGAGACTATGTCAATTCCATTTTGCAGGAGGGGGATGAGCTTTCCTACGAGATCGACGACAAGGCGGGCATCTGTAATATCCTGATCACCTTCAACAACAATACGAAGAATCTGAAGGTGGAGATGGGAAGAAAGACAAGTTAATTCCAGATTACATATAAAGGAGGGAAAAAATATGGGATTAAGATTGAAGATTGAAGGGAATGAGAGCATTCAGCTAAACGAGACCATCGTTACCGGGGTCAAGTACGGCGCAGACATTCCGAAGGACTCTAACGCGCGCTCGACGGATCTGGGATCCACGATTCAGATCACGGGTAAGATCCTTGCGGCGGTGGGCGGCGAGGCAGCAGACGACACCATGAAGATGGCAAAGTGGGCGCTCGTGCCGGCGGAGAATGCGGACTGCTACCGGAAACTCACGATCGACGTGGTCAACGCATCGCAGGTAGTCAGACAGGTAACGCTTCCCAATGCGTTTGTCATCGGGTACGAGGAGGATTTTGCCGACGAGTCCGGCGTGGGCACGTTTACCCTGCTCGTAAAACAGAAGAAGGACAAGATGGCGGGACTCGCATTTGAGGGCGGGTTTGCAGGCGAATAGAAAGGAGATTGGCTATGGGATTCAGATTAAAGATTGAAGGCGGCGCAGCGATTGAATTAAAGGAGCAGAGCATTACCTCTGTCAGATTCAGGACAGATATTCCGCAGGACTCCAATGCCCGTTCTACGGATTTGGGTTCTACGGTGGAGATCACCGGCAAGATTCTGACCGCGGTGGACGGGGAGCCTTTTGACGCGACAAAAGAGATCGGCAAGTGGGCGCTCGTACCGGCGGAGAAAGCGGACTGCTACAGAAAGGTAACGATCGAGGTGATCGCGGCATCTCAGGAAGTGCGTAAATACACCTATCCGAACGCTTTCGTGGTGGATTACAGAGAAGACTATGGGGATGTGGAGGGCGTGGGAACCTTCCGCCTCGTGATCAAGCAGAAGAAGGATAAGATGGCAAACATTGCGGTAGAAGGCGGTTATGCCGTATAAGATTTGAAATGAGTCTGCGGCGCGGGATATCCCGCGCCATAGATTTCAAAGGCGCTGTCGGCTTTGCGCATTGGGAGGCAGTATGGATTATTATCAGATCTTGCATGTAAGTAAAAAGGCCTCGCAGGAGGAAATCAGGAAAGCCTATCGAAAGCTGGCCGTAAAGTACCATCCCGACAATGCGGGAGAACAGGCCAGAGAACAGTTTGACAAAGTACAGGAAGCTTACGGCGTACTGGGAGACGAAGAGAAGCGGGCCGCCTACGACGAAAGAAGGCGCGGCAAAGAGACAGAAGACGGACTTAAGACGAAAGAAGGCCGTGGTGACTATGCAGGACAGTCGGGCGGACAGGAAGCCGCTTACCGGGATCTGGCTGCATTTTACACCGGAGCATACAAGAACAGTTTTGAAAATTTTTTTGGAAAAGGCATGCAGAAACAGACAAAACAGGAAAGCGGCGCAAGGCCGATGAATACGGATGCCTTATTTGAATCCTACTTCAAATGTAAGTGACGGGAGAATCCGGAATGTGGAAGAAGATAACAGATGCGGGAATTGTGCTGTGTGCGGCGGCCCTTGCGGTTTATGCGGCAGTGGAGATGACGGGAGTATGGAGATGGCCGTTGTTTTTTGCCTTTATGGCACTGTCCCTGATTGCACTGAATAATCTGATAGATCAGTTTACGCCCCGTGAGCGGGAAGAAAAATACGGAAACTTTGAGGAAGCGGATCACAGCGTGCGGGAGCTGATCCTTTTAGATGAGAATGAAAAGCCGGTCAAGGCGTGGGATCTGGCTGGGAAGGTGTCGCTTTTGATCGGCAGGGATAATCCGACAGAGCCGGTGGATGTGGATCTGGAAGAGTGCGAATACAGCGCGTTGATCGATGAGCAGCATGCGGTGCTCAATTACTGTATGGACGCATGGTATGTGGAGGACTTAAATTCCCTGAACGGGATCCGCGTCCGCAAGATAAGCGACGGCTTGTGCTATCGGGTGACAAAGAACAGACCCTGCCGCTTAGAGTCCGGGGATCTTTTATTTATTGCCAATACAAAACTGCTGATCACATGAAAGGAGCGGATACACGATGAGTTTGATGAGATGTCCCAACGGGCACATGTTTAACACGAGAAAGCACGGCAGCATATGCCCTTATTGCAACATGGAGACCGCCGTCTTGGAGGAGGCAAAAGCCCCGGAAGGATATGAGACGCCGATGGAACTTCTGGAGGAAGAAGTGGCACCTGTCTGCGGCTGGCTGGTCTGCATCGAAGGCGCCAGGATCGGCAGAGATTATAAGATCAAAGACGGCAAAAATTTTGTGGGCAGAGGAGATGATATGGACATTCAGATCCTGGGGGACAATGACATTTCCCGTAAAAACCACACGATCATCGTATATGATGCCAAGAAGAAAAATACGGTGATTCTGCCCGGAGATGCGGCAGGTATCGCTTATCTGAATCAGGAAGCGGTCTATGTCCCCACGGAATTGATGCCCTATGACACGATCGAACTTGGCAGGAGTAAATTTGTGTTTGTGCCCTTCTGCGGAGAACATTTTGAATGGAATGATGTGAAATGACAGTGCGGATCATCTTGGGTGTGCTGCTCTTTTGCTGCGTGGGAAGAGGGATCTTGCAGCTTTTCCATGACAGACCGGAAGGCGATGCAAAAGACGGGACGGCGCAGACTACCGGGAATAAAGAGATACAGGCGGATGCTTTGGAGGTCAGGATCGGCAGCGCGGGAAAGCTGGCGGTGCTGGCGGACGGTATCGGTAAGGAAAATACGGGAAAAGTATGTGCTGCTTTGGCGGTAAAGGAGTTTATGGATGCTTTTTCGCTCTATCGCTCCTTACAAAATCCGGGCTATTTTTTTGAGCGGACGATGTATGCGCTTCACAGAAGCATGCAGAAAGTTTTGGAGGAGAGACAGGGCGGTGCGAGCGTAGGCGTTGTGTTTTTGGCGGAAGGAAACCTCCATTATGCCATGGCGGGACAGATCAGAATCGCCCTTTTTCGGGGCGGGGAACTGATCCCTTTGTGCGAATGCCAGACGGTGGACGTGCTGGCAAAACGGGCCTATCAGAAAGGGAAATTGGGACGGCAGGAGACGATCTGGTCGCTGCAGGATAAAAATCTGTGGAACTATGTGGGGAAAGACGGCTTTTGTCAGATGGAACTGTGCGAGGTGCCGGTGCAGTTAAAAAAGGGGGATCTGGCGGTCATGATGACGAAGGGCATTTATGAGGAGGTGCCTTTTGCACAGATCGAAAGGATCTTGGCGGACAAAATGCTGACAGCGCAGGGAAAGGCCGACAAGATCGTACAGTGTGCGGATCGGGCTTTGGCGCAGGATAGAGAAAACGGGAGTATCATGGTGCTTTTGACGGATGGAGCAATGCGATGAGAAAAGAGAATGCGGGATTTCGAACGGCATTTGTATCAGAAGAAGGAACGAAACTGCTCAACCGGGATTATTTTGCCTATGTGGAAATGGACGATTATGCCTGTTATGTGGCGGCGGACAGTCTGGACGATGAGAAGGAGGAAAACAGCGCCGAGATCGTCGTAGAGTGCATTTTGAGGGAATTTACGGAACATCCTGCCATGAATTCCATTTCTCTGAAAAGAATGATCAAAAAGGCGCACAGGGAACTGCTTGGGAATCCAAAGGGGCTGCGGCTGCGGGCCTGTGTGTCGATGGTGGTAACGAACTATGTAAAGTGCAGATATCTGACGGTGGGAAATACCCGTTTCGCCCTGCTTCGCAATGACAGAATCCTATACGAAAGCAAAGATCAGTCGCTGACGGAAAATCTGGTGGAGGCAGATGTGGTCGCGCGGGACAAAGCGGCCCTCCATGAGGAGCGCAATAACCTGTACTCCTATCTGGGGCAGGTAAACGGCAGGATGCAGATACAGGTTTCCCGCAAACGCAAGCTGATGAACGGAGACATTTTCCTGCTTTATACAAGGGGCATCTGGGAGAACTGCGATCGCGTAGATCTTAAGGATGCGGCAAAGGAAGTGAGTACGCCGCAGGAGATGGCGGACAATCTGGAAGAACTCATCCTGTGCGGGCAGAAGGGAGAGATCGATAACTACACGCTGGCCGTTACGTTTGTGGATAAGGTATATTTGAATCCCAAGAAGCGCTGGACGCTAAAGAAAGTATTGGCGATCGTGATCCCTGTTATGATCGTATTGCTGATTCTTGGCATTACGCTGTTTGTGCGCTTCCGTATTCGCTCCGGCTGGAAAAGGGATATGCGGCAGCACAGGGAAGCTGCGGACCAATATGCGGCATATGACAATTACGCGCCGGCGGTGGAGGAATATAAACAGTCCGGCGAGCTGGCAAAGAAGCTGAAGGATCAGAACAGTCAGGAGGAGGCGGAGAGCAGACGTCTTTTGGCGGAGCAGATCCTGCTTGCGGATCAGGCCATGGAGGAAGGAGATTACAACAAGGCGCTTGAGCTGTATGAAAAGGCAAAGGAACTTTCTGACAAAAGCGGGGGCGTCGGCGCAGAGCATATCAAAGAACAGCTATCTAAGATTGGCAAGTATCAGGAATTGTATGAGCTTTTGGAGAGCGCGGAAAACAAGGAAAATTACGGCGATTATGCGGGCGCGGCCGAACTGTACAAAAAGGCCAAAGGGATCGCTTCCGGACTTTACGACCAGGATGCGAGAAAGGAGGCGCTTGATAAGCAGCGGGCGGCGGAGGAAGCACTGGAAAAACTGCGGCAGGAGCAGATGGCCGAGTTGGAAGAAAAGATCCAAAAGTCCATTGAGGATGAAAAGGTCGCACAGGAATTGGCTGATCAGGAGCTTATGAATGATAAAAAGAATGCGCTGGAATTGGAGAGCAAGGGCAATGAGATGATGAATCAGGAGGATTATGTCAGCGCCATTCCCTATTTTGAGACGGCTGCGAGCATGTACGAGGATCTGGGGATGGATGATCGCGCGGCGGTTTTAAGGGAGAAGATCGAAGCCTGCAAGAAACTGGCGGAGGAGGCCAAGCGCAAAGCAGCGGAAGAAGCGGAGAAACAGTCAAAGGAGGAAAAGGCGGCGGAAGATGCAAAGGCAGCGGCAGAGGAAGCAAGAAAGGCGGCGCAGGAGTTAAAGGACGCCGAGAAAGATAAAGCGCTGGAAGAGGCTAAAAAGGCGGCGGAAGAGGCGAAGAAAGCGGCGGAGGAGGCGAAGAAGGCCGCTGAAGAAAAGAAAAAGGAAGATAAAGAAGAGGAAAAAGAGAAGGAAAAGGAAGAATAAATGGGATACAGCTACAGATTATCCGAACATGCGGGAGAAAAAACGAAGGAGACTGCGGTCTATCATCTGGAGCAGCTGAACGGGATGACGACCTATCAGCTTAGGGAGATCTGTCAAAAAGAACGGCTGGTGGTCCCCATGGGCAGCAGGATGGAGCGGGAGGAACTGATTCGCTTTATCATGCGCTATCGGGGCATCCGTGAGCACAGGCATATTACGGGATATGCCGAAGAGGGGATGGAACGGCTGCAGAACTTTCTGGACAAGGTGAAACTGCTGGAGGAGGAGAAAGCGCAGATTGCGTATCCGGCACATCTGGTCCTCTACGAGGAGGAAGGGATCGAGCTGACGGACCACTACGAGGTATCAGCCAATTTTCCTCTGTATGAGGGGAATCTTTTGCTGGTGGATGAACAGAACCGCATTGATACCTGTCTGTATCTGAAACAGGGGGCGGGCGGAACTTTCTGCCTGTTAAAGGGGGATGCAGTCCCGGTCCCAAAGATGGAAAATCATAAGTTTTCCCTGCTGTATTTTAAGCGGGAGGAAGTCTCCGAGCTTTTGTATGATCTGTATTACGGAAGACAGAGCACCATTCCGGGACAGGCGGCCTGTATCAGGACACCGCTTCTTTCGGTGGATCTGCAGCCGACCAAAGAAACGCCCCTGCCGCTTATCATAGATTTTGGAAGCTCCAATACCACGATGGGGACGTATGAAGACGACGGCAGCGTGCGGATCGTGCGCGTTGCGGATACGGAAGGGGAGCAGTATCGGGAGAGCGAGATGATTCCCAGCGTAATCGGTGTAGCCGGTGTGGAAGATGGCAAACCGATCTACCGTTTCGGGTATGCGGCAAGGCATCTGGCGGCTGTCTCTTATCATGACGAAGACTGCCCCGTGTTTTACGATATCAAACGCTGGGTGAGCGCGCCGGAAAGAGAGCAGGAAGTAATTACCGGGGACGGCATCAAGATCAGACTCAGGCGCAAAGAGATGCTCTCGGCCTTTCTCGCCTATCTGATCCACACGGCGCAGCAGCAGTTTAAGTGCCGCTTCACCTGTATTCAGCTCCTTACACCGGTCAGGCAGAGGACGCGGTTTGAGGAACTGTTTCGGGAACTTTTGCCGGACTATCGGGTGGAATGCGTATTGGATGAAGGAATGGCGGTTCTCTTTCACAGCATCAACGAGCTGATCCTGGCGGGAAAATATGCGGAAGGTGTGTGGTATCAGGCACTCATCATGGACTGTGGCGGCGGGACGACCGATCTGACGGCCGGAAGATTCCGCATTCGCAATAACCGTGTTTCTTATGAGGTGGATCTGGAGACCGGTTATGAAAACGGTAATACGAATTTCGGCGGAAACAATCTGACCTTTCGGATTTTGCAACTTTTGAAACTGAAACTTCTGGAGGCACTCGGAGAGGACGGATTCCACTTCGAAGCGGCGTTTTCCCTAAAGGACAGAGAGGCAGGGGAGCGGCTTGATCATATGTATGAGATGGCGGAAAGCCATCTGCCCACCCGCTTTGCAGAGTATGAGCGCAGGGGCAGGGAAGAGTATTTCCGGGTGAAAAATAACTACTATTATCTGTTTGGCATTGCGGAGACGATCAAGGAAAGTTTTTTTCAAAAAGCACTGCGTTATGAGTTAAAAACGGGGTGTGGGGAGGAAGTACCGTTAGATAAGTGGCGGCTTTCCATTATGGACCGCGGACGGCTGGTATCCTGCAGAAAAGATTTTTCCGTGCTGTTTTATCTGTATGAGATCGAAAATCTCCTGCGGATCGATATCTATGAACTGATGACCCGCTTTCTGGAAAAACCTTTTATGAGCGGGGAACTTTCGGAGTACGGGATGCTGAAACTGACGGGACAGTCCTGTAAATCCAGTCTGTTTACCGAAGCGCTCAAGGAGTTTGTACCCGGGCGGCTGATCCGAAACGAGCGGGATCTGGAACAGGGAAGCGAACTGAAGATGTGCTGCCTCGAGGGAGCGATCAGCTATTTTAAGAACCTGAAGCTGGGCTATATGAAAATCAACCAGAAATACAGAGTCAATGCGCTGCCCTATGAGGTGACGGCCTATACCCATGAGAACCGGGAGAAGATACTGATCCACAGCCTGCGCAAGGAGCAGGACATCGGCTGTATTTCACGCTTCAAGATTGGAGAACAGTTAGATCTTTATCTGAGAGACGAGACGGGGAACCGGCTTAGGGCTTATCACTTTGGCTATAACGTGACTTCCTTTATCCATGTGACGCAGGAGAACTTTAATGAACAGTATGCGGGCACGGTCATTCAGGAAGAGACCGACATCATCGTGGAGGGAGAGATCAAATTTTTCGTCTGGCCGGCCAGGGACCAATGGGGTTTTGTTGTACTGCCGGTACTGCGCGAGAACGAACTGCTCAAACGGGGTGAGGAGACCTTCTTTGCCTTTGAGGATGATACATGGGAAGAGAATTTCTTTGACGGAAGGAAATAGCGTATGACGGACATGGAGGAAATGATCAAGCAGGAGATCAGCAGGATCGACGGTCTGCAGGAACGGATCGTATTTAAGGATATCATCGAGCGGCTGTTTTTGTCTTTGTATGAGACCAATCAGGAGATGTATCGGGAATTGGAAAGCCGCATCATGGATGATCTGGCCTTTGATCTAAACCGCTACCGGATCACCGTGGGGATCGTGGAAAAGGCGTATCTGGATCCGTCGCATCATTTGCTCTCGCCCATCAGAGAAGAGGATATGGCTGCCCGGGAATATGAAATGCCGGAGCTGATGCGGCAGCTTGCCGAGGAGGGACGAAGCCTTGTCAGAACCTGTTTCATGGAATATGACTACATGGGCATTCAAAAACTGCTTTCTAAGGAGCGGATCGGGGGAAAAATCTACACGGATCAGGGCGAATATCCCGCAGAATTTGCCGTAAGTCAAAACAGGGAATATCTTGAGGAGATCAGTCATTTGTACGAGGTGTTTGTCAGCAACGGCGTGCCCTGGCAGACGGTCAACGCTCCGTATCTGTATAAATTTATCGATGTGCATCTTTTAAAGCTGCCGGAGGAGATCACGGCGGCACAGAAGATCATAAAGATTGAGCCTGATTTTGAGGAATATGCACAGTGGGCGCATGACGACCTGATCCCCATTTGGAATATCCGCAAGCTAAAGATGGACAGCGTGGGATTTCCCGTTCCCTGCGAGGATCACAAGAGCTATGAACATACCATTTCCATCAGGGAGTACGGAAATGAGCATGTGTATCTGATCGATGATGTGGCACATATCTACAGCATACGCCAGCGGGAAAACAGACTGCTCATCATGGGCGAGGAGGCGGAAGCGCGCAAATGGCAGGTCTATATGATACGAAACGGCGAAAACCGTCGGTTCGACCGTTTTACTTATCCGCTGATGACGAACCAGCGCAAGGATGAATTTCTGGAAAGATTCAGCAGGAGACAGGGGTGGAGAGTCCGGACGGGAGGCGAGCTGGCCCGGTTGATACAGGGATACGGGATGGAAGATTATGTGGCGTATGAGGGGTATGAGATACAGGAGCGCGCAGACACAGAGGAAACAGCGCAAACCTACGCCATGAATGATTTTATCCTGGATGAGATCCGGGAGAGAGAAGCTGCAAAACGGCTGGTTCTCCTGTTTCGAAAGAAAGGTAAGTTTCCCTTTTTGCTGCGGGATATCATGAGTTTTCTGGTGTCGGAGGTACAGCTTATGTATGGGGAATATATTTGCGAGGGAAGGCTTCTATGAATTATCTGTGGGAAATCCTGCTGCAGGCGAAGGCACAGGGAATAGAAGAAAAGGACATCCGCTTTCGACAGGCACGCTCCTACAGCCCTTATACAGAACTGGCGGAGGAATGCCTGAATATCACCAGGCTGGAAGACCCCTGTCTGGTGGAACTCAATCCGAACTACCGGTTTCAGAGTGTGTTTCAGGAACTGTTCCACCCGGATGTGACAGCGTATCCGGCACTGCGGGATGGCCTGTTTCAGCTTTTGATCCACCAGATCGGGGGAAACGACATCTGTGCGGGAATGACGAGGGAAGAATATTACAAAAAGATCCTCGGGCAGGCCTTTGCGGAAGGCGCGTATGGGACAAAGAAAAAGGAGGCCTATCTGCTGTTTCAGGGACGGGAACGGGAGATCCTGCTGGAAGGCATCCTGACCCTTTATCGGGAGGGGGACAGCATAGAACTGTTCCGCCGCGTGATGACGGCCCTGATTCCCCGCTGCATCGTATACGGCAGCAACGACGATCCCTACGAACTTTTGATCTATGTGGGGGCAAGACAGACGGAGGCGCTGGAGAAGAAGGCGGACTTTGTGATCGATATGTTTTTGAATATCCGCTATCAGACGGAATTGTACTATGTGTACCATTTCGGGATCATCGGGATGGAGGAGACGATGCAGGTGGGAGAAATCGCTATCTGCTGACGGGAGGAACGAACGTGTTTCGGTTTGAATATCCAATCTTTGAGCATAAAAACCTGTTAAAGAAAAGCATGCTGGACGCACTCAGGGATTACCCCCTAAAGCTGAGTCAAATGTACTTTGAAGGATACGGCGACGGCATTTTGAAGGGATGCGGTCTGCATTGGGATCAGGACGTATTGTATCTGGAAACGGGACTGCTCCACTACCACGGGGAGATCTATCGGCTGGAAGAATCCTGCCCGTTAGCGTGTACCGCTACAGATCAGTTGACTTACCTTAAGGTGCGTTTTGCCACCGTGGATTACGAGCGGGGAAGGCGCGGCGGCATGGGAGAAATCCTGTTGAGTACCATCCCGGCGGAAAACGGGGAGATGGAGCTTGGACGGTTCCGCTTACAGGAGGGCGCCAGACTGCGGACTGCTTATGAGGGCTTCGAGGACTATCAGACGGAGTACGATACGGTCAACCGCATTCATGTGCCCTATGCCGGACCGGGAGGGGCGGGACTCTGGCCGCAGCTTCTGAGAAATTATGCGACAGAGCTTTTGGAGACGGGAACGACGGATGCCTATGACGTCAGCTTTGCGATGACGGTGTTGGGGGCGGACGGACAGGCGGCGCCTGCGTGTATCAGGGCCTATCTGGCGGGAGCGGGAGAAGAGACAGGGGAGCAGCTGTTAAACGGCGAATGCTATCAAAAGCTGCTGCGCATTTTGAAGAGCCGCCAAAGCGGGGGATTGGGACGGAAACAGGCGGAAAGCGTCAGGGGACAGATGATTTTGCTGTAGCTATTAGTGCGATAAGGGAGAAGTCATATGGATGAGCGCATAGGTGATTTTATAAAAATCGGTGAGATAGAAGTACACTGTAATATTTCCATAGGTGAGTTGAAAAGCCTTTCCATCAAAGAACGAATGGGTATTCATACTGTTGTTGAGGTTGTTGTGGGTATTAAGTCTGGAAGTGTTGATATTGCGGAATTGGAATCTGCAGGGCAACCTTTAAAGATTACAGTAGATAAAGATGGTAAAAAGATATTGCTCTTTTGGGGAGTGATAGGGCAAATTATTAAGGATCAGAAATGTGATTATGAAGATTTATTAATCAGAGCGTATTCGCTGTCATGGCTTATGGATCTTGAGAAGAAAAACAGGTCATTTCAGGGAGAGACTTCTATAACAGAACTCATTCAAAAAATTAGTGAAGAACAGTCGTTTTCACTTTTATGCTCGGCGCAGGATAAAATGACAGAAGCTCCTTTCATTCAGTATAGGGAAACTGACTGGGATTTCATTAAGCGGCTGTCAACTCATTTGGGGGTTCCTGTCTATGCGGCAAATGACTACATGGGACAGGGAATCTGTGTGGGGCTCCAAGAGCAGGATACTCAAGAAGGAGTAGAAGTAATATATGAAAAATGGTGCATGGATGAGGAACGTGCCAGAATAACGGATTTTGAGATCAAAAAGGCAATATATTATGAGATTATGACAGGACAGATTCTCCATGTAGGGAAGGGAGTATGGTATAGAGATAAGGTATTCTGGCCATTTGCAGTAGATATTGTTTTACGGGATGGTATGTTACACTGTATCTCAAAACTGGCGGAGAAGGATTATCATACCACAGACAAATCATATAATCCATATCTGAAAGGATTATCTTTGATGGGAAAGGTGCTGAAGCGGGAAAAAGAAATGATTAAGATACATCTGGATATTGATGAAGAACAGGATATGGAGAGCGCCCATTTTTATCCATGGATGCCTGAGCATGGGAATCTGGTCTATTGTATGCCGGAAGAAGAGAATGATATACGGCTGTTTGTTGCAGGAGTGGATGAAAGGGATGCCATGGGAATTGATTGTGTACGCCGTAATGGAAGTGCATGTGAGGAAACACAAAGCCCTCAGAATCGCTGGTTTTCCACGACTTATGATAAAAAAATGACATTGCAGCCATCTATGATGGAACTGACCGGTAAAGCGGATAACTCAAAGATTTCCCTGATGGACAGTATGGGAGAGAGCATTGTAAGTGATGGAAATATTTTGATTCAAGCTGCGGGAACAGTGGTTTTGCAAGGAACAAAAGTGAATATGAACGCATCCGGAGAGATTACAGCGATAAAAAGAGAGCTGGGAGACCCCGCAGTAGTAAATTTTTGTTACAATCTGGATGCAATGGGAAAACAGACGAAATTTCATAATTTGGAGAAATTACCAATGAAAAATGTCCAGAAAGGTGGAAGCGGAGGCAGTGGAAGTCAGAGTGTATCACCGGAGCAGGCAGCGGCAGAAAAAGAAAAGAGAGAAAAATTAAGGTTTGAGATGCAGGAGCTTATGGAACGGGAGAAGGAGAAGAGCAACTATCATCTGGAAAACCACATCGTGAATATTGTCTCTGCTATTCCGCAAGTGGTAGAGCAGGATGAGATATCTCGGATAGCAATCGGTTTTCGTCCTATCTTAGGAGTTATGAGAAGGGACAGGAATGTTGTATATAGGCATAACGAAAGCATTGTCTCTTCCGCACCACAAGTCGTGAAGCGGAATGAGATATCTCAAGTAACAATTGGTTTTCAACCTGTTTTAGGAACTATGAAAGGAGAACGAAATGTCGGATACAGTCATGAATGGAGCGATAGGGAAAAGCCCAATCATTGATAAGATAAATAAGTTGGCAGTCAACGAGAAAAAGAGCAGGGTAACTGCTCAAATATCGCAGTATGTGTGTTGTAAAGAAGTAAAACGGTATTCTTTTCCATCAGCATCTTTTCAAGGCTGTAGACGGGCGATAGAGGGGCTGATGGCAGAGCGCAGGAAAGGGAAATAGTAAGCAAATGTTGCTTTTTGATGAGCAGTTGTATGTGGATATGCCTGAATCCTATCAGGAGATGAGCCAAGATAGGATAGACGCATTATATCCCTATGAAGTGAAACAAGAGATTATATTAGAAAGAGCACAGACGGGCAGTTTTTGCACTTTCTCCCTGTTTGAAGATCAGGGAATCTTGGATAGTCAGGTGGAAAGTGCGATACATTACGTTTCTAAGATAGTAACCAGGCTATATCCGTCCTGCCTGTTAGAAGAAGAACAGACAATGCCTTGTGCGGAGGGGGCTTGTGGTTGGTTTGCTTTTAAAACGATAGCCGCTGAAGGAGAGCTATATAACGTGATGTATATTTTCCCAGTAAATGGACACATGATGTTTGGAACAATGGGATGCAGGATGGAAGATGAGCAGGAGAAAGAACAGTTGATGGAGATCATGAGATCCCTGAAGGCACAAAAAAGGAAAAGAAAATTATAGGAATGGTATGAAACAGGAAGACTTCGTTGATGTGAGAATAATCCAATTGCAGGAAATATATCAGAATATGACGGCAGAGTATGATCTGCTAATGGATGAAATACCAATTCATAGGCAAAAGGTGCGTTTTAGATATGTGCCTTTGTTTGATGAGATATTCAGTATGCTGCTACCGGAAAATTTCGCGCAGATGCCGGATGAGGCGGCCAAAGCCAGATATATCAATAATTACCGACCATCAGTTATTTTGTCAGGGCCTGGATACGATGAAAATTTCGGATTTCATCTGCTGAAGGGTAAAAAGAGTGAATTAGGCAATTTGATTCAACAGATGAAAGAGACAGTTAAGCGTTATGTACCGGAAACAATATTTTACGAAGAAGGAACTGTTATGCCGGGAGATATGGAAGTCAGATGGTTTGAGTATAAGAATTTTACGCTAGATGAAGAAACTTATAATATGCAGTTTTTGGTGCAATCAGACAGTAAATTATTAGCGGGTACTTTTAATTGCAGGATGCGTTTTTATGAAATGTGGAAACCACTGGTACTGCAATCGTTGGATTTGATCAAAACAGGTGAGAGGGAGGATTCCAGATGAAAGCAAATAGGGTTCGGGTCACTTATTTCGATTACATAGCAATCACAAAATTGGAAATAGACCAGAAGATAGGGGAGCATGCCGGGGCGCGGATCCGAGGCAGTATTCGGGATAAAGATATGGAAGAATACAAAAAGCTGTTGACACAAAAAATATGGGTCTCAATCATTGCGGAGGATGAACAGGGCGAGAAAAAGACACTGATGACAGGAGTCATTGCGGGCTTTTCCTTAGAGAGTCTTCAACATGTATATACATTGGAATTGCAGTTAAAGAGTGGTACTTATCTTATGGATGGAAAAACTCATTTTCGCGCCTTCCAGGATCAATCCATCACTTTCCTCAATGTAATGGAAGCAATCAATAAGGCATACGTAGAGTCAGGGGTTATGGCAGAAGGAAGTGTGGGTGCAACGGTCGATTTTTTGTTGCAGTACAAGGAGACGGATTGGGAATTTATCAAGAGGGTTGCCAGCCGCTTTGGTCTGGCAGTGACACCGGAAGTGGCAAAAGAAGGCGTGTACTATTATGTTGGTAATTTACAGTATGCGACCTACAAGATGAATGAAGTGCTGGATTGTCAGAGTGGAAAATATATTGATGCATTTATGCAGAATGGAGCGAATGGGACAGGCTCCCTGAAAGAGACAGATTATATGGAATATCGTTTGTCGACCAGAGAAATATTTGGTTTGTGGGATTTCCTTACTGCGAAGGGTCAGAGTGGACATGTATACCGTATCCATAGTGAATTTAGACAGGGAGAAATGATACATACCTACTGGCTGCGTCCATCAAACGGGCTAAAAGTGCTGCAAACTTTTAATGAGAGCCAGCAGGGGTGCGCTTTTGCAGCGGAGATTAAGGCGGTTGAACAGGATAAAGTACAGATCACTTTATTGGATGATGAAAATAGTAATCAGAACATTACCAAATGGTTTCCATATTCCACAGGTTACTCTTCGCCGGATGGTGCCGGATGGTACTGTATGCCGGAAATAGGAGACAGGGTGCGATTACAAATACCTGATGTGAAGGAAGAAAACGGATATGTAATCAGTGCAGTACATATGGATACGGATAATGACCGCAAGATACCAGATCATAAATCATTTAAGACACGATATGGAAAGGAACTTCTTTTTACGCCAGATAGTCTGGAATTTACCAACAATAAGGGAATGTCAGTTAAAATCGTGGATGGTGACGGTATACAGATTTTAAGCGATAAGGATATCAGCATTGTGGCAGGGGGAACTATGACAATATCCAGTCAGGAAGATTCCCTTGTTGTAGCCGGAACAGAGAGCGTTGATATCAGACAGAGCGGAGCAGGGCTGCATATGCAGGAAGACATCACATTTACCGGAGGACAATTTAGGATACAATGAATGACCGTAGAGAAAAGATTTTAGAGGTGGCGGAGAGTCTTATTCCTGAAATATGGCAGAAAAGCAGTAAAGAACTAAGTCTATTCTGCGAAGAAAGAAGCAGGGAACTGGCGGAAGGATTTCTTTTGGCAATAGAGCAGGGAATCAGGCAGATTGTTCGAGAGGCCGGAAAGGAGGGTATGGAACAAATCCGTTATTTTCTCTTTTCCTACTTACATAGTAGCATTTTCCTCAGAAAATACCTTATTCGCCTCGAACTTGCAGGAGATGAACTATATTTGAAGGAGCCCTTGGCGGAGCTATATTGGGATGCCGGAGATATTTACCGGCTGTTAGAAAGAGATATTGAGGAGATTCAGAAAGGAATGGAATTTAAAGTTCCAAGGATAAGAAGTTATGAAGTGGATGAGATCCGATATGCCTATGCACCCTATTATCATGGTACGGCAAAGGAGTTTATTAGGGAGATGCTGGCAGGGATAGTGGGAGACTGTGACGATCAGACAGATGAAGAAGAGAAGGATCAGGTTGTGATTCTGTTTGGAGAATATATGGGGGAAGCAGAAGTTCTTTATCGCGTAGAAAGGAAAAAGATTGATGAGATATTTCAGTATCTATGCGGATAAACGCCATATACAGCCGCGTATTCTGAAGCAAGAGCTGTTGATAAGACCGCATATACAGCAACAGCAACTGATATATGAGGAACTGGATCAAAGGAACCATCTAAAAGTGGAACTGGAGCAGGAGATTGAGTTTATGGATATCGTGAACAGCCCAATCTTTATGGTGACCAAAGAGTTTGCAAATTTGATCAGAATATATTGTCCGGCTACAAAATTCAAATATATGGTTCTGTTTGATGAGACGAACAGAAGGGCGGTGTCCTATCAGATACCGGCGCTTCCGGAAATTGATTGTCTGGATGATGATAGTGAACTTAGCAAAGACGGTAATACGATAACGAAAGGAATACTGTGTGGAGAAAAGACAGGAAATGCACCTATATTCAGACTAAAAGGTGCGAGAGGAAGTTACATCATGGCAAA
>DLAF01000007.1 GCA_002492725.1 Lachnospiraceae bacterium UBA7054
ATCACTTGACAATATAGGGAGGGACTATTATGAAAAAAACAATCTTTAAATTATTTTCTTTTCTGTATTTTTCTATCTGTTTTTTTAATTTCTTTACGATCTATGCGTATGCTTACATTGATCCTTCCGCGGTCACGTATATCATTCAGGCCGTGGCAGCAGTATTCATTGCGCTGGGCGCGGTTCTTACCGTATTCCGGCATCGAATCGCACAGTTTTTTAAGAAAAACAAGACAGAGGCAAAAAGGGAAATTCATGTGGAAGAAGATATTGTACTTGACGACGAAAAGGCAGAGGATAAATAAATGATCGTACAGACAATTGGAAATCTGTTTGGTCAGATCATGTATGAATGCTATCGGATATTTCACAATTATGGCGTCAGCATCCTTATTTTTACTGTCATTACCAAACTCATTTTGATGCCAATTTCCATTCTGGTGCAGAAAAACTCCATCAAAATGGTAAAAATGTATCCGGAAATGAACCAGATCAAGGCAAAATATTTCGGCAGCAAAGACCTGATTTCAGAAGAGCAGTACAAGCTCTATCAGAAAGAAAAGTATCATCCCATGCTGGATCTTTTGCCTGTTGTTTTGCAGCTTGTGATTCTGATGGGCGTTGTGGACGTTATTTACAGACCCATCAGTCATTTACTTCAGCTTTCGAAAGAATGGATCGATGTCCTGACAGAAACCTACTGTGGGATGTCCGGTGTAAGTCCAAAAATCAGTTCGATTCAGGTACAGATTGTTGACAGCATACAAAATCCCGTCTATTTTGATGCCTACCGACAGGTTGTGCCCGAAGAAATCCTGCACGCAATCGCGGGGATCGACATGCGCTTTCTGGGGATTGATCTGGGCGCCGTCCCTTCACAGGTATGGGGCATGACCATTATCATCCCGCTGCTGGCTGCTTTCAGCTCCTGGATCATGTGCTTTGCACAGAATAAAGTCAATGTACTGCAGGCGGAACAGGGAAAAGTCAATCAGCTCACCACGCTTCTGATCTCTGTAGGCCTCTCCCTCTATCTGGGATTTTTTGTGCCGGCAGGCGTCGGGGTTTACTGGATCCTCAGCAACCTCGCAGCTATCTTGACCTTGTTTTTGTTAAATGCCTGTATCAATCCAAAACGTTACATTGATTATGAGGCGCTGGCGGCAAGTAAGGCAGAACTGGAAAAGGTTCAAAAGTACAGCGGCTCCGTCACCAAAAAGGGACACGATCCATATGCCAAAAAGGAAGCAGAAGACTACAAACGGTTTCAGAAATACGGATTAAAGCAACTGGTATTCTATTCCGAAAAAAACGGATTTTATAAATATTATCAAAATGTGATCGAAACAATCTTGAAAAAAACGGATATTACCATCCACTATGTGACGGGTGACCCCAAGGACGAGGTATTTGCACTGGCCAATGACAAATTCAGGGTTTACTACATCGGAGAAAATAAACTGATCATCCTGATGATGAAACTGGAAGCAGATATGGTCGTCATGACAATGCCGGATCTGCAAAAATACCATATCAAACGCTCTCTGGTGAAAGAAAATATTGAATATGTCTATCTGGATCACGGCATAGGAAGCGATAATCTAATGCTGCGAAAGCATGCTCTGGATTACTTTGACACAATCTTTGCCTCCAATGAGATCGGTAAAGCGGAAATACGCGCGCAGGAACTCTGTTATGGACTAAAGCCAAAAACCATTGTCGAATTTGGCTCCTGCCTGATTGACAATATGATCGAAGCGCATAAATCTGACAGCGCCTATCAAAATGAAAGACCAACGATATTGATCGCACCTTCCTGGCAAGACGAAAATATTCTGGATCTGTGTATCCACGAGATATTAGATCATCTGTTGGGCAGGGGATGTCATGTAATCGTAAGGCCGCATCCGCAGTATGTACGGCACTTTGAAGATAAGCTGCGTCAATTATCCGCGCAATACGCTGATAAAAAGGATTTTGAGCTGCAGATGGACTTTTCCTCCAATGAAACGGTGTTCCGGGCGGATATTTTAATAACGGACTGGTCTAGTATCGCCTACGAATACTCTTTTACCACCTTAAAACCGACGCTTTTCATCAATACGCCGATGAAAGTTATGAATCCGGATTATGAAGAAATTGGCGTCGTACCTTTTGATATTGAGATTCGAAACAAGATCGGCATTTCCATTGATATCGACAGATTAGCGAAAATAAATGCTCTCACAGAAACCTTATTAAACGACAAAATGTTTGCAAAGGAAGAGATGGAAAAGACGCGTGCAAAATATTTATACCATGTAGGGACAAGCGGAGAAATCGGCGCAAAATATATAATCCGAAAACTGATTGAATATTCAAAACGATGAAACGGGCAAAAACGCTTAAGAGGAAACTAAAATGGCCAAAAACGGCGATACGTTGGACACCACAAATCAGCTTAATAGTGAAGCCATCCGATTAATCAGCGAAACGCTGCATATACCTTATACGGCGATAAAAAATATCTCCATACTGAAAAAAGGAATGACAAACCGCTCCTTTCTGTTTTCCTGTGAACAAAAGAAATACATCATAAGGATTCCCGGAGAGGGAACAGGCCGACTCATTGACCGCAGCCAGGAGTACAAAGTTTATCAAGCCCTAAACGGTAAGGGAATCAGTGATTCTGTCATTTATATAAATCCTGTAGACGGCTATAAGATCACAGAATTTATTCCCGGAGCAAGATGCTGCGATCCCTACTGCGCGGATGATGTGCTAAAGTGTATGAATAAACTGAGAACTTTACACGAAATGTGCTTGAAAACTACCCACCGATTCAATTTGTTTGAAAAAATAAATCTTTATGAATCGTTTTGGAACGGTAAACCGTCTGTATATCAAGACTATGAGGAAACCAAAAATAATATCCTGAAATTAAAACCATTTATTGACGGCTTACAAACCGAAGAATGTCTGACGCATATTGATGCCGTACCGGACAATTTTCTACTGGTAAAAGATGCGGCCGGAACAGAAGAGGTCATCCTGATTGACTGGGAATACGCCGGAATGCAGGATCCCCATGTGGATCTGGCAATGTTTAGTATCTACTCCTTTTATGATCGGGAACGGATTGACCGGTTGATCGATATTTACTTTCAGCAGTCCTGCGAACAGAACATAAGAACAAAAATATACTGCTATGTTGCCATCTGCGGACTCCTTTGGAGCAATTGGTGCGAATATAAGCGCAATCTGGGCGTAGAGTTTGGCGAATACTCTCTAAGACAGTACCGCTATGCAAAAGAATATTATCGCATTGCCCGCGAAGCAATGGAGGATACCTTATCATGAATACGGTAAAACGGGCCGTGATCATGGCAGCCGGAGAGGGAAGGCGCATGCACCCGGTCACGCTGCGCACACCGAAGCCTCTGGTGCGGGTGAACGGAACACGCATGATTGATTCCGTTATCAAGGCGCTGCGTCAAAACGAAATACAGGAAATTTATCTTGTGGTTGGCTACCTGAAGGAACAGTTTGCAGCTTTAAAACAGGACTACCCGGAGATAACACTGATTGAAAATCCGTACTACAGGTCCTGTAATAATATTTCTTCCCTATATGCCGCGCGAGATTACTTGGAAGAATCCATGATTCTGGATGGTGACCAGCTAATCTTTGAACCCGCAGTTTTGCACAAAGAATTTGAACGATCCGGATATAACTGCATTTGGACAACGCAGCCGACAACCGAATGGCTTTTATCACTCCGAGATGGCATCGTATGCGGCTGCAGCCGAACCGGCGGAATGGAAGGCTGGCAGTTATACAGTGTTTCCAGATGGACGAAACAAGATGGACAAAAATTAAAAAAGTATTTAGAGCAAGAATTTGCGGTAAAGGGAAACCATCGGATTTACTGGGATGATGTGCCTCTTTTTTGCTATCCGACAGAATTTCAATTGGGGATCACAGAAATGAAACGAGGAGACATTATAGAAATAGACGATCTGGAGGAATTGGCTGCTATAGATCATAGCTATCAAACGTATTTGACAGGGGTAGAGTAAGTGAAAAAAAGGATTGATTGGCTGATAACGCTATTGCCGTTTGGAAGTATATTGGTATTGTGTCTGTTATTTATGATATTTCCAACCCGGGCAAATGAAATTTTGAGCCGCATACGCTTCTTTTTCGGCGATACGCTGGGAAGTTATTATTTGGTCATCGGCTTGGTGATTTTTGTGCTCTCTATCTTTTTAGCATGCTCTAAATACGGAAAGATCGTACTTGGAAAACAGGATGAAAAGCCGAAGTACAGCTTTCTTTCCTGGGGCGCTATGATGTTTACCTGCGGATTGGCGGCAGATATTTTATTTTACTCTTTTGCGGAATGGATCATGTATGCCTCAGACCCCCATATTGCAGAATTGGGAAGCATTCAGGAATGGGCCGGTGTCTTTCCCATATTTCATTGGAGCTTTATCCCTTGGAGCTTTTATTTGGTACTGGCGGTGGCATTTGGATTTATGCTACATGTCCGGCAGAGAGACAGGCAAAAATATTCGGAAGCCTGCCGTCCGGCTCTGGGACGGCATACGGACGGCATCCCCGGAAGAATTATTGATCTGCTGGCCGTCTTTGCCTTAATCGCCGGAACCGCAACCACATTCAGCGTAGCGACACCCTTAATGGCAAGCGCCATCAATCATTTATTTCACCTTAACATGGACACACGGACGGTAACGATCGTAATTTTGATCATTACCTGTATGATCTATACCTATTCTCTTCTTCATGGCTTTAAGGGAATCAGCGTTTTGGCTAACTTATGTATTATTTTATTTTTTTCGCTGCTTGCCTATGTGCTGCTCTTTTGTGGGGAAACAAAGTACATCATAGAAACAGGTCTGTCCAGCCTCGGAAAGATGATACAAAACTTTCCTGAACTTTCCACCTATACGGATCCGCAGAGAACGACTTCATTTCCACAGAATTGGACTATCTATTATTGGGCGTACTGGATGGTTTGGTGCGTAGCCGCTCCGTTTTTTATCGGAAATATCTCCAAAGGAAGAACCGTCAGACAGACGATTTGCGGAGGCTATCTGTTTGGTGTCGGATCCACGATCTTAAGCTTTATCATTTTGGGAAATTATTCAATGGGAATGCAGCTTTCCGGAAAGGCTGCGTTTCTGGCGATATATCAGGAGACGGGCAATCTGTATGAGCTGATCATATCCATGATCCGTTCCATGCCGCTGTCTTCTCTGGTTTTAGTTTTATTACTGATTACGATGGTAGCGTTTTATGCAACATCATTTGATTCCATCGCTCTGATCGCCTCCTGTTACAGCTATCGAAAACTAAATACCAATGAACAGCCACACAAACTGATTCAGCTGATGTGGTGTATTCTTTTGATCCTGCTTCCGATCGCCTTTGTCTTTTCGGAAAGCTCCATGAGCAATCTGCAATCGGTTAGCATTATTGCCGCTTTTCCAATAGGAATTGTGATATTATTGATTGTTTATAGTTTTTTAAAAGACGCAAAGGAATATACCAAATAAAAGAGATTTTAACTTTGCGGATGATTCCCTTTTCGCAGCAGATACTCTCCCGCCCCCAGCAGCATAAACACAAACGGCGTGCAGCATACCTGCTGGTAGCAGAAAAAGTTGTATGCCATATAGGACACTACCGAAGCCGCTGCCCCCGCAAGCAGATATTCCTGCCGCCAGGCTTTTAAAAATCTCCTGATGGCCGTGACAAAAATACCGATATAAGAAGCGGCGCCCAAAATTCCTGTATTGACCAAGACAGTCATCCATTCATTATGTGCGTTGGTAAGCATCTTATCTCCCCAGAGCAGATTGACTTCCTCCCCGTGAGCCGCCATCGTATAACTGCCAAAGCAGTCAGGCCCCACGCCAAACAGCTTATGTATCAGACTCTCCCCTGCAAAAACTTTCACAGCGAAGCTCCAAATCCGTCCCCTGCCGTTGCCCCAGGCGTCATTCCAGTTAAAATAGGACACCGAGCCAAGTACCTCGCCAAGTCTTCCCGGGATAACACCTTTCGTCTGCAAAACGATCAGCCCTGCCATCACGAGCACCCCTGCTGCTGCCAAAACCACCACCGCACGCTTCACCAAAGTCATTCGCACGGCAGAATATGGCTTGTTCCTTCTTACATACAGAAAAATATCCCAAACGATGCAAAGCCCCAAAAGTACCCAGGTACTCCTGCCCTCCAACATAAATTTCGTGATAAAGTCATATTCCAGATCGGGGTTTGGACGCATCTGCATCAAAAACCCCATCACTTTGCCCGCCGCAAAAAAGAAGGTACAGACTTCCGCAAAACGGTTTATCGTCCCTCGCCCGTCTAAACAGAGCAGAAAATAGATGAGCATAAAGCCCGCAAAGGCAAAATAAGCGCTGTCGCTGTTCTGCGTTACAAGGGAAGCAAAGCCTGCCGCCATATAAACACCGCCCAGAATCCGCCACCGCTTTTTTTCCGCAAACAGAAAAACCGCCACGCCCACGGGCAGCGCCACCACAAGAAAGCTCGCATACCAGGTCGCCTGTCCCATGGTTGAAAGAAACTGCGCCATCTGATAGCCCTCAAGCCCCTCATAAAATCCGATCGGATCGATCATCAGCCGATGCAGGATCCCAATCACAAACACCACAAAAGCCGACCCGCAAAAGGCACCTAAGATAACGCGGTAATAACGCCCAAACCGTGACACGGCAAAATATATGAGCACAAAACTAAGCTGAGACATCCATCCCATGTTCCAGCCAAAACTCCCCCACAAAGCATCTTCATAGAATCCTCCCGAAACGACTGCAATCGTCGAAAATAACAGATAAGCAAACGCAAAGCCATCCGTAACGGACAGCAGCCACGGCTTTTTTTGCCATATCATATTGATGATATAACAGATCCCCAGCAGAAGAAACAGGGAAAACCCAATGGACATAACAAGCCTGTACGCTTCAAACTTGGCATTTCCAATCTGATGATAGCCGTCCTTCGCATAAAAAGAAACTGCCACGCACATGGCGATCATTGTTGCCGCCAGCACAAATTCCATCGCCGGCGTAACAATCAGCCACTCTGAGACGGTGGAAGAAGTATTCGCCTTTTTGATCTTATTGCTCATATATGGTGTACCCTTTCTGTCTTTCTTCTGAGGCATTTACTGACCCAAATATTCACGTTCTCCGCATAATGTCACGCTTTTGCGCACATTTATCCCGCGCCTTTTATCTTACCGCACATTCGGAGGGTTCGTCAATTTTCTGTTCCGATTTCTCTCTCTTTTTTAAAATCTCGCAGATCACAATCAGCGCAAGCGGCCCCTTCACAATACCGCCCACGCCAAACAGCTTCACCCCCGCATAAACCGCAAAGAGAATATAAATCGGCGAAATCCCCATCTTATTCCCGATCAGGCGGGGCTCTAAAAGCTCCCTCACCAGAATACAGGCCCCATAAAGAACAAGACATACCGCCATCAAGCCATACCGTTCATTCAAAAGATGCCAAACCGACAGCGGCACCAGCACGATCCCCGTTCCGATAAAGGGCAGCATGTCCAAAAATCCCGCCAAAATGCCAAAAAACACACCGCCTTCCACTCCCGCCACAGACAGGGTGATACTCGCAAGCGTGGCAATGATGACAAGAATCACACCCTGCGCTTTAAAAAAGGTAGTAATGTAGGAAAGGACACCCTCAAAAGCGGTCCACAAAAAGGCAACACTCTCCTCACCCTTCAGCCAGTCAACCATCCCCGTATAATCTTTTTCCAAAAGGAACACCGCAATACAGGTGATTGCCAAAAAGCCAACCGTTGAAAGAAGCCCCTTAAAACAGCTGTAAGAGGAGGAGATAAGCTGCGGCGCCACCTGAATCTGCACATTTTCCATAATAACGTTCATCTGCTCAATAATATAAGTCTCAATCCGCTCTCCCTCCCAGCCGAATTTGCCATCCAGCCGGCAGCAGCAGTTGTGAAAAAAGATTTCCGCCTGCTGCCCTACCTGACTGCAAAACGCGGGCAGTCCCTCTAACTGTTCCACACAAAAGGAAAACCCCGCCCACAGCCCCAGACTCACTAACAGCAAAAAGGGCAGAATGATCCCCACCGCCAGATATTTTTTCCGCACGGGTATCCTTTTCTGCACCCGTTCCAATGTGGGGTAAAGTAAAGTGATCAGCACAAAGGCCAAAAGAAAGGGTGCCGCCAGACCAAAGAGATAACGAAAAAAAAACCACACGAGCACGGTGACGACACAGACTTTTATCAGTTTATTTTTGAAAAAAGCATCCATGCTTTTAGTATGTATCTTTTTTAGAATCTGATTCCCCGAAATGCCGCTCCCTCGGGCTTTATTTCAAACTGCATTTTCTCCTTTGTTACCGGATGAATAAAAGCCAATCGGTACGCACAAAGCGCCACATCGCGGATTCCCAACCGCTCGGATAACGCGATGGCCTCTTTGTCCGCATACTTGTGATCTCCCAGAAGCGGCAGCCCCGCATTAGCCATCTGCACACGAATCTGATGATGGCGGCCCGTATACAGCCGAACCTTGGCGACTTTGCAACGCAGTCCGCTTTCTGTTTCGGCGTCCTCTAAAATTTCATATTGCAGCCGCGCCTCTTTTGCCCCCTTCACTTCCGGCGGCACAACGTAGGACATATTCGTCTTTCCATCTTTGAGCAGATAGTCTGTAAGAGTACCTGCCGTCTCTTTCCCGCGTAAATCGCAGACAAGCGCCAGGTATTCCTTCTCCATCTCCTCCCCCGCTGCCTGGGCGCTCAATGCCGCGGCTGCCGCCTGCTGCTTCGCAAAAACCAAGATCCCCTCTACCGGCTGATCAAGACGGTGGACAACATAAATCCGCTGCTGATGTAATACGTTCCCACGCCTGCCAAAGTGCATCTTTTGTGACTCGCCCCGCCTGCCGCCCTGTGGCAACTTCCGCGCCAGATAGTTTTCCATCTCACTCACCATGTCCGCCTGGCCAACGCGAGCGGTCTGGGTCGCGATCCCGGCAGGCTTATGGCAAACCAGGATATCTTTGTCCTCGTAGAGGATTCTGTTTGGGTTCATCGTTTCTCCTATTAGATCTTAAACCGATATCCGATCCCCCAGATTGTCTCAATGTACTGGGGTTTTGCGGTATCATACTCAATCTTTTCACGAATCTTTTTAATATGCACGGTGACAGTAGCGATATCCCCGATGGAATCCATGTCCCAGATCTCGCGGAAAAGCTCTTCCTTTGAGTAGACATGATTCGGATTTTCGGCAAGAAATGTGAGCAAATCAAATTCTTTGGTGGTAAAGACCCTTTCCTCCCCGTCCACATAAACACGTCTGGCCGTCTTATCTATTTTAAGGCCTCTGATCTCAATGATATCGTTCATCTTCTGGTTGCTGCCCACCAATCTGTCATAGCGCGCCATATGCGCCTTCACCCTCGCTACCAGCTCGGAAGGACTGAATGGCTTCGTCATGTAATCATCCGCACCGAGTCCAAGGCCTCTGATTTTATCAATGTCGTCCTTCTTCGCTGACACCATGATGATCGGAATATTTTTTTCTTCCCTGATGCGCTTGCAGACCTCGAATCCATCCACGCCAGGCAGCATGAGATCCAAAATGACCAGATCAAAATTGCCTGTCAGGGCAGTTTCTAACCCCTTATCCCCCGTGTTTTCAATCGTTACCTCAAAGTCGCTCAACTCCAGATAATCCTTTTCGAGATCGGCGATCGCCTCTTCGTCTTCCACAATTAAAATTTTACTCATATGCTTACTTCCTTTCTTCATATTTCCGCACCACAAAGTGCATACAGGTTCCCTCGTGCTCTTTGCTGGTAGCCCAGATATAGCCGCCGTGGTCTTCTATGATCTTCTTTACGATGGACAGCCCGATACCGCTGCCACCCTGTGAGGAATTGCGGGAGGCGTCTGTCCTGTAAAACCGCTCAAAAATATTCGGCAGATCCTTGGCGGCAATCCCCTTGCCGTTGTCCTCGATCTCCACGCGAATGGAATCTACCTCATCCAGAATACGGATATCGATCACGCCTTTTTCCTTATCCAGATATTTTACGCTGTTTCCGATGATATTATTGATCACTCTCTTCAGCTGTTCGGGATCCGCAATGATCTGGACGGAAGGATCCACCAGATCCTCATAGTTAAGCTGAATATTCTTTGATTCCAGATCCAGCCCCACTTCCTCCACGCAGTCGCCAAAATATTCTGCAACATTGATGCGGCGGAAATTATAGGGAATACGGTTATTGTCAATCCCGGAATACGTCGTCAACTCATTGATCAGGCGGTCCATGTCGTTTGCCTTGTTATAGATGGTTTTAATGTACTTATCCATCTTTTCAGGCGTATCCGCAACCCCGTCCATGATACCCTCCACATATCCCTTCACCGCAGTAATGGGGGTCTTTAAATCGTGGGAGATATTGCTGATCAGCTCTCTGTTTTTCGCCTCATGCTCAAACTTTTCATCCAGAGACTCCTTTAAGCGAAGCCGCATGTCCTCATAGTTGCGATAGAGTTCTCCAACCTCTCCCTTTTCTTCCGTGGTCAGCATATATTCCAAATTACCCTCCGCGATCTGCTGCATCGCCTTATTCAATTGATTGATCGGTGTGAAAATACCATGCTGCAGCCACTGGGTCAAAAGGACGCTGGTCAGGACCAGCACCAGGAGAAAAGCAAGCGCCATATGATAAAGCGTCCTTCGGGAGAGCAGGGAGCTGACTCTGGTAACAATGAAAAAACTGCCCTCGCTGCCGTCCGTAAAATGAAAATCTACCACTTTGACCAATCTCTTGATATCATTGTAATAATATCCCGCCTCCGGACTTTCTATCTCACTTCCGTAATCGGGAAGCGCGGAAAAAATCTTTTTCGCCGCCGTGTGATTTCCCGTATAATAGAGGCTTTCATTCTTCCTGACAATAATATAAGAAGATTTATCGGCCAAACTTTCCGAAATCTCATCCAGATAAGCCTTATCTTCCAAACGGGAAGGATCTTCCGCAATCTGCTGCCTTACCTTCTCAAGCGCTTCCTGAGTAATGCGGCTGTAATTTTCTATCGTGTAGATAAAGGAGGAATTATTCATGTCCGGAAATCGAAACTGCGGCTCCGCATCCTCTATCTGACTTCCCACCACGAGAAGCGCAATGCTTGTGAGCAGAAGCGGCATCAATATGATCGCCAAAGACGTGATCATGAGCCTTGTCTTGAATTTCACGAAAAACCCTCCCTTCTGCACAATCTTAATTCAAAGTATATCACATTCCGACTTCCTGAAAATAAAACTACTCCGATAATCTTATAAAAATTTTATAAATTTCCAGATTTTGGATTGACACGGATATTTAATTTGCTATAATGAGTATTAAAAACAGGAATGATTCCTAAGATTGATAGAAATTAGATTCAAAATTCAAATGAGGACGCAGACAGAATACATGACATGAACCAAAAGGAGTTGCAATGGCAGTGAAATACAGCCGACAACGGCAGGTCATCCACAACTTTCTCATGACGCGCAAGGATCATCCAACGGCCGATGTCGTCTACCAAAACGTCAGACAGGAAGATCCGCATATCAGCCTGGGCACCGTCTACCGAAATCTGACGCTGCTCGCGGACAGAGGCGAGATTTTACGGCTTCATGTGGGAGACGGCGTAGATCACTTTGACGCGGACACTTCCCCTCACAGTCACTTCATCTGTTCCTGCTGCGGCTGTGTGACAGATTTTTCCATCGACTGTCTGGAGGACATGCTCTCTCAGGCAAAGCAGATTTTTGACGGCAAAATAGAGAGTCTGGACACTTGTTTTCGCGGTGTCTGCGCAGACTGCATAAACGCGGCCGCAAAGCAGTCTGAACCCGGCTAATCTATATAACAATGGCAATACGCCCAAATATCCACGGCACATAACTGTGCAAACTGCAAAATGTACCGTAGATTTGGGTAAAATAATAAAAAAAGAAAAGGAGATCACACTATGAAATTTGTATGTCAGGTATGCGGCTATGTACACGAAGGAGATTCTGCACCGGATAAGTGCCCGCAGTGTGGCGCACCGGCTGAGAAGTTCACGGCACAGAGCGGTTCCATGGAATGGGCTGCAGAGCACGTGGTAGGCGTTGCCAAGGGCGTCAGCGAGGACATCATGGCTGACCTTCGCGCAAACTTTAACGGCGAGTGCACCGAGGTTGGTATGTACCTTGCGATGGCGAGAGTTGCTCACAGAGAGGGCTATCCTGAGATCGGCCTCTACTGGGAGAAAGCTGCATGGGAAGAGGCGGAGCACGCTGCCAAGTTTGCAGAGCTTTTGGGCGAGGTCGTTACCGACTCCACCAAGAAGAACCTGCAGATGAGAGTGGAAGCGGAAAATGGCGCGACCGCAGGCAAATTCGACCTTGCAAAACGCGCAAAGGCAGCAAACCTCGATGCGATCCATGACACCGTTCACGAGATGGCCCGCGACGAGGCAAGACACGGCAAGGCATTTGAGGGTCTGTTAAAGAGATACTTCGGCTAAAACGCTTACAAAGATTTTTTGCGGGGATGACGCTAAATGGCTAATTCCCCGTATCTAATTCATAAGAATAACATATATAAGAAACAAACAGATCAGGAGGAAACGACGATGAAAAAATATTTTTGTAATCCCTGCGGCTATACATATGACCCCGAAAAGGGCGATCCCGAACACGGAATTAAGCCAGGCACCGCATTTGAGGATCTTCCGGCGGACTGGTGCTGCCCTATCTGCGGCGTAAGCAAAGATATGTTCCAGCCCTGCATTGATAATTACAACTAAGACACAAAAAGCAGGAGCGTCCGATATTCGGGCGCTCTTTTTTTATGTCTTGATATTATATCGCTGTAGAGATATAATAAGTGAGAGGAGGGAGATTTTCATGATAAAAAAGATCTTTCACGGTTCCGAATTTGTCATTGAAAAACCAATTTATGGAAAAGGCGCCACCACAAATGATTACGGCCGCGGCTTCTATTGCACGGAAAATCCGGAACTTGCAAAGGAATGGGCCTGCGCGAAAAACAGAAACGGCTATGTCAATCAATATGAGCTGTGCTTTACCGATTTGCGTATTCTAAATCTGAATGATCCCGAATACTCTGTCCTCAACTGGCTTGCTATTCTGGCCGCCAACCGCACCTATTGGCAAAAGGGCAGTATTGCGGAAGAAGCAAAAAAGTATCTTGCCGACCATTTTTTAGTCGATACTTCTGATTATGATATTATCATCGGTAATCGCGCGGACGATTCTTATTTTTCCTTTGCCCAGGACTTTGTTATGGGCGCAATCTCTTATCAAAAACTATCCGAGGCCATGCGCCTTGGAAAACTCGGAGAGCAGATTGTTCTAAAAAGCCGAAAAGCCTTTGATAAAATCCGTTATCTGGGGAATGAACCCGTAGACGCGAAAGAATACTATGTCAAAAAGGCTGCGCGTGACAGAACGGCGCAGCAGGAATATAGAAAATCCAAAAGAATGCAGACAACGATTCATGAAATCTATATTCTGGATATTATGAGAGAGGGAATGAAACATGGAGATCCGCGCTTATGACGAAAAATATGTATTGTCCGCTCAGCGAATCCTGGGTGATATGATGGATTTTGCCGTATATGCGTATCAGCTGAATGCCGACCGTTTTTTTGAAATGTTTCTTGTATCGCCGATCGCCAGACAATTTGAAAACGGAAATCCTGTTTATGTAGCCGGTATGACAGGTTGTGAGCTGGCAAAAGAAGTCATTCGCCAAAGCGGGATGACATTTCCTGAGATTTCTGAGGAAATGTACACAGATAAGTCTCCTGAATACTGGAGCGGATGGGCGCTCGCCTATTACCAATGGTATACTGCGAAATCCTTTTCCAAAATTCATCGGGCTGTCTCCATGCAGGAATTGCTGCTGTTATATCCGGCGCTCCACGAGGCGGATCTAATGAAATTTGTCGAAATCATGAATAAAAGATTGCAACAGTTTTATCCCGATACCAACCTGAAACGAATCCGCACGTTTGCCGGTTTATCACAAAATGAGCTGGCCATCCTTTCCGGAATCCCTCTCAGACAGATACAGCTTTTTGAACAGCGTCAGCGGGATATCAACAAAACACAGGCCATCAATCTCTTGCGGCTTGGTAAGGCGCTTGGCTGTCACAGCGAAGACTTGTTAGAGCTATAAAAACCATTTTCCCACAGCCACACCACCGACTGCCGCAGCGCCTCCACCGTCTTTGTTTCCACCACGCAGCGGCAGCCGAAAGTCTCGGCCAGTCCGAGCCGCTGTGCCAGATCGATTTCTCCCGTCCCCAGCGTCTGATGGTTCTTTTTGCCCGCTCCGTCATGAATATGAAAATGATGCAGCCGGTCCTTCCTCTCCATCAAAAACGACTCATCTATATTGCCGCATGAATGAGAATGTCCGATATCCCAAGTCAGGCCAAACATCCCGCTCTGTAGCAAATAGTCGATTGCTTTCTTTTCAAAATCCCGAAACCCGTCCGTATTTTCGATACATACTTTGATTCCGCTATCTCCCGCTACGCGCTCACACATTTCCCGAAACCGCGCAAAGCCTTCCATATATTCTTTTTGATACTGATCAAACAGATACACCTTTCGATCCGGCAGGGTAAAATAAACCCCATGATCCATGTGCATATTAAGGAGCGGTGCGCCAATCTCTTTCGCCGCCATAAGAACCCGCTCCACGGTCTTTGTGTAAGCATCCGCCACAAGAGTATTAAAATCGCATACATTGAGATTTTCATCCAGATGGATCGTAAAGTAAATGCCGTTTTCCGCCGCCAGTCTGCGCAGCTTGTCCGTTTCTTCCAACTGCTCTGTCTGAAACAGCGGCAAATTCATATTCAACTCAATAAACTGCAGACCCAACTCTCGGCATAGAGCGATATTTTCTTCCAGATCCTCATTTTCAATTAAAGTCGGCATTCCGAAATCCATAAAAATCTCCTCTCCTTGTGTTTTCCTGCGCGCAAAATGAATTTGACTATGTTGCAATTATACAAAAAAAGATTTGCACTGACAATAAATATGATATACTGAACACAGATTTAGCAGTCTATTTGATATACTGGACGCAGACACCGTAGTTTGCATAAAGGATATTGGAGGATACCTATGGATTACAGACAGCCAAACTGGATTAATCAATATTTGACCCCTGATGAATATGTCCTCTGGAACGGCAAGCCGGGAAAGGGGAATCTTCTGACCAAGCAGGATATTTTTATGGTCCCCTTTAGTATTATGTGGTGTGGGGGTGTCATAATATGGGAAACGGAAGTACTTATGCACTCCGCTCCTCTTTTATTTAAACTCTGGGGCATTCCGTTCGTCTGTGTCGGCCTGTATATGGTGTTTGGAAGATTCATAATGAAAACGTATCTGAGAAAAAAGACTGTTTATGTCATTACCAATAAAAGAATTTTCTCTTTCTATAAAGAGCAGCTGAACAGCATAGATTATCATATCTATCCTTTTAGAACCGTCACGCGCCATGCGGAAGGTTACGGAACCATTAGTTTTTCAACGTCGTCGCAGACAAATCGGATGTTTTATCTGCGTGGACAGCTTCCAAATCAAAATTGCTTTGAACTGGACAATATTCCCGATGTTGACCGCGTTATAAGGATACTTTCAGGTCAATAACAGGCGCCTGCAAAACGTAAAATGACCATCATTAAATCGCCAACGCCTTAAACTGTGACTTTAAGGGCATATTTACTTTTTGAGACAGCGAAAACCAAGTCTGCTTTAGAATCTCTTAACAATTCCTTTATTTTTATGTCTATTTCTTCATATATTTATTATTGTTTTTAATATTTCTATTATTGATTCTCCGTCTTTGTTGCAGTATAACAAAATTATCAACAAGATAACTACCAGCCATGTATCGAATCTTTAAATTCGGTCATACTGATAGAATAGAATGGAAAAGGAGTGATCATTATGTTAAGACCTTCATTACTTAACAACCGTACCTACAAACCCGCATTCTTCGATGATTCCTTTGACAGGATGTTCGATGATGCTTTTCACAACTTCTGGGGCGGCAACGAGCTTGCCACTTTCGATGCCTTTAAGACCGACGTGATCGATCAGGGTGACAAATACCTTTTACAGGCTGAGCTGCCGGGCTTTGACAAGTCCGATATCAACATCGACTTAAAAGACAATCTGCTCACAATCTCCGCTTCCCACAAGGAGGAAAAGGACGAGGAAGACAAAAACAAGTATATCCGCAGGGAGCGGTACTACAGTTCCTACTCCCGAAGCTTCCGCGTAGACGACGTAGAAGCGGGCGATATCGATGCCTCCTACAACAACGGCATTCTGGAAGTTACCTTCCCCAAAAAAGACTTGACCGCGAAGGAAGAAGTCAAGCGGATCGAAGTCAAGTAATACCCATTAGCCAATCGGCAGGGTGGATGAAATGTCCGCCCTGCCGTTTTTATGTTTATTCCTCTACCTGCTCCACCAACTCCAAAAATTCGATTTTATATACATCCTTGAAATCCAGCTCTCTCAGCGTCTTCCTCACATGGGTAAGTGACGCGTTTTCAGGATATTGACTGTGGGAAGCTAACAGCCCAAACTCTGCCACCGCCGCCGCAAAACGAAAATCCGCGGAAGGCTCATCCCGATAGCTGTCATATCCGACAGGGTATTCCAAAAGCTGGCTTACATTCCCCGCAGGCTTTTTATAGCGAATGCTGACGGTCAGCCACTCTTTGTATTTCCCTTCACTTGCAGGCGCTTTCTTTGTTTCGTCCAGCCGTTTTTGATATTCATTTCCGTACCGCAGACCGCTGATCTCGTCCTCCGTCAAATTGTGTCTCAGCGGCTCCCGCAGCACGATCTCATAAAGAGCCGTTACGCTGTGCCCGGCACCGATCTCCCCGCCGTCCTTCTGATCATCGTCAAAATCCTGTCTGTCAAGCGCCCTGTTCTCATATCCCAAAAGACGATATCCCTCCACAATGTCGGGATTGAACTCCACCTGGAATTTGACATCCTTGCAGATCGTCACTAAGGTGGCTGTCATCTCCTCCAAAAGCACCTTATCTGCTTCCCGCAGGCAGTCTATATAAGCATAATTGCCGTTTCCCTTGTCCGCCAGCGTTTCCATCTTATTGTCTTTGATATTTCCCGTTCCAAAACCCAAAACCGACAAAAAGATCCCCGACTCCTTCTTCT
This sequence comes from Lachnospiraceae bacterium UBA7054, assembly GCA_002492725.1. GTDB lineage: Bacteria > Bacillota > Clostridia > Lachnospirales > Lachnospiraceae > UBA3282. The sequence continues at coordinate 17,318 of DLAF01000007.1, forward strand.
CGCTGATCAGCTCCTCTAACTCCTCCTCCGTCGTCATGCCGATGTTCAGGTCGCCGTCCGTTGCCAGAATGATGCGGTTGTTGCCGCCTTCTATAAAGTATTCTTCCGCAAGCTCATAGGCCCTTTCAATGCCTTTGCTGCCATAAGTGCCGCCGCCTGCCACCAGACTGTTCAGAGCCTTTTTAATCTTTTTCTTCTCGTCTCCGCGCGCGCCCTGCAATACCACTTTATCTTCCTCCGCATAGGTTACAATGGAAATCCTGTCCTTGTTGGTCAGGTTATCCGTCAGCGTTGCAAAAGATTCCTGCAAAAGCGGAAGTTTATCCGGATCGCCCATGGAACCCGATACATCCAGCAGGAATACCAGATTGGAGGCCGGCGCATAATCATAATCAACACTTTCTGTCTTTAAGCCAATCATCAAAAGCTCCGCCTCTTCATTCCACGGGCAGGGTCCAAGCTGCGTCGTCACCCCAAAAGGTTCCTGCCCTTTGGGTTCCGCAAAATCATAATGAAAATAATTAAGCATTTCTTCGATCCGAACCGACCCTTCGGGCAGATTTTCCAAATCCCAACCGTCGCGAATCATCCGCCGCAGATTACTATAGGAAGCCGTATCCACATCCGCCGCAAAAGTGGAAAGCGGCTCCTGCATCACATTGACATAGCCCTTTTCCTGCCACTTGCTGTATTCTTCATTATTTTGAGGAACAATATAGTCGTCCTCGTAATCATAGCAGGAACCCAGGTAACCTTCCGGCGCTTTGACGGCGGATTCCTCATAAATGCCCTCCATCTTGTATTTTTCCATCTCGCCACCGCGGGCGTAATCGCCATAAATGCTGTCCGCCATGTCCGCCGCACCGCTTTCTGCCTCTGCTGCCGGACTTTCTGCCGCCGCTGCAGGGCTTTCTGCCGCACCGTCGCTGCTGCTCCCATTTCCGCCATTGTCCGCCGCGCTTCCTGCGGACGGCGACGTTGATTCCGCTCCTTCTTTCATACTACCCTGTTCATAATCGTCCGCGCTCTCCTGTATGTACTCTTCTACCGTAGGCGCCTCATTTGTCGCACCGCAGCCTGTCAGAACGATCGCTCCCGTCAGGCCAAGAGCCGTTATTTTTGTTGTTAATCCTTTCTTTTTCATAATTTTTCTCCCTTCCCTTTGTAGCCTGTTTTTGCCTCTCTACAGATAATACCTTTCAGGGAAAATAATGGTTGCGTAAATTGTAAAAAAAAGAAACAGATTTCTCTGTTTCTTTTAGAATGCGCAAAATATAGCCTTTATCTGCCTTTATTCCTCCAACTTCTTATGCGCTGCCGCAAGGAAATCATCCACACTCTCCGCTTCTCCACAGATCACATAACCCCCTCCCGCAGACTCCTCCACGTAAGCCTCCCATGCTGCCTTCGCGCCATTCCCCTCGGAAGTCGTCTCCAGAATGCGGAACGTTTTTCCCTCATAACGGCGAATTTTTACATCCGAGCCGCTAAAGCAGGCAGGGCGTTTTGTAACTTTCTCTATCGTATAATCATCATAATCGATGTCTCCACGCTGCCGTTCTTCTGCCGCTTCCCTTTTCTGTGCATCAGTGGTACTTTTTTGCGGTACCTTATCCGCCAACTCACGCTCAGCGTTTTCGGCTGACTCACCCATCGACTTTTCCTCGGCAGGCGCCGTCATCCCCGCGAGCGCATCCTTCTGTGAAAGCCCGTTCGTCTGTCCGGCATCCGCAGACTCCGCCTCTGAAAGGCCGCCTGCCCCGACCGCGCCTTCCGTCATATCTGCCAACACATCGTCCGCGGCCGCCTCTTCCGGGGCTTCCTCCTCTATCATGGGTATTTCCACCGCTTCCGCCGCAGGCGCCTCCGCAGCCGCTTCCTCATAAAACCCGCCCGCATCCGCAGCAGATTCCGCAACAGTCGCATCGGTATCAGCCGCTCCGCTGTACGCTGTGTCCGACGCAGTCATCTCATTCACGGACTTCAAGCCCCGCATGGTCAAAGACACGGAAGCCAAAATCAAAATCGCTGCTGCCGCCGTCAAGGGATAGGCCCATTTTCGAACCGAAAATGCCCACATCTGTTTCTGGCGATTCGTATCCTCTGTTTGGGAAACTGCCAGCCGCCTTTCTTCCTCGCGCACGGCCGCCTTGGTCTTCTCGATCAGGCTTTGGGGTGCGTGTATCTGCCCGGTTTCTGTTTTATATTGTTCTTGATACCAATCCGTCATATGATCCAATTCCTTTATTTGTTTCCACCGCAATTTTCCTTGCACATTTCAATTGATGCTATCCTGCACCCGCCTCTTCCAACAGTTCTTTCAGCATCTCTCTCGCCCGATGGAGCTGCGATTTGACGGTCCCTTCCTTCTGCCCGGTATAGGCCGCAATCTCCGCAACGGAAAGCTCCTCATAGTAGAAGAGATGCACCGCCGTTCGGTATTTTGGCGGAAGCTTTGATACCGCCCTTCTGACGGGATGTTCTTCCGGTGGTTCGTAGGCTTCCTCTCCCCGAAGTTTCTCCTCGTCCTCCAAATAATCCACATTTTTATTCCAATACAGATCAAAGTGCTTTTTCGCGCAGTTAATCGTCACCCTGATTAGCCACGCTTTCACATGCTCCCAGGATTGCAGTTCCCCGATATGACTGACCAGGCGCACAAACACTTCCTGAAAAAGGTCGTCCGCATCCGTTCTGTTTTTCATCTGCGCAAGCGCCAGACGGTACACCATATCCGCGTACCGATCCACTGCCGCCTCCGTTGTGATCTGTTCTTCTTTTGTCATATATGACCTCGCTTCGCGTAAAAGGCGGCGCGTCCGCACGTCTCTTACCCGGCTCTACTGATAATACCCGCCGACTGGCTCTCAGGTTGCATTTCTATTATAATGAATTTATCATAGCGTATTTTTGCGTAAAAAACAATCTTTGCTGTCACCAAACGGCATGCAGCAACGTATATAGGACAAGGGATCCCGAAAAACGAACGAAAGGAGAAACTTAGCAATGCACAAAAGCGAAGCGGATATCCGCCGTATTTTGCAGGCGCACGGTGACGCGCTCTATCGAACCGCTTTTCTGCTCTTAGGCAATCAGGCGGATGTTCAGGACACTTTACAGGAAGTACTGCTGCGCTTTTTTGAGAAGGCCCCTGCTTTTTCCTCCGCCGAACACGAGCGGGCATGGCTTTTGCATGTCGCCACAAACTGTTGCATGGACTGTCTGCGCTTTCGCAAAAGGCACGCCCATGCTGATCTTTCCCAAATGCAGGACTGTCTGGCGGCTCCCAAACAGCAGCCCCATTTAGAAGAGCTCTACGCACTACCCGCTAAGTGGAAAAGCGTCCTGATCCTGCATTATTTCGAGGGATATTCCGTTGCGGAAATCGCGCAGATTATGAAACTTTCGGAAAATGCCGTAAAAAAACGTCTACAGCGCGGCAGGGAAGCGCTAAAGCTGGCGCTCACGGAAACGGAGCCGGAACACCCTCACGGGCAGGCACAGGATTTGCGTTACCCGGCCATATAACATGAATTTTCATTCGGAAAGGAGATTTTTATGAACCATAACGATATGATGCACTTAAAAAATACCATTACCATGCCTGACGCGCTTGCCGAAGCTCTTGTGCAGGGGTGTACTGCGCCGCAGAAGAGCCGTGCCCGGCACGCACGCACTCACTTTTCCAGACTCGCGGTACCTTTGATTGCCGTTTTTGCACTCTTTCTTTGTGGAACCACCTCTTTTGCCTACAACCTTTATCAGGAGTACACACTGGCCGTTTTTTGGGAAAAAGGTCTTTCTGCGGATGAGATTGACCATCTTGGTCAGGCGCTTTCCGAACTCGACGGCGTCTCCTCCTGCCGTTTTATCTCAGGGGACGAAGCATGGGCAGAGTTTTCCGCCGCCTATCTGGACGCCGATACCGTCTCCTCCTTTACGGAAAATCCTTTGGCGGACTCCGGCAATTACCGCCTCAGCATAAGTTTGCAGGCAGATACCGGAAAGATACGGGCAAAAATCGCAGACCTTGCGGGTGTGCGCCTGGTGCAGAATCTGAAAGAACTGAACTAAAAATCGAGTAGGAGGCGGTGAT
>DLAF01000068.1 GCA_002492725.1 Lachnospiraceae bacterium UBA7054
GATAAAACTGCGGAAACTCAAGTAAATTATGAGATTGTAAAATAGGCGGAAATCCTATATACTGGGTAGGTAATTAGAAAGAGCATATAGGAGTGACCGCATGAACACAACACCGATTTTAAAAAATAAAGTATTTTTATACCTGACGGAATTTTTCGCGGGAATGTCTGTGATGGCGGTGGAGCTGGGGGCGAGCAGGCTGCTTGCTCCCTATTTCAGCTCCTCGCAGATCGTGTGGACAATCATCATCGGCACCATTATGATCGCGATGGCGTTGGGGAATATCTACGGCGGAAAGAGCGCGGACAAGAATCCCGATCCGGACAGGCTTTACGGGCGCATTTTCATTGCGGCGATCTGGATCGCGGCCATTCCGGTGGTGGGTAAGTATATTGTCCTGGGAATCTCGGCGCTGCTCATTTTTACGGTCAGCACCAACTTTTTGATCTGGGCGGCGTTTGCGGCCTGCATGGTGATCTTTGTGTTTCCGCTCTTCCTGTTGGGAACGGTGACGCCTTCTTTGGCAAAGTATACGGTGCAGAGCCTTTCGGACAGCGGCAGCATCGTGGGGACGCTGGGGGCTTTTAATACCATCGGCAGCATCATCGGCACTTTTGTACCTACCTTTGTCTCCATCCCGGCAGTGGGAACTTCGGTCACTTTCTTAATCTTTGCGGGCATTCTGCTGCTTCTGGGTGTCATTTATTTTATCAGCAAAAAAAGCGGTGTGAAAAAATGCGTGGTATCTGCTGTTTTATTTCTTCTGTGCTGCCTGTTCGGAACCTCGAACAGCTTTGCCTTTTGGGAGAAGGACCTGGCCTACGAGGGAGAGTCTGTCTACAACTACCTGCAGGTAAAAGAAAACGACAGGAGCGTCATTTTATCGACAAACGTTCTTTTCGGCGTGCAGTCCATTTTGATGAAGGACAAGGGGCTGACGGGGATGTATTACGATTACGCCATGGCTGCACCGCTGATGACAGGGCAGGATGCGCCCGCTGACTGCAAGACCCTGATCCTCGGCATGGGGACGGGCACCTATGCGCATCAATGCCTGGCCTATTATGGGGACATGCCGGTGGAAGGCGTGGAGATTGACGAAAAGATTACGGCCCTCGCGAGACGGTATTTTGAGCTGCCGGAGAGCGTAAAAGTTACCACTTACGACGGCAGGGCTTATCTGAATGCGATTGATGAAAAGTATGATGTGATCATGGTGGATGCCTATCAGGATATCACGATTCCCTTTCAGATGTCTTCCGTGGAATTTTTTACTCTGGTGAAGGAGCATCTGACAAAGGACGGAGTGATGGTGGTCAACATGAATATGCGCGGCAGCGGCGAGGACAGCATCAACGCCTATCTGGCCGACACCATAAGCAGTGTCTTTGGCGAGGTTTATACGGCGGATGTCGCGGGCACCACCAACAGAGAGCTCTTCGCCTCCAACAATCCGCAGATGCTCGCCAATCTGAATAAGAATAAGGAGACTGTCACGGATGAGAGCCTCCTTCGCATGATGAATGTGGTTTCCGAAAAACTCACCGCCTATCAGGCGGGGGAGCGGATCATGACGGATGACAAGGCACCGGTGGAACTTCTGGGGATGCGCGTTATCGACGAGCTGATCCGGAGTGAGGTTGCTTACTATAAGGATATTTATGATAAGCAGGGCATTCGTGGCGTCATAGAAAGTTTGTAAAGTGCATAAAAAAGAACCGAAAACGCAGTTTCGGCTCTTTTTTTATACTTTTATGAAGTTCAGTTGGTTGCGACTCCGGCTTCTTCCGCCATCTTGTCAAAGCCCGCCATCACAGCGTCATAGGTCTGCTTGGAAATCTCGGGAAGCTCTCCGCCCCAGGTCTTTTCCGCCTGCTTGTAACCCTTTTCGAATGCCTTGCGCATATCCTCGATCTTGCTGGGATCGCCGCCTGTCAGAGCGGTTGCGAAATCAAGGATCCGGTTGGAGGTCTGCTTCACGCCCCAGTAGCCGTCCTCAGCAACGTCCGCCTGTGCCTGCGCCTTTGTTGCCGCATCCACCTCGAATTTGCCGCTTGCCAGGAACTTCCACATATCATTGGCAACGCTGAAGGTCTGGCCCTGTTTGGTCATCAACTGCTCCACGATGTTCTGCAGCTGCTTTGTGTGCGCCTCATCGTCAGCTTTCATCTTGTTGATCAGCTCCGTGTTCTGGACATACTTTTTCACGGGGACGTTCACACTGTCTTTAGAAGGCTCATAAACGACGCCGTTTTCGCCTTTCTCGTTATTGTCTTTTGTCTCCTCCGCAGGTTTTGTGTTTTCTGCCTGTGTGACCGGGAGTGTCTCGTAAGCAGTTTTGCCTGCACCGCTAATTCCATTTACGCTCATGGGTATCCCTCCTTGGAAAAATTTGATAGTTTATTGTTTCGTTAAGACCGCAGTAATAGAGGCAGTCTCCTGTTTCTATTTACTATATCGTACCATTTTCCCAGATAAATTAGAAGTAAAACTCAAAAAATTGCAGGAAAATATTAATTTGTGCAGGAAAGATATTTATAGGGAAGTCGGGGAGAGAGAAACTTGACATTTTGTATCAATTTAAGTACAATCCTTGTATACAAAGTACATAGGCAAGACTGAGAAAAGGGACACGGATTTGGGATGATAAAAGAGAAGGCGTACGCGAAAATTAATTTAGGCCTGGATGTGCTGAAGCGCCGGGCGGACGGTTACCATGAGGTAAAGATGATCATGCAGACGATTGGTATCTGCGACAATCTGACCTTTGAAAAGAGTGAAGCGCCGGGGATTCATCTGGAGATTGCCGGAGCCGATTTGCCTGCGGATGGAAATAATCTCGTCTGCCGTGCGGCCACGCTGATCATGGAGACGGGAAAGGTGGCGGAGGGGGTGCATATCACCCTGCAAAAACGCATTCCCATTGCGGCGGGCATGGCAGGCGGCAGTGCCGACGCTGCGGCCGCGCTGCGGGGCTTAAACAATCTTTTCGGGCTGGGATATTCGACACGGGAGCTTAGAGAACTCGGGGTCAGGCTGGGGGCGGACATTCCTTATTGTATCGAGGGAGGCACCATGCTTTCCGAGGGGATCGGTGAGATTCTTACGCCGCTTCCCGCACCGCCCGACTGCCATCTTGTGGTGGCAAAGCCGGATCTTGACGTGTCAACGGCTTATGTCTACGGAAACTTGAAGGCGGACAGCCTGCCCTTTCATCCCGATATCGACGGAATGGCAAAAGCGCTTGCAAGAGGAGACCTTGCGGGCATTACGGACAGGATGGGAAATGTGTTGGAGACGGTCACGGAGAAAGCCTATCCCGTGATTGCGCAGTTAAAGGGACAGATGCGGGATCTGGGCGCGGAAAACGCTTTGATGAGCGGCAGCGGTCCTACGGTGTTTGGAATCTGTAAGGAGAAGGAGACAGCGGAGGAGATCGCGGCGGCCATCAGAGAAAAGGAGCCGGCCTGCGCGGTTTTTGTGACAACGTTTTATGAAGGGATGAAGGGTGCGTATGGATCATGAATTCACGGTAAATATGAATGAATTTCTGCCGCTGCGGGACGTGGTATTCAATACGCTGCGCAGGGCAATTTTGACGGGGGAACTAAAGCCCGGGGAGCGGTTGATGGAAATTCACCTGGCGAACCGCCTGGGCGTGAGCCGCACGCCGATCAGAGAAGCCATCCGCAAACTGGAGCTGGAGGGCCTTGTCACCATGATTCCCAGAAGGGGCGCGGAGGTGGCGCAGATCACGGAGAAGAGTCTGCAGGATGTGCTGGAGGTGCGGCGGGCTTTAGACGCGCTCTGCGCGGAGCTTGCCTGTGACAGGATCAATGCCGAGGGCAAGGCGGCCTTAAAGAAGGCCTGCGACAGCTTTGAGGAGGCGACAAAGACGGGAGAAGTCGTGGAAATTGCGGCGGCGGACGTCGCTCTCCATGATATTATCGTACAGGCTACGGGAAATCAGAGGCTGATCCAGCTGATCAATAATCTTTCCGAGCAGATGTATCGCTATCGTTTTGAATATATTAAGGACGAGAGCGGTCATGAGAATCTGGTGAGTGAGCATAGGATGATATATGAGAGCATTATGAAGGGGGATAAGGAGGCGGCGGCAGCAGCAGCCAGACTTCATATTGACAATCAGGAGAAAAGCATTATCAGACAGATCCGCATCGATCCCAAAAGGAAAAGATAGAGAGGGCGGGCCGGACTGTATCAGAAGGGCATAATGCGGGCATACTCCCAATGTCGGAGAACCGACGGATGGGAGTGAACTGTTTATGTGGAAAATGAGTAAGCGTTTGGCAGCCTGTGTATTTGCGGCGGCCTGGTGGGGAATTTTTTATCCGGAACTGTGCTTTTCGGAGGAGACTTGTGTGAAGGTGCAGTCGGAATTTGCGGAGGAAACCGATGCATTCGCCGCCTGGTGGGCTTCGGGCGATGAGATCGTGATACGAAGCAGGCTTTGGGAGTGGTGCGAGGAAAATCTGTTCGATTCCTGAGAGCGGGTTTTGAGAGCTTATTCGCGTGCCGTTTCGAAAGGATGCTTTGACATGGAGGTAACTATGAACGGACAGGAAGCATGGCATAACAGCCCGATCGGGGTGTTTGATTCGGGCGTGGGAGGACTGACTGTGGCGCGGGAGATCATGCGCCAGCTCCCCAATGAGCGGATCGTGTATTTTGGCGACACGGCCAGAGTGCCTTACGGTAATAAATCGAAGGAAACGGTGACGAAGTTTTCCAGACAAATCGTACATTTTTTAAAAAATCAGCAGGTCAAGGCAATCGTGGTAGCCTGCAATACGGCCAGCGCCTATGCCTTGGAGGAGCTGGAACATGAGGTGGACATACCGATCATCGGCGTGATAAAGCCGGGTGCGCGGGCGGCCATTCTGGCGACAAAAAATAAAACGGTGGGCGTGGTGGCGACAGAAGCTACCATTCGCAGCGGTATTTACAGCCGGTACATAAAAGAAAATGACGCGAGTGTCAGTGTTTTGGAAAAAGCCTGCCCGCTATTTGTTCCTCTTGTGGAGGAAGGATTGTGGGAGGATCCCGTGACTGATGAGATCGCGCACCGCTATTTAAGTGAGCTGATCGACAGCGGTATTGATACGTTGATTTTAGGCTGTACCCACTATCCCATGCTGCGTTCCACGGTGGCAAAGATCATGGGGGAGGGCGTGACCCTGGTGAATCCCGCTGACGAAACGGCAAAGGAGTTAAAGCTTCTGCTTGCAGAAAAAGGACTGGAGAGTGAGCACAGGCCGGGGCTTGGCACGGAACTGTATCGGTTCTACGTCAGCGACGGCGCCGAGAAATTCAAGCAGTTTGCCAATTCGATCCTGCCATATGGAATCTTGTCGGCGAAGGTGGTCAATATCGAGGAATATTGAGCGGCTGCAAAACTTATCATGGATAGTAGAAAGAAGGAAACACATGACAAAAGAAGTGTTACTGACATTACAGGGGTTACAATTTGACCAGCGGGAGGAGGACTCTGACAAGATCGAGATGGTCACCGTTGGCGATTATTATAAAAAGAACGACAGGCATTATGTGGTCTATGAGGAAGTTACGGAAGGGTTTGAACAGTCCACCAAGAACCGCCTTAAATTCAGTGACCACATGGTGGAGTTGACGAGAAACGGCCTGGTGAATGTGCACATGGTCTTTCAGGAAAATAAGAAGAATATGTCGAATTACAATACGCCCTTCGGACAGATCCTGGTAGGAATCGACACGAAGCGGATCAACATCGACGAAAAGGAGGACAATATTGTAGTGGATGTGGATTACGCGCTGGACATCAACTACGAGTTTCTCTCGGACTGTCATATCAAGATTGACATCCGCTCCAAAGAAAACAGCAGCTTTACGCTGCTGTCTTAATTACTTTATGGGTTTTGCGCCTGCTTTTTCCTGCGCTTTTTCCACCAGTTGTTTGAATTTCCCTTTCTTTTTCTGCTCTACTGCGGGCGCTTTGCCGTGCAGGCCCTTCACATCCGTGATGTAGATGCCGCTGACCACTGCTTTTACTTCCTTCTTGACGGGAACGGCATCGAAGATCTTTTCCTCGCAGATCAGTGTCATGATCTGGGGACCGACCTTAGCCTTTACTACGGGAAGCTTGGAATTACGCAAAAGCTTCGGTGTCTGTTCCAGGACGATCTGCGGCAGCCCCGCGTCTTTTATCTTCATGCGTTTCTTGTCGATGACGAGCATGGAGATGGTCTGCTTCATGGCGTCGATCTGTTCCTGCTGCTCAGCCTGCTTTTTCTGGGCTTTCTTTCCGACGAAATACAAGGCGACCACGGCGATGATAAGAACGGCCAGGATCACCAATAATACGATTGTGATTGTACTCATGCGACTGCCTCCGTATCCGTTTTTGATTATAGTATGGTAAAATGATTTTATCACTGTTTTTCCCATTCCGCAAGTGGGCAGATATGGACAGCAGAGGTGTTGTGTGGTATGATTTATAAGAAATTGCTAAGATAAGAGGGAACGAGGAGAAATGAAAAGAAAAATCTGTGTGACTGCGGCGGTGCTTTCCGTATCGCTGCTTCTGACTGCTTGCGGCAGTAAGGAATATCTGAAAGATATCAAGGCGGAAAAGTATGTAACACTGGGCGAATACAAGGGAATCACGGCAACGGCGGACAAGCCGGAAGTGCCGGAGAGTCTGGTGGAAAATTATATTACGGAAAACTTTCTTTCGCCGAAGGCGGAGAAGATTCCCGTGACGGACAGGGCGGTACAGACGGGCGATGTGGTGAATATCGACTTCGCAGGCTATCGTGACGGTGTGGCTTTTGAGGGTGGTACGGCTGCGGGTTATGATCTGACGATTGGCTCGGGACAGTTTATTGCCGGGTTCGAGGAGGGGCTGATCGGGGCAAAGATCGGAGATCGACTGAGTCTGGATTTAAGCTTCCCGGACTACTATCCGAGCAATCCGGACCTGGAAGGGCAGCCGGTGGTCTTTGAAGTGACGGTCAACAGCATAACGGAGAGCAAAAATCCGGAGCTTACGGACGAGCTGGTGAAGCAGCTGAGCGGCGAGGGTTACAATGTGGGGACATGTCAGACGGCGGAGGAGTTGAAGGCATGGGTGCGCGACACCTACGAGCGGGCCGTGCAGTCTAATTATGACAGTGCGATCGAGACACAGATCGCCTCGCAGATCATGGAAAGCAGTACCTTTGAGGAACCGCCGGAGGAGATGGTGAAGCGTTTTACCGAAAGCATTGAACACAATGTGAGCGTGCGCGCAGCGTCTCTTAATATGACGCTGGCACAGTATATGCAGCTTTATGAGGGCGTGGATGAGGAAGGCTACCGCACTCTTTTTCAGGAGGAAGGGCTGCGGATGACAAAGCAGTACATTATGTACCAGGCGATTGCCGACAGGGAAGGCCTTGCCCCGACGGAAGATGAAATCGCTAAGGAGCGGTCTGCTATGATGACACTTTACGGTTACACTTCCGAGGAGGAATTGAAAAAGAACTTGGATGAGACTGCTTTTGTGGAGGATCTGATGCGGAAAAAAGTGGTGGCTTATCTGATGGAGAATGGAAATATTCAGGCGACGACTACGATCGTGGACTAATATGATAGAAGGAGAATAATGATCATGAATCTAACAGATATCAGAGAATTGTATCGCGACAGCGACAGTTATATCGATCAGGAGGTGACCGTGGGCGGCTGGGTCAGGAGCATTCGGGATTCCAAGACCTTTGGCTTCATTGTGCTAAATGACGGCACCTTTTTTGAACCGCTGCAGGTGGTGTACGGAGACAGTTTGGCGAACTTTGAGAGCATCTCGAAGCTGAACGTCGGTTCCGCCATCCTTGCCAGAGGAAAGATTGTGGCGACGCCCGAAGCCAAGCAGAAATTTGAGATGCAGGCAGAGGAGGTCATTGTGGAAGGCGAATCCACGGCGGACTATCCCCTGCAAAAAAAGAGACACAGCTTTGAGTATCTGCGCACCATCTCGCATCTGCGCCCGAGGACAAACACCTTCCAGGCAGTCTTTCGCGTGCGTTCCCTGATTGCTTATGCAATCCATACCTTCTTCCAGGAGAGGGACTTTGTGTATGTGCACACGCCTATTATCACGGGGAGCGATTGTGAGGGCGCGGGCGAAATGTTTCAGGTGACGACGCTTGATCTGAATGATCTGCCGATGACGCCGGAGGGGAAAGTGGACTATTCCAAAGACTTTTTCGGCAAGCCCACCAACCTGACCGTGAGCGGACAGCTCAACGTGGAAACCTACTGCTTTGCCTTTAAAAACGTGTATACTTTCGGACCTACCTTCCGCGCAGAAAATTCCAATACCACCAGGCATGCGGCGGAGTTTTGGATGATCGAGCCGGAAATCGCTTTTGCCGATCTGCAAGACGATATGATGCTGGCGGAGGCCATGTTAAAGCATGTGATCCGCTATGTGCTGGAACATGCGCCGGAGGAGATGAATTTCTTTAATCAGTTTGTGGACAAGGGGTTGATCGAACGGTTAAATCATGTGCTCAATTCCGACTTTGCCCATGTGACCTACACCGATGCCATTGAGATTTTAAAGAAGCATAATGACGAGTTTGAATACAAGGTCGAGTGGGGGTGCGATCTGCAGACCGAGCACGAGCGTTTCCTGACCGAGCAGGAGTTCAAGCGCCCTGTGTTCGTGACGGATTATCCTAAGGAGATCAAGGCCTTTTATATGAAGTTGAATGAGGACGGCAAGACGGTTGCGGCTATGGACTGCCTGGTGCCCGGCATCGGCGAGATCATCGGCGGCAGCCAGAGAGAGGACAACCTTGCACTTTTGGAGAAACGCATGGATGAGCTTTCCTTAAACAAAGAGGATTATCAGTTCTATCTTGATCTGCGCAAGTACGGTTCTGCGCGTCATGCCGGATTTGGTCTGGGCTTCGAGCGCTGCGTGATGTATCTGACGGGCATGGGCAATATCCGAGACGTGGTGCCCTTCCCCAGGACGGTGAACAATTGCGAACTGTAACGGAAAACAGCGCGATAAGAGGAAACGATGAAGAATAGGTATAAGAAATATCTGTATGTTATTTTGGCATTCATACTGTGCCTATCTGTGGTAGAACCGATATCGGCTACCACTATTTCCGAATTGCAGGAAGACGTCAGGAAGAACAAAGAGCAGTTGAAGGATGCCGAAAAACAGGTTTCTGAAGCGAAGGAAGCGCAGGAGGGCGTCGGCGAAGAGATTGAGGAGATGGACGCGGAGCTGGTCAGCCTGATCACGGATATCAATCTCATCGAGGAGGCCATTACGCAGAAAGAAGAGGAGATTGCTGCGACACAGGTAGATTATGATGCTGCGGTGGCGGAGAAGGACGAGCAGTATGCCGCCATGAAGATCCGTATCCAGTTTATGTACGAAAAGGGGGATTCCTCTTATCTGAATATGTTTTTTGGTGCCGCCAATATGGGCGATATGGTAAATAAGGCGAAGTACGTGGAGGATCTGTACAATTACGACAGGAGGCTCCTTGCCGAGTACGAAGCCACCGTGCAGCGGGTGCAGGAGCTGTGGGATACGCTTGAGGAGGATAAGTCAGAACTTGAGACTTCCCGGACGGAGTTAAAAGAAGGGCAGGCTTACATGGAGGAAATGCTTGCCAAGAAAAGGACAGAGTACGACAATTACGGTGTGATGCTCACCAAGGCAAAGCAGGAAGCGGCCACTTATACGGCAAGGATCAAGCAGGAGACTGCGCAGATCAGGAAGCTTGAGGAGGAGGAGCGCAAACGCAGGGAAGAAGAGGAGAGAAAGCGTAAGGAGGAAGAAGAGAGACGCAGAAAAGAACAGGAGGAGCAGGAGGGCGACAGTGATTCTGACACACCGTCCAAACAGGAAGCGCCCAAACCATCCGGCGGAGGCGGCGGCAAAGGGCAGCAGATTGCCGACTATGCCTGTAAGTTTATCGGGAATCCTTATGTGGCGGGAGGTACCAGCCTGACAAACGGGGCGGACTGTTCCGGTTTTGTGATGTCGGTATATAAAAATTTTGGCATTTCCCTTCCCAGAAGCTCCTATGCACAATCTTCCGTGGGCAGAGGAGTGTCTTACTCTGAGGCGAAGCCCGGCGATGTGATTTACTACGGCGGTCATGTGGGTATCTACATAGGAAACGGACAGATCGTCCATGCCAGCACACAACGGACGGGGATTAAAATAACATCGGCAACTTATCGAAATATCATAACGGTGAGAAGAATCGTATGATTGCCGCAGCGTTCGGAAGAATGTCAAGAAAGGGCGGAGGAGCAGCCGCCGCAGAAATGGAGTAAACATGGATAACAAAAAAAGAATCGTAGTGATTGATGACAGCAAGGTGCAGCTTCGTGCACTGTCTGAACTGATGAAAGGCAGATATGAGGTTGTGACGGCTATGACGGGACGCGGCGGGATCGAGATGGTGAAGCAGGATGGCGCGGATCTCATTTTGCTCGACTACAGTATGCCGGGACTTGACGGAAAAGAGACCCTGGAGATTCTTCGCAGCAACGAGGAGACGAAAAATATTCCGGTCATCTTCATCACAGGGGATGATGACAAAGAAGATATCGTGAGGGTGTTAAAACTTCATCCGCAGGGTTATCTTTTGAAACCGGTGAAGCCGGAGAGACTGTTTCAGGCGATGGAAGAGGTCTTCGGAAGCGAAGAGCAGCTATAAGTTTTGCGGGAGAAAATGATATGGGAAAATTCTATGTGGTAAAAGAGAAAAAGGCAGCGCAGTTTCTGGTCGAAAAAGCGTGTTTTGAGGGCGTCAGACTGATTGCCGATACCGTGGCGGAAGATATCGAAGTTGTGAGCAGCGTAAAGCCGGAGATTCGAAACGACCTTATGGAATGTAAGGCGGAGCGTGTTATTTTGATGGCTACGATCGGAAAGAGTGCGCTGCTTGAAAGACTTGAAGGAGAAGGGAAGCTCTCTCTCGATTCGATCAGGGGAAAAAGAGAGGTCTATCTGATGCAGCACATTGTCTCGCCGTTTGGGGAGTCTGCTGCGGTAAAAGAACTGCTTGTGATTGCGGGCAGCGATAAACGGGGTACGATCTACGGAATGTTTCGTCTCTCAGAGTTTTGCGGCGTATCTCCTCTCATCTATTTTGGTGATGCCATTCCT
The DNA here is from genome assembly GCA_002492725.1 of Lachnospiraceae bacterium UBA7054. Classification (GTDB taxonomy): domain Bacteria; phylum Bacillota; class Clostridia; order Lachnospirales; family Lachnospiraceae; genus UBA3282. Next base: position 11,186 of record DLAF01000068.1, read on the forward strand.
GAAAAACAGGAGGAACCGTCGATCAATCTTTCTAAGAAGGTTGAATCGAAGGAGCCTTCCGTCAAGTACAGAGGCTTCTTTATCAACGATGAGTGGCCTGCCTTTGGCAACTGGTGCACAGATACCTTTGGCGGCATCAATGCCAAGGCGTATCGGAAAATATTTGAGTTATTGCTCCGCCTGAAAGGAAATTATCTGTGGCCTGCCATGTGGAATTCTTCTTTTTCGGAGGACGGGCCGGGACTGGCAAGCGCCAAGCTGGCGGATGCCCTTGGCGTTGTGATGGGCTTGTCGCACCATGAACCCATGTGCAGAGCCGGCGTGGAATGGCAGAGAAAATATCGCGAGTACGGAGACGATTCCACTTGGAGTTTTGTCTCCAATTCCGAAGCAATCACCAAATTCTGGGAAGAGGGTATCTTACGAAATAAATCGTTTGAGAATGTGGTGACGATCGGGATGCGCGGCGAGAATGATTCCAAGCTTATGCCGGAGGACGCAACCCTAAAAGATAATATCGAAGTGATCAAGAAGGCAATCCGTGCCCAGAATCAGCTTCTTAAAAAACATTATGATCCGACCTTAAAAGAAGTCCCCAGGATGATTGCCATCTATAAGGAAGTAGAGGATTATTATTTCGGGGATGAAACCTGCGAGGGATTAAAGGACTGGGATGAATTACGGGATGTTATTTTTTTGCTCAGCGATGATAATTACGGGCATGTGCGCGCTCTGCCGACAGAGGAAGACAGAAATCATCCGGGCGGTTTTGGCATGTATTATCATTTCGATTATCACGGGGCGCCGATCAGCTATGAGTGGACAAACTGCAACCGTCTGACTAAGACTTGGGAGCAGATGACGCAGGCTTACGAGGCGGGCGTCAGAGAGATGTGGATCTTAAATGTGGGCGATCTGAAGGCCGTGGAATATCCCTTATGCTATTTTATGGAGCTGGCCTATGATTACGATACCTGGGGAAGTTTAGCTTTCAACAAAACGGAATTGTTTGTAAAAAATTGGGTAGACCAACAGTTTGGCAGCCGCCTGAGTGCAGAACAGAAGCAGATGATGGAAACGGTGCTCGAGGGCTATAGCAAGTGGAATGCGGTAAGAACGCCAGAAGCGATGCGTGAGGGCATCTACCATCCCGTTCATTTTAAGGAAAGCGACCGTGTGTGGGCGGAAGTGAACCGTATTGTGGAAACGGCCAAAGCCTTACATAACGAACTTCAGGGTCCGGCGCTTGCCGCTTATGAGAGCATGATTTACTATCCTGCCGTTGCCTCTTTAAATTTAGTGCTGATGTATTTGGAGACAGATTGCAATAAGCTGCTTGCAAAACGCGGCTGTCTGTATGCCAATGCTTACGCAAGGCGTGCACAGCAGCGAATTAAAGATGATGCGCGGCTCGTAGAAGAGTACCATAAGAGCAATGGCGGAAAGTGGAATCACTGCATGAGTTCTGCCCATACAGGGTTCCGAAATTGGGACGATCATGATTGGACTTATCCGACAACGGAGACGGTGCTTCCCATTCCGAGGGCAAAGGCGGTTGTGAGTTTCCGGGGAAGCGAGCGCTATCATCTGGGTGCGCACTGGCAGGATAACGGGCCGCTTGTCAACGATGATTTTACAAGGCCTGACGCGGAAGAAGTGCTGCTTGATTTAGACAGCCGCGGAAACGTATCCTACCGCTATGAGATTACATTTGATTCACCGTGGCTTGTCTGCAGGGAGAAAGATGGCAGAGTCGAAGTAAGCGAAGACGGCCGCAGGACAGTACATTTTTCAATCAATCGTTCTGCATTGCAGGGAAGAGAAGAAGCGGTCTGTAACGTAAGTATCACTTTTGATAACGGGCAACAAACAGAATCCAAGCTGCTCTTCAAAGCGGAAAACGCAAATGTTGATGCACAAAAGGATACCACCTATTTGTTTTTGGAGCGGCAGGGGTACTGCGCAATCAGGGCGGAGCATTTCAGTGAAAAGAAGGATGTGGACGGTAAAGGATTTGCAGCGATTGACTATCTTGGCAGGGAGGGGGCGGCTGTGAAGGCATTTCCGCCGATGGAGACTTATGCGGACGCCGGTAGCGCACCTTATGTGAAATATGCTATGATTGCCGAACAGTCGGGCGTTTACCGCCTTGCGATATCGCTCCTTAGCAGAAATCCGTCCGTCAAGGGCGGCAGGATGCGGTTTGCCGTTTCCGTAAACGACGACGCACCGCATGAAGTATTTGCCGTATCCGGACAGTATTATACCGAGTGGACATGTAAAGAATGGGGCGACGGGGTGCTCGATCATGCCCGTACCGTGACGACGGAAGTTACCCTGCATAAAGGACGCAATGACATTTACGTCTATGCCGGCGAGCCGGGCGTGATTTTAGAAAAACTCGTGCTATATCCGCTTGAGAAGGAATTGCCGGTAAGTTATTTCGGGCCGGAGGAAAGCTATTGGGTGAAATAAATGCGGTAAAGACGGAGGGTTTGCGGATCCATATTTGCGATGATGAGAGGCGGATGCTTCAGATGATTGCCGAAAAAGTTTCGGAGTGTCTGCCGGGAAGTGAGGTTCGCACATTTTCCTCCGGAGCGGCGCTTCTTGCATGTCTGCAAACAAATGCTTGTGATATCTTGCTGCTTGATATTGACATGCCGGATATCACGGGCATGGAAATAGCAGGGCAGCTTTCTTTGCTGGAGAAGCGGCCGCTTCTTGTATTTGTGACAAGTCATGACGAGCTGGTCTATGACAGCTTTTGCTACCATCCTTTTGCCTTTCTGCGAAAAAGCAGCTTTGACAGGGAAATCAAAGCGGCCTTGGATGACTGTATGCGGGAATTGCAGCACAGGGAACGGCATTTCTGTTTTCGGTGGGAGGGAAAACGGGTCTGTCTGCTCCTGTCGGAAATTTTCTATTTTGAGGCAGAGGGTAATTATCTGATGGTTTTTTCCAAAATGGGACAATACCGTTTTCGCAGTACGATCACTTCCGTGGAAAACACATTGGCGGGCTGCGGCTTTATTCGGATTCATAAGGGGTTTCTCATCAATCAGGCGGCCGTCAGGCTGCTTGGTGCAAAAGAGGTCGAGCTTTTAGACGGCACGATGCTTCCCGTTGGGAAAAGTTATGCGAAGACGGCGAAAGAACAGTTTTTGAGATACCTGGCGTAAACGCTCCGGAATGGAGATTAATATGAAGCATTATCGGCAATTGGAGAAAGAATTGGCAGCGCAGGAGGAAAAATATCTGCGCCTGCTGGCAGAAAAGTCGGAGCTTGCCTATTGCCTTGCCGCACAGAGAGAAGAGGCAGCATATATCCGAAAGCAGGAAAGCGATATCCGCACATTGCACCAAAGCATGCGCAGATTAAAGCACGATATGAAAAACCATCTCATGGTGCTTGCCTCCTATCTGAATGACGAGGACTACGAAGCGGCGAAAACTTATACCTCACAGATCTTAGATAAGCTGAATGCGATGCACAGCTATATTGAAACAGGAAATACCCTCTTAAATCATATTCTGAATGAGAAGCTGGAACTTGCCAGAAGCTGTGGAATTGCGGTTAGGGCGGAGGTTGAGACGATTTCTTTTTCCGGAATGCGCAGCATTGATTTTTCCGCGCTGCTTACCAACCTTTTGGATAACGCCATTGAGGCAAGCAAAAACGAAGCGTCAGGAGAGCTGCTTCTTCGCATCTTTCAGGAACGGGGATACGACGCGATCAGTGTCAGGAATAAAATAACGGAATCCGTATTGGCGAAAAATCCCGAATTGCACTCCACAAAGGAAGACAGGGAACAACATGGGATCGGGATTGCGCAGATCAAAGAGATCACCGCAGCCTATGACGGGATCAGTGATTTTTATGAAAAGGACGGTTTCTTCTGTTCCCGTGTATTTATCCCACAATAAAGGACGTATATCCCAACCCCCTTGCATTTGGCAAATGCAGGGGGTATTTTGTAGGGGAGGAAAGGGCCATGATTTTTTTTGAAGATGTGAGTAAGTTTGTGCTGTCGGATATAAACATCCATGTGCCGCAGGGAATATCGCTGGGGTTGATTGGTCCTTCGGGTTCCGGTAAAACAACCTTTTTGAAGCTGGTGTGCGGGCTGTTGGAGCCGATGACGGGATGCGTTCATACGATGGGAATGAATCCTGTAAAAAGGCGGCGGAAATTGGGAAGCATGTCGGGCACCCTCTTTGCCGATATTCCCCTTTTTCAGGAAGCGGATACCGTGGAAGGCAATTTCCGTGATGTTAAGTGCATCTATCGGATGGAGGACGCTGTTTTTGAAAAGGAGTATGATGAGCTTTCGGGGCGCCTGGGCTTTCGCTCCTTTGAGAAGGAGCAGATAAAGCACCTCTCCCTCGGACAAAGACGCCGCGCGGAACTGGGCGCCCTTTTTTTGGCAAGGCCAAAACTCCTCCTGCTCGACGAACCGAGCGAAGGGCTGGATCAGATCGGTAAGGACAGTCTGCGGGAGCTATTGATGGAACGGCGGGCGGAAGGGGTAACGATTGTCATCAGCTCTCATAACATGGAGGAAATTTCCGCTTTCTGTGACAGGATTGCCCTGTTGGATCGGGGCAGCCTGCGCTATTACGGAGACAGGGAGCTTTTGTTAAAACATTTCGCACCCGATGAGGTGATGGAGATCAGCTTTTCGGGAAAACTGCCGGATCTTATAATGTACCCATAGATGTGGA
>DLAF01000047.1 GCA_002492725.1 Lachnospiraceae bacterium UBA7054
CGATCTCTTTGACAAGTTCTACCCGCAGGTTTTTAAACAGCCCACACCCTACACGGCAAGTAAAGATGCCGCCGTCGGAGCTGTCTACCAAATTCCGGAAAAGGAATTTGAAAACGTACTTTCTCTGCATCTTGGCATCGACGCCGGAACGCTGCACGCCAAAACGAACTATCTGGAGAAAGCCGGCGCCTATGAATACCGCCCCCGGGGCTTTTATGAAGTGGAATACCCGAATCTCCCCTATCCCGAAGTGGTAGGCGGCACGGAAAATGAGGACGGAACGCTAACGCTGCTCGTAAACGCTGTCTATCCTGCCATGGAAACTGCCCGCGCGTTTACCCATGAGCTGACAGTGCGGCCCGACGCGCAGGGCTTTCAGTATGTATCCAACACAGTGCTCCCCAACAGCCGGGACTGCGATATGGGCTGGCATACGGACAGACTGACAAAGGAGGCATGGGAAAATATCTACGGGGAGGTCTCCCTTCTGACGCAGACAGAGCAGGACAGGCTGGAAAAGGACACACTCGAAACCGCAGGGCTCATCGCCTCCGTTTTCCAAAATAATGCGCCCGCCGGGGAATCCAATTCGGCGCGCCTTACGGCAGAACAGTGTCAGGAGGCCGTCTCTGTTTTGGGACAGGCAGGTTTGGTCAGTGTGGCTAAAGATGTTCCCATGGAAAATCCCGAGAAGCTCGAGACTTTTTTTGCAGCTTACAGAGAACACCTTGACGGGCGGGTCACGGTCTTTCAGGTGAACGGCGACCAAACCCTTGACGCCCTGACTTTCCTGCACAAAAACGGGAAACTGCAGACCTATTATATCGGCGTGAGCTTTCGGACCGACGGCATGCCGGAAAAAGGAGAAACACATATCCGAGATATAGCGGCTATCGATCTGACGCCGAAGGGGTACTTTATTTATTCATACAAAGAAACGCCCCAATACGCCTCTCTCTGCCAGTATTGGCGAATCCGCCCCCTGTCGGAAAAATGCCTGGAATTGACGGAAAAATATATTTACGGATTAAGTTATGTAAACTATGATATGCTTGTAAAAGACTGGAACGAGAAAAACGCGGAAAGCATTCTGCATCCCGCCCTGTATGAAGATCTCTGCCGCATTCACACGGGACAGGAGCCTGCAGTAAAAGACGGCCGAATACCGGCCGCTCAGTATGAACAAATCATGACGCTCTACCTTCCGGTCACAAAAGAGCAGATACGAAAGCTGTGCGGATATGACACCGAAACCGACAGCTATCCCCACGAAGTAGTGATGCACAGGCAGTATCCCCCCTTTGGCGAGGTTACTGCCTATGCGGAAAACCCGGACGGAACCATCACCTTGACCGTTGACGGCGTCTGGATCGAAAAGGGCACGGACTGCGCCTTTACCAACACGCTCGTCATACAGCCGTTTGCAGACGGTACTTTCCGCTATCTCTCCAACTCCATTGAACAGAAGGAGGCCGCGATTCCCTCTGTCTCCCCTCAATGAGATAAGGCCGAATCGACTTTTTTCTCGTCCGCCGTCACGGATGCTGTCCATTCCGGATTGGCAAAGCTCCAGCTTCCAAAAGAACTGTATGTCACCTTAAGCTCTGCATCCCCGTCAAAACAGCCCGTCTGCCGGCCCACTCTCTGCATGGGAAAGACAAAGGTGGCATACTCCTCAAAAGGCTCCTCGCTTCCCAGCATATCCACCGTTTTGATGGTCTCGCCCTCCACAGAAAGAATTGTCTTTCCAAGGCCGCCCCAAAGCGTAAGATTCACCCACTCGCCCTTTGGCAGAGTGCAATCAAACGTATAGGTTTTTCCCTCTCTGGTAAAACCGACCTTCCCCGTCTCCGGCTCCGCCGCATAGAAGGCCCACTTACTGTAGGCGCCGTCTCCTTCCGCGAGGATCTGCTCCCCCGACGCATCCGGCTCCAGCCTCACTTTCATTTTGATTTCATATTCCGGCTCCACATACGGATAAGAATCGTCGTCCGCCCCTTCGTCAGCCCCCTCAAACATACAGGGCATAAATATTTTCTGTAGATCAATGTCAAATAACGTCTCACAGACCGATTCCCGCCGTTTTTCCGCAAATTCCTCCAGCCTCGACGCTCCCCACAGTTTCACGGAAAGCGTAGGTAACGGCCCCCGAAACCGCAAAAGCAAATCATACTCACAAATTCCCAAATCCAGCCTGCCGCTCATGTCATTCCAGATCATGTAGGAAGCCCCCAGCATCTGCGGGGAATAAGAAGGTATGGTCTCGATCCGGTTGTAGTCATAAAATCGGTTGGGCGCCCAGTTCTCATACAATTCTCTGACATCCAGACGGTCATAGCCGCCTCCCGGTATGATGTAAAGATGGTTATTCTGCATGTTGATCAGAGAATAGCCGTCCTCGTACATCTCCCTCGGGTCCGCCCACACCGTACTCCAAATATTCATCTGCAGATTTTCGGGAGAAGGCTTGGTCGTGCCCCCCATATTGCTGAGACTCCCCCAAAGCCGCACGGTCTTGCCGGAAGCCTGTGCCAGATTGCCTATCCGCGTCAGATACTGCCGGTACTGCTCCCCGTCTCCGTAATATTCATCCATGCCAATTCCTGCGATCTCCGCCTCCCGAAACGCGCCGTTTTCCTCATCCAGCGCCTCCCGCCAAATCCGTTCCACAAAAGCGACAGCATTGTCATTTCCCAAATCAATCTGATCCACAGACTCGTTAGAAGTGCGCAGGGCATACTCCGGGTACAGCTTTGTGATGGAGAGGGAATGCGCGGGCGTGTCAATCTCCGGCACCACCGTCACCCCGTAGGTCTTTGCCGTAGCAATAAACTGTGCAAACTCTTCCTTCGTATAGGCATACTCCGTGGAGGTCAACGCCTCCCCTTCCCCATTTTTCAGGGAAGATTCCAATCGAAACGCACTCTTTGCCGTCATGGCCTGCTCCGGCGAAGCCGTAAGACCGCTGGTGGCAAGAATCTCATTGTCGTTCAGATGAATGGTCAGATCGTTCATCTTATACCAGGACATGGTTTCCATCATCCGATAAAGCATATTGAGAGACACCGGCTTTCTGGCCACATCGATACCGAACCCCCGCACTTCATAGAGGGGATAATCGCGGATATGCCCCTGTGGAAGATTCGGCCCATAGAACAAAAGCTGCATCAAAGTGACCGTCCCCCAGCGGACTCCCGTAACGCTCTCTGCTTTTATGACACACTTGTCGGTTATGTCGCATGTATAGCCCTCTTCTCCCAGACCGTTTGCTTCCTCTGCATAGCCTAAATAGACGTCTCCCGGTTTGGCATCCTCTAAGGTTCCCCTGCACAACTCCACCTTATATTGGTTACGGCTGTTCTCACACTGCTTCCCGAAAAGCGCCGCCACATCCCACAATGCCTGTTCATCATCACCCACAATGATCCGCACGTTCTCCGGCAGATTAAAGATGCCTTCGCCGCCGCGCCACTCCGCAATGGAGGGAATCACCCAGTAGGGACAGTCGTTTCCTTCCTGCGTTTCCTCCGCCGCATCTTCCGCCACAGCATCAGCCTGCCCTCCCTCCGCCGCTGGAACCGTCACCGTAAAGGAAACCTCTCTCGTCTCCTCCCGTCCTTTCAAATCCTCCACAAGATACCCCACCGTCACTTCCTTATCCTGAATGGTATCATAGACCCTGCCGTCCGACCCGATCACCTGTTCCAGATCCGCGCCGATCAGGCTGACCTGAAATCCGTCGGGAGCCTCCGTCGATACCAGCCGTCTCGTCCCTTTTCCATCCGCTGCCGTTTCAATAACAGGCGTTTCTAATTTGTAGGCCGTGGGCTTGTCCGCATACACTTCAAACTCATAGAGGGAAACATTCTGATAGAGGTCGGAATAATCCGCGGATTCCTTCGACACCTCGTAAGTGGAAAGCTGTAGAAAGCGCACGTTTACAGGCTGTTCCAGCACAATCTCCTGCGTCAGTGTTTCCGGTGCCATATCAAAAGCGGCAAGCGTCTCGTAAGCCAAACCATCCACAGACCCTTCCAGTGCGTAAGAAATCACGTTGGCGCGCTCCCATTTCAGCACAACAAAAGAAACTGAAATTTCTGTGGGAAATTCCAGCCTGATATAGTGGGAAGCGTCCTCCCTGTTATTTTCACTCGACCAACGGGAAGCTCTGTCCCCGTCATTACCGTCGATTGCCCGATCTGCTGACAAAGACTCCTGCTCCACGCTGTCACAGGTGGCCTTTACGCCCTTTTCAAGGGCCAGATTCGGATTGCGGCTTTCGAAAGCGTGTCCCCGAAGCAGTAAACCGACCAGCACGCCCGCCGTCAGAAGCACCACCAGTGCCGCCGCCAGCATATATGTTTTCCTTCTCTTTGTTTCTTTCATCCGTGATCCCATCTCGCAGAATCCAGCTGCCTTTTCCCTGACAGCCCCGCCAACTTTTAACCCACCAGTGCACCCAGAAGTCCATAGGATAAGAAGGACATGATCACCGTGGCGATGGCAATGCCCAGAAGTTCCGCCAGAATTGCCTTCTTAAAATCCACATCCAAAAGCGCCGCGATCAGGGAACCCGTCCACGCGCCTGTGCCCGGAAGGGGAATCCCCACAAAGAGCACCAGTCCCCAAAACTCATACCGCTTGATATTGTCGCTCTTACTCATGGCGCGGCTTTCCAGTTTCTCGATGATACCGCGGAAAAGCTTTATTTTTTTGAGCAGCTTAAAAATCTGCTTGATAAACAGCAGAATAAAGGGAATCGGAATGATATTGCCGACGATACAAAGCGGAATCGCCGTGGTGATCGGCACCTGCAGCAGTTTCGATACGATCAGGCCGCCCCGCAGCTCTAAGATCGGTATCATGGAGATGATAAAAACTACGATTTCCTTACTTACATATCTTCCCAATGTATTGGCAAATGCCACCGCTAAACTTTCCATACGCTTTCTTTCCTCTTTCTGATTTCTTTTCTAAAGTATATGCTTCTATCTAAGAATCTTGCCAAGCGCGCGATACAACGCTTCCATCTGCTCGTCCGTACCAATCGTGATCCGCAGATAATTATCGATCCGCGCCTTATTCCACCACCTGACATAGATGTCATATTCTTTCAGCCGCTCAAAAATTTCCCGCGCAGGCACTGTTTTGTGAGACGCAAAGATAAAGTTGGTGGCAGACTCCGGAAAAACAAACCCCAACGCGGAAAGCCGCTCCTGTGCCACTGCTCTCGTGTCCATGATCTTTTGACAGCAAGATGTAAAGTACGCCTCGTCCCGCACCGCCGCCGCGCCAAGTTCCAGCGCCGCCGTATTCATGGTGTAGGAATTGACAGAATATTTCACGTCGTTTAAATACTGTATCAGCTTCGGCTGCCCACAGGCATATCCAATGCGCATCCCCGCCATGTTTCTGGACTTGGAAAAGGTCTGCACCACCAGCAGATTGTCATATTTGTCAATGAGAGGCAAGGCGCTTGTACCGCCAAAATCGATGTAGGCCTCGTCCACAATCACCACCACATCCTGATTCGCCGCCACAATCTCCTCCACCTGTTCCAAGGGCATCCGTACCCCCGTGGGCGCGTTGGGATTGGGAAAGACTACGCCGCCGTTTGGCTGCCTGTAATCTTCCGGCCGAATCTGGAAATCCGCATCCAGCGCCTTTTTCTCGTAAGGAATCCGGTACACATCCGCCCATACATCGTAGAAAGAATAAGTGATGTCCGGGAAAAAAACGGGCCTGTCCGAATGAAAAAAGGTCAGAAACGCCATAGACAGCACATCGTCCGAACCAACACCGATAAACAGCTGATCTGTTCCGATATGATAATGCGCCGCCAGAGCCGCCGCCAAATCCGTTTGTTCCGGGAACTCCGGATAAAGCCTGAACTTCTCTACATCCATGGCAGCTGCCGCTAACGCCACGCCCGGTGCCGGCGGGTAGGGATTTTCGTTGGTATTCAGCTTAATCATATTTGCTTTTTTCGGCTGCTCACCGGGTGTATAAGGCGTCACCCTGCGCACATTCTCTTCCCATTTCATATGATCTGTCTCCTTATTCCTTAGCATCGCGCAGAGAAGACCCGTTCTTTGGGGCTTCTCTCACGTGAGACTTAGAACTTCTTCGCGAAGCAGCCTTTGCTGCGAGTGATTAGAAGTTCTTCTCACGTTTCGCATACTCCGCCGCCTGCTCCTCATTTCCAAGCTCCTGATAACACTTCGCCAACCCCCGCAGGGGAAGGTCGCTGCCGCTGTGGATATCTAAAATGCTCTCCGTCTCGTAAGCGGCATTGTACAGCCAAATAACAGCTTCCTCGTAATCCTGCTTTTCCATATAAAAGGCTCCCAGTTCACAGCAGATTTCCGCGCACCCTTCCGCTGCCACCGCCTTCATGGCATATTTGAAAAAGTCCGCCGTATCCCCGGCAAGCCTCGCCGCCCTTGCCGCCACACAGGCCGCCTCCATCAGCTCGTCCCCGTCCCGCTTTTCATCCCTGCAGGACTGCTGAAAGAAAGTCCGGGCCGCCAAAAAGTCTTTCGCCTCCCCGGAGATAAACAGCTCTTTCGCGTAAATATTATGCAGTCTCTTATCCAGACGCTCTCCCGCCTCTACAAGCCGTGCGAAAGCCGCCAGATCCCTGTCCTTATGATTGCCCTCCGGCAAATGCTGAATACAGATCTCACTGTCATAAATAACAGGCGTAATTCCCACCTGTTCATGAATCGCGCCCTGCCAGCAAAAAGTGCGGTTTCTTTTATAAAGTTTGGGCCGAAGTTCCTTGTCATAGTTATAGATCGTACCATTCGCAAGCTGGTTTACATAATACATCTGTACAATTTCAATCTCCGGAAGCAGAACCTCCTTCATTCGAAAAAATGCGGCGCGGTTTTCTTCGTCCAATACCTCGTCCGCGTCCGCCGAGTAAATGTATTCCATCTTCGCCTTGGAAAAGGCAAAATTTCTGGCATCGGAAAAACTGCCCGTCCATGCGAAATCATAGATCTGATCCGTATACTTTGCCGCAATCTCTTTGGTGGCATCCGTCGAACCCGTATCTACGATGATAATCTCATCCGCCAGCCCACGCAAACTGTCCAGACATCTTTTTAAGATCCGCTCTTCATTTTTCACGATCATACACAGGCTGATTGTGACCATGTGTTTCGTCTCCCACTTTCCATGCGTTTCCCATCAAAAAAAATACCGTGTCTGCCATCTGTGCTGATGCGCATACAGCACATCCGTAAGCATCCGCTCCTCAATCGGCAGCCATACCTCCACCACCCCTGCCCGAAGCAGGAGATTTTCATAACGATGCCGCTTCACAAATCCTGCGGAGGCAGACACCAGATATCTTGTGGTAAAAGATACATCTCCCATCCGTTCCCGCATGTTTACGACATATGTGTCACTTATTCTGCGCAGTCTCTCTCGGCCGAGGAATCGATACCTTCTCCCATCCCAGTTATAAATCCTCACCGTGTGCTGCGCAAGATCACGCCATACCGCCGCCAAAATCATGAACAGCAAAAACAATGCCGCCGCCGCCCACAACAGACTCTCATCCGCTGCTGCCATCCACGCTTCTCTCATTGTGCCTCCATTCCCGGCACATCTCTCCACACATCCATTAGATAGCGTAACACACTCCCCCGCCGATTGCAATTCAAACCCGCATCAGATATGCCCATTCGGACAGCCTCTCATCCCTCAGTCGATCTACTGCGCACCGAAACAGAAAGCAAACGCCTTATCGCAGGCAGCAAAACATCCAGCCCTCTCTGTAACAACAGCGGCAGCCCTACCCCTGCGGCCAGGTAGACCATATAAAAAGCCTCCGATCCTTTCACGGCGTAATAATAATCTATATCTCCATAAAACCGAACAAAATCAAAGTCTGACAGGTATCCCGTGTGGGCGGCGATCCCCGCCAGAACCATCTTTACCAGCATAAAAGCCATAACATGGTGCATCATCACCGCATAGGTGTTTCGCCCCAGATAGAGTAGAAAGCCGCCCGCCGCAGATCTGTCGCTTTGCCCGCCGGCGCAGAGAGGAGAAAGGATTTTCGCCACCCGCAGCCAAAACGCTGTACCTGACACCGCCGTCACATAGGGAATCAACGGCCCATTGGCAAAGCCCGTACACCACACGCTGCTGTAGGCAAGCCCGTTACAGCACAGATGCAAAAGCACCTGTACCCCGATCACAATGACAAAATACGGCAGATTTCCGAGCCTGTCCCGCTCTTCCAGCTTCTTCTTATAAAACTGTCCCATCTGAAAACAGGGGTAGAGGAAAAGAATGCGTCCCGGCGTCTTGTACAGTCCCCAGACCCGCCCTTCTATGGCAAACTGCACAACCAGCATCCCAACTGCCAGCGAGCCCAGCAGAAACAGCCACTCACCGTCTATGCCAAACCATCTGCGCAAGGGCCGTCTGATGATAAGCCGCATGCACAGATTCATCACTTCAATCATGAAAAGCACGGGCACAAACCAGGCTGCATAGTTATAGATAAACTGATAACCGTTCAGAAACGGAGAAAGAAACAGCGTTTTTAAGGAAAGCCCCTCTCCCATCGAAAAACCGCCAAACGCTCTAAGCGCCCACGAGATCACCCCGTAGACCGCATTCCAGGCAAAGCAGGGTACAAGGAGCCGTTTCCCCTTCTTTTTCAAATAAGCAAGCGGATGGGCTTCCTCCTCTTGCCGATAAAAATAGCCGGAAATAAACAAAAAGAGCGGCACATGAAAAGAATAGTAGGGAAACAGGCCGCCCACCGTCAGGATATCATAGCCCGCGTGTCCCGCCACGATCATCAAAATGGCAAGTGCGGAAAGAATACCGAAAGTAACGTTATAACCGCTGAAATTTTTTTCTTTCGGATTTTCTCTTTGTTGTGACATATATGTCATTTTTCTTTTCCTTCTTCATTGCTGCAAACAACTCTATTTTATGACATTATATCATGAATCAAAGATTCCTGACCGCCATTCTTTTCCTATCCATAAAAAAACATTGAAAAATAATGCACAGGCCTCTAAAATAAGCCTATATGCAGCGATTCATTCCCCGACATAACATGGACAAAGAGATGAAAAATACAATTTGGAAAAAAAGAAGCCTGCTTTTACCCCTGACCGCACTCATCCTTACAGCCTGCGGGCAGGATGCCGTCCCCGCTGCCTCCCATGGCGCAGAGACCTCCTCCACGGAACAGGCCGCTCCCGCCGCAAACGATCCTTCGCAGCTTCCAAGCAAGGCTCATTTGCGCGCCTTTACGGTAGTACAGGACCTTGCGGACGAAAATTTCACCCCTGCCGCCGCGCAGGACGTTCCCAAAAACACTTTTGGCGACTTGAGCGTCCCCACCTATGTCACCAAAGTGGCGGACACCTGGTTTATCGTGGACTGTTACCACGATCAGGTGATCTACCATGACAACCTTACAGACCCGCTGACGGACTGGCAGATTTTAACCGACGAGATCGACAAAGGGCACACCATCGCAAGTGACGGACTTGTCTATCTGGTGGATGACACGGAAGGGAACCGCATCCTTGTCTTCGAAAAAAAGGAAGGCGTTTTCTGCCACACCCAGACGCTGGATGAAGTCGGAAACCGCCCTCACTATATTGTCTATGATGCCCCCACGGACACCTTTTATGTATGGAGTTCCATGAACGGCGAAATGTACCTGTGCCGCCATGACCCCGGAGATTCCCGCATGTATCTCACCGAAATCCGTACCGTGGATGCTTTGAAGGAAACCTATGTGCGCTCCTTTACCATCGACGGAGACAATATCTACTTCGTCTCCGGCATTCCCGGCACACCCGCCATCCTGCGGGCTGACCTTGCCACCTTTGAAATCCTGGAAACCTATCCCGTGCCTGACGAAATGGCCGGCATGATACAACTCACCTTTGCCGAAGGTTACTGCTATATTACCATTTCCACAGATCGTACCGGCAATCAGGACTTTGCCACCATGATCCGCACAAAGGACTTAAAAGATCTTGCGGACGGCACGTACGAGGATATTTATAAAAATTTCATCGGCGGCGGCACCCCCTACTATATCACAAAAACAAATAACACCTATTATTTAACTGAGCACCGCATTCCCGGACACGCTGTCTGGAAATTTGACATCACAAAGGACGGCGTGTCCGGTGTGGAAGCCGTCTACTGATCTTGTACCGTTCCGTTCATATTGCGGAGCACAAACAGCACCGCCACCATCAGCACGATGCCAACGGGAAGCGCGATCCATGCGCTCTTTACAAAGCCCGCCACAATGTAGGTGACAAAGGACACCGCTGCTGCCAGAACCGCATAGGGAAGCTGCGTCGTCACATGATTCACGTGCTCGCACTGTGCACCAGCGGAAGCCATGATGGTGGTATCGGAAATGGGCGAACAGTGGTCGCCGCAGACCGCACCCGCCATGCAGGCGGAGATGGACATGATCATCATCTGCTGATCGCCGTTCTGGAACACCGCCACCACAATGGGAATCAGAATACCGAAGGTTCCCCAGGAAGTACCCGTTGCAAAAGCCAGGAAACATCCCACCAAAAAAATGATCGCCGGCAGGAAATTCATAAACGCGCCCGCACTGGACTGCACTACCCCTGCCACAAACTCCTTGGCGCCCAGGCTGTCCGTCATCGCCTTCAGAGTCCATGCAAAAGTCAAGATCAAAATCGCCGGCACCATGGCGCGAAAGCCCTCGGGAATACTTTCCATACACTCCTTAAAGGAGAGCACCCGGCGGATCTGATAGAGAACGATCGTGACAATCAGGCCAAAGAAGCTGCCAAGCGTCAGTCCCAGAGACGCATCGGAGTTGGAGAATGCCTCCACAAAACCCGCTCCCTCGAAAAAGCCGCCCGTGTAGATCATGCCGATCACACAACAGACAATCAGCGCGGCAATGGGAATCAACAAATCGACAACACCGCCTCTGGCGCTGATCTTCTCCTCCTTCGCATTCTCGTAAGGCCGCCCCTGTGTAGTGAATAAATCCCCTTTCCAAGCCGCATTCTTCTCATGCTCCATCATCTTACCAAACTCGGTTTTCATCAGCACCATGCCTACCATCATGACAATGGTAAGGATTGCGTAGAAATTATAAGGAATCGCACGGATAAAGATGGAGAAACCGTCCTCGCCCTCCACGAAACCCGTCACCGCCGCCGCCCAGGAAGAAATCGGCGCAATGATGCACACAGGCGCTGCCGTGGCATCGATCAGGTAAGAAAGTTTTGCCCTTGACACCTTAAACTTGTCCGTCACGGGACGCATCACGCTGCCTACTGTCAGGCAGTTGAAATAGTCGTCGATAAAGATGAGCACACCCAAAAGGATGGTGGCAAGCTGCGCGCCTACGCGGTTCTTGATATGGTTTGCCGCAAACTGCCCGAAGGCCGCGGAGCCGCCCGCCTTGTTCATCAGACTGACCATGGCCCCCAGGATAACCAGGAACACCAAAATACCCACATTATAGCTGTCGGACAGGACGCCGATGATACCGTCCGAGAAAATATGGGTGATTGTCGTCTCAAACTGAAAGCCGGAATACAAAAGGCCGCCCATCAGGATGCCGATAAACAGGGAACTGTATACCTCCTTTGTGATCAGGGCAAGGCCGATTGCCACAATGGCCGGTACCAGTGCCCAGAACGTGGCGTGAAGAGTCGGCACATATTCCATTTCCTCCTCCGCCGCAAACACCGTGGTGGAAAATGCAAGTGCCAGCAACAGCACTGTAGGCAGAAACATCCTCCACCTTCTTTTCATTTGTTTCATGACTTTTCTCCTTCTCCTATTTCTAAATTGAAAACCACAAACACGCCGCCTTCCGCCACGCATTTGTGGTAATTTACACATTATTTTACTCGACAATCCGCAAAGTGTCAAATATTTCTTAATCACAGCCTTGCCTCCATCAGATTCCCTGAGGCATACCGTTTCAATCCCCTGTAAAATACTGCCACCGCCGCTGCAGACAGCAAAAATACATACCCAAGCACTGCCATCAGCATTTTGCCATCAAAACGTGCCATCACATGCGAGGGCAGCCACAGCGCCATCCCCACCGGGAGCAAAACATACAGCAAAATCCGTGCCGCGCCCTGAAAGATCCCGTCCGGATAGGTGCCGAAGTTGATCATCCCCATCAGCATCTGATTCTGCAGGATATCCATACGCACAAACCAAAAGGACAGGCTCCCCAGAAGCAGGGCAAAGGCCGTAAAGGCAAGCGCACCCGTGATAGTAAACAGCAAAAATAAGCAAAATCCGCCCACGCCGGGCCTGCAGACGCACACCAAAATCACTCCGTACAGCAAATCCCCGATTGCAGAGATGCGGGTTTCCGAGGTCAGCACACCAAGCAGCACATTCTTCGGCTGCACCAGATAGGCATCCAATTTCCCATTGATGATGAGATTCGGCAGGGAAAGCGCCCGCGCAAACAAGATGTTCGATAATCCGAAGGATGCCGCCACCAATCCCCAGAGCATCAGAACCTCCCGCAGGCTATAGCCGCCCACATCGTCCCGCAGCCGAAAGAGGATGAACCACTGCACCAGGATCGAGGCATCGTTCAACACCATGAACACTACGTTGGTGAGAAACGTCACCTTGTTTACCATCTCCCGCATGATATTATATTGGATGGAAAGAAAACACACCCGCAGTTGATTCTTAACCACCGTTAACATACAGTTTTCTTACCCCCTTCCCGTAAATAAAAAACATCAACGCACAGCCGGCAGCCAGATACACCGCCTGCGCCATAAGGATCTCCACACACTTCTCCAAACTGAAATCTACAATCAGCTTGGCCGGCCCGTAGCAAACCGTATAAATCGGCGTCATTTTCAATAACGGCTGTAATGCTTTGGGGAAAATCTCTACCGGGAACAATATTCCCACCACCAGGATCAGTTTATTATAGATCCACTGAAAAGGCGTCGTATCCTCGATCCAAAAGGAAAACAGACTGATGCACAGCTTGAAGACCGCATTGATGGTGATTCCCAAAACTGCGCACAGCGCCATCACGGGAACCGTTATCCACTGAAAATGCGGCAAAGGACCGACCAGCACCGCTCCAATCAGCACTGCAAACACCGCATACATTGGCATCCTCACGCTCCATTCCCCGGTGTATCTCGCCAGAATATACAGGGTGTAATGGTAAGGCTTATTCATCAGGTAAGCGATATTACCGCCACGGATATCCTTCGCGACCTCCCCTGCCACGACGCCTGCGTTGGAGCCGAAATACAGCATTTCCGTCATCATCACATACCAGATCATCTGCTCCTTCGTATAGCCTGCGATCAGCTCCTCCGGCGATCGGTACATATAACCCCAGAGCCTGATATAAATATAGATAAAGACAAAGTAAGCAAAAAAGCCCAGCGCTACATTAGCTGCATACTGTAAGTTTTCCAGCAAAACCGATTTGTATATCACTCCATATTTGCGCCATGGCTTCCGGCGCACGCTGCCCTGCCCATGCGCTGAGAGCAGTGCGCCCTCCACAGACTTCCTCCCCGACTCAAACATCTGTTATACCTCCCCCTGCGCCTTATAGATCTCTACAATAATATCCTCCAGCGATGCGTCCGAAGCATCCCCATTCTCTGCTGCAGCAGCCATCCCTTCCATCGACGGCGCCGTTTCTTTTTGCAATTCATTTTCCGCAGATTTATGATGCAAATAATGGTTTTTCAAATGTTCCACCGAATCATCCAGTACGATCTGCCCATCGTTCACGATGATGATACGCTGACAGAGTTTCTCGATATCCCCCACGTCGTGGCTGGTCAAAAAAATGGTGGTATGTTCCTCTCTGTTCATCTGGCGGATCAGCTCCCGGACATTTTCCTTGACCACCGGGTCTAAGCCAATCGTCGGCTCATCCAAAAACAGCACTTTCGGTTTGTGCAGCAGGGAAGCCACGATTTCACAGCGAATGCGCTGTCCCAGCGACAGATTTCTGACAGGTGTGTCAATAAAATCTTTCAATGCAAACCGTTCCGAAAGCTCCTCGATCCGCTCCTCCGTCTCCCTCTCTGAAAGGTCATAAATGGCCCCGAAAAAGCGAAAGTTATCGTTGGGGGTCAGATGCGTCCAGAGCTGCTCCTTCTGCCCAAACACCGTGCCAATCTGATACGCAAGCTGTCTGCGCTTTTTCATGGGTTCCATACCAAGCACTTCCACCCGCCCGCCATCAGGATAGAGGATACCCGTCAGCATCTTGATGGTCGTACTCTTCCCGGCACCGTTTGGTCCGATAAAGGCCAGCATCTCCCCTTCCTCCACCGCAAAGGAAACGCCGTTCACCGCCTGGATCTCCTCTATCCGCGGATGCCAAATCGCCCCGATGCTGCCGCGGATCCCCTTTTCCTTCCGTTTCACCCGAAATGTTTTTGACAAATTTTCCACTTCGATTGCCTGCATTTCTCTCTCCCTCTCTTTCACGTATGACAATGTAATGTTGGACTCATCTCAACGCTATTTGTACAAAATCAATAAAAAGAGGAGAACCGCCGTTCCATACACCCTCGTGTACTTCCCATGCGGTTCTCCTGTTTTAATCCCGATTTCCGATCCCCGCATAGCCAAAAAAGACTTTCCGTCTTACGGCCATGCGCTTGCGGCTTGTTATCGCCTTCAGGCTGTGACCGTAATCTGAAAAATCTGCTGCACCCACATAATGACCATAAATAGGGATCGGGTAATTTGATACATCTTTCTGCCTCCGTCTAACTGAAATCCTTAAACAATCTGCAAGTTATCAAGATTTCTATTCGCTTCTCGATAAATTTTCAGATAGCATAGCACAATCTGTGATATTTGTCAAATATCAACTTTTAATACTTACTGATTTTCAGTCAAGGGCATTGGGTTCTACATACTTGTGCGGGCTGGTGCTCCACCCATCCTGATATTTGACTGTCATGTATAAGGTTTCCCCGCCATTTGATATTTTTACATAACATATACCGTCTTTGAACTGATCCGTGATGTCCATCTTCTGGTCCCGGTAGTATACCCAGACGGTGCCGTCCTCGTTGTATTCCACCATAGGCTGATCCAGTTCATCCAGCAGTTCCTCTTTGGAAAGCGGGCGTTCGCTGCCGTCGGCTTCGATTGCGACGCCTCCCCCTTGAACCGACTCGACCGAACCGTCCTTCGTCTGGAATGACAAGCTATAGGTTCCTTCCGGATTGTAAATGAGATCGGCGTCTGTCGGATCCCCATGGATCCAGACCTGGACCTTCCACTGGATACCGCCCAGATCTGCCGCATATGCGATGCTTCCACCACCGGCGAATGCCAGGCAGACGGCGATGGCTGCCGCTGCCGCCTGAAATCTTGCTTTTTTCTTCATGATCATCATCCTTTCTTCCTCCATGGAAACTATACGGGAGGAGTGCAATACCGAAAACGCCAGTTTGTATTTTTCTTTATTCGTCATTTTCCCATTCCTCCTGCAGTTTTTCCTTGAGCAGAGAGCGTCCGCGCGACAGCCTGACCTTGACGTTGCTTTCCGACAGCTTCAGAATTTCCGAGATCTCATGTACGGAATAGTCCTCATAGTAAAAAAGATGGATCACGGTACGGTACTTGTCCGGAAGCTGCATCACCGTTTCAAATAAATTTTCTGATTCCGGCGTCTCAAACGGCAGAGTCTCCATATGATCTTCAAGGGACATCTTGTTTCTGCGCCAGAATGAACGGTTCTTATTCTTGGCTTTGTTAACTGCGACACGAATCAGCCATGCGCGTATATGCTGCTCGCTGTCAAATTCTTTTTTCAATGAGTAGTACTGAATGAAAGTATCCTGCACAACATCCTCTGCGTCTTCCGGATTCTTACAGACATTGAAAGCGACAGCGTAGAGATTGTCGCGGTATTTTTCAAACAGCACCTGTGTTGCTAGTCTCATGGAGCGCTCCTTTGGTAGTTATGGCAAATTTTATGCCTTATCAGCCTGCCGCGTGGCATCTGATCTGAAAGCCTTTCACTAATAGTACAACTGATGAAGTAAGAAGGTTACAGATTATTTGAATTTAGAGCAAGAAACTCCATCTTTCTTTTTTATGTCATATCACAAAAAATAAAAAATATGAGAAAGTTTTTATTTTCCACGCCAAAAACTTTCTCATATTTTCATCTGATACACATCATGTTACGCAGCCCGCCAATCCTTCGTCCGGCTTTTCTCGGACATCAGCCCGACGCGCACTCGCTTACGCCTTGTCATGGATCTCTCCATGCAGCTCCTGCAGAGACTTCACTTCGCTGCCCTTATGGGTTTTCAGGTAGTGGATCCCCTCCGCCGTTACCTTTGCCGCCGCCACTGTGGTGATATAGGGCGCTTTGGCCTTGATCGCCGCCTTTCTTAAGTAACTGTCGTCGTGGATACTGTCCTTGCCCACGGGGGAGTTGATAATCAGGTCAAAATCGCCGTTGGTGATCATATCACCCACGTTAGGCCGTCCCTCATAGAGCTTCTTTGCCTTCGTTGCGGGAACTCCTGCCGCCGTGATCAGGTTATAGGTTCCTGCGGTCGCTACAATCTTGAAGCCGTCCTCCGCCAGACTCTTCGCCACTTCCACCACTTCGTCCTTATCCTTCTTGTTTACGGAGATCAGTACCGTACCCTCAAGCGGCAGTTTCGACTGCACCGCCTCCTGCGCTTTGAAGAAGGCTTCGCCGTAGGAACGGGAAAGCCCCAGCACCTCGCCCGTGGAACGCATTTCCGGCCCGAGGATCGGGTCTACCTCCGGGAACATATTGAAGGGGAACACCGCCTCCTTCACGCCGTAATTCGGTATCACCTGTTCTTTTAATCCCGGAATCGGCGAAGGCCGTCCCGTAATCTCCGAGGTAATGATATCAGTAGCAAGGGGCACCATGCGGATATTGCAGACCTTCGATACCAGCGGCACGGTACGGGACGCTCTGGGATTGGCCTCCAGTACGAACACTTTGCCGTTCTCGATAGCGTACTGCATGTTCATCAGCCCCTTGACATGCATTTCCTCCGCAATCTTTCTCGTATACTCCTTAATCGTCTCCACGCTCTTAGGCGGAATGTGTACGGAAGGGATGATGCAGGCCGAATCACCGGAATGGATACCCGCCAGCTCGATGTGCTCCATCACCGCGGGCACAAAGGCATGCGCGCCGTCGCTGATTGCGTCCGCCTCGCACTCCAACGCGTGATTTAAGAAACGGTCAATCAGAATCGGCCTGTCAGGTGTCACACCCACCGCCGCGTTCATGTACTCCGTCATGCTCTCATCGTCGTAAACCACTTCCATCCCTCTGCCGCCAAGCACATAGGAGGGACGCACCATCACCGGATAACCGATCCGCGCAGCAATGCCAAGCGCCTCCTCCACCGTGGTCGCCATCCCCGACTCCGGCATGGGAATCGAAAGTTTCTCCATCATGGCGCGGAACTGATCGCGATCCTCCGCCAGATCTATGACAGAGGGGGAAGTCCCCAGAATGCGCACCCCGTTCTGCTCCAGCTCGGAGGCCAGATTCAAAGGCGTCTGCCCGCCAAACTGGGCGATCACGCCCAAAGGTTTTTCTTTGTTATAGATACTCAGCACATCCTCTAAAGTAAGCGGTTCAAAATACAGCTTATCGGAAGTGTCATAGTCGGTGGAAACCGTCTCCGGATTGCAGTTCACGATGATCGTCTCAAAGCCAAGCTTTTTTAACGCCTGTGCCGCATGCACGCAGCAGTAGTCAAACTCGATGCCCTGCCCGATCCGGTTGGGGCCACCGCCCAGAATCATAATCTTTTGCCTGCCCTCATTGATCGGGTTCTTGTCAGGCGCATTGTAGGTGGAATAGTAGTACGCGCTGTTCTCGGTGCCGCTGACATGCACGCCCTCCCAGGCCTCCTCCACACCGAGCGCCAGACGGCGGTTCCTAATATCCGCCTCGGGGATTTCCAAAAGCTGACTTAAATATTTGTCGGAAAAACCGTCCTTCTTGGCTGTCACAAGCATTTCGTCGGGCAGCATCTTTCCCTTATGCCGTAAAATGGACTCCTCTTCCTCCACCAGCTCCTTCATCTGCTCGATAAAATATGCTTTCACTTTCGTTATTTCAAAGATTTCCTCCACTGTCGCGCCCTTTCTGAGCGCTTCATACATCAGGAAATGCCGTTCACTGGAAGGGGTATTCAGCCGCCTTAACAGCTCCTCCTTCGGCAGCGTGTCAAAATCCTTTGCATGCCCCAGACCGTAACGTCCCGTCTCCAGGGAGCGGATTGCTTTCTGGAATGCTTCTTTATACGTCTTACCGATGCTCATCACCTCGCCCACGGCGCGCATCTGCGTACCCAGTTTATCTTCCACGCCTTTAAATTTCTCAAAGGCCCAGCGCGCGAACTTGATCACCACATAATCGCCATCGGGCTTATATTGATCAAGCGTCCCATACTTCCCGCAGGGAATGTCCTTTAACGAAAGCCCCGCCGCCAGCATGGAGGACACCAGAGCGATCGGGAATCCCGTCGCCTTGCTCGCCAGTGCGGAAGACCGGGATGTGCGGGGATTGATCTCAATGACAATGATACGGTCCGTTACCGGGTCATGGGCAAACTGCACGTTCGTACCGCCGATCACCTGTACCGATTCCACAATCCTGTAAGCCTGCTCCTGCAAGCGTTTCTGGCACTCCTCGGAAATCGTCAGCATGGGCGCGGAACAGAACGAATCTCCTGTATGGACCCCCAGCGGGTCGATATTTTCAATGAAGCAGACGGTGATAATGTTGTTGTCCGCATCCCTTACCACCTCAAGCTCCAGCTCCTCCCAGCCGAGGATGGACTCCTCCACCAGCACCTGCCCCACAAGGCTTGCCTGCAATCCTCTGGCGCACACCACCTTCAGCTCGTCCTTATTGTAGACAAGGCCGCCGCCCGCACCGCCCATGGTGTAGGCCGGACGCAGCACCACCGGGTAGCCCAGTTTGTCCGCAATGGAAAGCGCCTCCTCCACGGAGTAAGCCACCTCACTGCGCGCCATCTCTATTCCTAACGCATTCATGGTCTTTTTAAACTCGATGCGGTCTTCGCCGCGCTCGATGGCGTCCACCTGCACGCCGATGACCTTGACATTGTATTTCTCCAGAATGCCTGCTTTGTTTAACTCCGCACACAGGTTAAGCCCGGACTGCCCTCCAAGATTAGGGAGCAGCGCATCGGGACGCTCCTTTGCAATGATCTGTTCCAGCCGTTCTACATTGAGCGGCTCAATATAAGTCACATCCGCCGTCTCCGGGTCCGTCATAATAGTCGCCGGATTGGAATTGACCAAAACAATCTCGTAGCCGAGTTTTTTAAGCGCCTTACACGCCTGGGTTCCCGAATAGTCAAACTCACAGGCCTGTCCGATGATGATCGGGCCTGAACCGATGATCAGTACTTTGTGAATGTCGTTTCTGCGTGGCATAGTTTTCCTCCATATTGTATCCGTTTACGTACTAAAGATAAGTATACAAAAAAAACTGCATTTTAACAATGCAGTTTTTTTGTAACATGTGTAATTTATTCTGTCGGATTTCCATCCGCCATGCCGCCTACACGGTCTTATACTTTTCAATATAGACCGGAAACGTATCGGTGCCCTTCATCTCCTTGCCCGCCGAAATAGTGACATTCTTGTCGGTAATGAGATATTCCACACTCGCACCGGCCTCCACCACGGTATCCTGCATCAGGATGCAATTCTTGATCCTGGCACCCTTACCGACCTTAACACCACGGAAGATCACGCTGTTCTCCACTTCTCCCTCAATCACACAGCCGTCCGCCATCATCACGTTCTGCACCTTTGCGCCGTCTTTGTAATGCGTCGGATTGTCACCGCGAATCTTGGTATATATGGGAGCGGCCGAAAACAGAGCGTCCAGATTGTAATCGTCCAAAAGCTTCATATTTTCTTCAAAGTAACTCTTCATACCGCTGATGCGCGCCACATAGCCCGTATATTTGTAAGCCTGTATGTTCAGTTTGCCAAGCTGCGGCATGATGACATCGCGCATAAAGAAGGACCGCCCTTCCATGTAGGCGTTGCTGACAAGTTCAATCAAAAGTTCGCGTTCGATCACGAAAATATTCATAGAGGTATTTTGTACACCCGCTGTCTTCGGATTAATGCTCACCTTACGGATGCGCCCCTGCTCAATATCAAACGTATAATAAAAGATCCTGTCGTTTGTCTGGTAATCAAGCAGTTCCTTCGGCAGTTCCTGCTCATTATAAGCGATGGTCAAGTCCGCACCGCTGTCCATATGAGCCCGCAGCATCGCATTGAAGTCAAAATTGACCACCACATTGGTGTCTGACATGACCACATATTTCTCTTTCTGGGATTTTAAGAAGCCCAGAAGGTTCGCCAGCGCACCGGCACGTCCTACATAGGGGCCGCCCACCTGCTTTTCCGCAAAAGGCGGAAAAATATGCAAGCCGCCGTTTTTACGTACCAGATCCCACTCACGCCCGGCCCCCAGGTGATCCATCAGGGAATGGTAATTCTTGTTTACAACAACGGAAATGTTGTCAATACCGGCGTGCGTCATACTGGACAGAATAAAATCAATAATGCGGTAACGACTGGCAAAGGGAATGGAAGCCATCAAACGCACACTGACCAACTCCGGAACCAGATCGTCATAACTGTTGGGAAAAATAATACCGATCACATCTGTGCTTGACTTGATCATCCTACTTCACCACCTTCCACATTTTCTCTGACCATGGCACTTGGCCCAACCACAACGCCATCCCCTATGGTAACACCGGAACCGATGGTCGCCACGCCTTTTTCCTCCTCCGTGGGCATCGCGCCAACCACGGCATTCTCACCAATCGTTACATTTTCCGCCACAATGCAATGCTTTACGACCGCGCCTGCCTTGATGGTCGTACCACCCATGACAACGGCATCCTCCACCACTGCGCCCGCTTCTACCTTAACACCGCCAAAAAGAATGGAGTGTTTTACCGTGCCTTTGATGCGGCAGCCGTCGGTAATCATGGCATTTTCCACAACCGCGCCCGCGTTGATCTTATGTCCCGTCATACCGGTATTGCGGCTGTAGATCTTCCAGTCCTCGTCAAACAGATCGATGCCGGAATGTTCGGGATCGAGTACCTCCATATTGGCTTCCCACAGGGAAGAAATGGTTCCCACGTCCTTCCAGTAGCCGCTGAAACGATAGGCATACATCTGCCGGTTATCCCGCAGCAGATTGGGAATAATATTGTTGCCGAAATCATTTTCCGAATTCGGATCTGCCTCATCCTCCTCCAGATATTGTTTCAGGATATCCCAGTTAAAGATATAGATACCCATGGAGGCCAGATTGGATTTGGGATTTTTAGGTTTCTCCTGAAACTCTGTGATCTTATCATTCTCATCGGCTACCATCAGGCCGAAGCGCGGCGCCTCCTCCCAGGGCACTTCCATTACGGCAACACTGAACTCCGCGTTCTTTTCTTTGTGAAATTCCAGGAAATCACTGTAATCCTGTTTGCAGATCTGATCTCCGGAAAGAATGACCACATATTTCGGATCATAGCGCTCGATAAATGAAATGTTCTGATAAATCGCGTTCGCCGTACCCTTATACCAGTCGGAACCGTGCGCCTTCTGATAGGGCGGCAGGACATGCACGCCGCCGTAGAGACGGTCAAGGTCCCAAGGTTGTCCGTTTCCTATGTATTCATTCAGCTCAAGCGGCTGGTACTGCGTCAGGATACCTACGGTATCAATGCCTGAATTGACACAATTGGACAACGGGAAATCAATGATACGATACTTGCCGCCAAAAGGAACTGCCGGTTTTGCAAGCTTATCTGTCAGCGCGTAAAGGCGCGAGCCCTGTCCGCCGGCAAGAAGCATTGCTATCATTTCCTTTGCCATAATACGTTACCTCCTGTTTTTCTTCTTACATAAAATTATATTACAAGTAGGCGGATTTTTATAGAATAATTGTAAACTTTATATAAAAATTATAGATTTACTATACAAAATTGTGCATTTTATATAAAATTGTGATTTTGGATCATACACTCAAAATCTGCGAAAGGGAGCGGCAATAACCGCTCCCTCGATTTCCTACTCCCCCGACACCTGCGTCCCGTCGGCCTTCATGTGGTACTTATCCCTGTAGATCAACTGAGAGATCGGTACCAGCTCATATCCCTTATCCTGCAAACCCGTGATCACCGACTCCAGCGCATCCGCCGTGTACTTTGCTCCGTTGTGCATGAGGATGATCGCGCCATTTTGCAGCTTATCGGAACCCACCACCCGCTTGACAATGTCATCCACCCCGTAGTCTTTCCAGTCCAGAGAATCGATTGACCACTGTATCGGATAGTAGCCGCATTTGTGGGCATTGGTTATGACATGATTGTCATAATCTCCGTAAGGCGGCCGAAACAGGCACATTTCATATCCTGTCAGCTCCTGTACCCTGGTATGTACCTTCATCAGCTCCTCCTGACACTGTTCGTCGGAAAGCTGTGACATGTTTTTATGATTTTCACTATGGTTGCCAAGATCATGGCCGTCCGCCAGAATGGCCCGCACATCCTCCGGGTAAGATTCCACCCATACAGGTGGGCATTTCATAAGTGCTATCACGTCCATTTTTATTATAATTTATAGACATAACACCTGTATTTTTTAAGAAATCCAAATACACATCAAGCCTGTTTTCATAAACTTTAATCTGTTCGATATGGGCGCAAATCAGGGGAACTTCGATTCCTTTTTCAATATTTTCCCTAAATAATACCCGCACCTCGTTCAGCCGTTCCAATAACGCCCCGTTTTTTTCCGCTTTCTCCCGTATCCTGATTTCCTTTTCACAAAGCAATGCTAATTGCTTTGTAATATCGTTTACTTTAGACGAATAATCCGTTTTCGATATCGTCCCATCCAACAATAATTCCATTAACCTGTCTTTCTTCTGATTGAGCTTTTCTTTTTGGGATTGCATATCCGATAAACCTTCATGGCTGTCAACAGAGGCTAATATCTCATAAATTTTTCTGATGGCTCCGCTCAACACCTCTTCCGTCTTTTCTTTGGCAACTAACTGCCTGCCTAAGTGTTCTATGAGTGATAGTATTTCATCCTCTTTCAGATTCAGGGAAACGCACTTCATTCCCGTCCTCTCTCTGACTTTTCCAGAGCGCGTGCCCTCACTACAATACCAATAAATTCCCTCCGTCCTTTTGTTTCTCCAATATTTGGAGCCGCATTCGCCGCAGATAATCTTAGATGACAATATATTGTTGCCTTTATTGATACCTACATTATGCGTCCTGTCTACGGTTCTTCTGTCTGCTATCTGCGCATTTGCTTTTTCCCATAACTCGTCGCTGACTGACCGCGGCACGGCGCCTTCCCTGTATATCCACTCGCTTTCGGGATTTTTGATTATCTTTTTGGCCTCGAAATCAAAATGCTCCTTATTCATTACGGCAACGCCTTTATAGAGAGGATTTTTCACAATGTCACGGATGGTATTTTCCGATAATGTCTTACCGTTTCGGTTCCTGATTCCGGCATCCCGCAGCAATCTGGCAACGACACGACCTCCAAACCCTTCCGCAAACAGTTCATAGATCCACGTTATCATTTTATTCTCTTCTTCATCAATCAGGATTTCACCGCCTACATTTTTGAATCCCCATGTGCGGTTTGTAATGATAGGTTTGCCTTTGTCCTGCCTCCTCTTTATCGCGGCATTGCTCTTTTTGCTTAAGTCCCTGCTGTACTCTTCCGCCATCATTGCCTTGATTCCGAATATAAATTTATCCTTGGAGTCAAAGAATGTATTCTCCAGATATAAATACAGTTTCTTTTTGTTTTGCACAATCTCATTCAGGAAAATGTACCAGTCCATTGTGTTACGCTGTAAGCGCGACTGGTCTTTCACTACGATAATATCAAACTTATCCTTGCTGATATCATCCAGCATTCTCATGTATTCATTTCTCTTTTTTGCCTGTGTTCCTGTTATTCCTTTATCAATATATTCGTCAACCAGAACCCAGCCCTTTGCTTTGATGACGTCCCTGTTTTCCTCAATCTGTTTTTCGATCGCATTTAACTGCTCCTCTTCTTCCGTACTCACTCTTGCATAGAATACGGCTCTCAGTTTTTCTTCTTCCACTCCTCCCACCTCCCGCCCGCTTTCATCTGTCGGATTGTCTATCATTCTGCCAGACTATTTACAGTCATAATTTCCCATGTTTCCTGATTGATAAGAAAGAACATAATCTCCGGTTTATTATCATTTCCCGGCGAAAAATCATCCACATCGTCATATGCCCGAATATCACAAAAACAGTTATAAAACTGCTCAAAGGCATCCTCGTTATCCAAAACAAAGGAATATCTGACCTGCAAATCCTCATGGTTCTCATATCTGCCAGCGATATCTTTGACTACAGAATCATCAATCATTCCTTTTAATTGATAATACATAAAATGCCACCGGGATATACCCGCTTCGGACTCCCTTTTCAATACAATATGCCTTACATCAATTTGATAGTCTCCATCTTCTGAAGAATACATCTGCTTTTCTTCATTATTCTCGGAAATGACATACTCCACACCATGCTTATCGTTTATGTAGCGCTGTAAAACTTCTGAAAGCGACAACCTGTAAGCAGGAACAAAAGCAAGTTCTTCCGCACGTTTGATCAGTTCCATCTGCCCTTCATCCGATAATCTGTCAAATGCCGCACCGATTCGCTTCATGCGCCTTTCCCGTATATTATCAACGCGGCGCTCTTTGACCGGATTTTTAGTCCTTTCTTTCCCGCCAACATCTTCAAATAACTCAGAAACCGGGACTCCCAAAGCATTGGCAATCGCCTGTACCGCAGGATACTGTGGTTGACGTTGATTCCGTTCATAATTAGAAACACTCGCCTTGGTAATACCGGCTGCTTCCGCCAATGCGTCCTGCGTCATATTTTTCCTGACTCGTATTTGTTTAATTCTTTCACCTAAACTCATCTTTTCGTCACCTCATTTACATTATAGCAAAAAATTATAATTTCGCAAATTATTTTTATACTTTTTTCGTTCAATAAATGTTGACTTCTCCTCGTGTATCCATTAGAATACAATTACGTTTATTATTTACCGCATATTATAATTACATTTTTGTTTACTTTCAAAAAAACTATCGCTAATTAAAACAACTCTATAAAAACAGCCGCCATGCGGAGCATGGTCGAAGAAAGGGCGTGTACTAATATGATTATGAAAAATGAAAAGCAAAAACATAATCAATGTATCCCTTTTATGATTGATAAATCATGTTTATCTGAATATATTAGTAGTAATTCTTCTCCAAATGAGGAGCCATGTGTGAAAGAAGAACTTACAAATATCTCCTCAAAAGATGAAACTGCAGTTATCAGGTATTTATTAGAGATTATGAAGAAACATGGTATCATTACAGAAGAAGAATATCAGGCTGTTCTGTATAAAGTTTAGTTTTCTCTGCTTTTTACATAATTTAGTTATCAGACAACGTATTGGCGTGCTCCTGTTCATAAATTTTCAAAATCCTGCGTGCCAGACATTTTCCATAAAGCTCCCGAAAGTCGGCATCACCTACATAGAAACTATATACCTTATATGTCACGCCTTTGATTTTCTTTTCCATATAATTGTGCATCTTTTTACGTGCCTGCATTCTATTTCCCTCCTTTTTGTTTTTCTGCTCAGACGTTTGAGCAGACTGCCTATAATAACCTTTTCTAAAAAGTCTATTCGACTATAACCAGAATACCATATAAAAATTTGAAACGCATCTTTTCAATCACACTCTGCATCCCCTCTGTCTGTTCCTAGATTTGGAGCCAGAGGCAGGAAATAGATTTATGGTTTTGGGGATAAATGTATGGGGAAAATCTCAGGAAACCAGAGATCTGTTGTCTTTTGGAATGTTCATTCCCACATTGCTGACCTTTCAGGAATTTAATTCTTTCCTTAATATTTTTGAAAGACTTGTCATTAGATTAACTATATAATATAATAATTATGCGCTCCAAAACGGGTAAGCGGTTCGCCTTTTGCCAGATGATTCATCTGAGAACTTCCATAACCAGAGGAGGTATGTCAATGGAAAATCTACGAAAGGGTACTTAGTACATATGAGATTCGACGTGCTTGTAGGGATTGTCGGTATTGCTGTAACACTCATTAGTATATTAACTACTGGTATCAGCATATGGCAAAACCGCAAGAATAGAGAAAATCAAAAAAGCAACCGCCCTCGACCAAAGGAATAGGTTGCTTTTTGATAAGTAACTGATAATCAAGGCGAACCGTTTGCTTTACGGAGCGCTCTTTGTATGACTATTATAATGCGTATTAAATGGGTTTGCAATAAAAATTTTTGCAAGGTAATTTTATCTCCTGCCATGTATGGGCGGGTTTCTCCAGCGTAAGCCAGTACCTTCCCGGCGCCACTGTGCCTGCCTATTCCTAGATTCGGAGCCGGAGGCAGTAACCCAGCCATCATTGCCCCTGCAATGACCTGGCCTTGGGTTTTTGCCGCCCCAATGTTATAATGCTGCGGCCGGATGGTGCGGGGATCTGTCTATTCCTGAGTTCTTCCGCCATCGGCAAAACCTTTGCCACATTGGGGCGGCGGAAAGTCAAGGCTGGCGGCGGCATGGGAAAGACTTCCTGCATTTCATTACTTTTCAAAATAAAAAAGATGTATGGTTTTCATATGCCCCATACACCCCTGTACTGCTATATTGCCGTTAAAATCCCTCTTCATAAGCAGCCATAAGTATGCCTATCGTTCCCATAATCTTAATTCCCATTTGAAGCGATACCGTCCGCCCCTTTGCCTCATCCATCAGCAGCACATCCGCTTTCATTTCATCAGTCAGGATAATGGCTTCACTCTCTCCCTCTTTTTCATCTGCCTAAAAATCTCCAGTTCTGTATCAAGTTCATCCATTGTCGCATCTAAATACGAATACCCCAGCTTATCATAAATATCAATTAACTCAGATTTCCTGATTCCCAAAATCTCAGCAGCGTTTCCATGTGAAATGGTCTGATTTAATATATATGGATACAGCAAAAGCGCATTTCTGACAAGCTCCGTTTCTGCGTTCACAGGTGCCAGATATTTCGACATTCCTACTGGGACATTTATTGTTACAGATTCTGTTGTTACCATATGATCCACATCCTTCCTGTCAATTTTATATGAAAACTCTTATTTATATTATACAAACTTTCCCGCCAAAATACAATCTGTTCCCATGTTTTATGGGAAGGCGCGGATAAGTGGATAACATGCGGATCACCGGCACTGATCGGGAGGGGAAAACAGTGGCGGTATTTTATCTCCGTATATCTGCCGCTTTCCGGCAGATCGTCAGGACCCGGAGGGCAAGGAGCAAAGCGACGCAGTAAGGGCCCCGAAGGAATGTAAATGAGTGAGCGGGTGAGGTGCCTGCAGGTGCCGAAGGTCTGTCAGCTATGCTGACCGAACAGAGCGAAAGCGGCGTGAGTAAGACCCCCTTATCCTGTTTCCCATATTTTTAAGGAGTAGCGTAAGCCGTGCGACGAAAAAGTCTCCAACCGCTTCAAAAATGGGCGTCCAGGATTTTTCCAAAGTGCCCGTTTTTGGGATGATTTATTTTTCCATTTCTTCCATATTGGAAAAATAATTCAAAAAACGCTCATATATGAGTCTAAAAAAATGGCTATTTTTCCAAAGTAACAGGGTGTTTTTACTCACATGGAAAAATAATTGCCACGGCGTATACGGCATAAAAACCCCGGCTGTTTTATATATTGGTGTTTGGGATTTTATGAAAGTGGCTGTTTTTGATGTGATTTATTTTATTAAAATTATTAAAAATATAAAATGCCTTCTAAAACGTTCATATATGAGTCTAAAAAAATGGCTATTTTATGAAAGTAACAGGGTGTTTTTACTCACGTCATAAAATAATTACCGCGGTATTTGTGTTTGCTTTATCGTTCTTATGTAAGCGCTTTATGAATTTCAAAAGCGGCTGTTTTTGGGGCGGCTTGAATTTCAAAATTTTCAATCGTTGAAAAATAATTAAGAAATGCCTGATATATGAATATAAAAAAATGGCTGTTTTTCAAAAGTAACAGGGTATATTTACTCACGTTGAAATATAATCGCCGTTTGTTATTTCGTATTTGTTATCACCATGTAAACGTTTTTTTGTTTGCTTCTCCAGTTTATTCCTTCCGGCGCATGTAAAGCCCATCTGCCGCAGGAAAAAAGAAAAAAGTAACAATCCTGCCACTCTGTTATTCCATGGCCGGACTGTTACGAAAAGAATATGCCGTCCCCGGCAGCCTGTAAAAAGGCTGCCAAGGACGGCTTTCAATCACACTGTTTGTTTTTTGTGCCTCAGAGGATCTGCTGCTCGCAGAAACTTAAGTAGCTTCCTCCGGCGCCGATGATGATGTGGTCGGCCAGCGGGATCCCGATCAGTTCGCCTGCACCTTTGACGCGCTCCGTCAGCCGCAGATCCTCCTCGCTGGGGAGGGCGCTACCGGAAGGGTGGTTGTGGAACAGCACGATCTTTACGGCGCCGATAGCTAAGGCGCGGATATAGATCTCACGCGGGGAAGCAACGCTTAAGTTTACTGTCCCTTTAGAGACCATGAAGATCCCCATAACATGGCAGACACAATCGAGTGCGAGCATGTAGACATACTCCTCGGCCATCCTGTCAAGCGTTAAGAGGTCTTTTGCCATTTCCGCGATCTCGGTCGGGTTATTCATCCGCTCCGCCCCTTCATACGCCACGCCCCTTTCCTTTACGAGCGCCACGCGCCCGCTGTCTGAAAGGTGCATATCATAGAAATTTACCACCATGTATCATCCCTCCCTTCTGCATGGACGGATCCTGCCCGTCTCTGATCTGTGTATCTGCCGTTACGGAAAAAGGGCGGGAATCCCCGCCCCATGCACCCCGCGGTGAAGCGGGGCGCGATACCGCAATGGCATCCGGTTTCATAATTATATCCGGCGCCGCAAGGCGCTTTCCACAGATCTGTCAGGCACCTCCCTCACGTGGGATCATTGCAGGAAAAGAGCCGGCCTGCATTTCTGCAGACCGGCCGGATGTCTGTCCTATGGTTACTCAGCCGTCGCTTCAACGACCGGCTTTTCTTATTTCGCAGCCTTTGCAGCCGCCTCAGCCTCGACGTCGATAATTATGGAATCGTTTATCGAAACGTAGGAAATTCCCAAAACATCGTATATATATGTTCGGTCTACCGGTGCGCCAATGGTCAGATCCTTAGAATTAGCCACTTCAAAATCAATCGCCCATTTTTTATCATCGCGTTTCTTGAGCGCAATCTTGGTGCAGGGAACGCTCTTTTTGTCTGCGTCCATCAAACGAAATTCGTAGGTAATCGAGCCCTTGTGGGTAATTTTGTAAGTGCCTGCGCTGGGCTTAGCCAGAGCCTTGAAACTCTCTTTGCCTGCTGACGCCTCCGTCCCTGCTACCTTGGGAGCGGGCGCGCTGTAGGAAGCGCTCCCGGAATTGCCAGATCCTGCGTCATAGGAGCCAGAGTCTGAGCTGTAGGAACCGCCACCACCAGAACTTTCACTGGATGAGCCGGAACCTGAACCAGAGCCAGAGCTGGAGCCTGAGCTGCCAGAACTTCCGTCATCGCCACCGATAGTCGTTCCACCGACGTAGTCGTTGTTAGGATTCTCGGGACGATAGCATCCGTCATCCGCTGCGAATACAGTCAGGTTGCTGCCGATTACCATTGCGAGCGCCAGCATGAGCGCAAGCACGCTTTTGAATGTCTTTTTCTTCATAGTCTTTTTCTCCTTTCAAACTGCCTGAATGGTTTTTTCGTTAGTTTATGCCGGACAGGGCGGATGGTTCCGCAGGCCGCCTTATCCTTCCTATCCAGAACCGACGCGGGTACGCGCCGCCTGCCTGCCGCGCCCTGTTCACGGCGGCCTTTGCTCAGACGTCTGAGCTGTCTTCCTCATTTTCCGTCACCTCCTTCCCGTTTTCTGTTTATCAGGCACGCCCCGCGCCTGCCGGTTTTATCGGGAGAGGGAGCCGCACTACCATAACTTGTCGTGGATATTCTTAAGCGTCATGTTGCCGCTCCTTATCGCATCTGTCTGCGCATTGATCACTGACTGTGTGCCGGCCTGCATGAACAGGCCTGCCATATTAAGCACATTCGCGTATTTCATCTGCTGCGCGATCTGTGCCTGGTTCAGCGTCTGCTGCTTTAGGCTGTTGTTGATCTCCTCCTGCCGTCTTGCCGCCTCTTTCTTTTCCTTGGTCGCTTCATAAAGGTTCACCATCTCCTTTATGGTTTCCGCCTGATAATTTTCCACCACGTCTAAGAAGTATTCCACCGCATTCAGAGAGTAGTAGCTGGCAGGATACCACGAAGAGGTATTCCCGAAGAGTTCTTTTTTCAGGCCGGCAAGCTGTGCCGCCGTCTCATCATACTGTGCCTGCAGCTGTGCGTTGTGTTCGTTGATGGCGATATTGTGCTGTTCCACCTGCTCATTCTTTTTGCCGACCACATACCTGATGGCAAAGAACGCCGCCACCGCCGCAGGGATGAAGATGACCCAGAAGCTGAGGCGCCCCATCCAGCCCAGAAGCGGCAGGAACCCGAATAATACGGTCACGGCTGCCCAGAATTTTTTTCCCGCGCCTGTTCTTCATCCATGCGCGGACCGCAAGGGCAAAGGGCACCAGGAACCATAAGAACATGAAAGGCGCCCCCGAGACCACGCCGGTTATGAGATAAAACAGCGTAGCCGCCGCGCCGATGATCACCGCCACATACTTTGTGCGGTTCTGGAAGCCTTCCGTGGAGATGCCTGTTTCTTCTTTCCTGTAAGCGTCCACGATGCGCACCTGCTCATTCTGTACGGCGACTATCTTTGTGATGAGGTTGTTTACATACCTGAGCCCCTCCAACAGTTCTTCCCTTGTCTTTTCCATCCTTTTCTCCTCCTCGAATGTAAGTTCTGCACGGCATGCCGGCTGCGGACCGCCGCTGCTTATCAGACACATCCGGGCTTATCCCGGTTTTATATTCCCGGAAAAATCCGTAAAAAAAACCGGCCTGCAAAACAGGCCGTCCGTAAAGGCGCCCTGTGTCCTGTACTTCCTGCCTCCCGCGGCAGGCTGTCCCCTGACAGTTACCCCGCAGGGGAACGGAGACCTCTCGCTCCCCACGGGTGATTGCACTGTCGGGACGAACAAAAAGACGGCGCAGGGTTTCATCGTCCCACACCGTCATAAAGTACAGCACACGAACCCAAATCACCAGAGTTCCTTATTGATTAAAAGGGTAATCTCCTGTAAAATAGGTATTGGCGCATAGTATTATGCTGTGTATAGGAGGTAGTGGCTCCTGCATAGGGACGTAGGAAATTGGCGTTTCCTGCGTCCTGCCTTTTTTATTCGTCTCGTATTTATTATTGTACCGCACACTTATGTATTTTTCAAGCATAAATGGCATATGCCACGGGCGGGGCACGGCATACCGCCGCCGTCCCCTTTCCCATGCGCGGCACGTCCCCTATCCCTGCACGCATACGATCCTTACCCGGACAGGCGCGGCCGCGGCGAACACATGGCGCATGATGAGGTCCAGTTCGTCCGCCATGCTCCGGTAGTCGCTGTAGCTGTCGATCTCCGCAAGGGTATCCCCCTCATTATAGGCAGCGTCTCCCATATATTCTTCCCCATCATCACCGTAAGCCTCCGCCTCCATTGTCTCCGTGCCTTCCGGCTCTTCCTCACGGGCAGTATCATCCGCCGCCGTTTCAGGGCTTTCCTCCTGCATTTCCTCAGCTTCCGTTTCTTCCCCGTGGTCAGTTTCCTCCGATAAAGGTTCTTCTTCCGGGGCAGGATCTTCCGCGTCCTTTTCCGTCTCAGGCTCCTTTACGGGCGCAGGTTCTTCCACCGGAGCAGGAGAAGCTTCCACCGTTTCAGGCTCCGGCCCGCCTTTCCGCAGGCGGTTGATCGCCCGCACGCTCATGTCGGGGCTTACCTGCTGTCTCATGTCCTCATTCATGCCAAGCATTGCCACCAGCTGGGAAGCGGAATAGTTGCGGTAACAGTCGGCGATACTCTCGATGACCTCCCCGTTTTCATCGCGCTCCGCATAGTTCTCTATGATGGAGATGAAGTTGCAGCAGGTAGTCTTCTTGAGCCCGTATTCCTTTTCCGCGTAATCATAGACGTTCTTATAGTTCAGCACGCGGAACATGTTGTTCTCACGGATCCAGTGGAGCTGGAAGCCGATGGTGATGAAGGCGTTCTGGATGTTGCGCATCTGCTCCCTGATGATCTGGGAGCGCTCCGAGAACTCCTGTTTCATACGTTTTAAGGAAGAGCCGGTTACCTGCGTCGGTATCGCGGGGGCGGGCAGCCTTTCCGGCTCCTCCCCGGATCCTTCCCCGTCCGCCTTTTCTGCCTCTTCTTCCAGGGGTTCCTCCGTGCCGTCACTTTCCCCGGCAGCCTCTTCCCGGGTATTTCCGTCTTCCGTGGCAGGTTCTCCCGCCGTGTCATTTCCAGACTCCGTATCAGCCTCCTGCGCTGTCACAGGGGATGCTCCGGCCTGTTCTGCCGAAACGGTCTCCTGCATGACAGATCCCGTTTCAGCGGCAGGCATTTCGGCCGCCTCCTGTACGGTTCCCGCATCCTGCCCGGCTTCCTGTTCCGCAGGGATCTCCTCCGTTTTCCCGGATACGGTATCCGTTTCCGTAACGGTATCGGTTTCCTGTACCGCCTCCGTTCCCGCAGCTGCGGCGGCTGCCGCTTCCTCCTTAAGTTTCACCGCCTTGGGCTTCCTTCCCCTCCTCGGCTTCTCTGCCGTCTGCCCTTCCCGTCCCCCGGCATCTGTCCCGGGAAACCCTTCCGCTTTTTCCGTTTTCTTCATTGTCTGCTCCTTTCCGCCGCCCTCGGGCGGCTGTGTGTGATCCGTCCGCATATCTGCTCAGACGTCCGACCCGTTTCCTTTATACAGCAGGATACCCGGCGCCGGACAGGCGCTTTCTCCCCTGCCGTACCGGGCCGGCAGGGGAGCGGGGTATCATTCCGGTATGTCGATAACGCCAGTGTCTGCATGGTAGAGATAGACATTGTCGGAGAGCACTTCCTCCGGCTCGACCATCGTGCGGTTGACATCCCTTACCATATCTGTGTAAAATGCCGGATCCGTCGAAACCGGATCTGCCACGGGTACCAGCAGGACCTCAAAGATGCTGGACGGCAGGATATAAAGATCCCCATGCCCTGCGGCGAACTCCTCAAGGACGGATGTGTCAAGCATCGCGGACGCACCGGGATGCTCCCGGTTCCCACGGTATAAGATGTACATTTCCGTCTTTTCTTCCACCCGGATCCCTGTCATTTCCTGCACCACCTCCGCAAGCGTTACGAGCCTTGCGGGATACAGCCTGCGCGTATTTTCAAGCGCATGCCTGTACAGGGTGTCCTCATCTATACCCCACAGGCTAAAATGCCCGTCTGTCACGGTGATGCTGCCGTTCTCTGCGCCGTCCAGCGCTACCGGGATGAAATAGGTGACGGCGAGGTCGAGGAGATCCCTGTGGGGCATCCCTGCAAGGTTCTCCCTGTTGCGTTCCCGGTTTACGAGTTTTAAGCAGACGGTATCCTTTACCACCTCAAAGTCCGTGAGGTCAGGCAGGGCAGGGTCCTCCTCCATGCGGTTTTCTTCATAGCAGCGGACGATGTCGGAAACGAGTTCCTCCATGGGGCGCCCTTTCAGGTATCTTTCATAAGGCTCCTCCATGTAGATATTCGGGGATACCGCCCGCCCTTCCGGCAGGATGAAGATGCCCGTCAGGTGCGTGTCATTGTTTTTTGTCACGGGCACGACCCTTACCTCGCAGTCCGGCAACTCCTCCCGGAGCCGTTCCCGCATGTCCTCCACAAATTCCTCAAACTCCATTGCCACGGGGATGTCCGTTATCGTTACATAACTGTTCTCACTCATGTTGTTTTCCTCCTTTTTCTGTTGTGCAAAAAAGCCTCGTCCGTTCCGGGCACCGGGACTCCCCTGCATGATCTATGGCCGGTACTGTGCTGCCGCTTCGCTGTTTTCCGGCGGTGCCGCTTCCGGGAGCCGGTTATAGAGACTATGCTGTTTCAGATCATATTTTGTTACCTTCTGTGCCGCCCTGCCTCTGGTAAGGAGCCATGCTTCACTTAATGGCGTGTTCAGTATGGCACTGACGGGCTTATTGGCCTGCCGGCTGATATACCCTGCCGTGGACAGGTCACGCCCCGCGCCAAGGCAGAGCATGTTGTCGCAGTTGCTGATGATGGCCGCCGCCTTCGGGCCGCCATAGAGCGCTTCCAGCTGTGAGAGCGACTGGATGATGACACTCACGGAGATCTCACGGGAGCGTATCACGGATATGATCCTGTCAAAATCCGGTATCACCACGTTCGACGCGAAATCGTCGAGATAAAACCGCACCGGCACTCTCAGCCTGTGCCCCGGGTTTTTGTCTGCAAGGGCGCATAACGTGTGCAGCGCCTGTGTGTAGAACACGTCAGCGAGGCGGTAGAGGGATGTGTCCGTGTCGGATATGGTCAAAAACACCGCCGTCTTCTTCCGGCCAAGCCGCCTGATGTTCAGTTTCTGCGGGTTTGCCAGGAAACGCCCCGCGCCGTCAAAACTGAAGGGTGCCAGCTTGGACGTAAGGAAGCTGAAGATGCACGCGGCGGTGCGGTCCGCATCCTCCGCAACGGAACGGAACAGGCGGTAGCGGGAGAGGGCGAAGCTGTCCGGGGCAACGGCTTCCAGTTCCCGCATGAGCGCCTTATACTTTCCCTTCCTGCCAAGTTCCCCGGAAAGCCGGACCACGCTGGTAAGGCTGTGCTCCCTTTCGGGCAGCGCTTCCAGCACATATGCCGCCATGGATTCCAGGCAGACCCTCGCCATCTGCTCCCAGTAAGGTTCACGGGGATTCTCGATGGGGATGAGGCCCGCGGCGAGGGTCAGGATCTCCTGCTCCGAAAAGCGCCCGTCCCCGCCGCAGCGGATGCCGTCCAACGGGTCATAGCCGTAGGGCGAGGCGGCGCAGTCCGCAAGGTTTAATTCCACAACCTTGTAGCCCTCCTGCTCCAGTATTGGCCGGACGTCTGAGCAGAGTGCGCCTTTCGTGTCGGTGACCGCCATGCTTTCCGTGCACTGTAAGATGTTCGGCAGGACATAGCCCCTTGTCTTGCCGGAGCCGGACGGGCCGATGACCAGATCGTTGTTGTTAAGGCCTGTTTTCCATGTATCATTACTGATGGTGTGCCCGTCAGCAAGGATGCGGCAGTTATTTTCCATGATATTCCTTCCTCCTTATATCCTGGTGATGATACGGTCGGCAAGGTGCCACGCCACCGCCTCCCGTGCATTAAAGTAGCTGTCCTGCCGCGTTTTCTCATAGACCTCCTCCACGGTATGGCCTGTGTGCCTGGAGAGGATCTCTGCCGTGATCTGCCGTATCCCCATCAGCCGCCTGCAGGACTCCTCCACGGCGAGCGCGCTGCCGCTCATCCCCGTAACAAGCGGGTCATGGATCATCACCTCCGCATGGGGCAGCATTTCCCGCTTATCCCCTGCCGCGAACAGTAGCGCCCCCATGGACGCCGCCATGCCAACGCACACGGTACGGACGGGGCACTTTATGGCCTCCATCACGTCATACAGCGCAAGCCCGTCGCAGACGGAACCTCCCGGGCTGTTGATGTACATGGTGACCTCGTTTTCCGGGTCTGCATGGCAAAGATAACGCAGCTGTAAGATCAGCGAATAGACCGATTCCCGCGTGATCTCGCCCACCACCTCCACGCTCCGGTGCACGGAGAAGAGTTCGTCCTGTATGGGGCAGTAGGTGGTGCCCTCCGCCGTCTCTTTGATGATATGCGGTGTCGTTAAATATGGGTTCATCCGGTCCCTCCTTCATCTTCCTCTTCCCTGCCGCAGAACGGTGCCACCAGCAGCCGAAAGAGCAGTTCCGTCCTGCCTTCCTCCGGGCAGGCCCCTGCCATTGCCTTTGCCGCTGCCTCCGCAACAAACATGTTTTTCACATCCCCGTAAGCGCGGCCGCCGTCCCAGAGCAGCTTTTTGTAGTACGCCTTATGGGACGGGTCCCCGCTCTCCCGTGACAGGCAGAGGAAATAATCCTCAAGGAAGATCCATGCGGCAGGAGGGCAGACGCCCGTGCCGTCCCCTTCCCCTGCGGCGGCCAGCCGTTTCTCAAGTGGTATCCTTTGCATTTTCATTTCGCTGCTCCTTCCATTTCCTGTATGCTTCCAGTAACGGCTCCGCGAGGCAGTACAGGGCCCGTCGGGCTGTTTCTTCCACCGCAGCGCCCTCCCCGCCAGACCACGGGCGGATGCGCCGCACGGCCTCCCGGTACGCCATGCCGCTTTCCTCTTCCTCCGTGATGCCGAGCAGCCCCCTGAACTCCCTCCTCCTGTCCGCCGTGCCCAGATAGGCGGCTATGGGCATGTCCGCCCATGCGCGGATAACTGCCGGGATATACTCCGGGTGGACGTACACGCCGCGGGCTGCCCTGTCAAGCTGTTTTTTGAGCGGTATCTTTACATATGGCATTCCCTTCCTCCTTCTGCTCAATGTTATCTTTCCGAAAAAATGCCGGGCAGCGGAAGCTGCCCCTTACCGATCCTGTATGGCGTAGTTATCGT
Source organism: Lachnospiraceae bacterium UBA7054 (assembly GCA_002492725.1). Lineage (GTDB taxonomy): Bacteria > Bacillota > Clostridia > Lachnospirales > Lachnospiraceae > UBA3282. The sequence goes on from DLAF01000047.1 coordinate 36,855, forward strand.
CCCGTGGCGAAGGAACGGGGACAGGTTATGATGGACAGATAAGAAAAGCGGGAAGAAAACCGCATACAGAAACACCACGGGAGTGCAGCATTTATGCTGTTCCCGTGGTATCTTACGGCAGATATGTATTCTGTTTTTGTATGGGGATATGGGTCACCGATTATGACATGGGATATCCGTGGGCGCGGGAAGCGTCACCTTGCGTTCAGGCTCCCGGTAAAGACGAGGTAACAGGCAAGATCACCGACGCGCTTCCTGTCGCTGCCAAGCGTATCATGCCAGGAAACATCCTTCCCCTGCTTTTTCAGATACCGGGCAAGGATGTTAAAGCAGTCGATCACATGATCGTGGCGGGACGTGCGGGTCCTGTCCTCCTCCTGCTTCTCCTCCCTGTCCCATAACGGCCATTGGGCGCGTGACTGCGCATACTTTACGGCGGCAGCATACAGTTCCCCGTAAAGGGCAAGGGCATCCGCGTCGCGGCCGGCTTCCTCCAGTATCTGCCTGTGCAGGGATGCCATTTCCTCAAAGGTAAGGCTGCCCGGCATGGCCAGATACTCCGCATAAGTTGAAAACATGGTAAGACACCTCCTCTTATTTTTTATTTGTAATAGGCGTTTGCGAAACGCCAGA
>DLAF01000070.1:0-10312 GCA_002492725.1 Lachnospiraceae bacterium UBA7054
AAAAATGGGGAAACTCAAAAAAATATGAAAATATTGACCCGTCAGACAAAAGAGAGTACAATGAAAAATATATGGTACAATTTGGCGGAAAAATGGGTGATTTTGGAGGAAAATAACGATGAGACGGAAGAAAAAGACGACATTGCTGTGCACGGCCTGTGCGCTTTGCCTAATGCTTTCGGCCTGCGGCAGTGATTCGCCTCTCGATCCGAAAAATCCTACGAAGATCACGGTGTGGACTTACTATAACGGCGACCAGCTCAGCGCTTTTGACAGCATGGTGGAGGAGTTTAACGAGACGGTCGGTGCGCAGAAGGGAATCATCGTAAAAAGTGTCAGCCAGGGTTCTGTGAACGATCTGGAGACCAATGTGCTTGCTGCTGTGCAGGGTGAGGTCGGTGCGGACGAGGTGCCGAACATATTCATGGCATATGCGGACACGGCATACGCGGTTGACCAGATGGGTCAAGTAGTGGATCTGAAGGACTACCTGAGCGAAGAGGAAAAGAATGCTTACATAGAAAGCTATATGAAGGAAGGCGATTTTGGGGGCACGGGCGAGATCAAGATTTTTCCTACGGCAAAATCCCTGGAAGTGTTAGTCCTCAATAAGACGGATTGGGACGCTTTTGCGGCGGCCACGGGTGCGTCTTATGATGATCTGGCGGATATGGAGGGCCTGACCGCCACGGCAGAAAAATATTTTGATTGGACGGATTCTCTGACGCCCGATGTACCTGACGACGGCAAGGCGCTCTTTGGCAGGGATGCCATGGCAAATTATATGCTGATTGGCAGCATGCAGCTTGGGCAGGAGATCTTTCAGATCAAAGACGGGAAGATGACGCTCAATTTTGATAAGTCGGTGGCAAGAAAGTTGTGGGATAATTACTATATCCCTTTTGTGAAAGGGCATTTTGCGGCGACCGGGCGTTTCAGGAGCGATGACATCAAGACGGGCAACATCATCGCCTATGTGGGTTCGAGTTCCGGTGTATCCTTTTTTCCGGAATCGGTGAATATCAGTGATTCGGAGAGTTACCCGATTGAGATGGACGTGCTGCCCTGTCCGAAGTTTGCCGGCGGCGATTATGCAGTGCAGCAGGGTGCGGGCATGGTTGTGACAAAGGGTGAGGAGGCAGAGATCTACGCTTCCGTGGAATTTCTGAAGTGGTTTACCTCGGATGAGAGAAATATTAAGTTTTCCGTGGATTCCGGTTATCTTCCCGTGACGAAGACCGCCAATAATATGGATGCCATTACAGGCAGCGGCGCCGAAATTAAGGACAGTATGAAAAAGGTTTTGACCGTGGGCGTGGATACCGTGAACGGAAACGAGCTTTACACGACAAAGGCATTTGAGAATGGCGGCAAGGCAAGGAATGTCCTGGAGTACGCCATGAGCGACAAGGCGGCAGCCGACAGGGAGATCGTGGTACAAAGAATGGCGCAGGGATTACGTCTGGAGGAATCCGTGGCGGAATTTGAACTGGATGATAACTTTGACGCCTGGTATGAGGAAACGCTGCAGCGCCTGCAGGAATTTGTGCAGTAGCAGCCGGTAGGAACATGCGAATAAATACGGATAGGTGAGTGCCAAATGTCCGATCAAAGAAAAGAAAGAAGCAGATCCATTTTTCAAATTGCCATGAGATCGCTTCTGGCGGTGTTGGCGGCGGAGATGCTGCTCCTTGTGGGAAGTCTGGCGATGAGCGGCGTGATCCAGACGATCAATCGGAATGCGAAGGATATCCTGGCAAAACAGGTAGAAAACAGAGGCAGCTATCTGGCCGGCAATATGACACAGAGCTGGTCAAATTTGGATGCGCTGACAAGTAAAGTCAATGCACTTGTTGCACAGAGGCTGGCGGACGGAAAGCTGAAGACGGAGGATTTTAACAGACCCGGCGGCAGTGCGCAGCTGGTTGGAGAGTTGTGCCCGGATTTGATTGACGCCATGTACAGCAGACAGGTGTCGGGCATTTTTATGCTTTTAAATACACAAAGCCTTACGGACAATGCGCCGGAAACGGTGCAGGGTATTTATTTGCGGGACTTGGATCCCGCTTCCACGGCTTCAGAACGTCATGCGGATATTCTGGTGGAGCGGGCTTCAGTGGAGGTGGTGAGAGGAAATTATCTGGCGACCGATACGGGCTGGCAGCCTGTGTTTTCTGCAAAAGACAGCGTGGAACAGCCCTTTTTCTACAAACCTTTTCAGGCAGCGGTGGATGCAAACGGCACGTTGAATGCTGCAGCCTGCGGTTATTGGACGACGCAAACTTATCGGCTTTCCGGAGATCATAAGGATGCTATCGCCTATTCGCAGCCGTTGATCCTGCCAGACGGTACGGTATACGGTGTGATTGGCGTGGAGCTTCTTACAGACTATGTGGGAACGCTGCTTCCCTGCGGCGAACTTTTGGAGCGGGAACGTGGCTCCTATATGCTGGCTTGTGGGAATGCGGAGGATGGGAGCTTAAAACCTGTGATCCTTTCCAGCGAGATGTTGGACGCAGGAACCCTTGACGAGCTGCGGTTTGCCTTTACGGATCAGGACAGGGAGGCCGTTGCCGATGAGAAAGGGGAATATTATGGAGCGGTGAGGGGTCTTACGCTCTACAGCCGAAACGCGCCGTTTGATGCGGATCAATGGTATTTGATCGGCATGGCGAAGGGGAGCGATCTGTTTGCGTTTGCCACGCAGATCAGGCGGACGTTGACAGCCTGCTTTTTGGTAACGATGCTGATCGGGCTGGTTGGTATCCTGTTAGTCAGCTATCATCTTTCTAAACCGATCCACCTGCTTTCGGACGAGGTGAAAAAGGCTAAGGAGCAGGGAAAACTGCCCTCTCTTTCCCGCACGGGGATTCGTGAGATCGACCAATTTTCCGATGCCATTGCGCACTTACAGCAGGAGGTCATGGATTCGGCGACCCGCTTTACGCAGATCATGCGGATGTCCAGTGTGGATATGGCGGGCTACGAGCTGAAAGAAGGTTCCGACAAAGTGTTTGTAACGGAAAATTATTTTCCGCTGATGGGCGCAAAAGATGTGGACATTGAAAACCTGACGGTAGACCGTTTCCGGGAGATCAAGCTGGGGATCAAAAAAGATCTCACTTCTAAGGTCATGGAGGACGGCAGTACCGTTTACACCATGAATCAGCCGGACGGTAGCGTGCGTTATCTGCGTTCTTCCTCTACGCAGGACGGGGACAGGCTGGTAGGACTTTTGGAGGACGTGACGGCAGCTACCCTGGAGAGAAAGCAGATCGAGCGGGAGCGTGACAGCGATATTCTCACAAAGTTATATGGCAGACAGGGATTTCGCAGGGAGGCGGACGAGCTGTTTGCAAGGCCTGAGGTGATGAAGCAGGCGGCTCTTGTGATGATCGACCTGGATAATCTAAAGACCACCAACGACCGTTTCGGACATAATTTTGGCGATCTCTATATTCAGACGGCGGCCAGATGTTTTCAGGAGAATACGCCCGAGGGTACGCTCTGTGCCCGCATGGGCGGTGATGAGTTCGTGATCCTCTTCTACGGCTTTGACGAGCGGGCGGAAATAGAAGCCTGCCTGAAAAAGCTGTATCAGGCAATCAGTGAAGTGGAGTTTGTTCTGCCGGACGGTTACAATATGGGGCTTTCCGCATCCGGCGGTTACGCGTGGTATCCGCAGGACAGCGACAATCAGGCGATGCTCTTAAAATATGCGGACTTTGCCATGTATCAGGTGAAGCGCACGAAAAAGGGGCTTCTCAGGGAATTTGACAAAGAGGCTTGGAAACAACAGATGTCCGAGGATCAAAGCCGGATTGAATTTCATCAAATGCTCAAAGAAAAGAAAATCAACTACCACTTCCAGCCTATTTTCCGGGCGGAGAACGGTATGGTCTATGGGTATGAGGCCCTGATGCGGGTGGATATGCCAAGTCTCGCAAATCCGCAGGTAGTCCTGCAGATCGCCAAAGAGGAAGGCTGTATGGCGGAGATTGAGAAAATCACCATGTTTGTGGCTACCGAGAGCTATGTGAATCTTTTGGAGAAAGGCCTGGTATCTGAGGAAGCCCTTTTGTTCATCAATTCCATTGCCAACGAGGATATGACACTGGAGGAGGAGCGGGAATATCACCAGCGGTTTGAAAAGATCCAAAACCGCGTGGTCATTGAGATCACGGAGACGGAGAATATGGAGCTTTCGCTGATTCGTAAAAAGAGCGAGGCAGAAGGGTTTACGGGGATCTTTGCGTTGGATGACTACGGCAGCGGTTACAACAGTGAACTCAATCTCCTGACCCTGAATCCCCGCTATGTGAAAGTGGATGTTACAATTGTGCGGGACGTGGACGTAGACGAAAACAAGCAGCAGATCGTGAAGAATATTGTGGAGTACGCCCACCAGCGCGATATGCAGATCATAGCTGAGGGAATCGAGACAGGATCGGAGTTAAAAAAGCTCCTGGATCTTGGTGTGGATCTTTTGCAGGGCTTTTATCTGGCAAGACCGGGAGCGGTGCCGCCTGCGCTGTCGGAGGATGCGAGACTGCTTTTGTGGGACCGATAAAATTTACGGAATTGAAATTTTCGGCAGAATAAGGTATACTACTAGGATAAGTACGGAAATAAATGGAAATAATAGACAACAGATAAGGGCGTGAGAATATGCGGGAGCAGGATTTAGAAAATACACAATTTTTTACGGTGGAGACGGAGCCGCCGGAGACGGGCGTTAAGCTGGTGCTGTCTACGGTTTACGAGGCGCTTACGGAGAAGGGATACAATCCCGTCAATCAGATTGTCGGCTATATTATGTCCGGTGACCCCACCTACATCACCAGCCACAAGAGTGCGAGAAGCCTGATCATGAAGGTAGAGCGGGACGAGCTTGTGGAAGAAATGCTGGTGGAGTACATCAAAAACTCCATAGATGGAGCAAAGAAAGATTGACCAATGCGGTCAGTATGGTGAAAAAAATAAATGAGGATCATGGGACTGGATTTCGGTGCGAAGACAGTGGGGGTGGCAATCAGCGATCCCTTATTCCTTACGGCGCAGGGAATCGAGATCATCAGACGGGAACGGGAGAATAAACTCAGGCAGACTTTAGCGCGTATCGAGGAACTCATTCAGGAATACGAGGTGGGGGAGATCGTACTCGGTCTGCCGAAGAATATGAACGACACGCTGGGGGAGCGGGCCGGGCTTTCGCTTGCCTTTCAGGAAAAACTGGAGAGAAGGACGGGTCTTCCCGTGACGATGTGGGATGAAAGACTGACCACAGTAGCGGCGCAGCGGGCAATGATAGAGGCGGGGCTTCGCAGAGAAGAGCGCGCAGAGCATGTGGACAGGATCGCGGCGTGTCTGATTCTGCAAAGCTACCTTGACAGGACAAGAGAGAGCAGGAGTATTTAAATGGATAAGCTTACATTTACTCCGGAGGACGGAGATCCGGTTGATTTTTATGTACTGGAACAGACGAGAATAGGTGGCTTAGACTATCTTTTGGTAACGGATTCCGAGGAGGGCGATGGCGAGGCGCTGATTTTGCGCGACATTTCCCGAATGGAAGAAAAAGAGGCAGTATACGAGATCGTAGATGACGATGAAACCTTGAACGCAGTGGCGGCTGTGTTTGAAAAAATAATGGACGACGTGGACATTGTGTAAGGAATGCGTATAAAGTAAAACGGAAATGAGAAATGGAGGTAATTTTGTTTGAGGAAAAATGAACAGGGAAGGTCAGCGGCGAAGCTGAAGGCTATCCCTCTGGGCGGATTGGAGCAGGTTGGGCTCAATATCACTGCCTTTGAGTATGAGGATAGCATTGTTGTGGTGGACTGCGGCCTGTCATTCCCGGAGGATGAGATGCTGGGTATTGATCTGGTGATACCCGATATCACATATCTGCGGGACAATATCAACAAGGTGAAGGGGTTTGTGATCACCCACGGACATGAAGATCACATCGGGGCACTGCCCTATGTATTGAAGGAAATCAACATTCCCATCTATGCGACCAAGCTGACGATGGGCATTATTGAGAATAAGCTCGAGGAACATGGCCTGATGAATACCACCAAGAGAAAGGTCGTCAAGTTTGGCCAGTCCATCAACCTGGGGCAGTTTCGAATCGAATTTATCAAGACAAATCACAGTATTGTAGATGCGGCGGCGCTGGCAATCTACTCGCCTGCCGGTGTGGTGGTGCATACGGGAGACTTTAAGGTAGATTATACGCCGGTGTTCGGCGATGCCATTGATCTGCAGCGCTTTGCGGAGATTGGCAAAAAGGGAGTTCTTGCGCTGATGTGTGATTCCACGAACGCAGAGAGACCGGGATTTACGCCCTCTGAGAAGACCGTGGGACACACGCTGGATTCCCTCTTTTTGGAGCATAAAGACACCAGGATCCTGATTGCGACCTTTGCTTCCAACGTGGACAGGGTGCGGCAGATCATCAATACCGCGGAGAAGTTTGACCGAAAAGTGGTGGTGGAAGGCCGCAGTATGGTCAACATCATTGATACCGCTTCTAAGCTTGGTTATCTGCAGATTGCTGACAGGACGCTGATTGATATGGAGGAGCTGAAAAACTTTCCTCCCGAGAAGACGGTCATTATCACTACCGGCAGTCAGGGCGAGAGCATGGCGGCTTTAAGCCGAATGGCGAGCGATAACCATAAGAGGATATCCATCATGCCGGGAGATACGGTGATCTTCTCTTCGCACCCCATTCCGGGCAATGAGAAGGCCGTTACCAATGTAATCAATGAGTTGCAGATGAAGGGCGCGGATGTGATCTTTCAGGATGTGCATGTTTCCGGGCATGCCTGCCAGGAGGAAATCAAGCTGATTTATTCCCTGGTGAGGCCTAAGTATGCGGTGCCTGTTCACGGCGAGTATAAGCACAGAAAGGCGCAGGCCAAGATTGCGGCACAGCTTGGCATCCCGAAAGAAAATATTTTTATGTTACAGTCCGGCGACGTGCTGGAGATGGATGAAGAAAAGGCGGTTGTCACCGGAAAGGTGCCCGTGGGTGCGATCCTTGTGGACGGCCTTGGCGTGGGCGATGTGGGAAATGTGGTGCTTCGCGACAGGCAGCATCTGGCGGAGGATGGTATCGTGATCGTGGTGCTTGCACTGGAATCCGGCAGCGACCAGCTTGTATCGGGGCCTGACATTGTTACCAGAGGTTTCGTCTATGTGAGAGAGTCGGATGAGCTTTTGGAAGAGGCGAGAGTAATCGTGGAAGAGGCCGTGCAGGATTGCCTGGATAGGAGCAGAAAGGCGGATTGGGGCAAGTTAAAGGGTGTTATCAAGGATACTCTGAGTGAGTTCGTCTGGAAGCGCACCAAGAGAAGACCTATGATACTACCCATTATAATGGAGGTTTAAAGCACCATGTCAGACAAGGAGATCATCGAAGCCGCCCGTCGGTTTGCGGGTACGATTATGGCTTCCGACACCTACAAAGACTATCTGTTTCAGCGGGAAAAGATCAAGAAGCAGCCTGATCTCTACGAGCAGGTTAACGAGTTTAGACAGCGAAATTTTGACCTTCAAAACGAGGCGGACGGGGATGAGCTCTTTGACCGCATGGAAGCCTTTGAAAAGGAGTACGAGAAGTTCCGGGAAAATCCTTTTGTGGATGACTTTTTACGAGCTGAGTTGGCGTTTTGCCGCATGATGCAGGAAGTGTATGTACTGCTCGCGGAGGAGATAGACTTCGAGTGATCGAGCTTACGGGAGGATTGCTTCGCGACCTCGGTAATCGAGCAAGTTGCATCGTGAGGATTGCTTTGCAGACTCGGGTGATCGAGTTTACGCGGGTTGAACGTCATATAGGAGTGCAGGAGTATAATATGACAGTAAAGGGTATCATCGGCTCCACGGTGGAGCTGGTTATCAAAATAGTGGTGCTGGTGTTTTTTGCATCGTATCTTATCAAAGCGGCAACGGCAGCTTATGATTACGGCTACCGCATTTTCACGGAAGCCCCCGTTTCGCTGGGTGAGGGCAGGATCATCAGTGTGAGCGTGGAAGATCCCGTTTCCGTCAGGGCGGTGGGCGAGATGCTGGAAGAGCGCGGCCTGATCCGGGATGCCAATCTTTTTGTGATTCAAGAACTGCTGTCCGAAAGTCATGGCAAGATCCAGCCCGGTATCTATGATCTGAGCACGGCTATGACGGCGGAGGAAATGATGGCGGTGATGGCACAGGACGCTCCGGATGAGGAGGAGACACAGGAGGTCGCGCAGTGATTGACAAGGAGCGGCTTAATGTTTTTCTCACTTCGTTTGACAGGGGGAATACCCCTATATTAGATCAGATAGAACAGGAAGCTTTACAGGGAGGTGAGCCGATCATACGCAGGCAGACGCAGGGACTTTTGCGATTTCTACTTGCGCTGCATCGGCCCATGTCGATTCTGGAGGTTGGATGCGCCGTTGGTTTTTCGGCGCTTTTGATGAGTGAGTATGCGCCTGCAGGCTGTCGGATCACTACCATAGAAAAGGTGGAGAGACGGATTGCAGCGGCAAAAGCAAATTTTAAGCGGGCGGGCAGGGAGACGGCGGTCACCCTTCTGGAAGGAGAGGCGGCGGACCTTTTAAAGGAGCTTGCGGGTCCTTATGATATGATTTTTATGGATGCCGCGAAAGGGCAGTATCTGTACTTTTTGCCGGATGTCCTGCGTCTGCTTGCGCCGGGCGGTCTTCTGGTTTCCGATAATGTATTGCAGGACGGCGATATCCTGGAATCAAGGTTTGCCGTGGAGAGAAGGGATCGCACGATTCACGGCAGGATGCGGGAGTACCTCTTTGCGTTGACGCATAACAAGGCGCTCACAACGACGATACTGCCGGTGGGTGATGGGGTGACGCTGAGTGTACGAAACGATAGTTTATAAACATGGCGCCGGAGGATGCCAGGCAGGCATTCTCCGGCGATTTTGGAGAGGATGGCAATGAAGCGGAAGAAACCGGAATTATTGGTACCGGCCTCCAGTCTGGAAGTATTAAAAACGGCCGTTATTTTCGGGGCGGATGCGGTTTACATTGGCGGGGAAGCTTACGGTCTGCGGGCTAAGGCGAAAAACTTTTCCATGGAGGAGATGGCAAAAGGGATTGCCTTCGCCCATGAGAGAAGCGTTAAGGTATATGTGACTGCCAATATTTTGGCGCACAATTACGATCTGGAGGGCGCGGAGCGCTACTTTCAGGAGTTGAAGGCGCTAAAGCCTGACGCTCTCATTATCGCGGATCCCGGGATGTTTGCGCTGGCGCGGAAAATCTGCCCTGAGATTGACGTTCACATCTCGACCCAGGCCAACAATACCAATTATCTGACCTATCGTTTCTGGTATGAACAGGGAGCGAAGCGGGTCGTGTCGGCAAGGGAACTTTCCCTGCGGGAAATAAAGGAAATCAGGGAGAGGATTCCCGGGGATATGGAGATTGAGAGCTTTGTGCACGGCGCCATGTGTATTTCTTATTCGGGGCGCTGTCTTTTGAGCAGTTATTTCACCGGGCGGAGCGCGAACAGCGGCGCCTGCACCCATCCCTGCCGCTGGAAGTATGCGCTTTCGGAGGAGACCAGACCCGGGGAGTATCTGCCTGTTTTTGAGAATGACCGGGGGACTTTCCTCTTTAATTCCAAAGATCTCAATATGATAGAATATATTCCGGAGCTTGTAGAGGCGGGAATCGACAGTTTTAAGATTGAGGGGAGGATGAAAACGGCTCTCTATGTGGCAACTGTGGCGCGTACCTACAGGCGGGCCATTGACGATTACTTTGCCGCGGAGGAAAAATACCGCGCTAATATGGATTGGTATCGGGCGGAGATCGGCAAGTGTACTTACCGCAAGTTTACCACGGGGTTTTATTTCGGAAAGGCGGATGAGACCACCCAGATCTACGATGAAAGTACCTATGTGAGCGAGGCCGTCTACTTAGGGACGGTGAGCGCGGTGGCGGCGTATGAAGCCTGGGCGGCGGACGGTGTGCCGCAGGATGCGCGGGCCTGCCGCGTCCGCATCGAGCAGCGCAACAAATTCTGCGTGGGGGATGAGATCGAGATCATGAAGCCGGGCGGAGAGAATGTTCCCGTTAAGGTACTTTCCATGTATGACGAGGAGGGGAATGCCGTGGAATCCTGCCCGCATCCGAAACAGATCATTGAGGTGGAGCTGACTGCGGAGGCGGCGGTGGGGGATATCCTACGCCAAGCGAAAATTACTTCGTGATTATCGCTGTGAGTTCCGCAAAGCGAAAGTCGGTAAGAAAAAATTACTTTGTAATTATTT
>DLAF01000070.1:10641-49340 GCA_002492725.1 Lachnospiraceae bacterium UBA7054
TAATTATTTCCGAAAAAATTACTTCCACAAACTTTCACTGTAAAAAATGTTGAATTATATCATTATTCGTTGTAATAAGTGGTGGATTAAACATTTTTTCGTCGCAATAAATGTTGCGCGATGTCTTACAGTATGTTATCGTATACTTGTACTATTCTTTGGAGGGACAAGTATGCACCGGGATGCGATAGAAAAACTTTATCGGTGGAAAGAAAGTAAGCACCGCAAGCCACTGATCATTGAAGGGGCGAGACAGGTCGGCAAAACATGGCTGATGAAAGAATTTGGCAGGCAGGCTTATGCAGACACGGTATATATCAATTTTGATTCCAATTCCGCGATGGCGCAGTTATTTGCCGCCGATCTGGATACGGATCGTCTGATCGAGGGATTTGAGCTGTATGTCGGGAAAAAAATAAATGCGGACAGTACGCTGCTTTTGTTTGATGAGGTGCAGGAGGTGCCAAGAGCGCTGTCTTCCCTCAAATACTTCTATGAAAATGCACCGCAGTATCATATCATCTGCGCAGGGTCTCTTTTGGGGATTGCCCTGCACGAAGGTACCTCGTATCCTGTCGGTAAGGTGGATTTTCTGAGTCTATACCCGCTTTCTTTTCGGGAATTTTTAATGGCGGTCGCAGGTGAGCGGTTTGCGGTACTGCTTGAGCGGCAGGAGTGGCAGATGGTCACGGCTTTTAAACAGACCTATATGGATGCGTTAAAACAGTACTATTTTATCGGCGGAATGCCGGAAGCGGTGCAGTCTTTTGCCGAGGAAAAGGATTTTAATGCGGTTCGGGAGATTCAGAAGCGTATTTTGGCAGCTTATGAGCAGGATTTTTCCAAGCACGCGCCGATAGAAATCGTGCCGAAAATCCGCATGGTATGGAACAGTATACCTTCCCAGCTTGCGAAAGAGAATAAAAAGTTTGTTTATGGGCTTGTACGTGAGGGCGGGCGGGCAAAAGAATATGAGACGGCGATCATGTGGCTTTGCGACTGCGGGCTGGTACACAGGGTCGGTCGTGTAAACGCGCCGGGGATACCGCTCAAAGCGTATGAGGATTTGAAAGCATTTAAGTTGTTTCTGGTGGACGTGGGGCTTTTGGGATGTATGACCGGACTGCATCAGCGTATTATACTGGAGGGCAGCGGTCTGTTTACGGAGTTTAAGGGAGCGTTAACGGAGCAGTATGTCTGTCAGCAGATGAAAACCATTGATGATCTGGGGATTTATTATTATACCAATGACAGGGGTTCCTGCGAAATTGATTTTATTGTGGATACGGGGGAGCAGATTATACCCGTTGAGGTCAAGGCGGAAGAGAACTTAAAGGCAAAAAGTCTGAAAACTTATCGGGAAAAGTTTGGTCCGGAACTTTCAATCCGCACTTCGATGGCGGATTACAGGGAGCAGGAAGGATTTGTTAATTTGCCCCTGTATGCGGTGGGAGAAATGCACAAAAGACAACTTTTTAGAAAAAAATAAAATTGCACTTGCATTTTCCGCAAAAGTAGAGTATCTTTAATACAGAAATTGTATACAGGTATTCAGAACGATGGCGTTCCAAAAAAGAGAGTTTTTTGGAGCGCATTTTTTTGAAGCCGGCTAGAGGAGGAGTGGAGGAGATTATGAGCGAAGTATTCAATGTGGAAGAAATTTTTGCAAAGAACGTGTTCACCCTTGGTAAGATGCAGGAGCGTCTGACCAGAAGCGCCTACAAGGAAGTGGTAAAGGTGATGAACGAGGGCGGTGAGCTCTCCATGAGCACCGCAAATATCGTAGCGAAAGCCATGAAGGACTGGGCGGTAGAGAATGGCGCGACCCACTACACGCACTGGTTCCAGCCGCTTACCGGCATCACGGCGGAGAAGCACGATGCTTTTGTATCGCATCCCGACGAACTTGGCAAGATGCTGACTGAGTTTTCCGGTAAGGAGCTGATTAAGGGCGAGCCCGACGCATCTTCTTTTCCTTCGGGGGGACTGCGGGCGACTTTTGAAGCGAGAGGCTACACGGCTTGGGATATCACATCCCCTGCTTTTTTAAAGGAGTCCGGCTGCGGTACGATCCTCTGTATTCCTACGGCCTTCTGTTCCTACACGGGCGAGGCGCTGGATAAGAAGACGCCGCTTCTGCGTTCGATGGAGGCGCTGAGCGAACAGGCGCTGCGTATCGTGCGGCTCTTTGGCAACACCGAGGCGACCAAGGTGACCGCTTCCGTGGGCCCTGAACAGGAGTACTTCCTGGTGGATAAAGATTTATATATGAAGAGAACCGACCTCATGTTTGCGGGCCGTACCCTCTTTGGGGCACCGGCTCCCAAAGGACAGGAGATGGAGGACCACTACTTCGGCGTTATCAGGGAACGTGTGGGTGCTTACATGAAGGACTTAAACGAGGAGCTGTGGAAACTCGGCGTGACGGCAAAGACCCAGCACAACGAGGTGGCGCCCGCCCAGCACGAGCTTGCGCCCATCTATGAGACGGCCAATATCGCGGTGGATCACAACCAGATCGTCATGGAGACCATGAAGCGGGTAGCAGTAAAACATAACATGCGTTGTTTATTACATGAAAAGCCTTATGCGGGCGTGAACGGTTCCGGTAAGCATGACAACTGGTCGATCACCACTGACAATGGCGTGAATCTTTTGGATCCCGGCGATACGCCGAATGAGAACGTGCAGTTTTTGCTGGTGCTTGCCTGCATCATGAAGGCAGTGGACACGCATGCAGATCTGCTCAGACAGTCCGCATCCGATGTCGGTAATGATCACAGACTGGGTGCGAACGAGGCACCTCCGGCGATCATCTCTATCTTCCTCGGCGAACAGCTTGAGGACGTGGTGAATCAGCTGATCGAGACCGGTGCGGCAACCTCTGTTAAGGAGGGTGGTATCCTGCTGACGGGCGTTTCCACCCTGCCCGATTTCCAGAAGGATGCGACGGACCGTAACAGAACATCGCCCTTTGCCTTTACGGGCAACAAGTTTGAGTTCCGTATGGTGGGCAGCGCGGATTCCATCGCAAGCCCGAACACGACGCTGAATGCTATCGTGGCGGAGGCTTTCTGCGAGGCGGCCGACATTCTGGAAAAAGCGGAGAATAAGGAGCTGGCGATCCATGATCTGATCAAAAAGTATATGACCGAGCATCAGAGGATCATCTTCAACGGCAACGGTTACTCCGACGAGTGGGTGGCGGAGGCTGAAAGGAGAGGACTCCCGAATATTAAGTCCATGATCGAGGCGGCGGGCACGATTACTACCGACAAGGCAGTGAAACTGTTTGAGAAGTTCGGAATCTTTACCAAGGTGGAGCTGGAGTCCAGAGAAGAGATTATCTACGAGACTTATGCAAAGTCCATCAATATCGAAGCACTGACCATGATCGATATGGCGGGCAAGCAGATCATTCCCGCTGTCGTTCGTTATACGAAAGAGCTTGCCGACACCGTAAACGCAGTAAAGACGGCTGGCGCGGACGCCACGATGCAGGATGCCCTGTTGACGGAGGTGGGCGCGAAGCTTTCTGCGATGCAGACCGCGCTTGATAAGCTGAAACAGGCGGAGAAGGAGGCTTCCGCGATTGAGGATGCCAAGAAACAGGCGTTCTTCTACAAGGATACCGTGAAGGTCATCATGGATGAATTACGGGCGCCTGCGGATGAGCTGGAGATGATCGTGGATAAGGAATATTGGCCGATTCCGACTTATGGAGAGCTGATGTTTGAAATTTAATGAAAAAAATAGGAAAAAGGGCTTGCCAAACGGCCCTTTTTCCTTTATAATTGCTAATTGTTGATGGGCTATCGCCAAACGGTAAGGCAACGGACTCTGACTCCGTCATTTCAAGGTTCGAATCCTTGTAGCCCAGTATTGGACCCCGGCAGATGAATCTGGCGGGGTTTTTGCACGGCGCGGCGAAGGTGCTTCATACTGCCCTGATGCTCAGAGTTGTAAAGATTTTTGGATGTGTTATACTATTAGCAGAATAACGATTGCTTTAGTGAGAGGAGCAAAATTTATGGCAGCAGGGGAAAAGATTTACACCATAAATCAAATAAAAATGCGGATTTCCCCGATTTTGGAAGAGTACGGGGTTAAAAGCGCCACCTTGTTTGGATCTTATAGTCAGGGATGTACGGCTGAGAGAAGTGATATAGATTTACTTGTTGATAGTGGATTGCGGGGATTGAGATTTGTGGGTTTGATTGAGGATTTAAGAATTGCAGTGGAAAAAGCGGTAGATGTATTAGATATATCCCATATTCAGACGGGAACGGAAATAGATGACGAAATAAAGCGTACTGGTGTGATGATTTATGAAAAATGAATTTGTAATATGCAAAAGGATTTAAAAAAGGCTTTGGAATGTTTAATGCGGGAGAAGATATGACAGACCTGACAGACCGCCTCGCCGCGGGCGATGCGTTGACTGACGCCGAGTGGCGGTTTTTGATCGAGGGCGACTATGACAAACACCTGTTATTTAATAAAGCCGACAAGGTGCGCAGGCAGTATTATGGTACGGATGTTTATATCAGGGGACTGATCGAGATATCGAATTATTGCAGAAACGACTGTCTCTACTGTGGCATCCGTAGGAGCAATGCAAACGCGGCGCGGTACCGCCTTTCGGAGGAGGAAATCCTTGCCTGCTGTAAGCAGGGCTATGAGCTGGGCTTCCGCACCTTTGTTTTGCAGGGCGGAGAGGATGGTTATCACACGACGGATCGCGTAAAACAGATCGTCGCGGGCATAAAAAAGAACCATCCCGACTGTGCGGTGACGCTTTCTTTGGGAGAGCGGCCGCGAGGCGATTATGAAATATGGTATCAGGCGGGGGCGGAGCGTTACCTCCTGCGGCATGAGACGGCGTCATGCTCTCATTATGGAAAGCTCCACCCGTCTGAGCAGCGGTTTGACGACCGTATGGCGTGTCTGCGGACACTTAAGGAAATCGGTTATCAGACCGGGGCAGGTTTTATGGTAGGGTCGCCTTTTCAGGGGACGGAGGAGCTGATCGCGGACATGCGGTTTTTGCAGAGCTTTCAGCCTCACATGGTGGGAATCGGGCCCTTTATTCCCCATCACGATACGCCTTTTGCGGGGTATCCGGCAGGAAGCCTGGAGCGCACGCTCATCATGGTGGCACTTACCAGACTGACCCTTCCGAAGGCGCTGATTCCCGCGACCACGGCGCTTGGCACCATTCATCCGCAGGGTCGGGAACTTGGTTTGAAGGCTGGCGCCAATGTTGTGATGCCGAATCTTTCTCCTGTGCATGTACGCGGGCAATACAGCCTTTATGATAATAAGGCGCATACCGGGCAGGAGGCGGCCGAGGGCCTGGAAGCGCTGAAGGAGAGCGTTGCGCAGGCGGGGTATTGCGTAGTGGTGAGCCGGGGAGACGCTTCGCAGACATGGAGGTAAAAATGTACGATCCTAAATCATTACATGCAGACGATTTTATTAACCATGAGGAAATCCTGGAAACGCTGCAATATGCAGAGGAAAACAAAGATAATAAGGCACTGATTAACGAAATCCTGGACAAGGCGCGTCCGAAAAAAGTGGGCAATTCCACTATATGCGCGGGGCTTTCCCACAGGGAGGCGTCGGTGCTTCTTGCTTGTGAAGACAAGGAGATCCTCGAAAAGATTTATGCGCTGGCGGAGGAAATCAAGCTGGCTTATTACGGCAACCGCATTGTGATCTTTGCGCCGCTTTATCTGTCGAATTACTGTGTAAACGGCTGTGTTTACTGCCCTTATCATACAAAGAACAAGGGCATTCCCAGAAAGAAGCTGACACAGGAGGAAGTCAGGCAGGAGGTGATCGCCCTACAGGATATGGGGCATAAGCGCCTGGCGATCGAGGCGGGAGAAGACCCGGTCAATAACCCGATCGAGTATATCCTGGAGTGCATTAAAACGATCTACTCCATTCAGCATAAAAACGGGGCCATCCGCCGTGTCAACGTAAATATTGCGGCTACTACGGTGGAGGAGTATCGGATGCTCAAAGAGGCGGGTATCGGCACTTACATCCTCTTTCAGGAGACTTACCACAAGGAGAGTTACTTAAAGCTGCATCCAACCGGCCCGAAACATGATTATAACTACCACACCGAGGCCATGGACCGCGCGATGGAGGGCGGCATCGATGATGTGGGTTTAGGGGTGCTCTTTGGTCTGGAATTATATAAGTACGAGTTTGCGGGGCTTCTCATGCACGCAGAGCATCTGGAAGCCGTTCACGGGGTTGGCCCCCATACGATCAGCGTACCGCGCATCAAGCGGGCGGACGATATCGACCCCACTGTCTTTGACAACGGCATCGATGACGAGATTTTTGCCAAACTGTGCGCCCTGATCCGCATTGCCGTGCCTTACACGGGTATGATCATCTCCACGAGAGAGAGTCAGGCAGTGCGCGAAAAAGTGATACGCCTGGGCGTGTCTCAGATTTCGGGCGCTTCCCGTACTTCCGTCGGCGGCTATACGCAGGAGGAGAGGCCCACGGATACGGAGCAGTTCGATGTCTCCGACCAGCGCAGCCTTGACGAAGTGATCAAATGGTTGATGGAGCTGGGGTATATTCCTTCTTTTTGCACCGCATGCTACCGCGAGGGCAGGACGGGTGACCGCTTCATGAGCCTTTGCAAGACGGGACAGATTCAGAACTGTTGTCACCCGAATGCCCTGATGACCTTAAAAGAGTATCTGATGGACTATGCTTCCGAGGAGACAAAGGCGATCGGCGAAGCCCTGATTCAGGCGGAGCTTGCCAATATTCCGAAAGAACAGGTGCGAAAGGTCGCAAAGGAACATTTGAAGAAAATTGCAGAAGGAGTGCGGGACTTCCGTTTCTAACAGTTCAGCCGGACCGAATCTTTTAGACAGACTTTGCTTGCACAAGGCTGGCTGGAAGATGAAGGTCTGAGGGAACGCCCGACGATGAGCAAAAGTAGCCGCAGAGCGGCGGAAAGCGCAGAATGCGCGATTTTGCGAATGGGCGTGTGCTGAACTGTCAGGATAGAAAGGACAAATTGATGAGCATGAACAACACCCCCGCGGGAGAGCGGGTGCATATCGGTTTTTTCGGAAGGCGCAACGCGGGCAAGTCCAGTCTGCTCAATGCGGTGACGGGACAGGAGCTGGCGGTGGTATCCCCGGTGGAGGGGACGACGACGGATCCTGTTTATAAGGCGATGGAGCTGTTGCCGCTGGGGCCGGTGATGTTGATTGACACCCCGGGTTTTGACGATGAGGGAACGCTGGGAAAACTGCGGGTCAAAAAGACAAGGCAGGTCCTGGAAAAGACGGATATTGCGGTACTGGTGGCGGAAGCCGCCAAAGGACTCTCGGCCTGTGACGAGGAGCTGATCGCGCTTTTTAAGGAGCGGGAGATACCGTACCTCATCGTATTGACAAAGAGCGACCAATCGGGCGACGCAGACAGAGACGGTAGTGCAGATCGACAGGTCGGTGAACGGCGTAAAGAGGCGGAACACAGAGATAAAATAGCAGGCGTTATATATGTTAGCGCAGCCACCGGCGCAGGCATCCACGAATTAAAGGAAAGGCTTGCGGCCATGCTTCCTGACAAGGAAGAGCGGCATCTTGCGGCGGATCTGGTAAAGCCGCTCGACGCGGTTGTATTGGTAGTACCCATCGATTCGGCGGCGCCGAAGGGAAGATTGATTCTGCCCCAGCAGCAGGCGATCAGGGATCTTTTGGAGGCGGGCGCGGTTCCCGTGGTGACGCGGGAGACTTATCTTGCGCAGACCCTTGCCAAGTTGTCGGAAAGGCCGGCGCTGGTGATCACGGACAGCCAGGCGTTTGAGGAGGTGGCACAGGTCGTGCCGCAGGAGATTCCGCTCACGTCTTTTTCGATTTTGATGGCCCGTTATAAGGGCTTTTTGAAGCTTGCCATAGAAGGCGCGGGGGCAATCGACAGCCTGCAGGATGGCGACCGCGTGCTGATTGCTGAGGGCTGTACGCACCATAGACAGTGCGATGACATCGGAACGGTGAAGATTCCCCGTTTCCTGAAAAAGTACACGGGAAAGGATCTTGTGATAGAAACGTCGTCCGGCACGGGTTTTCCCGAGGATCTTACGTCCTATGCCCTTATCATTCACTGCGGCGGCTGCATGCTGAACGAGAGGGAAGTTCTGCGGCGGATGCGTTTTGCGGGAGGGCAGGGGGTGCCTGTGACCAATTACGGGATTGCCATAGCAAAGATGAAGGGAATCCTGACAAGGAGCATTGCTGGAGCACTGCTCCCGTCATAGAGACGATTTAGGAAAGGCGGCAAAAGGCCGCATTGGCAGAGAGGTTGGATTGCTATGTATACATTTGACAGCAGAGTGCGCTACAGCGAGGTGGGGGAGGACGGACTTTTAAATTTACAGTCCCTTTTGGATTACTTTCAGGACTGTTCGACCTTTCACTCCGAGGATATCGGACTCGGTGTGGAGTATTTGAAAGAAAAGGGACAGGTCTGGCTGCTTTCGGCCTGGCAGATTTGTATTGCACGTTACCCGCGCTTAAACGAGCGCATTGTGATCGGTACATCACCTTATGCGTTTAAGAGTTTTTTGGGGTATCGGAATTTCCTGATGCAGACGCAGGAAGGGGAGGCGCTTGCCTGGGCAAACTCAATTTGGACGCTTCTTAATGTAAACACGATGCGGCCTGCGAAGCCGGGGGAAGAGATGCTTGCCGGCTATGTGCTGGAAGAAAAATATCCGATGGACTATGCGCCTCGAAAGATCGTGGTGCCCGGGGAAGGGCAGGAGGTCACGCCTTTTACGGTCAAACCCCATCATCTGGACACAAACCATCATGTCAATAACGGCCAGTATGTCCGTATGGCGATGGACTGCATCCCGGGGGAGTTTACGATCAGTCAGCTCCGCGTGGAGTACAAGAGCCAGGCGGTGCTGGGGGATGAAATTCATCCCGTTGTGGCAATGGGAGAAGGTGGGAAGCGTTACACGGTCTGCTTAAACGGAGCGGACGGGGCGCCGTACAGTATTGTGGAGTTTACTTCACCGGCTCAGCCAAACCTCAATTGACTGGCAAATCGTACGCACTGAGCGGTTACAACAGAAACGGAGAGGATTATGATACAGTTAGGTGAAATACAGACATTGCAGATTGTAAAAAAGGTAGACTTTGGCGTTTATCTGGGTGAGACGGCAGAAATGGGTACACAGACGGGCGCGCAGGCACAGGACAAAGTGCTTCTGCCGAAAAAACAGGTGCCCGAGGACGCCGAAATCGGCGGAGAGATAGAGGTCTTCGTGTACCGCGATTCCAAGGACAGGCTGATTGCCACCACAAATCGACCCCTGCTTACCCTGCATGAGGTGGGGAGGCTTAAGGTGGCGGAGGTCGGCAAGATCGGCGCCTTTTTAGACTGGGGCCTGGAAAAAGACCTTCTTTTGCCTTTTAAGGAGCAGACCAGACGGGTGTCTGTCGGCGAGGAGTGGCTGGTTGCCGTTTATATTGACAAGTCGGACAGGCTCTGCGCGACGATGAATGTTTATCCTTATCTTAAAAATAACAGCAGTTACCTAAAAGACGCCCATGTAACGGGGACGGTTTATGAGATCAGTGAAAACTTCGGTGCGTTTGTGGCGGTAGACGATCAGTATTCAGGTCTCATTCCCAAGCGGGAGATTTACGGGGAGATCAGAGTGGGAGATACCGTGCGGGCCCGCGTCGCGGGGGTGAAGCCGGACGGCAAGCTGGATCTTTCTTTGCGGGAGAAAGCATATTTACAGATGGCGGAAGACGGTGAGCGGCTGCTTGCGATCATAGACAGCTTCGACGGGGTGCTGCCGTTTAGTGACAAGGCTTCCCCTGAGGTGATCCGCAGGGAGACGCAGATGAGCAAGAATGAGTTTAAGCGCGCGGTGGGAGGTCTGCTAAAGGCCGGGAAGATCACAATCACCGAAAAGGCGATAAGGCGTGTATAAAAGCCGCTGCCTAAGACGTAAGGGATAACGGAAACGGATAGACTGAGGAAAGACAAATGACGGGTAAGAGAGCAAACTGGCTGTTTTTGACAATGATATTGACGCATATCGCGGTGTCACTGTTTCTGTCCTTTTTTGGAGGATATATCAGGATCAGCACCATCGCGAGCTTTTTTCTGGGGGAGGCAGTCCTGATGGGGCCGGCCCTCCTGTTTTTGCTGTTTTCCCGCACCGCGTCGCAGCCTGTGACGAACGGAGCCGCAGCTGCACCGGGCGGATTTGTGTCCGTACCGCAGCCTGTGCGTCCGACCGCATTTCGCCGTATCAAGATTTCTACGCTTTTGATGATCGCTCTGGCCACGGTGCTTCTTATGCCGTTTGTGACGGTGTTAAACACCCTGACTTTGTTTTTTACAGACAATGCGGTGGCGGCTATGGAGGGTAATATTTTGAGCCTTCCGTTTCCGGTGATGCTTTTTATGATTGGGATATTTGGTCCTTTTTGTGAGGAATTCGTCTTCCGCGGAATGATCTACGGAAGCTATGGAAGCGGACTTTTGCCGATTTTGCTCTCGGCTTTTCTCTTCGGCCTTATGCATATGAATTTCAATCAGGCGGTCTACGCCTTTGCAATCGGCGTTTTTCTTGCAATCCTGGTGGAGGCGGCAGGGAGCCTGTGGGCCTCTGTATTCTGCCATATGTTTTTTAACTCGTATGAGGTGGTAATGATGTACCTGTCGAAAGCCGTTCTGGGAAGCAAATATATGGAAGCCGTGAGCGAGGCGGCGGAATTGACGAGCGCACAGCTGCAGGCGGTCCTCGCGGTTTATCTGCTCATTGCGGCAGTCACGACGCCGATTGCCCTCTGCTGTGTCGCCTGGATTGCAAAGAATGAGGGGAGGCAGGAGGCGGTGTTGGCCTTGTTCCGAAGACAGAGCAGCCGAGCGGCCGGACAGAGGCCGTCGATGGGCGGGCAGCAGGAGCCGCAGCCACAGGAATCGTTGATCACGGTGCCGCTGATTGTGGCGGCTGTATTGTGTTTGGGATTTATGAGTTTGGAATGGTTCTTGCTGTAAAGAAACATAAATAACGGCCATCTTAGAACGGTTCCGTCCCGAAATGACCGTTATCTTTCCGGCGCGAATGCCGGATCCGCTGTCTGATTCGGTTATGTCAGATATGGATAACAATTGTTATTCTATACCGACATATCGAAGTTTCCTCCGATGTGGGGATTGACAGACAGCTCCATTGCGGCTGCGTCCATCATGCCGACTACCTGACTGCCTGTAGACTCCGCCTGATCCAGAGTCTTTGCGAGCATCGCAACGCTGAAGGCGTCATTTGTCTTTGCGGACGACATAGCCATAGATAATCCTGCAATATCCATGATTACCTCCATTCCGAAGCGGTTTTTGCTGAGAAATGTAATCAGGGTTTGTGACGCTTCAGCACAAACCATCAACTGTCTTTTTTATTATACTATAGGAACGATAAATCTTCAATCTTCTTCCCTTGTACAAAATGTCTAAATGTCAAATTTCCTTAAAGTGCCAAAATTTAAAAAAAATACACAAAAAATTCAGGAAAACAGGTAGATTTTTTTGTGACTATAGATTAAAATAGAACATAGCTTTTGTTTTTCGGAATTATGGGGCCGAAAGGCATTGTGAATTGTTACTACGAAACAGAAGAGGTGGGGGTATGATTTCAAATCAGATTTTGCAGAATACGATCGAGGGGTTAAAGGCGATCGCCAGGGTCGAACTGTGTGTGATGGACGTGGACGGAAAGGTCGCGGCGCAGACGGCGGATGAGATGGAGCGCTGCGGGAGGGCAGCGGCGGAGTTTGCCGAGTCTCCGGCGGATTCCCAGGAGATTCAGGGATATCAGTATTTCAAGATTTATGACGATCAGCAGCTTGAGTACATATTGGTGGCAGGCGGTGTCGGTGAAGATGTCTATATGGTGGGAAAGATGGTTGCTTTCCAGATCCAAAATCTGCTTATCGCTTACAAGGAGCGTTTCGATAAGGATAACTTTATTAAGAATCTCCTGTTGGACAACCTTCTTTTGGTGGACATATACAGCCGTGCGAAAAAGCTGCACATCCAGACGGACTTAAGGCGCGTGGCGCTCATTGTTGAGACTGATAATGGGAAGGAATGCAACGCGTTAGAGAGTGTGCGCGCGTACTTTGGCATCAATAATAAGGACTTTATCACTGCGGTGGACGAGAATAATGTGATCGTGGTAAAAGATCTCTCCGAGGATGACAGTCCGCAGGCGATTGAGAGCGGCGCAGCGGCGCTTGCCGCCTTCCTGCGCAAGGAGAACTTTAAGAATGTCCGTGTCTCCTACGGCACCGTGGTGAATGAGATCAAGGGCGTGAGCAGCTCTTACAAAGAAGCAAAAATGGCGCTTGACGTGGGCAAGATCTTCTTCGGGGAGCGTGACGTAATCGCATACAGTGAACTTGGCATCGGGCGACTGATCTATCAGCTGCCGATCCCTCTTTGCAAGATGTTCATCAAGGAGATCTTTGACGGCAAGAGCCCCGATGAGTTTGACGAGGAGACGCTTACCACGATCAATAAGTTTTTTGAGAACTCCCTGAACGTTTCGGAGACCTCCAGACAGCTTTTTATCCACAGAAATACGCTGGTTTACCGTCTGGATAAGCTGCAAAAGAGCACGGGCCTTGATCTGCGGGTATTCGAGGATGCCATCACGTTCAAGATCGCACTCATGGTCGTAAAATATATGAAGTACATGGAATCGTTTCAATTTTAATCATAGGAGAACAGTAACGTGGCAGTAAAGAGAAAAAGAAAGTCTCCAGCCGTGGAGAATGAGATCATCAATCTGACCAATGTCAGCAAAGCGTATTCTACCGGTGCACCCGCTTTAAAGGACGTAAACCTGCATATCAGCCGGGGCGAGTTCGTGTTTATCGTAGGTGACAGCGGCTCGGGGAAATCCACCCTGATCAAGCTCCTCTTGCGGGAGCTGACGATCTCCAGCGGCTATATTAACGTGATGGGTTATGATCTTTCCAAGATCAAACACAGGAAGATTCCCAAATTCAGAAGAAATCTGGGAATCGTGTTCCAGGATTTCCGCCTCTTAAAGGACAGGAACGTTTATGAGAACGTGGCGTTTGCCCAGCGCATCATCCAGAAATCCAACAAGGAGATCAAGAAGAACGTTCCCAGTATTCTGGCGATCGTGGGGCTGGCTGGCAAGTATAAGGCCAAGCCCAGGCAGCTTTCCGGCGGCGAACAGCAGAGGGTGGCGCTGGCGCGCGCGCTGGTGAACCAGCCTACCATTCTTTTGGCGGACGAGCCTACGGGTAATCTGGATCCCAAAAATTCCTGGGAGATCATGAAACTTTTGGAGCAGATCAACGAGAACGGCACCACCGTTATCGTAGTGACGCATAACCGAGAGATTGTCAACGCCATGCAGAAACGTGTAGTTACCTTAAGACGCGGCGTTATCATCAGCGACGAGGAAAAGGGAGGGTACATAGATGAGGATTAGTACGCTTTTCTACACGCTCAAACAGGGATTCCGCAATATCTTTCGGAATAAGCTCTTTTCGCTGGCATCCATTGCGACGATCGCTGCCTGCCTTTTTCTTTTTGGTATTTTTTATGCCATTGTGGCAAACTTCCAGCATATCGTAAAGAATGCGGAGGAGGGCGTTTCTGTCTGGGTGTTCTTTGACGAGGGCATCGAGGATATCCGTATTCAGCAGATCGGCGATATGATCGCCAAGCGTCCCGAGGTGGCCAAAATGGAATTCATCTCGGCGGAGCAGGCTTGGGAGGGATTTCGGGACGAGTATCTGGGCGAGTACGGCGACGGTTTTACGGAGAATCCTCTGGAAAATTCCGCAAACTATCAGGTTTACTTAAACGATGTGTCCATGCAGTCTGCATTAGTGACCTATCTGGAATCCATTGACGGCGTGCGCATGGTTAACCGCTCGGAACTGGTGGCGACCACCCTGACCGGCGTTAACGCTCTGATTGCCTATGTATCGGCGGGCATCATTGCGATCCTTCTGGCGGTGTCTATCTTCCTGATCAGCAATACCGTGGCCATCGGTATCTCTGTCCGCAGGGAGGAGATTAATATCATGAAATACATTGGAGCTACCGACTTTTTCGTGCGCTCCCCCTTTGTGGTGGAAGGCATCCTGATTGGTTTGATCGGGGCAGCGTTTCCGCTCGGTTTCATCTACGCAATCTACAATGTGATTCTGTCTTATGTGACCGAGCGTTTCCCGCAGCTTTCGGAGCTTTTAAGCTTTGTGTCGGTGGAAGTGATTTTTAACGTGCTCGTGCCCGTGTCTCTCGGACTGGGCGTGGGAATCGGATTCTTGGGCAGTATCGTGACGGTGAGAAGACATTTACGAGTGTAACAATGTGAGTACAGAGGTTACAGTTTGAATACAGAGATTCGGAAAAAGCTAAAAAGAATAACGAGTGTTATTGCGTGCGTGGCGCTAATCCTTTCCTGTGGGACACCGTGTCTTACCGTACAGGCGGTCACCAGCGAGAGCATCCGCGAGAAGGAGCGGGAGATCGAGAAGGCGAAGGAACAGGTTTCCGGCTTAAAGAGCAGCCTGACCGATGTGGAGAAGCTTAAAAAGGAGCTGGAGCAGTCCAAGAACGACCTGACGGCCTATGTCAGGCAGCTCGACGGCCAGCTTGCCGACATACAGGATAAGATTGCGCAATATAATACAATGATAACCGACAAGGAGCGGGAGATCGAGGAGACCCTGCGGGATCTGGATGAGGCGCAGGCAAGGCAGGAATTGCAGTATGCAGCCATGAAGAAGCGTATCCAGTTCATGTATGAACGCAGTGACTCCTTTTATTTAGAGACACTTTTCGGTGCGGACAGTATTTCGGGAATCGTAAACCGCGCGGATTATATCGAAGCTCTTTCCCGCTATGACAGGGAAAAACTCGAAGAGTATGTGGAGACCAGAAAGTACGTGGAGCTCTGCAAAGAGGCGCTGGAGTCGGAAAAACAGCTTCTTGATGAGGCGAAACTTGCAGTGGAGCAGGAGGAGGAGAACGTCAATACCCTGATCGGAGAGAAGGAAGCACAGATTGTTTCCGTCAGCGGGGACATTGCCAATAAAGAGGCGGCCATCAAGGAATATGAGGACATGATCGCGCAGGAGAATGCCGAGATTGCAGCCCTCGAGAAGGCGGTAGCCGAGGAAAAGGCCAGACTGGAGGCGGAGAATGCCCAGGCCAGGATTTATAACGGCGGCATGTTTGCATGGCCCTGTCCGGGCTATAAGCGCATTTCCGATGAATATGGCAACCGCATGCATCCGATTCTCGGTGTGGAAAAGTTCCACAATGGACTGGATATGGCTGCGTCTTCGGGGACGCCGATTCTTGCGGCTTATGACGGCGACGTGGTGGCAGCGGACTACAGCGGCAGCATGGGAAATTATATCATGATCGACCACGGCAGCGGCCTTTATACCATTTACATGCACTGTTCCGCCCTTTATGTATCAAAGGGGCAGACCGTCTATAAGGGGCAGAATATCGCGGCAGTCGGCTCGACCGGTCGTTCCACCGGGCCGCATCTGCACTTTTCCGTGCGCTTAAACGGAAATTACGTCAGTCCGTGGAACTACCTGAAATAGCATTGAGTCCATGCAGGACGATGCAACGGCAGACGGACGAAAGGAGAATTGGATCATGGATCAAAATAATTACTACTATATGAATAACATTCCCCCACAGCAGCCCCTCCCCCCGCAGCAATCAGGGAAGGGCGGTAACTTTCTTCTGGGAATGCTGGTAGGCGTGGCGGCAACGCTCCTCGTTACAGGCTTTGTTTTTGTGGGCGTAAAATTTTACGAAGCCGTGGACGAAAGAAAAGCCGATGCGAAGAGAACGAGCACGGCAGGCAGCATTGTGAGCGAGGAAACGGAAAAAAAGCTTTCCGCGATCGAGGACGTGATCGAAGAATATTATTATCAGGATGCGGATATTGACGTGGAAGCCATGACCGATGGGATGTATGCCGGTATGGTGGAGGCACTGGGTGATCCTTATTCCGTATACTATACAGAGGAAGAGTGGCAGGATTTGATGCAGGATACCGAAGGCATCTATTACGGGATTGGTGCATATCTGATGATCGACCAGGCGACGGGGCTTGGCAAAATATCGGGCGTTATCGAAAACACCCCGGCACAGGAAGCAGGACTTCGAGAGAATGACCTCCTCTATCTGGTGGATGGTGAGACCACTGCGGGTATGGAACTTTCGGAGATCGTCTCCCGCGTGAAGGGTGAGGAGGGCACGACGGTACACTTTACCATTTACAGGGAAGGTGAGACCGATTACCTGGAGGTGGATGTAGAGAGGCGCAAGATTGAAGCCCCCACGGTAAAATACGAAATTCTGAAAAATAACATTGGTTATATTCAGATAACGGAGTTTGATGACGTAACCACGGATCAATTTACAGAGGCGATGGCCGTGGTGAAAGGTTCGCACGCGAAGGGGCTTATCCTTGATCTGCGCAGTAATCCCGGTGGAAGTCTTAATGTGGTTGTGGATATCGCCAGGCAGATCCTGCCAAAGGGACTGATCGTCTACACCGAGGATAAGTATGGCGAGCGCGAGGAATATAACTGTGACGGCAGAAGGCAGCTTGACATACCGCTGGTCGTTCTTGTCAACGGCAATTCCGCCAGCGCATCAGAGATCCTTGCGGGCGCGATCAAAGACTATCAGATGGGGACGCTTGTCGGCACCACGACCTTTGGTAAGGGCATTGTGCAGCGCGTTCTGCCCCTGACCGACGGCACGGCCTTAAAGCTTACCATCAGCGCCTACTATACACCGAATGGCAATAATATCCACGGCGTCGGCATCGAGCCCGACGTGGTCTGCGAATTTGACGGCGATGCTTATTATGATGAGGGCGTGGATAATCAGCTGGAGAAGGCGGTGGAGGTGCTACTGGAACGTATCGGGTGAGGAACTTTGCAAAATGAAAGAGTTTTTCTTGAAACACCGCGCAGCGCTGCTTGCGTGCATTCCTGTGCCGGTGATTTTTCTGCTTGCAACATACAGGCTGTCTGAGACAGGGCAGCCCATTCTGTTTAACGACGAGATTGGGTACTGGTCTAACAGCGCCTTTTTCATGGGGATGGACTGGACTTCCGTGACAGGGAATATCAATTATTATTCCTATGGATACAGTTTGCTTCTGATTCCCCTCCGCGTGATGGCGAGGGTGTTTTACTGGAACTGGGACAGATTGTATCATGCCGGAGTCGTGATGAACGGTGCCTTCCTGGTGGGGAGCTATCTGATCCTGCTGAAACTGGCGGAAAGATATTTGCCAAAGATGAATCGAATCGTCAGGACGGCGGCGTGCTTTGTTGTCTGCACATATTCGTCGTTTCTTGTATATGCGCATATTACCTGGGCGGAATGCACGCTCCTGTTCTTTTTCCAGCTCTGGCTCTATGTGATGATGTGTGTGACGGATCGACCGACAACAAGTAACCATGCGGCGTTTGCAATCCTTTCTATTTACCTGTATGCAGTTCATCAACGGTCACTTGGAATTATAATAACTGCTGTTATCATAACGCTGAGTATACGCCTTGCTCGGTTGAGCCGTTTGCGTGATACTGCGGTTTTTTTGGTCTGTCTGTATTTGTGTGGTTTGATTCACAGTGCGGTCAAGTGGAATTTGCAGCATGTGAATTATCTGGGAGAAGAACCTGTTGCTTTGGGCGAGCTTGTGGGACATGCCTTTACGGGAACGGCGAAGCTCTTTCTTGCGGCGGGGCTTCTGTTGTTTTTACTCCTGTATCTGATAGAGAAACGAAACTATAAGATTCTGCTTGTGATTCTTGCGGCGGGGGTTTTGCTTGGAACGGGTTTGTTCTGGTATCGAAACGCAGGCAGAGTTGAGAATGCGATGTCAGCGGAGCGTGCGGCAGCGAATGATGTGGCAGGAGTCTCAGATGTGCGCATTTCCGTAAATGACTTTTCCGGTCAATGGGGCGTGGTACGCAATATTTTTTCGGTGAACGGCCTGATACGCTTGGGGATCAGCATTGTCGGTAAGTGGTTTTACCTGGCTTCGGCCACGGGCTTTGTGATTTGCTGGGGTATTGCGGGACTGTGCAAAAATGCGTGGCTTCTGTGCAGGGATGTTTTGAAACGGACATATGCGTCAATTCGGGAACGGGTCTGGCTTTTGGGCGTGTTCCTGGCCTGGCTTTCCACCTTTATGATCAGCGCGATTTATAAAGAAGGATTTTACAAAAACGACGATCTGTTTAACGGCAGATATGTCGAGTTTACCGTTGGATTTCTGCTGCTATATGGACTTAACTGCCTGATAAATGACAAAAAATGGGTGCGCAAGGTACTGCTTGTCATGGTATTATATATAGCAGCAGGGCACCTGTGCCAGTATGCAATCGACGAGATCGGCCGAACGGAGTTTGAGCTGGCGCACTGTGTCATGTTTGGACGAATGGTCTGGAATTACGAGGTACCCGTTGGCAAGGTGCGGGTGGTAGAGGGATATATCGTTCCGTATACCCTTTGCTTTTTCGCAATCCTAAAGCTGTTGAGGGAGCATTTCCCGAAGGCGGCTGTCATCAGGACGGTTTTGGCTCTCACAGTTCCGCTCGTGGTCTGGTCTTATCTGGGCAGATCGATTGTGGATCACTATGTGGTAGTCAGGAATGAGAAACAGGCGGAACCGCTTCCACAGTTTGTCACTTGGATCAACGTACTGGACACGGGAGAGGGGCAGAAGGTATACTATATTTTAGACTCGGCAAATCAGAGGTCTGCCGGTGCGCTGCAGTATATGCTGCAAGAAAAACCCGTTACGGCAGCCTGGCTGGCGGATGTGCCTTTTACCGAGGATGCGTTCTATGTGGTACGGCAGGATTACGCGGATGAGGAAAAGCTGAGAGAAAATTGTGAGGTTGTTATGTATTGCGGAAGATATATGCTTCTTATTAACAAGGATCAGGCGTTGATGGAAAGATGGCGTCCTTTCATGGAGTGAGACGGGACGCAGGAGGCATCGGATGAAACTGATTATACAAATACCCTGCTATAACGAGGCGGAGACGCTGGAGATTGCGCTCAACGAACTGCCCAAGCAGATCGATGGTGTGGATGAAATCGAATATCTGGTCATCAATGACGGCAGCGACGATGATACGGAGAAAGTGGCGCTGGAATGGGGCGTGCACTACATTGTGCATTTTAAGCGGAATCTGGGTCTGGCCAAAGGATTCCTGGCCGGGATTGACTTGGCGCTGCGTCATGGCGCTGATATCATCGTCAATACGGATGCGGATAATCAGTACTGCGGAGCGGATATCGAAAAGCTGATCCGGCCGATTCTGGACCGGGAAGCGGATATTGTGATCGGGGAGCGGCCCATCGAGGACAACGCGGAATTTTCTTACATTAAGAAGAAACTGCAGCGTTTCGGCAGCTTTGTGGTGAGACTGGCGTCCAAGACTGATATCCCCGATGCGCCCAGCGGTTTCCGTGCCTACAGCCGGAAGGCGGCAATGCGTGTGAATGTACATAATGAATATACCTACACGCTGGAGACTATCGTTCAGGCGGGCAGAAATAAGATGGCGATTACTTCCGTGCCCGTGAAGACGAACCCGGAACTGCGTAAATCCAGGCTAATGCACTCTATTTTTGACTATGTAAAGAAGTCTATGCTGACGATTTTGCGGGCGGTGCTGATGTACAGGCCCCTGCGGGTATTTACTCTTTTGGGATCGATTGCCATAACAGGCGGTATTGTAATTGGGATTCGGTTCCTCGTCTTCTATTTTCAGGGAAACGGCGGCGGCCATACCCAATCACTGATTTTGGCGGCGATGCTGATTATCATCGGCAGTCAAACCTTTGTCACGGGATTGCAGGCTGATATCATTTCGGCGAACCGAAAGCTCCTGGAAGATATCCAGTACCGAGTAAAAAAGCTGGAATTGGGACTGTTAGACCCCGATGGCAGGGCAATTGAGAAAGAGGGTGAAGAGCGGGATTAGTTAAAGTTTCGGCATTGTGTTGTATTTGCAGGCGGAATAGGGGCAGAATGCACAAAAATGTATTTTTTTCAGGACAACGCTTGTTAAATCAAAAACACAGGTTTATAATCAATGATAGTGTCAATAAGTATCACAAAAACAAAGTGGAGGAGAGAGACAATGAGAAGTGTGAAAAAGTTGCTTAAAAAAGCAATGGTGTTTACGCTCACAGCAGCTATGCTGGTTGGGACACCGTTGACGGTATCGGCAGCGCCTCTTAATAGTGTATACTCGATCAGAGATCACTGGGGCGAAGACAAAGATAATGTTGACGATGCAAGTCATACCGGTACCGTTACAAACACGGAAACGACTACTGAGACCGGCGCGTTAAAGGACAATGAGGCAAAGATTATCGGTATTGTCCTCGACAAGAGCCATGTGAACGTAGAAGTGGGCGGGGCACGCGAGACCCTGACTGCAACGATCGTTACGGACTTGGGCGAAGGCGAGGCTCTGGTGAATAAGGACGGCGAAGATGCAACCGAGGAGATGATGAGCGTGCTTAAGAGCAAGCTCAAATGGCAGGTGTTAAATCCCGACGGAAGCATTGATGGGACGACGAACCGGAAGCTCAGCATCGATACGGTAACGAAGGGCGATGGCAGCCAGATCGTGCTGAATCCCAGACAGGGTACCAAAGCCGGTGAGGATATGATCGTCAAGGTTTCCCTTGATGGCACATATTGCTTTGAGAAAGACGAAGAGAGCGGCGAGTGGAAGCTGGCGGAGCTGATAACTAACAAGACCGAAGGCTATTCCGCAGAGGCTACCGTTTCCATTAAAGAGTACAGTGAAGCATTGCGGTTTGAAGGCGTAACGACGGAACAGTTTGTGAAGCATACCTATAATTTGGGTGCATACCTTGTACGTACTCCTGAAACGGCAAATGATACGATTACTTGGACAACTAGTGATAGCAAAACTGCTACTGTGAATGCGGATGGTATTGTTACCTTTAAGAAGGCAACTAAGGATGAGGATACCGTAACAATCACGGCAGTCAGTGAAAAAGGTAAGACCGATGATGTAGACTTTACCGTTTCGGCTGGTACACCTGCTTCTAAGGTTGAGATTTGGCCGGAAGAAGACGGCGAAGGCGTTAGTGCTTATAAGAGTGGCGCAAAATTGAACCTTGATCTGGGTGTAGATGGTCAGGATTATGTTAATGTCCGGGTGAAGATGTATGCCAACGTCAAGAGTGTCAAGGTAGATGCAGAGGGTAATGCTGTTCTTAAGAATAATAAGCCTCAATATGAAACAAAGAAGAATCTTCCGGAAGAGGCAGAATATTACGTATGGAACGGTGAGGCGGCAGAAGTAGCCTACGTACACATCACCGACAACATTACATGGACGACCAGCAAAGCAACAATTGCAGGCGTTGATGAGGCGAATAATGATGGCGCAGGGATCGTAGCGGCCGGCAAGGCGCTTGGTACTGCCAAGATTACTGCAAAAGCTTCCAGCGGTAAGAGCGCAAATGTCAATGCTGTTGTTAAAGCAACCTTGAATGATCTTAGGATCGAGGGTCTGCCTGAGGATGGTAATTTATATTCAGGTCAGTCCGTACAGTTGACGGCAGGAAGAGATCCTGAACTGAATAAGGATGCCGTGAAGTGGTCGATTAAGAAGGTTGGAAATAAAGCGAACCCTAATGCTTCGATTAACAGCAAGGGTGTTCTGACAATTAAGCCGAAGTTGAACTTAGAGACAGAGGCTTATGGCGACCAGGTTACGGTCGTGCTTGAGACAAAAGCAACCAAGAAGGTAGACAACAAGAAAGTTCCTGTTCTTATTAAGGAAGAAACAATTACCATCGCTCAGAGCAATATCAGTGAAATTACGGTAAAGGAAGCTGATAAGACAATTGCAACGGCGGTATATAATGCCACAAAGAAAAAGGTTGAAAAGAATAAAGGCATTTCCAGTAAGGACAATACTACCAATATCTCGGTTCCGAAGACTAAGGAGTATGAGATCACTGCTGTAGATACAGAGGGAAATGATCTTGCAGGAACCCTGACTGTAAAGTCTGACAAGACAAAGATTGCGACTGTTACTTATGATGCGAATGGTACTGCAAAGATTAAAGCGGTTGCAGTTGGTAAGGCTAAGATTACCGTAAGCGGTGTTGCTGCAGGTAAGGCGATTTCAACCACATTTAACGTAACGGTTAAACAGCCTACGACCTCCATCACCATTAAGACCCCGTCTGTAGTTGTAAAGGAAGCAAAGAAGAATACAAGCGTAACCTTTAAGGCAACGCAGAATAAGGGCGCTAAAGAAACGATTACATGGTCTGTTGTGAAGAACGGTACTGTGAATGCAGATGCGGCGACTATTACCAATAAGGGTAAAGTGACTCTGAAGAAGGATAATTATGCAGCAGGCGATGTGTTCACCGTAAAGGCTACTTCTCAGTCGGGTGTTACCGCAACAGCAACCATTCAGGTTGTTACGGCAAGCACGGCCGTGCGTGTTGTAGATGAGAATGGAGATCCGTTCCAGTACAAGCAGAAGAAAGGTAAGACTAGTCATAAGACGGTTAAGAATGCCACAACGCTTGAATTGGGCGATTCCGTTACATTGTATCCGGAAGTTAATGTAGGGAAATCGAAGCCTGAAGCGCAACAGAATTGGATAGCCGCAGGCACCAAAGATGGTGACAACCAGGCAGCAGCTGTGACATATTCCGTGAATAAGAAGGGCATTGTTCAGATCGTCGGCAATACCGTATATCGTGTAGGCAACGGCACGGTTAGGGTTACGGTTAAGACAGCGGATGGTAAGAAGTACACGCTGACAATCGATGACGAGAGCAAGAGATATGTAGCTCCTCCGACGGGAGACTAATTGAAATGATGTAAGTCATTACTGAAGAGTTTCAGAAACAGGGCGGTATCTATAAAGATGCCACCCTGTTTTCATACTTGCTTTTGATATATTTACATTTTGCTTTTACTAATTAGATGCACCCGGAAGAGTAACGTTAACTGTCAAAGTCTTTTTCTTGCCCAAAGTCTGTGCGGTAATCTTTGCTTTTCCTACGCCGATTGCATATAGTTTGCCATCGTTTCCAACCGTTACGACACTCTTTCCCTTCTTATCTACGCTGTAAGTCACAGCTCCGCGATTATCTGTGCCCTGTTCTTGCCAGTCAGAGCCGCTCTTTACGTATGACTTAAGCTGCTCGGTTCCGCCAAGGGTAAGATCCAGCGTGTTTTTGCTGTTATGATTCTTGCCACCCATAAATAAGTCTGGTGTACCGTCTTCTTTTAAGCCTTTTGCAATTGCCAAATCTGCCGTCTTTTTAATGATAGAAACGGTAGCTGTCGCTTTCAAACCTTTTTCCGTCTCTACGGTGATTCGATAGATATCTCCGGCTTTCGGACTCGGTAAGCTGATTGACGGTTTGGCACTCGTAATGTTATTCTGATGTTTATCCACAACAGGTGTTGGTGTGCCCCAACCATTACTTTCCTTCTTTTCCCATGTCCACTTTAAAATCTTGTCAGATTTCTTATCGTACTTTTTCGGACCAAAAACAGCTTCCGGTTTAACATTTTGCTTCTGAGGATTATCTTTTTTGTCCAGTTTTTCAGCCATAACAATCTGAGACTGCTTCATGGTAATAGAAGTAACAGGCTGCGTAACGGAAACCTCAATGGTTGCCTTGACCTGTTTTGCCCTATTTTTACCATCCAGACAAATACCGCTTACGGTAATCTTTGCTTTACCGATTCCTTTTGCCGTAAGAGTTGTCTGTCCGCCTCTGGTTTTGCTGATCGCAACAACCTTCGGCTTGTCGGTTTGCCAACTCAAAGTCGATGCTAATTTATCTGCCTCTACTCCTTCGGCTGTTCCACCCTTAACAGTTGCCGTATAGGTGACGTTCTTGGGAATGGTAAGCGTATCCTTCGGCTTTGCCGGTTTGGCTGTCACAGAAACACCACTTGTCTTAGGCGTAGCAGTTACATCTACAATTGGATCCTTTGAATCGGATGCCTTTACGGTAAAGCCGGTAATGCTGCTCTGCTTTACATTTAACGTAATTGTGGTTGACTGAAGAGGAGTCTTCTTGTCAGCTTGCTTCGCTTTAGTTGCCAGCTTGATTGTAACCGTATTCTGATCACTCATCTTCTGGTTGCTAATGGTAAGAAGACCGCTCTTGCTGATTTTCGCATTTGTATTCTTTTTTCCACCGTCTTTTTCTACAGTCCAGACAACGGCTTCGGTATTGCCCTTGGGATTCCTGATTGCTTCCAATTGATATGTCTGTCCGGTATATACGGTATCAATAGCCTCCAATCCGCCAATCTCAAGACTGGTCAGAGTGGCCTTAACCTTAACGTTCAGAGTAGCCGCTTTGGTGCTGGAAGGTTTTGCCGTAATCTTTGCCGAGCCAACCGTTCCCGGAGCAACAAGCGTTACTGTCCTTACTACTGTGCCGTCCTGCGATGTTTCGCTCTTGGAGGATTTCACTTTCACAACAGCTGTTTTGTTGGAAGAATAGGAAATCTCATCCGTTACCTTTAATTTCTGTACTTCGCCGTCTTTTTCAAGAGCACCATTTGCATCTACACCAATATATTCTGTGCCCTCGGAAAGCTCCATCTTCTTAGAGAGATACTTGCCATTAGTTCCGTTAGGCGCATCCGGCTTGGTTGTCAAAGGTGTTTTATCATTCTTGGAAGCTACCAGTACATTTATTTTTGCATAGACTTGTACCTTAATCTCCTTGCCGTCGCCGCGCCAAGCGATATCGTCGGCACTGGTTCCGCCAAGGTCAACATCGGGTGTAATCTTGGTGATCTTTTTGCCTTCAGCATCAACAAAGATGATCTTGGAAGCAGGCACGCCCTTTTCATTCTTGTCCGCAGCAACTACCCATTTGGTACTTGCGCCCTCTTTTTCGCCTGATACATAGATGGTAAAAGGCTTTTCTGCCTTTTTGACGGTAACCACGCCGGCAGCGTTGACGGTTGCCACTTTGGTATCACTGGAAGTCCAGGTAAGGGTATCATTCGATGTCTTTGTCGTACGTATGAGATACTTGCTCAGATCAATCGTATGTTTTTCATATACCTTGGGTTCCTCTTGTTTATCCGGATTACCCGCCTCTAAATCCCAGGCAAAATCAAGTTTTGTACTGTATTCCTTAATGGTGACCTTTGCAAATGCCTCATATACGGTGGCATTTTCTTTGTTTGCATATTCCTTGACTTCGCTACTCTCGGCATCAACATACCACGAATTGTTGATAGATGCTCTGATATACAGTTCTTTCTGTGTACCCTGCTTCGGATTCAACTTAGCTATGGTTCTGTCACCCGCGTCTGCGGCAAGCCCGAGAGCTTCAGCCGCTTTGGGATCCCATTGCTTATCGGCATTTAAAACCTGCCAGTGAATTTTGGACTGCAGCTTTTTGAGTGGGTCAATGGGATTTCCTTCTTCATCCTCTTTCTTGCCGTCTTCACCCGTTTTCAGTTCGCCATCCAGCAGAATCTCCGCCTTCAGCGTCTCCTCATTTCCTACCAATGCTTCGATATTCTCTCGATCCAGAGAAATACCTCTAATGACAACATCATTGTCATTCAGCACACCGGAACCCGTATCAGTATTTGTAACGGTACCGGTGCCACTTTCAATATCATCATTATTGGTACCATCCGCTATACTGAATACGCTATTCAGAGGCGCTGCTGATGCTGTCAACGGTGTCCCAACCAGCATAGCTGCTGTGAGCGTAAACACCATTGCCTTTTGAAGCAACTTTTTCTTGCTTCAAAATAGGTCGCTAATTACAGTATTTGCAGCTATTATCTTTTGCCATTTCTATTTTACGCCAATATATACACCAACTTTAAATTATTTTAAGCTTTTTTTCAATACTTCGAACTTCTTTCACCTTTTCTTCATCCGTTACGTGTACATATAGATTCATGGTAACGCCTATGTTTGAGTGCCCCAGAATCATCTGTAGGGTTTTGGGGCGCATACCACCTTCAATACACCGCGTAGCAAAGGTATGTCGCAGAACGTGCATGGAAAAGCGTTCGATACCAGCCTTGTCACAATAATAAAACAATATGGAATCGTAGGTACTGTTTTTTATTGGAGTACCCGTTTTGCAGAGAAAGACATGATCTAAAAACTCTGTCGTACGAATATCCAATGAAATCAGCTTTTCTTTTTGATTTTTCAGAATATTGACAGCCTCCTGCGTTAAAGGGACATCTCTGACACTGTTTTTTGTTTTGGGATCTCCAATCTTCCATTCACCTGTGGAATGCCGATATTCCATTGTTCGGCGAATATGCAGCACCCGTTTTTCAAAATCTACATCAGACCAACGCAGGCCGATCATTTCACCAGTTCGAAGTCCCGTCTGCAAAAGCAGGGCATATTGATTGTAAGTGCTGGTTCCTTTTATGGTTTCCAGAAATAATTTTTGCTCTTTAATGGTCAATGCCCGCATGGCCTTTGCTTTTCTGCCACTCGTACATTTTACACTCTTTGTCACCGGATTTTTGGCAAGCAGTTCATTTTCAACCGCACTGTCAAACATCATCCGCATGACAAGTCTGGTTTGTTCAATAACGGAATTAGAGTATCTGCTTGCCATCTGATTTAGTACACTTTGGCAATGTAGTGGTTTGATTTCTTTTAAGAGCATGTCACCAATAAAAGGCTTTATGTTTTTTTCGTAACGTTCATTGTAATTTCTCCGCGTATTGAACCGGATATTATCGCCTTTGATGTTATCAATCCAATAATAATACCATGCGTCTGCAGTTTGATTTTCACCTTGTAGGACATTCGTTTGTTTGTCGTCAAATTGCGCGTCAGCCAGCCATTGCCGACATTCCTGCAATTTTTGAAAGTACCGTTGCCTGCGCTTTCCCAGCTTATCTGTAAATCTTGCCGTATATAATCCGTCTTTTCTCTGGCATATGCCGATTCCTAACTCTTTTCCTTTCAGATCCTTGCCCATAGTCATATTCTCCTCATTTGTATCATCTACAGAATGTCTTCGGAAACGTCTCCAAATGATTGGTTTTCCATATTGTAACATAAAAGAAGCTAAGGTGTAGCGGGAAACGACAGGAGTCATCGAAAACAATCTGTAATGATTTTAGCTTTCATTATTTACAAGCCCGAAACAGTGTGATATTCTCACTATAAATCCAAATATGGAAAATGGCGGGAAGTAAAATGAAACAGAATAAAAAAATCATCCTGATCGGGCCGGTATACCCCTACAAAGGCGGTATCTCCCACTACACGGGACTCATGTGCCGAGAGCTGGCAAAACGGCACGATGTGGAGATGATTTCCTATAAAATGCAGTACCCCAAATTCCTGTTTCATAAGGAACAGCGGGATTACAGCAATGACAGCTTCAAAATAGAGGGCGCAAAGTATCTGCTTCACACGGCGAATCCGTTTAACATCGTGCGGACGGCGCGCTATATCAGACGAAAGAAGCCGGATCTGGTGATAATCCAGTGGTGGCATCCCTATTTTGCTCCTTGTTATTTTCTTTTAACGCGGTTTATGGGCAGACAGAACGTTGTGTTCGTCTGCCATAACGTGTTTCCTCATGAGCGGTTTCCATTAGATAAGTTACTTACTGGATTGGCATTAAATAACGGGAGTCATTTTATTGTGCATGCGGCAGAAGAGGCAAAAGAATTAACAAAGATCCAACCGAATCCCGACTATGTAGTGACGCCACATCCGACTTATCATGCGTTTTGTTTTGAGGGCATGAGCAGGGAGCGGGCGCGGGAGAGGCTTCATATCGGGGAAGAAGAACGGATTCTGCTCTTCTTCGGATATGTGAGAGAATATAAGGGACTTAAATATCTGCTGCGCGCTATGCCGGAAATAAGCCGTGATGATGAAAAGGTAAAACTTTGGGTCGTGGGAGAGTTTGGCTCAGACAAGGAGGACTATCTGAAATTGATTCGTGAGCTGGGGATAGAGGATCGAGTGAGGGTGCAGGATTCCTATACGCCTGATCGCGAAGTGGAAAAATATTTTGTGGCGGCAGATCTAGTGGTGCTTCCCTACACCTCCGCTACCCAGAGCGGGATCGTGCAGATTGCGTATGGGTTTACGAAGCCGGTGGTTGTCACTGATGTGGGGGGACTGCCGGACGTGGTGGAGGACGGCAAGACCGGATATGTCGTGGAGCCGGGAAAACCGGAAGCGCTCACAGGGGCGGTGGTCAGATTTTTTCGGGAAAATCAGGCGCAGCGGATGCAGGAAAATATTGAGAAAGAGGCGTACCGTTTCTCATGGGAGAGGATGGGGGAGGTTCTGGAGGGGTTTATGAAATGATGAAAAGGGAGGCAGCTTATCGATTATACTCTCTTCTTCATCCGTCTCTCCAGCTTTTCACTTATCTGATACTTTCCCACAACGAATCTGATATAATTGATGAGCTGATTCAGGAAATAGGCGGATATAATGTGTTTTTTGCGCAGCAGCCTTATAATAATCGTGTTTCGCACAAACCCCTTTTGAGGAGGGACAACGATTGGCGCTGACTGAATATAGGAAATGCTTTCACAACTGCGAAGCACTTCTATTTTTTCAATCGTTTTATGAGACTGTAATGCCGCCAGATTATCCAACTGCTGCAATGCGTTTCGACAATGCTGGACATAAAGATATTCGCTCAGAACATGGCTGGAAATCCCATAGTTGGTGAGCTGCCTGCTCACATATGAAATCAGGCGGCGCTGCCGCTCTTTCAAATCCGGACGATATCTTTTTGCACTGTGATAGGTTTCTGACTCAGAATTGGTGTTCCAGTAATATAATATGTCGGATAAAGTGGATATTTTTTCGGCGTGCAAAAATAGCTGAAGAAGCATAATAAAGTCGTCTTCATGGGTAACGAAGGTACGAAATTCCATTTTATTATCGTCGATAAGTTTCTTGGATATGATACATTTCCATATACTCATATAGATGCTGATCTCATCATTGGAATGCGCAGCAAAGCCCCGAAAGAGCATGGGAAGAAGCAGTTTTTCTGCAATTAGCTGTCCGTCAAATACGCAATCTGTATATTGTTCAAAAACAACCTTCCCACCGTTCTTTTTCTGTCGGTAAGAACCGCAGATAGCGGCCTGACTGTTGTCAATAGCAATTCTTTCTAACATTTTTTGGTACATTTCACTTGAAACTTTATCATCCTGGTCGCAGAACCCGATATAGTCGCCGGTAGCATTGGTAAGACCAAAATTTCTGGCATCGCCGATACCGCCGTTTTCCTTGTGGTACACCTGTATTCGGGAGTCTGTCTTCGCCAGTTTTTGACAGAGAGCAAGCGATTTGTCAGAGGAGCCGTCGTCAATCAGGAGAAGCTCCAGATTCCGATAGGAAGAGGTTAAAAGGTTGTGGACTGTGTTTTCTATATATCGTTCTCCATTGTAGACGGGTACAATAATACTTAGTTTGGAATTTACGGACATAAGCACCAGTAACCTTTCAGATCAGGGAAATATTTTTGGAAGCAGATTTATCATAGCATGAAATGGCAATCTATGCAATTTAAGGTCTGGACTTTACAGCTTTTTAGTAGTTTGCTATACTTATTATGTAGTAATCAATATCAGACAAGGTAGAAAGTAGGTGATGAAATGCCCTCTAATGGTGAAATTGTGAAAGACGTAGTTGAACAATTCCAAAAGGTGCAGGCGCACATGAAAAATGCCAGAGAGGAGAATGCGACAAAAACCTATGATGGATTAAAAAAAGATTATAAATCATTAAAGGCAATACTAAATTCCCTGGGCGTAAATTTGACTGATATTGATGAAATAAAAGAGTAGCAGCAGATTGAAGACGTGGAGTCTGGCGAATTATTGAACGCAGCTCCGCGTCTTATTTTTTATGGTATATGGGAAAAACAGAATTTGAGGCGCATATCAAAACGGCGGGAGGATAACGATGACACAGGAAACACCATTGATTTCGATTATCGTGCCGGTATATCAGGTAAAAGAGTATGTCGGTGAGTGCATAGAGTCCCTGTTAACGCAGACCTACACGAATCTGGAGATTCTTCTGGTAGATGATGGCAGCACGGATGGATCCGGAGCGATATGTGATCAATACGCCGGAAGGGACGATAGGGTGAGGGTGGTGCATCAGGAGAATCAGGGACCGTCTGTAGCCCGAAATGCAGGGCTGGACTGTGCAAAGGGTGAGTATATTGCTTTTGTAGATTCGGACGATGTGGTGCTGCC
Organism: Lachnospiraceae bacterium UBA7054; assembly: GCA_002492725.1. Classification (GTDB taxonomy): domain Bacteria; phylum Bacillota; class Clostridia; order Lachnospirales; family Lachnospiraceae; genus UBA3282. The sequence continues at coordinate 41,054 of DLAF01000070.1, forward strand.
TGATTTTATAGAAACATTATTTGGGCTTGTGAAAAAATATCAGGCAGACATCGCTGCCTGTGCTTATGTTAAATGTCAGACAAATGAGTTGGAACGAATTAGAAGTGCAGCCGAAAGCAGCAATTGTGCTGAAAGCGAAGACAAAGATCAGCAGGAGATATGTATGTCTTCAGAGCAGATGCTCCGCCAATGGCATGGAAGATATAAAAAGTGGGAAACGATTGCGTGGAATAAACTGTATAGAAAAGACATTTTTGATAGAGGGGAAACAGACGCAATACGTTTTCCGGTGGGCAGGAAGCTTGAGGATGTGCTGACAAGTCATTTGATTGTCGACAATGCAATGCGAGTCGTACTAACCATGCGTGGATTGTATTTGTATCGAATCAGGCCAGGCAGCCGTGCAAGCCAATCCAGAATGGTTGGACTCATGGGTGAAAACCTCCGTGCCCAGAGAGAGCGGATGGCATTTTTTAAGAAGAAACGATATTGGAGGGCGTATTTAAATCTGCTGGTGGGGTACGTACTGCATGTGGTGTGGTTTGGGTGGATGAGGGTTAAGGGTTAAAAATGGTGCAGTTGTAAAATCAATAAAATATGATATAATAATAAATGTATTTTTTAATAACATAAATGATATGTTCGGACGAGGAGACGCTCCATGAATTTGAAAAGTATCAAGATTGAAAATTTCACCGTATTTGATAAAATGGCGATTGATTTTTGTGATGGGATTAACGTATTTATCGGAGAAAATGCTACCGGAAAAACTCATTTGCTCAAGGTGTTATATTCTGCATGCAGATCGAATCGTGCCGACACGGATTTTGGACAAAAGATTGTGCGAACAATGCTTCCGGATGATTTTCGGATAGCAAGGCTTGTAAACAGAAGAAAAGGAAATCACAGCGCTAACATAAAGGTATGTGCGACGAATGAAAATGGTAAAACGGAAGCGCAGCTGGGTATAACATTTGATAAAAAAACGAAAAAGAATTTAGCATATGTAACGGGAGAAGAAAAATGGGAAAAAACATTTAAGGATAATTCGAGTATTTTTATTCCTGCAAAAGAAATATTATCTCATAGCTATAAATTAGCGGCAGCGACCAGCGTGGATAATGTACGGTTTGACGATACGTATATTGATATTATCAATTCGGCAAAGATAGATATAGCTATGGGGAAAAATCCAGACTCCAGAGCTGCTATGCTGAAACGAATAGAGAAAATGACAAATGGAGGAGTATTTTATGATGCTTCGAAGGATGAGTTTTATCTGAAAAAGGGAAGTTCCAAGCAGGAGTTTAACCTTGTAGCAGAGGGCATCAAGAAAATGGGGTTGCTGTGGCAGTTGGCGAAGAACGGAACTTTAGAAAAAGGATCTGTTTTGTTTTGGGATGAACCGGAAGCCAATATCAATCCGGCTTACCTTTCAACGATAGCTGAATTATTATTGGAGCTACAGAGAAATGGCGTGCAGATATTTCTGTCAACCCATAATTATTTTCTTGCAAAATATATAGAAATAAAAAAGGAAGAACAAGATCAGGTCTCCTTTTATTCACTTTATTACAGGAATGATAAAGATGGCGCTTGCTGTGAAAAAAGTGATCAGTTTTCATTGTTGGAAAATAACCCTATTACCAAAACTTATTTACAGATATACAGAGATGAGATAGGGGTGAAATTGTAATGGCAATGATGATAGAAGAATCAGGAATGAAATTTTGCAAACTAGAAGAAGAACGCCTGTTTTGGATTGAAAAATCCGATATTTATAAGCAATTGGGAGAAGGGATAAAAACAGTAGAGTTTATCTATTTGTCAAAAGAAGAAAATCTTTTATTTGTCGAAGCGAAACAATCGTGTCCAAACGTTGCAAATAGAGATGAAAGTGAAGAAAAACAAAAGAAATATGAAATGTATTTTTCAGATGTGACAGACAAGTTTATAGATTCTATTAATATGTTTGCAACCACTGTTTTGGGACGAAATGGCCAGAGTATAGATGTGGGTGAAAACATTCTTCAAGAAAGTACATATACGAAGGGCAAAATTAAGTTTGTATTGGTTATAACTGATGCAGAGGAAAGCTGGTTGACCGGACCCAAAGCGGAACTTGATAAAAGGTTGTTTCGATACAGAAAGATATGGAAAGCGAAAGTAATTGTATTGAATAAGAAAATGGCAGAGGAGTTGGGATTGATTGAGAAGTGATAAGGTTATGAAATAAATAATTTCTGCATTTATGTGATTCACATAATGAACAAGCTGTATAAGACGAAAAAGTATTTAACATGTAAAAGGGGGAGAAAGTAATGGGAAATTGTAAGGGGACTATTCTATTTTGTATTGGTAATGAGCAGAGTGATTATGCAAAATGTATGGAAATTATGCAAAATATACAAAAAGGTGTAATTCCTACAGGGAAAAGCATTATCGGTATGAATATTTGCCCGTATGCAATATTGAATACACAGTCTGTTAAGAAGATGGCAGATGAAGTGGAGGTAATAGAGAATTTAAGTAATTTGGGGAGTGTAAGGCTGGAAGATTATAATATTTTATTTGAAGTATTATGTAATGATAATGAGAATGATATTGTCAATCTGCAGTTTTTCTTTTTAGTTAAGAAATGGTTGCTGCAAAAAATGAATATTGGAGAGGATCGGGTTGGTTTATATATAAAATCCTCACAGACTGATGAAGAAGGCGTATATGCTCTGCATTATAAGGCAACGGAATTTTTGACTTATCAATGTACGGAAAATACGCCTTATTATATTGATGATTGGAGGAAGCATAGGAAAGAAATAGATATTTCACAGATTAAGCCGAAATCAGATGTGATTTTAAGAAAATTTTCGCCTCTTATTGAAATTGTTGATGCTGATAACATGGGGGTTGGATATTGGCAGCAAACAATGGGTGATTTTATTCAAAGATGCCGGGAAAAGAGTATTTGTTGGGAAAAAATAGATAGCTTTACTGTTTTAAAAGCTGACGAGGATAATGCACATAGAAAAAAGGATTTTGACTTAGAGAATCAAATAAGGCATAAGATTGATGGTCAACGGGAAGCCTGTAGAGATTGGGATTACAGGTTAATGTTCATTTTGAAAGAATATTTTTGTACCCAGACGGTTAAGATAGCAAGAAAACGTATGGCATTTTGCAAATCTTTGCAATTTGAAGAATGTATTAAAGAGATGTCGCTCTTATCTTTTTATATTTTTTGTTTGTTTGAATATAATAGTGCAGTAAATAGGGAAACTATATTAGACTACGAAGATGATATTACAATGTTATCGCAGATTACATTAAAAATGCGTGATATTGGGGATGGCTTTTTTCAACTGATGCAAAATACGGTTGAACATTCAGAGTTTGGCGCAGGTTATTTCTATTTTCGAATTCATGATACGTCAGACAAAAAATATCTCAAGAATAAATATAAAGAATATGTGGATGCACAGAAAGATAATACGGATTTCTTTTTAGAAATGCAAATTGTCGATTATTCAACGCTGGCTGTACCAAATAAATTTATGCAGAATATGAAAAAGAGAGCGGCAGAGACTGTTGATAATGATGACACAGAAAGATATATAGAATTAATACAGGAGGGACGGCAGATTAATCTGTCCACATTTTTTAGGCCTAATGAAGAGGAAACAAAATTTTGGGAGAAATACTATAAAATAAGTGACAATATAGTACATCACTATGGATTACAATTATTTGATTCGGTTATTGACAGCAATAAAGGATGCTTTTTGGCAATCAGCACCCCGGAATATCAAATTAGGAATGCAAATCAAAATTTTTATTGTAGTTTTGAAACACAGGCAAATTCTGCAGAGGCATATTATATACCAGGAACACAATACAGCGCATTATTACCTTTGCGTTATGTAGAGAAAACAGAATATACGGCAGTTAATGCAGAGATTAATTATACAGAATTGGTGAGTCAATCTTTTGAAGGAAAGCCATTTCAAAATGTGTCGGAAAAGAAAATAGAAGAAATTTTAGAAAAGTTTAGCACTGATCCGCGACAGAGAGAAAAAACAATTAAAGAGATCAGTGATAATTTAGTGGATAAAGCATCTGCAAAATATATATATTATAAAGATTTCGCTGAAGATAATCTTTCAAATAATCATCTTGAAATTTTTTGTAAAATTCTTATACGCTTTATCTCTAAGCGTTCGGAAAATGAGAAGGTTTATATTGCGCTGTTACACTGTGATGATAAACGCATGATTGAAATTACGAGGATTTTGTCTGTTTTTTATAATAAACAAGGGAAAAGTCCTGTTTTTGATAATGTACAGATTTATTTATCGGGTGTAAATCCTGAAAACGCTTTTCTTTTTGCAGGCAGTGATATAGCAACAGTGTTAAATCGTGCTGAAAGGCTTGCTGTTGCATGTGGAATTCAACCGGAATGCATAACTATATTGACGAATTTGTTGCAAAGAAAAGCCGTGAATTGCACTTTAAAGGATGAAACAGGGTCAGAATTTGCAATAGCACCGTTTGAACTGGTGAAATATGGGCAAAGGGAGATATTGTTTAAAAGTATACTTAATAATATTTTGAAAAATGATATTAGTAAAATGAAAACTGGATGTAAAATCCCCAATACACATGTGCGGCTAGGGTCCAAAATACATATTACGGAATTTTATCAGGCAGAAATTTTATTTCAAAACAACTATTTTACAACAAGGTTCGCTTATTTAGTTACAGAAGATATTTGCAAAAAGGTAAATGATGTTGATAATTTGGTTTTGGTAGGATATGAAACATATTCAGAAATGCTATGTTATGAAATCGTTGAATTATTAAGAAACAGGCTGGAGGGTAATACGAAAAAAGATATACAGTACCTTATTTATGAACAGAAGAATGGTGAGAATTTCCGATATATAGAAGGACTAGGGAAGGAAAAACAATATTCTTTTATATTTATGGTGCCAATTAATTCTACATTGACAACTCATAATAAGATGCAGGCAGCATTGAAGCGAATCAGAAATGTTGATTTGGTAGTAGAAAATTATGGTATATTACTGTTTTGTCCAAAGAATGATGATGTAATTTTTAAGAACATACGAAAGCAATATGACTGGGATGCAATAAGCGATACAGAAATAAAAACTTCGTTGGTAGACGGTGGAAAAGTAAAATATTTTTTCCGTACGAAAGTAGAGTGGAAAGATGCCTTGAAATGCAATTGCTGTTTCCCGAAAGATAAATATGATGAAGAACAGCCATTGATTGAAACAAATAAAGCGTCTATTATTCCCATGCAAAAACTTGAATTAATCGAAAGCAATCGAGAGAATACTATACGGAGTAAGCAGGATATTGAGGAAGAGTCAGATAAAATTAGTGCGCTCAGTCAATGTATGATATATTCACATATAGAGCGGAATGGAAATCATTTTAACTATTATTTTCAAACGGAACAGTTTTTTAGACAAAATAAAGACTTGATCAGCGAATGGTTAAAAAATATTAGATTTGTTGATAATGCAGAAAATGATATAATTGTATTTAACATATTAGTATCGCCTCAGCATTATAGCAATAATGGTTTCGTAGTAGAAGTAAACCGAAATGTCTTTCATAATGCTTCACTTGTGCTGAATATTGAGGTGAATAAAGAGTTCCGTTCAAATATTAAAGCGAAATACAGCAATTTACTTTTGCTTTATAATAATTTAGAAAAATGTGGAAGAAAAGCGGAGATACGCTTCCACTATGTTGATGATTCAATTATTTCCGGAGCAACATTTTACAGAGCTAAAAGTATTATACGTTCTATTTTTCCAAAACAGCTTGGTCAGGTTGTTAAGGTGAAAGTTTTTGCAAGCGTTATTTTGTTATTAAATCGAACATCATCGTTTAGTAAAATGAATTATCAGGAAATAAACTTCTATTCTTATGTAAATTTACAAATTTCATCGCTTAGAACGCAGGAAGATGCCTGCATATTGTGTAATATAGTAAAAGATGCGCAAACCATGGAAGAAATGTCATCGACGGAGGCGATGAGTCGCTATTGGGGCAAAAGAAAGAGATATCATAGATGTAAGAATATAAGAGAAATTAATCCGTCTGAAATCAGCGAGGAGAAACGAGAACGTGCCGAGAGGAGGTTAGTTTGTTCCCACAGAGCCAATCAGGTATTAAATGAGAAGATACATAACTGGGGAGATATATCCGAAATTAAGAGCTGCATTATTACAGAACTTCTTTGTAAAGGTTCCGGAAAAATGAAAGCTGAATGGCAATTGTCTTATATAAAGATATTGTCTCGCCCATTTTTTAGTTTTTCTTCGGGAATTCGGAAGGCAATATTTGAAATTATGCTGCAGATGCTTGATTATATGTTGGGTGATGATTTATTAAAGCAGGAAAAACCGGAACTTGAGAAATTATTGAATGATATTGATCGCTTGAAAAAGCGTAAGGACTATAGAATGCTTTATGTACTTTTCCTGACTTTGATTAAACGCCTGTCTGATCTGGGCTCAACCTTTATTATTCGAAAAGATAATATTAGACGAATATTGGAATATTACAAAACCATAGAAAAAGGAGATTATAAGAAAGATTTTCGGTTAAAGTATCGTGCATGTATTAAAAAACTTATAAGTTTAAGTGGCGATGAGATCAAGGCAACTTGGCTGGAATATCTGCTGATTAATGAAAAAGAGTATTCTGATACAGTACAGATGGAAATAGAGTCAGATATTTCGAATGAAATAAAAGATTTTTATGATAGGCTTTATATGGAGAATACGCGAGTATTTAGGGATGCGTTGTGGGATCTGACAAAAGAGAAAAGAAACGAAATTGAAATGCGTTTGAAGAAGAACGACGCAAAACAGGGAGGTGAGAAAGTCCGCTTACAGGAAAGAGATATTATGGTTACAGGAAGTTATGAAGCAGTGAAGGCAAATTACTATTTACAAAATTTTAAGAAGATTTATGATTGGAATTTTGAAAATGATAGAAATATGTTGGATGAGGTTTGTAACTTTGAAAATGATAGAAATGTGTTGGACGCGATTTGTAACTTATATATGTACTTAAAATATGGAGATTATGTCTGCACTGATATACAGGAGTATTATTATAAACTGTCGGATATACTCAAGGCGGCAACACAGGCGAAGCATGTTCAAATTATTGTTTGCGATGAAGCAAAGGAACCTAACCTGTTAGGTGATTCCGATAATATGTCAAATGAAAATAGTGTGCTGGATGAACTGAAGGAAATGATTGAAAAAACAGTAGATTATATTGATAATTCTTATTATGTGTCAATAAATAATAAAGCGGGAGTTTTAAAGTTCAGCAGAGAGTATGTCGGAAATGATATTCCTAAGAATAATGTGTATTTTGGCTTCATTTTTGAATTGACGGATGCGAGCCGGAGACAGGTGCTCAAAAGACTGCGAAATGTATTGGCCTTTCGGAATGAATTTGTACATAAATTTGAAATGGATTTTGAAACGGATGCTATTCGGCAATTTTTGATTAGTATGAACCAAAATAAGCTTTTGACCGGAAGCGGCACGATTGACCATAACTATGCGAAAACGCGAGCACAGTTTTTGTTGAATTCTCGGCATATCGTAGAGAAATGGGAAGAGAAAAAAATTGTGTTTGACGATATGAGAAATCAGGTAGGATATTTCTATTATACTGTGGCCAATTCGATTATAAGCAGATTGTTCCAAAAAGCAGTAGTTGGTAAGTATGACGGAAGAGTAAATGCTTCAAATATAGTAGATGTTTGGCTAAATACAACATTTTTAGAGGATGAGAAATGCATCAATTTATATGAAAGAGACGAGCAATGCAAACAAAGGGAAGGGGCATTAAAAAAATGCAGTATACATATTGCGCCAGAAGTAATGCTGGGGAAATATTTTACCTACAGTACAGGGGATTTTACTTTGTCAGCTATTTTTATTCTGCTAACGGTCAATGCAGGCAAGCATACAAAATATGGAGATGTATGCGTGGAGGTTACAATTGAAAAATGGGAAATGCCATACGAGCACAAATTAATTTTTACTAATTTGTGGGATAGAGATAACGATGGAGCACAGGAAGAAATAGATGCAATTAACGGACAGATAAATGAACCAAAGCACGATTCGTTGCATGGAATTACATTATGGACGTTAAATGAAAACGCTAATCCCCCAGCTATGCTGGGGAGAATAGAGTAAGATGTAGCGAAGAAGATGGTATAGAA
>DLAF01000027.1 GCA_002492725.1 Lachnospiraceae bacterium UBA7054
CGCAGAATATCCAATTCTGCGAAATAACATTAAGTGCGTGTGGTTGAGGAGGAGTAAAGTACCGCTATATGCCGTCAAGTACCATATACAAGACCGTCCGCCAATATAATAGCGAACGCATTCCGGAAGCGGATATGAGCAGACTTCAAGAGATTGCGAAAGATTATAGAGCGGTCAGGAATTATGTGTATCAGCGCTATGGCGGGATCAAGAGCCTGCCCAAGATTTACCCCGGCTACACAGTGCAGAATGAAATGACGGCGAGCGGCCTGCGAGCAAAGCTCGGCTTGCCGTCGGTATATTTTTATCTGGCTGTATTTGACGCCTTGGGTGACATTAAAAAGCAATGGACGCAAACAAAAGGCAAAATTGAACAATGTATTCGGGAGAATGAAAACCTGACATCGGAAGACAGGCACTATCTGCGATTTGTTATGAAGCAGAGCGATTGCTTTGAAGCGATCCTTCTGGGACAGGAAATACAGCTTGCTAAGGCTTGGGAAAAGTCATTTTTGGAAGTGCAGACAGGTGTAGAGGAAAAACGCCTGAACCAATATCTGTGCAGACAGGTGCGCAGGCATTTGAAAAAACTGCACACGGAAACAGACAATATTTTTTCGGTGTCAGAACGAGCTTACCGTTATGAGGATCATGGCATTTATCTTGCCGTTAAGGAAAAGAGAAAACGGATTTTTATACCTCTGACGGATAATAACCGTTACACCAAACAGCTAACCGTTCAGCTTTTTCCCGAGGAAGGAAATATCGTTATTCATGCGCCGATAGAGAGACAGATCAGGCAACATGAAGATTATCACAGAGAAATTGGGCTGGCGCTGGGAATCCGCACAATGTTCGTGACCGATGAAGGCAGAGCTTACGGGGAAAAGTACAGTGAATATCAGTATGCTCTCTCAGAGTATGTCAGAGAAGGCAGCACTCGATATCGAAGAAATAAGCAAAAGAATCCCGGCAGAAAGAAATATACGGCAGGGAGGGAACGGCTGGAGGCGGCATTGCATACTTACATTAATGCAGAGATCAATCGCATGTTGCGGACAGAAAGGCCGGCAGTGATTTATCTTCCGAAGCTGCCGCAAAGCTCTAAAGCCGGTATCAATAAAAAAATTAACAGTTCTGTCAATATGTGGCAGAAGGGTTATGTTAGAAACAGATTGCTTCAGAAATGCAGGGAGCAGTCCATTGCATTGATAGAAGTGTTTGGGAAAGATATCAGCAACGAATGCAGCCGGTGCGGTGCAGTCGGAGAGAAGGCGGATGGCATTTTTACCTGTAAAACTTGCGGGGCCAAATATTCCGAGCGCGAAAACGCGGCAAAAAATGCGCTGAATAGAGGCCGAGACAGTGCAGGGCATTTTGTGAATGATATCGCTTTGCCCGAATAATATGCGGCAGATAAGGTTCATAAAGGAAGAATCCACAGATAAATGTCGTTACATGACGGCATTTTACCGAGAGGACTGTGAAGGACGCCTCATGATATAAAAACAAGAACGGCATTAGAAGCCGGTGGAAGCCGGGTATTGGGTATGCCAGGACCCAGGGAACTCCTGAAAAGGAGACGTACCGGGAGCGAAGCGGAACCTCCGCATTACTCATGAGAGTAACCAATATACCTTATTTCAAATAAGTCAGCAGCAACAGCAAATGTTCGCTGCGGAAAGGACGGCAATAGGCGGTGGAGCGATATAAGAAAAAGGATATGCTGCAGACAGTGGATACCCTGCTTCGCGCAAATGACGCCGTTGTAAAAAGTGCCGCCTCCAATCCGCAGGGCGCGTCCGAAGCTCTCATGCAGTGTCAGGAGTCCGCGATCACGCTGGGCAATGCCATAGAAACGTATGGAGAAAAGTATGCCCCGCTTGTGCGGATTTTGGAAGATTATTGTGAAAATCTTTATCAAATGAATGAGAATCTGCCTGACGAAGCCCTGCGGCGCAAAATGGCAAAGAAGATTCAGAAGCAGTTGACGAGCCTGCAAAACAGCCTTAAGTACGATTTGCCTGAAGATAAAAAGGAAGTCGTATTTCTTCCCTATAAGGCGTCCATGTGGGACAGCCTTGAGAGCGTGTGGAAGGCGGCGGATGCGGATCCTGACTGCAATGCCTATGTGATTCCCATTCCGTACTTTGATAAAAATCCGGACGGGAGTTTTAAAGAGGAGCATTACGAGGGGGATCAGTATCCTAAAGATGTGCCGATTACCCGTTATGATGAATATGATTTGGCCGTGCGTCGTCCGGATGTTATTTATATTCATAATCCTTATGATGAGCATAACCATGTGACCAGCGTACACCCTTATTTCTATTCCAAGAACCTGAGAAATTTTACGGATCAACTGGTATATATTCCTTATTTTATTTTGACAGAGATAGCACCGGACAATCAAGCATCAATTGATCAGATGAAACATTTCTGTTTTGTTCCGGGGACGATCTACGCGGATCAGGTGATCGTGCAGTCCGAAGCCATGAGACAGATTTATATCAATGAATATAGAAAGGCAGCAAAAGAGGCTGGTCTGGGCGGTGAGCATACAGACAGGAAGTTTTTGGAAAAGAAGTTTCTGGGGACGGGATCGCCGAAGATCGATAAGCTGCTGAATACAAAGAAGGAAGATGTGGAGATCCCGGAGAAGTGGCTTAAGGTAATTGAAAAGCCGAACGGGAGTTGGAAGAAAATTGTTTTTTACAATACCAGTGTGGGTGCGCTGCTTCATCACGATGAAAAGATGCTGCGAAAGATGGAAGCTGTGTTTGAAGTATTTAAAGAAAACAAGGATGATGTGGCGTTGCTTTGGAGACCGCATCCGCTGATCAAGGCGACCATTGAGAGTATGAGGCCGCAGTTGTGGGAGGAGTATAGAAAAATCCGGGATAGATACATAGAAGAAGGCTGGGGGATTTATGATGATACGGCGGATATTGACAGGGCAGTAATACTTTCTGATGCGTATTATGGGGATCAGAGTTCTGTGGTGGAATTATGCCGGGAGAAGGGGATGCCGGTGATGGTGCAGAATGTGGATATAGGAATTGCATAAGCAACACAATTATTATAGTGATATGATGAGTTTCACAATCGCTTGAAAAGTTCTTATAAAGAGGGGTTACAGAATGAGTGAAAGAATCCTTGTGACGCGATCCTCCATGCCACCATATGAGGAATACATAGAAGCAATCAGACCATTATGGGATACCCATTGGCTGACCAATATGGGTATTTACCACCAGAAGTTGGAACGGGAACTCAGAGAGTATTTGGACGTTCACGAACTTTCATTGATGGTAAACGGTCATATGGCGCTGGAGCTTGTAATACAGTCATTTGGTTTCCCACGGGATGCGGAGGTGATCACGACACCGTTTACATTTATTTCTACCACTCATGCAATTGTGAGAAATCACTTAAAGCCGGTGTTCTGTGATGTAAAATCAAGTGACGGCACGATCGATGAAGAAAAGATAGAGGATTTGATAACAGAACATACTGTGGCGATCGTACCGGTTCATGTGTACGGAAATGTCTGTAATATAGAAAGAATACAGGAAATAGCTGACAAATACAATCTGAAGGTGATTTATGATGCAGCTCATGCGTTTGGCGTGAAATATAAAGGAAAAGGAATTGGGAATTTCGGGGATGCGTCGGCGTTCAGTTTCCATGCCACAAAGGTTTTCAATACGATTGAAGGCGGCGCAGTGGCATTTTCGGATCATAAGATATATGAAAAACTCTATAACCTCAAAAACTTTGGGATCCGGGGCGAGGAGCTGGTGACGGAAGTGGGAGCCAATGCAAAAATGAATGAGTTTGCGGCCATCATGGGGCTTTGCAACCTGAGACATTTAGATGGCGCCTTGGCAGGAAGAAAAGAAATATATGATTTTTACAGAGAAGAGATATCGCAGATAGAGGGGCTTTCCCTATTAGATGAAAATAGTGATGCGACAAAGAATTATGCGTATTTTCCAGTGGTGGTTAAAGATTGCTATGGGAGCAGCAGGGATGAAATCTTTGAAAGATTAAGGGAAAATAATATTTTTGCGAGGAAGTACTTCTATCCGCTGACAGCAGATCAGGCGTGCTTTAAGAATAAGTACAGGGATGCGGATATTAGCAATGCGAGAAAATTGTCAAAGCAAATTCTGATACTTCCCATGTATGAGGAGTTGGGGAGGGGGAATGCGGGGAAAATAGTTAGCCTTTTGAAGAAGAAAGGCGGCAGATAGGAATGAAAGCTCGAATTGCAGACAACTTATGGAAATAAGGGGGAAATATTTTGGATAGGATACTAATGCTAGGGGGTGCGAGATCACAAATTCCTGTTATCAAAAGAGCGAAAGAATTGGGGTTATATGTAATTACCTGTGATAATGTGCCAAACAATCCCGGCCATGCCTTTTCTGATGAATATTACAATGTCAGCACAGTGGAAATGGAGGAAGTGCTAAGAATTGCCGAGAAAAGCAAGATTGATGGCATTATTGCATACGCGTCCGATCCCGCGGCGATGACGTGCGCATACGTGAGCGATAGACTGGGCCTGCCGGGGAGTTCTTTGGAATCGGTACAATTATTATCGAGAAAGGATATCTTCAGGAAATTTCAAAAAGAGAGAGGTTTCAATACGCCACGTTTCATTGTGGCTGAAAAATGGGAGGAATTGAAAGAGATAGAAGAAAAAGTAGGATTTCCGTGTATGCTTAAGCCCGTCGATTCATCAGGAAGCAAAGGCGTAAGAAAAATAAATAATTATAAGGAATTGGAAACGTCATTCCCGAATGCGGCGGCGTACTCAAGGTGCGGAAAAGTGATTGCGGAAGAGTATATTCCGACGCCCTATCATCAACTGCACGGGGACGGGGTTGTGGCGGATGGAAAATTAAAATTTATTGCATTGGGAGACCAACGGTTTTTTAACTCTGTGCCCATTGGTTCTTCTCTGCCCTCCAGTATCAATAGTAAATTGATGGAAAAGGCTGAAGTGGAAACGGAGAGGTTGATTGAACAAAGTGGATTTCTTTGTGGCGGTATTAATATTGAAGTTAGGGTAACTGCGGAAGGCGAAATTTATATCATAGAGATTGGAGCGAGAAGCGGTGGAAATTATATTCCACAATTGATGCAGCTTTCGACCGGAGAAGATGTGATGAGTGCGGTATTAAATATCTCTATGGGTATGCCGTACAAGATCGGGAAGCCCAAGCGGACAGGGTATTATTTTCAATATATCATAGGAGGAAGGGGCAGCGGGAGATTTCGCGAGTTATACGTAGACCCGTATATACGGGATAAAATCGTTGAATTATATGTCCATAAACAGCAGGGAGATTGGATTGAAACATATCAAAACAGTGGTGGTGTTGTAGGAGTGGCCATGATTCGATTCAGTGGCATGGAAGAAATGGAAACGGTCATTGAAAATATAGGAACTTATATACAAGTAATAGTTGATTAGGAGGAAAGTAAGTTGGAAAAGACAAATAAAAATAGGTTGTCAATAATGATTTTAGGAGCTTTGCTGATTAGCATCATCATAGGTGTATGTCTGCAGAATCATCAGGATACGGCACTGTTTTTTTCGCCGTTAGGAACAATCTATGTGAATCTGATCAAAATGATCATGGTTCCGTTGGTGTTTACCTCTTTGATTTTAGGAATATCCAGTATTTCCGATATGAAAAAGATTGGAAAAATGGGAATTTTAACAGTTGTTATTTTCCTGTGCACGACTGCATTTGCAGTGATTATCGGATTGATTCTTTCTAATATTTTTAAACCGGGAATAGGAATTTCTATAGAAGATTCGGCATATGAAGCGAAAGAATTTCCGAGTTTGATTGATAGTGTCGTTGGAATTTTCCCCAGTAATATCATAGATGCCTTACTGAACGCCAATATGCTGCAGATTATATTTACGGCTATTGTAGTAGGAATCGCTTTGGTAAAGATTATGCCGAAGGGAAGGGTTTTGCATGAGGGAATAGAAGATTTATTTGAAGTTATGATTACAATTACCAATGGAGTTATGGAATTGACGCCTCTGGGCATTTTTGGGTTGATGATTCCAACGGTTGCACAAAACGGAATCGGCGTTTTGTTGCCACTGGGGAAATTGATTCTTGTATTTTATCTTGCCATCGTTATACATATTGGTATTGTTTATTGTCTGTCATTAAAGTGCTTTTCTGATTTTTCAATTACAGACTTTTTTAAAGGTATGTTCCCAGTGCAGGTTGTAGCTTTTGTGACATGCAGTTCTGCGGCGGCATTGCCGGTTTCTATAAAAAGTACGCAGGAAAAATTAGGTGTTTCAAAGGAAGTAAGCGGGTTTGTATTGCCGTTAGGTGCCACAATCAATATGGATGGTAATGCGTTGTATCAGGGGATTGTAGCGTTATTTGTTGCGCAGGCATATGGGATTGAGATGAGCATAACAATGCAGCTCATGGTGATTTTAACCGGGACGTTGGCATCCATAGGAGCGGCGGGGGTGCCAGGGGCGGGTATGATCGTGCTAAGCACGGTTTTAATGTCTGTGGGCTTACCGGTGGATGGAATCGCATTGATTGCAGGAATTGACAGGATATTGGATATGGGAAGAACGTTGACCAATGTTACCGGCGATGCGGTGACTGCATGTATAGTGGAAAAAGCGGTGAATGGAGAAACGAAATGATAGAAGAACTGGAAATAGAAAAAGACAGAATGGCTCAGTGGCATAAGATTAAGAAGGACACAGCCCCGATTTTTATATGGGGAACGGGTTCTGTGGGGATAGGTGTTTATCGTTATTGCAGGGCATTTGAAATTTGTATTGAAGGTTTCTTTGTTGATTATAAAGAAAACACGGATACTGTTTTTGAGGGTCGAAATATTTTTACTATGGATGAGGTGTTGGACAAATACTCCGAATTTAGCGTAATCATTGGTCATTCGGAGTATGCGGAAGGAAAGAGAAGGCTGGAAAAAATTGATAATGTGAAAAATATTTATTGGCTATCGAGTGTTTGTTGTGACATTTTTGATCCGATTTCCTTGGATTTTATAGAAAAGGAAGCTGGTCTTTTAGATACCTTTTACGAAGAACTGCAGGATGCCAGATCAAAAAGCTGCCTGAAAAGCTATTTAGAGAGCAGAATCAACGACAACCCTGAATATATGCTGCCTTATTTCCAACAGGGAGCAGGTTATTTTACGAATGATGTAATAAAGCTTAATGAGGATGAAACTTTACTGGATGTGGGTGCATGTTATGGAGAGGCAATATGGGCGTTTGCTAAGGCTGTAGATTATAAGTATCGATTGGTGATTGCTCTTGAGCCGGACGAAAATAATTATTCGACATTATTAAAAAATATAGAAGAGAGAAATTTTGAAAATATTATAGCAAAACAGGTTTGCGCTTATAACAAAAATAAGAATGTGCGTTTTGAAGGGAGCCTGGAACGCGGCGGAATAAAAAACGAGAGTATGGACTATAAAGTTTATCCGGCTGTAACGATTGATTCTCTTTGCAAAGAATTGAATGAAGAACATACAGTTTCAATTATTAAAATTAATTTTCCTTTTTCCGTGGACAAAGTTTTGGACGGGGCTGCTTCCATTTTGATAAGCAGGAAGCCAAAGCTGATTATCCGGGCAGGGTTTGATGAATATGTGTTGTTGCAAACGTATTCGTTGATTAAGAGTATCAATTCAGAATATGAGTTGTATTTAAGGTATACTGTGGGGATTCCACAGGGGTTAACCCTTTTTGCTATTTAGTCGTATAACGGGAATGAAATTGACTTTATATATAGCTGAATGAGAAGTGGTGGAGGCGGCAGTTAGTATGGAAAGTCTAGTGCTTTTCTAAATATGGAGGAGCTATGTATATTTAACTGGTGCAGAACAGTTTTCCTACTTGAATATTTTATTACCTGAGTGCAAAGAAGTCCGAGCAATAATAAGAGGAAAGCAGTATTTTGATGTGGTTGATTCACGGCTGGATAAAGGTTATGTGGACGCAAGAATTTTTGACGGCGGAACGGTCTTGGATTTTTGCGCATGGAAAAAGGAAATTATGAAAAGTTATGTGTGACTATGTTTTCAAAAGAATGGAAACAGCAGGGACCAAGAATTTAGAGATTTTGAATAATGTGGTCTGGGAGAGGGAAAAATGCAAACGAAAGAATGGATAGTGAAAGTATGATGAAGGCAGATTTTTTATTTTCAAATTGTGTATTGGTTAATAGCCAGTTGTTTTTTGTAGATACACAGTCTGGATTGCCGGCCATAATGAATTCCCAAAATGGAAAAGCCGCATATTGCGAAGTGTTTCGGGATTATATTTTAAGAGCGGGTGATTCGATAGATTTTATGGAGGAATTTGGCGGGAACGTATATGCTTTGGAAACAGCGGGAGATTATTTAGTTATATTTGAATGGGATGAGCGACAGTGTAGCTATATTCCACTAAATTGTAATAATCATAAGTGGGGGAATTTTGTGGCTTTTGAAAGATATGATTCTGTTTTTTACATTTTTCCCAAATATGAAAATAAGATTATCGTTTTTCATACAGAGGAGGGGGAAATCGAAGAGGTGGCAGATAGATTTGATGAAACAGGAGAAATGCAGTGTGCCTGTAGAGACGGGAATAATGTATGGTTGTTAACCAAAGAGGGAGATATACTATATTCCTTTAATCTGGAAGAAAGAAGACAGACGAGATATATATTACGTACGAGAATAGAGGATTGCGCAGACTGTATTGTGGTTGGCGGAAGTGTTTATCTGCTGAATAATTTTGGTATTCTTTATCAGTGGAATATAGGCAGCGAGGAAATACAGGTAATTAACACATTTGGGAAAAAGCATTTGAAAGAAAAAGAAGTGTGCAGAATTATAAACGCAGGAAATAGACTGTTTGTTTTGCCGTCGTTTGGCAAGGATATAAAAATATTGGATTTGCGAACCAGTGAAATGGAAATATGCCATAAGTATCCTTCGGATTTTAGCTATTGCGATATAGGATGGTCAAAATATTATGGGCATTGCGAAGATGAATCTTTTTATTATTTTGCAATGCGGCGGGCAAATTATTTTCTTAAGATCAGAAAAACGGATGGCGAATTTACATGGATAAAGCCCAAAATATTGAATGGGGAGTGCAGGGGTAAACTCTTGGGAGCTTTTGCGGTAAAACAGTATTTGGAAGAGGGAGAGGGATTATTTTGCGAAAGGCAGGGGTATTTGGAAGGCATGTTGAAGCATATGCCAAACAGAAGTGAGCATAATCGCGAAAAAACAGATATTGGACGGAGAATATATAACGAAGGGAAGAAGGTTAAGTGAAAACTGGTTTGCCTTTAGTGTCAATATGGTGCTTGACTTATAATCATAAAAATTATCTGGAGAGTGCAATCGAAGGTTTTTTACAGCAGGAAACAGATTTCGAGTATGAAATTATTATTCATGATGACGCATCTACAGATGGCACGGATGAAATCATACATAAGTATGTCAGAGAATATCCGAACAGAATAAAAGCCATTATTCAGCCAAAGAATTTATATGGCAGTTTATCCATAAAAGAGTTTTTGTTGATTGTTAGAACGGCTATGATGAAGCAGTCTGTCGGAAAGTATATTGCATCGTGTGAGGGTGATGATTTTTGGATTGATCGGCATAAACTGCAGATGCAGATAAGATATATGGAAGCACATTCCGATTGTACTATGACGGCTCATAATGCAGTGATATTAGATATGGAGAATGGGAATACAATAAAAACCATGAATCCCTATGATCGAGATAAAGATTTATCGATAGAGGAAATGATCATGTGGTATCGCGGGAATATTCCTACGGCATCAAGGGTTGTTAAAAGAGAATATGCGATAAGTAAGGGATTTTTTGAGGGAACAATGGCATCAGCTGATTGGTCGATGCAATTGTACTGCGGTGTAAAAGGGAAAGTTCACTATTTTGACAGAATTATGTCCTGCTATCGTGCTAATACGCCGGTTTCTTATACAAAAACAGTTTGGGCAAATGACAGGAAAAGATATGGGATCAGACTTGATCAAATGTATTTTTTTCGCTTATTTGACGAGTATACCAAAGGCGCATACAGGGAATTTGTGAGTAAACAAATATATCATATTTTAGAAATGCTTTTTGCAGAAAACGCAGATAGTGATATTGAAGAATTTAAGCAGCTGTGCTATGAACTAAGAAGAGAAAAGGGCGTGAAATATAACAGATTTCTCAACTGGGTCGTAGAGGCGTTTAGTGTATATAAGGGCGGCGATTTTTGTGAGGGATATATAAAAAGATTTGTAGCCGGGAAGAACCATGTATTGATTATGGGAGATGGCTATTGGGGAAAGAAAACGGCGAATGCCTTGCTTGATCACAATTTGAGTTTTGACGGATTTGTGGTTTCCAATGGATATAAACAAAATGAGAAAGTTAGCGAAAAACCCGTGTGGGAATTGGATGAACTGCCGTTTGATAAAAACCAATGTGGGGTTATTGTCACAGTGAGATTCGAGCATTATTTGGAGGCAATACAGAATCTGTTAAAATGCGGAATCAATAGCTACACATATATCTATGGAATCATTGGGGATTGAGGGACGGAAGATATAGGATTTACTGGAATATTTTAACGATTACATGATAGGAGGAAAGCAGATATGTATGTAATAGGAATGGAAGCTTTTACAAAAATGATCAAGGAGCACGAGGCAAATGGAATTGTCATTGTGGGCGCAGGGACAATAGGTAGAAAGTTAATGGCAGCAATCAAAAATGAAAAGGTCGATGCCAAAAAATTTATGGATAATAGCGAGGCGCTTTATCGGGAACCGCTTGACGGAACGGAAGTAGGAAAGATAGAGAATCTGGGAGAAAACTGGATCTACATAATTTCTGTCGAAAATCCATCAGCCAGAAATATCTTGGAAAAACAGCTGCTGGAAAACCATGTAAAGAAGGAAAAGATATACATATTTAGCTTTTATAAAAATTATGAATATTATAAAGAAATATATTTAAGCGGAAAATGCAAAGACGAATTAGGCGAAGCATATCGCAGTATTTTTTCAAGGGAACTGAATTGGGATAACCCAACCCGGTATACCGAAATCCTCAATGTGGAGAAGCTGAAAATAGACGATCCGTTTAGAACGAAACTTGCTGACAAAGTGGAAGTCAGAAAATGGGTTAAGGAAAAAATAGGCGAGAAGTATCTTACGAAGCGCTATCATGAATGGGATCGGGTGGAAGATATAGATTTCGAGGAACTTCCGCAGAGCTTTGCGCTGAAGTTAAATAACGGCAGTGGAAGAAATATTATTGTGAAAGATAAAAATGAGTTAGATATAGAGGAAACACGCCGACTATTATCGGAGTGGTATTCGCAGAATTATGCTTTTTGCGGCGGAGCGTATGAAATTCAGTATAAGGATATTAAGCCTAAGATCATCTGCGAAGAGTATTTGGAAGGCGTTGCGGAAACAGTATATGACTATAATATTTATTGCTTCCATGGGAAACCAGAGTACATTTGGTGTATAAAGGGAAGCCATAGACCGGAATGTCAGGCTTCATTCTATGACAAAGAATGGAATATGCAGCCTTTTAGTTTCGGTTACCCCAAGGATCCTGTGGTAGCGCCAAAACCTGAGAAGTTGGAGGAAATGTTGAGGCTGAGTGAGATTCTTTGTCAGGGATTTAAACATGTGCGCGTAGATTGGTATAATCTGCCGGATGGCAGGGTTTTATTTGGTGAAATAACATTTACATCCTGGTCTGGGTTAAGAACGTTTGTCCCAGATGAATATGATGAATATTTCGGAAGACTTATTTTGGGAAACGAATAGAGATATTGTAAGTCATAAAGGCAAGTATCAACTATATAAGGAGACATTTAGAATGATTAGAAATATAGCAATACTGGTGCATGGATTGTGGTCCGGTGGAGCTGAGAGGATTGCCGGCTTATTATCGAAAGAATTGGCTAAAACATATAATGTATATCTTTTTCTCTTTGGTGCAAGAAATATCGTTTACGATTACGGCGGAACAATCGTTGATGTTGGAGCAGGCAGGACTTACGACAAAAATATTGAAAAGTATAAGAAGAAATATCATATTGACTGCGCAATTAGTTTTCTGGCAAATATGAATCTTCTAAATGTTATGACAAAGGATGTAGAGCGGGTTATTGTCTCGGTGAGATGTATACAGTCGGTATACGAACCTTCGTATGCAATGGATACAGCAGTAATCAGAAACTTATATCAATATGTGGATACCATTGTTGCGTGTGCGGAAGGAGTCAGGTTTGATCTTTTACATAATTATCAGGTGCCGGGGAATATGACGAAAACAATCTATAATTTTATTGATAAAGAAGAGATTGTTCGTAAATCACAGGAGGAACTGCCTGATGAAGCACAGGTTTTTTTGCAAGGAGCCGATTTCTTTCTGAATGTTGGCAGACTTCACCCGCAGAAGAATCAAAGACGGCTGATATTACAGTTTTCTCGTTTTCATGCTGCAAATCCACAGGTAAAGCTGTTGATTCTCGGAAGCGGAGAATCCTATGATGATTTAACGGCCTATATAGAAGAACAGGGATTAGCAGAATTTATTAGGATTCTGCCATTCACGAAAAATCCTTTCGCGTACATGAAGAGAGCAAAGGCGTTGATTCTTTCCAGTCGTTATGAAGGACTTCCCAATGTAGTGTTAGAAGCCATGACGCTGGCATGCCCTGTCATTGCGACAGACTGCCTGTCCGGGCCTCGGGAATTATTAATGGGTGAGCTTGACTATGAAAAGAAATTAGGCGCACTGGAGATATGCGACAGGGGGATTCTGGTTTGCGATGAAAGGACAGAAGATGATGGGACAACGCAATATATGGCTAGGGCAATGGAGATGATATATTCCTCAGAAACTATGGTCAAAGGCTTTAAAGATAATAGTTTGAAATATATGGAGGAATATACGAATCAGAGAATTCTGAATCAATGGATTGACGTTGTAAATGAATGCGTTAATGTTGATAAAATAAGTACCCGCGCTAAGGAAGAACAACGGTTGCAATCTGCTAAACATATTGTTATCTATGGAGCAGGAATGGTTGGAAAAGAAGTGTTTCGGCAGCTGTCATCGCGCTATAAGATTTCCTGCTTTGTAATAAGTGAACGAAAGGAAGGGGAAGATGAGTGCTTGGGCATACCGATTTATGGGATAGCCGAATTAGCGTATTCACCGGATGATACGCTGGTTGTTATCGGTGTTGGAAGAAACCATTTATATGGTGTTTTCAATAAGTTACGGGAATATAACTACACACAGATAACATTTCCCTATTTAGACTAAATATATTTTAACGCGATATTTAAATGCCTAAATTTATGGGAGGTATTCTGCTTATGAATATAATCATGGTCACTCCACAGTTTGTCACTAAAAGGAATGAACCGTTGACCGGGATGCCGCGTTATGTATATAAAATAAGTCGATTTCTTCAGGAGTATGGACATAATGTTGAGATTGTTGCAGGAGCAGTAAATGATAAGACCTGGAAATATGAAGGCGTTGTTGTACATAACGTAAAGTGGAACGGTAATTTACATACTGCAGCCGTTATCGTATCCATTGGAATTTTGAAAAGGGAGATAGCAGTACAAAGGAAATTAAGACAGTTGGATGCGGCGCGGAGAATTGATATTGTCCAATATGCGGGATGGTCGGGAAATGGATGTATGCATAGTTTAAAATGTCCGGCAGTTTTGAGATTATCCACATATTCTAAAGTGCAGTATGTTCAGCAGGACACAATGAAAGATTACATTGATACATATTCTTTTTGGGAACGGATGTCTGGGCGAAAAGCAGATGGGATCATAGCGCCCAGTAAAATAATAGGAGAGCAGTTTGGCAGAGATATCAGAAAAAAAGTAACCATTATGGAAACGCCGTATGATAATCAGGTGGCGGAAGACAGTACGGTATATGACCAACGGTTAGCACACAAGAGATATATATTGTATTATGGTACATTTACGACGGATAAAGGATTTCGGGTAATAGGAGATATGCTTCCCCGATTGCTTCAGGAAGATAGAGATTTACTTTTTATATGTGCGGGATGGAATGTGGCGACAAAATCCGGCAGTGCAGTGGAGGAAATGAAAGAGAAACTGGGAGAAAATCAATATAAAATGCTGTACCTGGGCGTGCTGAGCCAACAGCAATTATATCCGATTATCAGACATGCAGAGGTGGTTTTAATTCCCTCGTTGGTGGATAATTTGCCAAATGCATGTCTTGAAGCGCTATCGCTGGATAAACTGGTTGTCGGCACATATGGAACCAGTTTGGAGCAAATGATTGACGATGGAGAGAACGGTTTTTTATCTGAACCAGGAAATGCGGAAAGTCTCTTGCGGGCAGTCAGAAAAGCTTTGAGTACGACGGAACAAAAGAAAAAAGAAATGATGTTAAAGAACAGACAGATGATAAAGAAATATGAGCCTGATGTTGCGGTAAAAAAGTTAGAAAGATATTATCAGTGGCTGATTCGTAAAAACAGCAGTGGCAGGAGACACAGATGATTTGAAGGAAAGAGGGAAAATATATATGAAACCTAAAACCATCGCCTTTTATCTTCCCCAATTTCATAGAGTGCCGGAAAATGATAGGTGGTGGGGAGACGGTTATACGGAATGGACTGCAGTCAAGGTGGCCGAAAAGTTGTATGCAGGGCACAACCAGCCCAGGGTGCCATTGAATAATAATTATTATGATTTACTCGAACGCGATACAATGATATGGCAGGCGGAACTTATGCAGAAATATTGTATAGATGGGATGTGCTTTTATCACTATTGGTTTGAGAAGGGCAGGCGGATTCTGGAAAAACCCGCAGAAAATTTGTTGCATTGGTCAGATGTACGGATACCTTTTTGCTTCTGCTGGGCTAATGAAACATGGGCCAGAACATGGACGAAGATAGAAAATGCAACCAGTTGGGTGAGCAAAGACGGCAAGCAGAACAGATCGGATGGGAACGGTGTTCTGCTTAAGCAGTGCTATGGGAGAGAAGAGGATTGGGAGGAGCATTTTCAATATTTATTGCCATTTTTTAAAGATGATCGCTATATCAAAGTAGACGAAAAACCTGTTTTTCTTATATATAAACCACAATTAATTTTTCCTTTGTGGAGTATGATGCAGTATTTTCAGATGAGAGCAAAGGAGAATGGGCTGCCGGGAATTTATGTGATTGGGATGGATGAAGGGTTATTACCCGGAATGGATGCAACGCTTATACGGCAGCCTCACTATGCCATAATAGATGTGATTACAAAATATCGGTTGACGGAACGCCCGGCAAGATGCCCTTACGATAAAATCTGGGAGGAGATCCTAAATAGAAAAATGCGAAGGGGAAAGGTATATCTGTGTGGAGTCGTTGATTATGATGATACGCCGCGGCGCGGGAAAAATGGAGGCATCTTGGAGGAAGCATCTCCGAAAAAGTTTTATAAATATTTTAAAAAATTATTTCAGAAAAGTATGTTGCTTAATAATGATTTTGTGTTTCTGAATGCATGGAATGAATGGGGAGAAGGCATGTATCTGGAACCGGATATCGCTTTTGGATTTGGATATCTGGAGGCAATAAAACAGGTTGTTACTGAATGCAAAGATATTCAGTTAGATGAGAAGGCAGAGATAGATACCTTTTATGAAACGGAGGAGGAAAAGGAATCCAGAGAAAAGGAAGAAAATATTCAGAGTCTTTTGAGACACGATAAGCTGCTGGATAATTGGATGTATTTGAGGGATCATCAAATTAATGTTTCGGATTTCTTTCATAAATATGGTTATCGGGAAATTGCAATTTACGGGATGGGGAAATTGGGGAGACACCTGTTATATGAATTGGAACAGGGTGACATTTCTGTGGCTTATGGGATTGATAAAAATAGTGGAGAAAACGGACGAGATATGGGAATGAGAATATACGCTCCCGGTTCGCCGGTTCCAGAAGTCGATGCTGTTGTCATAACTGTTACTAATCAATATGCTCAGATTGGCAGGATGCTTAATAAAACAATGAAGTGCCCGAAGATCACAATGGAGGAGATTATTCAGGAGCTTATGATGGAACAGCAATAGTATTAAGATAGATGCAATGTTGCAGGGAAGGTAAAGACAGGTATGAATATTGCTATACTGATTCCTTCTTTGAGCGGAGGAGGAGCGGAACGTGTGGCCGCGATTATTGGACAGTACTATTCGGAGAGGGGAGATAACATATATTATTTTGTGGGTAACTCCGGATTGCCGAAGCGGTATGATGTAAAAGGAAGGATTATAAATACAGGGATTCATAATTTTTTCGATAGCATGGCGGATAGCCTGATCTCCTTGGTAAGATCAGCCCATATTATGCGGGAATATAAGCAGAGATATCATATAAATGCTGCACTGAGTTTTATGGAGGAATATAACTTTATTAATGTCTTGTCAAAAGGGACAGAATGTGTAATCTGCAGTCAATGCACGATTCCGTCTTTGCGGCCTGAACTGACAGGCCTGCTATATAACAAATATGTAGTAGGAAAAGTTTATAATCAGGCTGACTATATTGTGGCATTATCCTCCTATTCTGTGAGAGAACTAGTAGAAGAATGCCATGTAAAAAGGAAAAAGATAGTTAAGATTCCGAATCCGGTGATCATAGAAACAACTGATCATTCAGAGAAAGAGTGGGCCTATGGAGAACATACTGTCCTATGCGTTGGAAGGTATGTGGAAGTTAAGCAGCAGGATATTGCTATTAAAGCATTCAGCAGAGTGGTGGAGAGAGTAGCGGACGCCAAAATGATTATTTGTGGAGAAGGACCGCAAAAACGATATTTGGAAAATCTTATAAAAAAATTGCATTTACAGGAGAAAGTCTATCTGCTGGGCTTTCAGAATGACATTGCTTTTTTTTATGAGCATGCGAAGGTGTTTTTGCTGACTTCGGCCAATGAAGCGTTTGGTAACGTAATAGTGGAAGCAATGGCGGCTGGACTGCCAATAATATCATTTAATGCTCCCGGAGGGCCGCCGGAAATACTGGGATGCAAGAATAAAGTGGTTGATAAGACAGAATATGCAGAATATGGAATTGTGACACCTCTTATGTATAGCAATAAAGGATTCACGGTAACAGAGCAGGAGGCGAAACTTGGAGATGTAATCGCAGATGTGTTGATGGATGAGCGAATGCTAAATTATTACACAACTAGGTCGAAAACAAGAGCGAGACATTATGCGTATAAAAAAATAATGAAAAAATGGGATGTACTGATAGAAAGGTAAGTTATGAATATCTTATTTGTCGCAAACGAATATCCAAAGAGGGGAAACCCAACGACGGGATTCCCGAATTACTTATACCGGGTTTCCTTGGCGTTGATTAAATTGGGTCACCAGCCTATGATTCTTACGGCTGGAAATGTTGACAGCCACAGAACGGAACAGGGTATTAAGATTCAGACAGTTATGGTGCCGCTATTTTTCGGTGAAAAATGGCAGACAGGTAAATATATTTATAATGCGATACAGATGGGCCGGATTTTAAACAGAAAGATTCGTCAAATAACGAAAGAAACACATATTGATGTGATCCAGTTTACATCCCTATCTGGTCTTGCAATGTTTTATTATGGAAAAACACCGGCAGTGTTGCGACTTTCTTCCTATGCTAAGACCTATTTTTCATCTTTTCAGACATTCCCAAAGTCGCAGGTAAAAACAATGTCCCTGTTTGAAAGAATGTCTGCTAAGAGATGCAGTGTTGTTTTTGCACCATGCAAGATTACGGCGGATGCTTTCGGGAAGGACTGCCACAGAAAGGTCCCAGTGATTGAGACACCGTTTGTAAATGATGTGCGAGAGTATGATGCGCAATTTTTTGACAGTCATCTGAAAGGGAAAAAATATGTGTTGTTTTTTGGAACTTTATATGCAGAAAAAGGAGTATTTGTCATTGCAGAAATTTTAGAACGGTTTTTGAAGGAAAACCCGGATTACTATTTTGTATTTATTGGGCAGGAGTATAAAGTGAACGGGATAGGAGCTGCCCGGATTATACGTGAAAAAGCAGGGGCATGTGCCAATAGGGTGATTATATCGAAAGCTCTGCCGCATAATCAGCTATATCCGATTATCAGAGAAGCCGAATTTGTTGTATTGCCATCTTTAATGGACAATTTGCCAAATACCTGTATAGAAGCGATGTATTTTGGAAGGGTGGTGATTGGAACAGATGGCGCCAGTTTTGAACAGCTGATTACACACGGGAAAAGTGGACTGCTGTGTCGAATTGGTGATTCGGATGATCTGTTGGAAAAGGTGAATACAGCGGCTGCCATGACAAGCGAAGAAAAACAGCAAATGGGGAAACTGGCACAGAAACGAATTGACCGGCTGAAACCGGAAAAAGCGGTACGTCAATTGCTGCATTTATATGAATATGTGATTTCAACCAATAAATGAGGGAGGAAATACTTATGACGAATGAGTTCTATATTTTTGGCGCCGGTACAAACGGCAATCGGGTATTTGATCTGTTGAGTGAAGCGAATATTAAAGTTACGGCATTTATTGATAACGATAAGAACAAACAAAAAGAAGGTGGTAAGGCAGCATGTATCAGTGTGGAAGAGGCTGTACAAAGAGGCGCAAGAGACAGCATTATTCTGATATCGCCATATGATGACTGGCAAATTAGAGAGCAGCTTGAGAAAGAGCAGTTTAAAAAGCTGATTAGTATGAAGAAATGGCTGAAATGGTTGGATAAGAAAGCATATTTTGAACCCGATGTTCTGGAGAAAACGGACTATATCTATGCTATGCCATTTAACCACTACGAGTCGCCTTATCCGAATATCAGAGAGATTCACCAGAGAGAAGAGAAACTGTTTGATAAAGAACAAGAGGTACTGGATATTGATTTTAATGTGGATGGGCAGCTGGAACTGCTAAATCAGATGAAAGATATTGAATTACCCGAGTGGACTGATGAACAATCAGCAGATTTATCAAGCAGATATTATTACAACAATATATGGTTTGGCAAAGGCAGTGCGGATGCGTTGTACTATATGATCCGAATCTTAAATCCACAGAATATAATAGAAGCAGGCTCGGGGTTTTCAACAGCGGTGATGCTAGATACCAATGAAAAATTTATGGAAAATCGGGTCAGGATAACATCTATTGAGCCTAATCCGCAGAGATTGAAATCATTGCTAAGATCGAAAGATAATATAGAAATTCATGAAAAAAACCTGCAGGAGATACCGGTAAGCTTTTTTGAAAAGTTAGAGGAGAATGATATTTTGTTTATTGATTCTTCTCATGTTGCGAGAATGAATTCGGATGTAAATTATATTTTGTTTGAAATTTTACCGCGTCTGCGGAAAGGAGTTTATATCCATTTTCATGATATTTTTTATCCATTTATATATCTCCCAAAATGGATTTATGAGGGACGTGCGTACAATGAAGCCTATTTATTAAGAGCTTTTTTGATGAATAATAAGCAGTATTCTGTTCAATTATTTGGAGAAATGTTTGGAAGTATGCCTTGGCATACTTATGCGAACAAAATACCGAAGCATTTATTAGGGTGTGGCGCTGGAAGTATATGGATTAAGAAAGAAAGATAAAGGAGAGAAAAACATGAAAAAAGCATTATCGACCTTACTGGGAATGGCAGCTGGGGCAGCAGCAGGAGGAATCGCAGCCGGAACGACATCTGCAAAGAAAATTAAGGAGATGGCAGCGGGCGGAGCAAAGGTCCACGAGCTCTACATGGCCTTTGACCAGTGGCTGCAGATCCGCCAGGAGGGCAAAACGTTAGTGGAGTACTTTACGAAAAACGGCTATAAGACCGTGGCGGTTTACGGCATGAAGGAGCTGGGGGAGCGCTTGATTGATGAGCTGAAGGGTTCGGGCGTGACCGTCAGCTACGCCATCGATAAGAACGCGGATTCCATCTATGCGGAGGTGGATGTGCTGACGCCGGATGAGGAGCTGGCGGAGGTGGATGTGGTCGTGGTGACGGCCATCACCTATTTCGATGAGATCGAGGAGATGTTATGTGAAAAGGTGGATTGCCCCATCGTCTCTCTGGAAGATATTCTGTATGAGATCTGATGTATTTGTGGAAAGGCGGGAAGGTACACCGGTATGGTCAAGGTTTCATCCATCACCTATGTAAAGAACGGGGAAAAGTATATTGAACAGTGCATCCGCAGCGTTATGAACCAGACTCTTAAGGAGCTGGAGATCATCGTGGTGGACGGAGAGAGCACGGATGCCACGCCGGCGATCCTTGAGGCGCTGGCACAGGAGGATGCGCGAATCCGGCTCTATACATGTGCAGGCAGCGTGGGGGCGCAGTTCAACTGCGGGCTCAGGGTGGCAGTGGGAGAGTACATAGGGATCTGCGAGGGGGACGACTACATCCCGGAGAACAAATATGAGGTCCTCTATGACATCGCAAAAGAAAACAGGTGCGACATCGTAAAGGCGGCCTACCGCCAGGTGATCCATGTAAAGGGTAAGGAGTACGGCTTTGCGATCAATTACCGGCCGGAGGAGGTGCTGGAGCGCGTGGTGGAGACGGGAGAGCGAGGGGACCGCTTTGTGCGTCTGGGGGTGGACGGTTTCTGGAGCGGCCTCTATGAGAGGCGGTTCCTGCTCGACAATTCTGTCTTTATGAACGAGACCAAAGGAGCGGCCTATCAGGACATCACCTTTTCTTTCCTCTCTCAGCTGTATGCGGGGCGGTGTTACTTCCTCAGGGAGCCCCTGCACAACTACCGGCTGGACAACGAGGAGGCATCCATGTACGCGGCAGGCTGCATTGAGACCCACTATAAGGAGTACGGGCTGTTAGAGGGGATCTTAAAGGAGAGGCGGCTTTGGGAGAAGTATAAGGATATCTTTCTGGCATGGGAGCTTGTGAGCTATACCCACTTCTGCCGTATGCTCGCCAGAGAGAGCAGATATGAGAAGATCCATGAAGTATACGGGCATCTGTGCCGCCAGATTAAGGACAATGCCATTCGTATGGAGGAGGACTGCCTGGAGATGAAGGAAGTCTATGAAGCCCTCATCGAAGGGGAACCGACTTTTCGGGAAGCGGTCCTTAAGGAAGAAGACAGAGATACGCGGATGATCGAATATTTCAGGGGGCGGTTCCGGAGCGAAGGGAAGGTGGCCATCTTTGGAGCAGGGCACATCGGGGAGATCCTGTGCACCTATGCCAGACTGCAGGGGAAAGAGATCCTGATGATCGATAATGGGAAAGCGGCCCAAGAGGCAGGATGCTGCGGGGAAAAGGTGTACCCGGCGGATGTGGTGAGACAAAACCGCGGCCTGACCTATCTGGTAGCCAACTATAAATACGGAGAAGAGATCAGGAAGCAGCTGACGGGCATGGGGATTGATGAGGCGCATATCATCCTGTGCCAGAATGAGAACTGTTTCCTGCGCCGGATCTTTGCGGGGATAAAGAATGAAGGATTATAAGATCAGCCTGATCATACCTGCCTATAACTGCGGCAGCTATATCGCCCGGGCGCTGGATTCTGCCCTGGCCCAGACCTATCCGGAGCTGGAGATCGTCTTAGTGAATGATGGTTCCACCGATGACACGGGACAGATCTGCGCCGCCTATGCGCAGAGATACAGCCAGATCCGTTATCTCACTCAGGAGAACCGGGGTGTGTCGGCTGCCCGCAAATACGGGGTGGCGCAGGCATCAGGGACATACCTGGCGTTTCTGGACGCGGATGACTGGATAGAGGAAGACTTTCTGGAAAAACTGGCGGCAGGGCTGGGGGACGGTGACGTCATTGCCGCAGGCTGCGAGAAGGTGTTTGAGACAGGGGAAAGGGTGTGCGAATACAACGGCTGCCCGGCCGGAACCTATGCCGGAGAAGCGGCTTTAAAGGAGCTGTACGGGCAGATGCTGTGTAAGGAGGAGCCCTTTGTGTTCGGCGTCCTGCCATACCTTTGCACGAAGCTCTTTAAAAAGAAGCTGGTGGGCGGCTATATCGAGGAGATTGATACCCGGATCAACGACGGGGAGGACGTGGGGATCGTGGTTCCGACGCTGCTGCAGGCACGAAAGATCATCCTGTCCGATTACTGCGGCTACCATTACCGGATGCATGAGGCCCAGGCCTGCGCCCAGAAAAAGGCGGATGCCTACCTGAACGCCTCCTGTCTGTATACCTGGCTTTATGAAAAGACCGGAGCCAGTGGGTACGGAGCAGCCTTAAAACCCCAGATAGACCAGTACATGCGGTTCATGGTGTGGAAATATGACAACGCGGCCATGAGCGGGCTGAACCGGTTCTATTTTCCCTTTTGGCAAGTGAAGGCGGGATCGGCCGTCCTCCTGTACGGGGGAGGCAACGTGGGGAAGATCTACTACTGGCAGCTAAAAGGGACGGGCTACTGCAGGATCCTGGCATGGGCAGACCGGAAGCATGCCGATGCTTACGATGAAGCGCTGCAGGTGCAGAAGATACCGCCGGAAAGAGTGCCTGCCTATCAGGCGGACTACATCGTCATCGCCTTAAACGACTTGCCGGTCATCGAGAAGGTCATCGCCTATCTCACGGAGCTTGGCGTGGACGGGGAGAGGATCGTATATGCAGACCCCATATGAAAAAGACAGGGAGGAAAGGGTATGAGCAAAGTCTCCGTGATCATGCCGTCACTGAATGTAGCTAAATATATCGAGAAGTCAGTCAGGAGCGTGATGGGGCAGACTTTGCAGGATCTGGAGATTCTCTGTATTGATGCGGGATCCGTGGATGGCACCTATGAGATCCTGGAAGAGCTCTCGCGGGAGGATGACCGTGTCAGAGTGATCCGCAGCGACAGGAAGAGCTATGGCTACCAGGTGAACCTGGGGATTGAGAGGGCCGGAGGGGCCTATATCGGCATCGTCGAGACCGATGATCACATAGACAGCGGCATGTATGAGACCCTTTACGGAGAGGCGGCCGCTGTCGGCTTTCCCGATATCGTGAAGGGTGGTTACAGGGCCTACTGGGTGGCCCATGACGGGGAGACGGTCTTTAAGGAGAGAAGGCTGTCGGCAGACCCGGCTTTCTACGGAAACACAGTAAGGCCCGGGGATATCCCGTCTCTGGCATCGGAGGACTGGTATCTGTGGAGCGGAATCTACAAAAGATCCTTTATCTGCGGGAATGGCATCCGGCTCTCGGAGAGCCCTGGGGCAGCTTTTCAAGACATCGGTTTTTTACATCGGACCAATGCGGCGGCGGAGTCGGCGGTCTATACGGCGGACTGCCTATATAACTACTGCATTGACAGGGAAGGATCCTCATCGAACTCCGGAAAGGAGCTGGGGTATTCCTACTATGAATTCCATGGATTGATGCAGGAGAGCTGGGAGGGAAAGGCGGAGCAGGCCCTATATGTACGGATGGCGAAATCTTTTGTGTGCTGCTGCCGGACCTTTTCGGAGGAAAGGATCGCGGATCCGGCATACAGGGAGCGGTACGGATGGTTCACGGATCAGTTAAAAGGGGCCATGGCAGAAGGAAAACTTGGGGAGGAAAGCCTGTCGCCGGGGATCCGTAAAAGGCTGCAGGTTTTGCTAAACGGCCCGGATGAGGTATACAGGCAGTATCGGTATGACAACAGGCATCTCCTCGGGGAAACGGACGGCCTGCAGTATGTCATCTTCGGCTGCGGGGACAGAGGGCTTGCCGCCTTTAAAAAGCTGTGTGAGAGACAGGGCAGCATCCTTGCCTTCATGGATAACGATGCTAGACTGTGGGGGAGCCGCCTGGAAGGGGTCCCCGTTTTGCAGCCGCAGGTATGCGAAGGGGAGAACGTGAGATATATCATAGCCAATGAAGCCCATTTTGACAAGATTAAAGAGCAGCTTCTGGAGTTAGGCGTAAAGGTGGAGAACATAGGGATCTGCTGGTAGAGATTATACAAGAATAAACAGAGAAGAGGAGAGGATATGGATTACAGAGAATTATTGGAAGGGCTTACAGGCTTTGTGGAGAAACTGCAGGATGAAGAGTCGCGGGAGATATTTAATGCAAGACTCGACTTCTGCATTCATAGGGATGTAGATGGACTGGAAAGGAGATTGATTGAAGGAGCGTCGAGACGCGGGAGGACTGGAGTACAATATGCTCTTGAAAAGTATTTTCAGGATAATCCGGGTAGAAGGGGGACTCCGTTTGTCCTGTTTGGCGCGGGCAAGGCAGGAAGGCGCAGCCTGCGAGCTTTGAGGTTTTTGGGGTTGGAGGCGGCGGGATATGTGGATAATGGTCATACAGCGCTGAAGACAGTGGAGGGATTAGAGGTCGCGGCTCCGGAACGTCTGTTGGATGAATGGAAGGAGTATACGGTTCTGATCACGGTCATGGAGCCTAAGATGCAGGATGAGATCCATGCCCAGCTAAGAGATATGGGGATTCGGGAAGAACAGATATTAAAAAGACGGGAAGGCTGTATATGGGTGGATTACGGGAAACAATATTTCGACCTGGAAGCCATGCAGCCGGATCCGGACGGGGAAATCTTTGTGGATGCCGGATGTTTTGATGGATGGACATCGGCGAATGCGGCTGCATGGACCGGCGGAAAGCTTCTAAAGGTATATGCGTTTGAACCGGATCGAAACAGTATAGCTGTCTGCCAGAAGAGACTGGAACAGACCGGATGTGAATTTGAATTATATAATGCGGCGACGTGGAGTGAAAAAACGACCTTGGCTTTTAATATCAATGATGATTTTGGATATGCGTCTAACGTGGATGACGCTGGTAAGGATTTTGTCAGCGCGGACAGCATCGATCGTGTCCTGAACGGTCGGCCGGCCACTTATATCAAGCTGGATGTGGAAGGCAGCGAATTGGAGACCTTGCGTGGAGCGGTCAATACGATAAAGAGGTACCGACCGAAGCTGGCGATATCCCTCTACCACAAGGCGGAGGATGTCATCGACCTTCCGCTGTTCATCGAATCTCTGGGAATGGATTATAAGTATTATATCAGGCATTACCAGACCCGCTGGTGTGAGACTACATTATATGCGCTCTGACTGGGGTGCGGTCCTTGATCGGCAGGAGCGCGGAGACAGTTATGGAGGATAGGATGAAGCTGGCCATCTACGGCGCCCAAGGCTATGCGCTGGGTGCATACGAAGCAATCAGAACTTTATATCCCAGGCGGGAGATCAGCTGTTTTCTCGTGACGCGCATGGCGGGCAACGCCCCTGTTCTCGGGGGCATTCCCGTGAAAACGCTTGCTGCCTATGCAGGGGAGCTTTCCGGGGAAGAGAAGCGGCAGGTGGAAATTCTGATAGCAACCCCGGATCAGGTGCAGCCGGAGATTGAGGAGATCCTGGAAAATTTTGGTTTTCATCATCACAGGAGGCTTACCTTCGCGCGATGGGAGGAACTGATGAAGTTGTATCACGCAAGGCTGGCAAAATTCCTGCCGCTTTCAGCGCTCCCGGTGGGCTGCCATATGCCTTTTGTCAGGATATACATGGCAAAATCTCATGCGGACAAGCCACTACGGGCAGATGTGTCTCTGCCGGAGTACGTTTTTCCCCTTCAGGTGGGGACCGACTGCTGTGAGCTGCGAGTGGCAAATCTTTCGGATAATACGGGGCAGCATATTTCCGGAAAAAACGGCAATTATTGTGAGCTGACGGCGCTTTACTGGATGTGGAAGAATAAATTGGAAGCAGGAGTGCAGGCTGATGGCGATGAGGGGCAGTACTTTGGGTTGTGTCAGTACAGAAGGGGTTTTGATTTCAGCGGGGATGATCTTTTGCGGCTTATGGATAATGACGTGGATGCGGTGCTGCCTTATCCTCTGCCATATGAACCGGACATTCATGCGCATCATGAAAGATACATAAGGGAAGCGGACTGGAACGCACTGCTGCAGGCGCTTGAGGAGCTGCAACCGGAATATGCGCAGATGTTTCCTGAAATTCTCGGACAGCAGTATTTGTACAATTATAATGTGATACTTGCAAAAAAGAGTGTACTGCGCGATTACTGTGAATGGCTGTTCCCGATACTGGAAAGGACGGAGGAGTTAAGCGTCCCGAAAGGAAGCGAACGGAGCGACAGATATATAGGCTATATGGGTGAGACGCTGGAAACACTGTATTTTATGAAAAATGCGAACCGGCTTACGATTGTACATGTCGGGTGCAGGCTGTTGGTGTAATTTTTTTTGACAATTAGCACCTTGACAATTTCATACTTGATATGAGGTCTGATGAGAAACAGGAGAATGGATGACTTAATTAACGATAAAACGTTCTTTGTGTTTTTATAAATTGTCTTGACACGTTCCATGGAAACAGATAGAATAAACTCATCAGGGAAATTCTAACAGATGTGCGTTCCGCACATTCATGACAGTTTCTGTCGGATTTTTCTAATATAGCGACAACAGAAGATACGGCAGAAAGGGAAATGCGCATCTGTGGATGGCATGCTTTTCTTCCTGCCGGAGTACAGGAGGAAGAAGCATGAAAAAAACACCTACGGCAAAGACACAGAAGGTATGTATTCAGAGACCATGGAGATTCTGGAGATTCGGACGGAAAGCTAAAGTACAGCGCAATGTAAAGGACAGGCTGTTCCGATTCCTGTTCGAGAAAGACAGGGAGGCGCTCCTTGAGCTGTATAATGCACTGAACGGAACAGCATATACGGATGCGTCACAGTTGGAGATTGTGACGATTGGGAGTGCGGTCTATGTGGTGATGAAAAATGACCTTGCCTTTGTACTGGCGGGGACATTGAACATGTATGAGCATCAAAGCACCTACAGCCCGAATTTACCTGTCCGGTTTCTGATTTATCTGGCACAGGAGTACCAGATGGTGATCGAAGAGGCGGAGAAGAGTCTCTACGGGACGAGCCGAATCAGCCTTCCGACGCCGCAGTGCGTGGTGTTCTATAACGGGACAAAGGAGATGCCGGAGGAGCAGA
This sequence comes from Lachnospiraceae bacterium UBA7054, assembly GCA_002492725.1. GTDB lineage: Bacteria > Bacillota > Clostridia > Lachnospirales > Lachnospiraceae > UBA3282. The sequence goes on from DLAF01000027.1 coordinate 27,129, forward strand.
CGCTTAGGCTGTCGGATGCCTTTGAGAACGGGGGAGTCCGAGCGGATGTGGAGCTGACGGTGCGGATGCTCAACATCAATCAGGGATATAATGATCCGCTGATGGAGAAGTGCAGGACATTAGAAGAGTACGCTGAGTTTGTGGACATCATAAGAATGTATATGCGTGAGAGAAAAAAGCCGGAGGAAGCATTGGCGGAGGCAGTGGATTACTGTATAGAAAACGGGATTCTTGAGGAATTTTTAAGAAAGAACCGTGCGGAGGTGCTTGGCATGTTGTTGGAAGAGTTTGATGTAAAGAAATATGAGCGGACTTTGAGGAGCGAAGGCTTTGAGGAAGGCCGTGAGGAGGGTATAAAGCTTGGAAGAAAGCAGGAAAAAGAGCTGGGAATCCGATTAACGCTGGAAATTTTAAAGGAATCCGATTTTTCAAGAGAATATGCGCGAAGAAAGCTACAGGAAAAGTTCGCGCTGTCCGAGGCAGAGGCGGAGCAGATGCTTTCGTGTTATTGGAAATAAAGATAAAAAGAGATAAATAAATGATAGGATAAAGGCCTGATATGAAGTATGAAATTGCGCTTGATATCAGGTCTTTTAGCGTTGAGAAAATACTAAAAAAGGAAAAAGAGAAAGAGGATAAAACAATGAATTTTGAATTAACCGCATCCATGATGTGTGCCAATTACGGTAATCTGGCAAAGGAAGTGAGGGATCTTGAAGAGGGCGGCATCGACTCCTTCCATATAGATATCATGGACGGCCGTTATGTGCCGAATTTTGCCATGTCTTTAAATGATATGCGGTATATTGCCAGAGCGACAAAAAAGCCGCTGGATGTCCACCTGATGATAGAGCACCCAAACAACAATATCCATATTTTTCTGGAAAATTTGCGGGAAGGAGATACCGTTTATATTCATCCCGAGGCGGAATATCATCCTTCCACCACCTTGCAGAAAATTATAAATGCGGGAATGATACCGGGAATTGCCATCAATCCGGGGACAAGCATTGAGACGGTGATGGAAATGCTTGTGATTGTGAAGAAGGTGTTGGTGATGTCGGTCAATCCGGGCAATGCGGGGCAGATGTATCTGCCTTATGTGGGGAAAAAGATCACGAAGCTTCTGGCAATTAAGGATGAGATCAATTTTGAAATCTATTGGGACGGTGCCTGCGGTGCGGATAAGATCATACAGTATGCACCGAGGGGAGTGAAAGGTTTTGTGTTGGGAACAACGCTGCTGTTTGGCAAATCGACGTCATACAAAGAAACATTGGCAAATATCAGGGAGTTAAAATTTTGATATGAACATAGCATTGATTCTGTCGGGTGGTACGGGTACGCGGGCAGGCGGCAAAATTCCCAAGCAATACATAGCAGTATGCGGCCGGCCCGTGATCGGCTATTGTTTGGACGTTTTTTGGAATCATCCGAAAATTGACGCAGTGCAGATTGTGGCAGACTGCGGCTGGCGCGAGGTCATTACGGCGTACATGGAAGAAATGAGGCAGAGACGGAACGGGTGGCAGGAGAACAAGGCAGCTGCGCAGAAATACTGTGACAAATGGCGGGGGTTTTCCGAGCCGGGTAAGAACAGGCAGCTTTCTATTCTAAATGGATTGCAGGACATTTTATGTTATGCGGACAGAGCGGATACGGTGATCATCCATGATGCGGCAAGGCCGCTGGTGTCTGCAAAACAGATCACTGCCTGTATAGAAGCCGTGCGTGCGGGGCATGACGGCGCGCTTCCGGTTTTACCCATGAAGGACACGGTGTACTTTAGTGAAGGCGGCGGAAGGGTCACTTCTCTTTTGGAACGGGATAAGCTATTTGCGGGGCAGGCGCCGGAGGGCTTTGTGCTGGGAAAATATTATGAGGCAAACAAGGCACTTATGCCGGATCGCATTTTAAGGATCAATGGTTCTACGGAACCTGCAGTATTGGCAGGAATGGATGTGATCATGATAGAGGGAGACGAAAGAAATTTTAAGATTACAACGCAAGAGGACTTAAAAAAATTCCAGGAAAACATGATGATGGGGATAACAACAACGGTATGAAAGCTTATAGATTGCATGGAGTTGGGGATCTGCGATTGGAGGAGATGCCGCGTCCGCGTTTAAAACGGAAAGAGGTTTTGGTACGGGTAAAAGCGGCAGGCATCTGCGGTTCAGATATTCCCCGTATTTATCGGACAGGCACATATCATTTTCCGACGATACCGGGGCATGAATTTGCAGGTGTGGTGGAAGAGACAGGAGAAGGCGCCGATCCTGCGTGGGTGGAAAAACGGGTGGGTGTTTTCCCGCTGATACCTTGTTATGCCTGCGGCCCGTGTCTGGCCGGGCAGTACGAGATGTGCAGAAACTATGGGTACCTTGGCTCCAGACAGGATGGCGGGTTTGCAGAGTATGTGGCGGTTCCGGAACAAAATCTGATTGCACTGCCCGGGGAGGTTTCTTATGAAACGGCGGCGATGCTGGAGCCGATGGCAGTAGCGGTTCATGCCATAAGACGGGCGGCGGTAAGTAAGTCGGGACGGATCGTGGTATGGGGACTTGGAACCATCGGGCTGTTTGTGCTTATGTTTCTGATAGAATCCGGGTATCAAAATCTGTTTGCCGTGGGCAACAAGGAGTTTCAGAAACGGATGGCGGTGAAACTGGGGCTGTCGGAGGAGGCATGCTGCAACAGTAAAACGGAACGGGCGGATCAGTGGATTTTAAAGCGGACAAATCAGGCAGGGCCGGATGTTATTTTTGAATGTGTGGGCAGGAATGAGACGGTAACACAGGCGGTTGATCTGATGTCCCCCGCCGGTAAGATTCTGGTGGTGGGGAATCCGGATTCAGATATCACTTTTCCGAAGTCAGTTTACTGGAAAATTCTGCGAAATCAGCTGACGATGACTGGAACATGGAATTCTTCCTTTACGCATGATCCGCAGGACGACTGGCATTATGTACTGGAACGGGTAAAAAACGGGCGGGTTATGCCGGAAAGTCTGATTTCTCACAAATATTCACTGGAAGAACTGGCGCAGGGATTGGAATTGATGAGAGATAAGAGGGAATCGTATGGTAAAATTATGGGAGTGATATAAATTTTTGAAAATCAACAAAATCTATTGGACTCCGCCCCTCGTCATGTTACACTAAGTACATAACAGGGGGCGGTTGTTTTTTTAATCGCGACTTTGAGCAAGAGCACCTCAAAGTCGTTGATGGCAGATGAGAAACTGCATTTGCAGCTTTCTCATCGCCTCTTTGCAACAAGTTGCTCAGAAATGAGGGATAGCATGACAGCAGAAAAAATCAAAGAAATCGTTTCTCAGATGACACTGGAGGAAAAGGCGTCCATGTGTTCCGGTGCGGATTTCTGGCACACAGAGGCGGTGGAGCGTTTGGGGATTCCGGCCAGCATGGTTTCGGATGGCCCGCACGGTCTGCGCAAACAGGATCAGGAAGGCGATCATCTGGGGGTAAATGACAGTATCAAGGCAGTATGTTTTCCTGCCGGCTGCGGAACGGCAGCTTCCTTTAACAGGGAGCTTTTGTGGCAGATGGGTGAGACTTTGGGCGAAGAATGTCAGGCGGAGGGCGTGAGTGTGATCTTGGGTCCGGCCGTGAATATCAAGCGTTCTCCTCTTTGCGGGCGTAATTTTGAGTATTACTCTGAGGATCCGTTTGTGGCGAGCGAAGCTGCGGGCGCGTTGATCCATGGGATACAGAGCAAGAATGTAGGGACGAGTATTAAGCACTTTCTGGCGAACAATCAGGAGACCAGAAGGATGTCCTCAGATTCCAGAATTGACGAACGGACGATCAGGGAGATTTATCTGGCGGCCTTTGAAAACGCGATAAAAAAGGAAAAACCGTGGACGGTGATGTGCTCCTACAATAGGATCAACGGTACCTATGCGGCGGAAAATCACAAGTATCTGACGGAGGTTTTGCGGGATGAATGGGGCTTTGACGGCTATGTGATGAGTGACTGGGGTGCGGTCAACAGCCGTGTAAAAGACTTGCAGGCAGGACTGGATCTGGAGATGCCTTCCTCGAATGGCTCCAATGACAAGCTGATCGTAGGGGCAGTACAGAGCGGCGAGCTGCCGGAGAAAGTGCTGGATACTGCGGTAGCGCGCATCTTAAACATTGTTTTCCGCTATGAGGAAAATCGGGATAAGAGTGCGGTCTTTGACCGGGATAAAGACCATGAAATGGCCCGCAGGGTGGCACAGGAGACTATTGTACTCCTGAAAAACGACGGTGTGCTCCCGCTCTCCGATAAGGACGAGATCGCTTTTATCGGGAAATATGCAAAAACACCCCGTTATCAGGGCGGCGGAAGCTCCCATATCAACAGCCACAAGATCACCTCGGCGCTGGACGAGGTGAAGGGTATGGCAAATATCACCTACGCGCAGGGATTTGACGATCGGGAAGACAAGACAGATGAAGCGCTGCTTACGGAAGCGGTAGAGGCGGCAAAGAAGGCCAAAGTGGCGGTAATTTTTGCCGGGCTTCCCGATGCGTTTGAGTCAGAGGGATTTGACAGACAGCATATGCGCATGCCGAATTGCCAGAATGAGTTGATTTCCAGGGTGGCTGCGGTACAGCCGAACACGGTGGTGGTACTGCATAACGGTTCTCCCGTGGAAATGCCCTGGGTGAATGAGGTTAAGGGCATTCTGGAGGCATATCTTAGCGGGCAGGCAGTAGGCGGTGCGGTCTGCGATATTTTGTTTGGCAGGGTAAATCCCAGTGCAAAGCTGCCGGAGACCTTTCCGCTGAAGCTGGAAGATAATCCTTCCTATCTGTCTTATATCGGGGAGGGTGACATGGTGGAATACCGCGAGGGTATTTTCGTGGGATACCGTTATTATGAGAAGAAAAAAATGGAGGTACTTTTCCCGTTCGGACATGGGCTTTCCTATACGACTTTTGCTTATTCCAATCTGCGCACGGACAAGGATTCCATGAAGGATACGGATACCATGGAGGTGTCTGTGGATGTGGAAAATACGGGAAAGATGGCGGGCAAAGAAGTGGTGCAGCTCTATGTGGCGGATCAGGAGAGTACGGTAATCCGTCCGCTCAAGGAGCTCAAGGGTTTTGAGAAGGTGGAGCTTGCGCCGGGCGAGAAGAAGACGGTCACCTTCCGCTTGGATAAGAGGGCTTTTGCTTATTACAGCGTAAAGATCCATGACTGGCATGTGGAGTCGGGAGTATTTGAAATCATGGTTGGCGCATCCTCGGCAGACATAAAATTAACTAAAAAAGTCAACGTTGAATCCACGGTAAAGATTCCTTTTGTTTATACAACGGATACCACGATGGGAGACGTGCTGAAGAATCCTCGGGCGAAGGAGATCGTCAAAGAGCTCTTTCAGGTTGACATTTTTGCAGGGGCAGAGGCAAAGGATAAGGGTGACGCAGCCAGCGAGGCAATCTCCGATGAGATGAGTGCAGCCATGGCAGAATTTACCCCTTTACGGGGAGCGCTCAGCTTTGGCGGCAACATGAGTATGGCGGATATACAGGAGATCGTGGATAAGCTCAATGCGCTGGAAGAAGGGTAAAGAGAGGAAACGGTATCTGATATGATGTTTACGGACAGAGGGCAAATGCGGCGGCTGCGAGCCGCCGCGCTAATCTTGGGCGGTATGTTTGCTGTGTGCGGATTATTTTCCCATGGGAGAATTTTCTGCGAGGCAAAGGAGACAGGAGCGACAGCCAAACAGGAAATGGATACGGATGTCAACACCAAGAAGGGGGCTGCTGCTGATGCCGAACAGGAGGTCACGCGGTTTGTCACCTCCTATTATGAAGCACAGACGCCGGAAGAGATTGACAAGCTGGCAGACTATGTGGATAACCCACAGAGCGTAGACTTTCAGAGGGATCTTTTGCGGCAGCGGCTGACATTCAGGGTAGGCGGCGTTCAGGGGTGGGAAAATCTCAAGGTGATTGTGCTTCCGATGTCTGACGGAAAACACTGGGTGGTTTCGGTAAGCAGCGATCTGATCGTTGAGGGCATTGACGTCGGAATCCCCGGTTTGAGGGTAGAGCTGGTCGGCAGAAATGAAAAAGGAGAGTTGAAGATTGTAAAATACGATGACACGGAGTTTTCAGATGCCTTCCTAAAAGAGGTACGGGAGCTTTCTCTTTCGGATGAGATTATAGAGCATAGCAATGAGACTGCAGCGGCGTATAATGATTTGATCAGTGAGCGATCCGACATCATGGAGTGGGTCATGGAGACAAACGAGACCGTTGATAAAGAGATGTCGGAGGCGCTGGCACGGGAAGAGGCGTTTCCTGAAGAAACGGATTCCGAGAAAGAAAAGGCCGATACAAAAAGCGATAGTTATACCGTGCAAAAAGGCGACTGCCTCTGGGACATCGCCGAAGAGCAGCTCGGTAACGGGATGCTCTGGAGCAGTCTCTACGAGCAGAATAAAGAGGTAATTGGGGATAACCCTGATTTGATATATGTCGGGATTACATTACAACTCGATTAAGAGACTGCGCATCTGCGTTGGTTATGCCATCTGTTCGTTTTCTCAACTGTTTTTTGATTTCAGCGCTGCCTCCACAAACCCCTTAAAGAGCGGATGCGGTCTGTTGGGCCTTGACTTTAACTCCGGATGCGCTTGTGTTGCCACAAAGAAGGGGTGATCGGGCAGCTCGCACATTTCCACGATGCGCCCGTCAGGCGAAAGTCCGGAGAGCCGCATACCCTTTTCGGTAAGTACGGCACGATAGTCATTGTTGACCTCGTAGCGGTGTCTGTGTCTTTCGTGGATGGTCTCTTCGCCGTAAAGCTCGTAAGCCTTGGAGACCTTGTCCAACACGCAGGGGTAGGAGCCGAGCCGCAGGGTGCCGCCGATATCTTCCACGCCGTTTTGGTCGGGCATCAGCGCGATCACGGGATGGGTGGTGGAAGGGGCAAGCTCGATGCTGTGCGCGTCGTTATATCCAATCACATTTCTTGCAAATTCCACGATGGCAAGCTGCATTCCCAGGCAGAGGCCCAAGAAGGGAATCTTATGCTCCCTTGCATAGGTGATGGCTTCGATCTTGCCCTCGATGCCGCGGTCACCGAAGCCGCCGGGCACGAGGATACCGTTCACGTCATGAAGCAGGGAATCCACATTGTCTTTGGTGACTGTTTCGGAATCCACCCACTTGATATCCACTACGCAGCGGTGAGAGATACCGCCGTGTTTTAAAGCCTCCACCACGCTGATGTAGGCGTCGTGGAGCTGTGTATATTTACCGACCAAAGCAACTGTCACGGAGTCGGTGGGAGTCCGCAGAGATTCCACCATCGCCTTCCAGTCGGTCAGATCCGGTTCCGGGCAGTCCAGTTTCAGGCATTCGCAGGCTACCTGTGCCAGATGTTCTTTTTCCATGGCAAGGGGCGCCTCATACAAATGTTCCACGTCCAGATTTTGTAAAACGCGGTTATTCGGCACGTTACAAAACAGCGCAATTTTATCCTTAGTGCCCTGATCCAGCGGATGTTCGCTGCGGCAGACAATGATGTCGGGCCGTATGCCCATGCCTTGCAAGTCCTTTACGCTGGCCTGCGTCGGTTTGGTCTTTAATTCCTGAGAGGCGCTTAAATACGGGATCAGAGTCACATGAATCAGAATGGCATTCTCCTGCCCTACTTCGTGTTGGAACTGACGAATGGACTCCAGGAATGGCTGGCTCTCGATGTCGCCGACGGTGCCGCCCACCTCGATGATGGCGATGCGGGTATCCTGATCCGTAAAATTACGATAGAATCTGCTTTTGATTTCGTTGGTAATATGGGGGATAACCTGGACGGTGCCGCCGCCGTAATCGCCCCGTCTTTCTTTCTGTAATACAGACCAATAGACCTTGCCCGTGGTCACGTTAGAGTTCTTGTCCAGGTTTTCATCAATAAACCGTTCGTAGTGGCCAAGATCCAAATCAGTCTCTGTGCCGTCCTCGGTGACGAAAACCTCCCCGTGCTGGATTGGGTTCATGGTGCCGGGGTCGATGTTGATGTAGGGGTCGAATTTCTGCATGGTCACCTTGAATCCGCGGGCCTTTAAAAGCCGGCCAAGTGATGCCGCCGTAATACCCTTGCCGAGTCCTGAAACCACGCCGCCTGTGACGAACACGTATTTTACTGCCATTGCTATTCTCCTCCGTATCATCCTAAACATATTACTTTTCTATTATAAAAAAAAATCTGTGTAAAATCTACACAAAAAAAGAAAAATGGGGAAAAACTTTATAATAGTTTTAGAGTTGTGTCCACAAATTCATAATTTTCTCATTGATTTATGATTTTACCTACCATATACTTAAAGAATGGGCGGCATATCTGCACAAACAGAATAAACAAGCGAGATGCTGCCAAAGATGTGAAACATAAGAAAGCGAGGATGCCTTATGGCAGATAATACAAATAATGTAAATCCATACGATAACGGCGGGTCGGGCGGCCCCGGCAATGGCGGCGGCGGGTCAAACGGACCGGGCGGACCGAACAGTCCCGGCGGAAACGATCCCAGAAAACAGAGCCTTATTATGCTCGTAGTAGCGGCACTCATTACCCTGTTATGTATCAGCGTCTTTATGAAGATGCTGACGGGAGCGACCAACCAGGAGATCTCTTACAATGAATTCATCCAGATGGTGGAGCAGGGAAAGGTGAAGAGCGTCTCCGTGGGCTCTGACCGAATCACGATCTATCCCAAAGAGGAGCAGAGGAGCAATTCCTTTTTGTATCCCTACAGCGCGGGCGTAAACACCTATTATACGGGCAAGATGGAAGATGACGAAAAACTGGCGGAGCGTCTCTTGGAGAAAAAGATCGAGACCAAGAAGGAAGTTTCCGACAGTTCCGGCATGATCATGACGATACTGCTTTACTATATTCTTCCGGTGCTCCTGATGTGGGGGCTGCTTAGTCTGCTCTTTCGGCGTATGGGAGGTAAGGGTGGTCCCATGGGTGTCGGCAGGAGCACGGCAAAGGCGTATGTACAGAAGGAGACGGGTATCACCTTTCAGGATGTGGCCGGTGAGGACGAGGCCAAGGAGTCACTGGTGGAGGTAGTGGACTTTCTCCACAATCCCGGCAAGTATTCCAAAATCGGCGCAAGGCTTCCCAAGGGTGCGCTTTTGGTGGGCCCTCCCGGAACGGGTAAAACGCTTTTGGCAAAGGCGGTAGCCGGCGAAGCGCACGTACCGTTCTTCTCTCTTTCCGGTTCCGATTTTATTGAGTTGTATGTAGGCGTGGGAGCTTCCCGTGTCCGTGATCTTTTTAAGGAGGCGGAAAAGAACGCCCCCTGTATTGTGTTCATTGATGAGATCGACGCCATCGGCAGGAGCCGTGATTCCAAGTACGGCGGCGGCAACGAGGAGCGGGAACAGACGTTGAACCAGCTGCTTTCAGAGATGGACGGTTTTGATGGCAAGAAGGGCATTATTATTCTGGCAGCCACCAACAGGCCGGAAATCCTGGACAAAGCACTGCTGCGCCCGGGGCGGTTTGACAGGCGTATCATTGTGGATAAGCCGGATCTGAAAGGCCGTGTAGAGATTTTGCAGGTACATTCCAAGGATGTGCTGATGGATGACACGGTGGACTTAAATGAGATCGCGCTGGCCACTTCGGGAGCGGTGGGTTCCGACCTTGCGAATATGATTAACGAAGCGGCTATCAACGCCGTGAAGATGGGCAGGGAGTATGTGAGTCAGAAGGATCTTTTTGACGCGGTCGAACAGGTGCTTGTAGGTAAGGAGAAAAAGGACCGCGTAATGAGCAAGGAGGAGCGCAAGATCGTTTCTTACCACGAGGTAGGGCATGCGCTCTTAAGCGCATTGCAGAAAAATTCGGAACCCGTGCAGAAGATTACCATTGTGCCCCGCACGATGGGGGCGCTGGGTTATGTTATGCACGTGCCGGAGGAGGAAAAATATCTGGATACCGAGGCAGAGCTTCGCGACAGGCTGGTAAGTCTGCTGGGCGGGCGCGCGGCGGAAGAGATCGTTTTTGATACCGTGACAACGGGTGCGGCCAACGATATTGAGCAGGCGACGAGTATTGCCAGAAATATGATCACACGCTTTGGTATGAGCAAAAAATTTGGCCTGATGGGACTTGCCACCGTGGAAAGCCAGTATCTGGAGGGGCGGGCTTCCCTGACCTGTTCCGATGTGACGGCGGCGGACATTGACACGGAAGTGATGAAGTTACTCCACGAGAGCTATAAAAAGGCGAAGAAGCTTTTGAAAGAGAATCGTGAAATCATGGATAAGCTGGCGGCGCACCTGATTGAGAAGGAGACCATCACCGGCAAGGAGTTTATGAAGATTTACCGCAAGGAGAAAGGAATCCCGGAACCTGAGGAGGGTGCAGAGGAGAAGGCGGACGGTGCCAAGGCGGTGCAAGCGGACGCAGGACGGCAGATGCCCGCGAACGTGCAGCCCGGCACAGCGCAGCAGGGACCCGCAGCCCTGCAGCCGGGTATGGCACAGCAGGGGCCCACAGACGCGCAGTCCGGTACGGTGCAGCAGGGACCCACAGACGCGCAGTCCGGTACGGTGCAGCAGGGACCCGCAGACGCGCAGTCTGGTGCAGGGCAGCAGGAGCAGAACGCTGCGCCCAGAGGTTTATTCTCTCAGGCGCCGGACCCCGACGGAGAGAGGCGTGATGTTTGACTTTGACGAGGAATTAAAAAAACTGCCCCATGCCCCCGGCGTGTATTTGATGCACGATGCGGGAGATACCATTATTTATGTGGGAAAGGCCGTAAATCTTCACAATCGTGTACGTTCGTATTTCCGCAAGATCGTGGGGCGTGGGCCGCAGATCGACAGGATGGTGGAGCAGATCGCGCGGTTTGAGTATATCGTGACGGATTCGGAGTTGGAAGCTCTTGTACTGGAGAATAACCTGATTAAGGAATACAGTCCGAAGTACAACACCATGCTGAAGGACGACAAGACCTACCCCTATATCAAAGTCACGATGGGGGAGGAGTATCCCCGCATTCTGTTTTCCCGCGAGATGAAGAAGGATAAGTCTCGCTATTTTGGTCCTTATACCAGCGCGGCAGCGGTGAAGGATACCATTGATCTGATGAATAAGCTCTATCAGTTAAAGACCTGTAACCGCAGGCTGCCAAGGGACATCGGGCTTGAGAGGCCGTGTCTTAACTACCATATCAAACAGTGCGCTGCGCCCTGCCAGGGTTATATCAGTAAAGAAGCGTATCGGGAGCGGGTTGAGCAGGCGCTTGATTTCCTAAATGGTAATTACAAACCGATGCTCCGTGAGCTGGAGCAAAAAATGACGGAAGCCTCAGAAAATATGGAGTTTGAGGAGGCGGCCCGATATCGCGATCTGTTAAACAGCGTAAAGAGCGTGGCGCAGAAGCAGAAGATTACGGACTCTGACGGAGAGGATAAGGATATCATTGCCTTGGCGGCAGATGAGAGGGATGCTGTGGTACAGGTGTTTTTTGTGCGCGGCGGAAAACTGATCGGCAGAGATCATTTTTATATGACACATGTGGAGGACTGTGCGGGGGCGCAGATCCTCCTTGACTTTGTAAAGCAGTTTTATGCAGGCACGCCCTACATTCCACGGGAATTGATGCTTCAGGAAGAGATTGAGGATATGCCGATCCTGGAGCAATGGCTCTCCGCCAGAAAAGGAAGCAGGGTCTATCTGCGTGTGCCAAAGAAAGGTGCAAAGGAGAAGCTTGTGGAGCTGGCGGCCCAGAATGCCGGACTCATTTTAAGTCAGGATAAGGAGCGTATCCGTCGGGAGGAAGGCAGGACCATCGGCGCGATGAAAGAGATTGCCGCCTTGCTGAAACTGGAGGATGCGAGCCGCATGGAGGCTTATGATATTTCCAATATCAGTGGTTTCGCCAACGTCGGTTCGATGGTAGTCTTCGAGAAAGGAAAGGCTAAGCGTAGCGATTATCGCAAGTTTCGCATTCAATCCGTCTCAGGCCCCGACGATTACGCCTGCATGCGGGAGGTGCTCACAAGGCGATTCCTGCACGGCATGGAGGAGCGGGAAGATTTAAGCCGCAGAGAGATGGATCAGACTTTTGGGAGTTTTACCAAATTCCCTGATTTGCTTTTGATGGACGGCGGCAGAGGTCAGGTGAATATTGCTCTGCAGGTACTTTCCGAGCTGCATTTGGACATTCCCGTCTGCGGCATGGTAAAGGACGACAATCACCGCACCAGGGGTCTCTATTATCAGAATGTGGAAATCCCCATTGATACCCGTTCGGAGGGTTTTAAACTGATCACCAGAATTCAGGACGAGGCGCACCGTTTTGCCATCGAGTATCATCGGTCGCTGCGCTCCAAGGCGCAGGTGAAGTCGGCTCTCGACGAGATCCCGGGGGTAGGGCCTGCGCGAAGGAAGGCGCTGATGCGGCATTTCGGCTCTATTAATGAGATCCGGGAGGCGTCGGTGGAGAAACTCTGTGAGGTGACTGAGATTCCGGAACGAATCGGAAAGCAGATCTATGATTTTTTTCACGGGGAAAAGGAAGAGCGCGCAGAATAGTCCCTTATTGCGCGCTGCGAAAAAATGGATTACAATGTACACGTAGGCAATGAGCAGTGCGCAGACAGCGGAGTAAGTGCACGGAGAGCTTGCTCACCGGAGTACTTACTGCGCTGTCTGCATAGGGCGAAGCCCGTGAGCGAGGAAAATCGCAGATTTTGCGAGCGGGCACTGCATTAAATGAGACAAGGAGAAAGAGATGGCAAGCATCAATCTTACAAAAGTAATCGAAAAGTTCAAATGGGAAAATCTGACGCCGGAGATCGACGCTTCAAAGATCAAAGTGACGCAGCCGGACATCAACAGACCGGCCCTGCAGCTTGCGGGATATTTTGAACATTTCGAGACCACACGCCTGCAGATCGTGGGTTTTGTTGAATATTCCTACATGAATAATCTGGACGAGGAAAGACAGCGGGAGATTTTCGAAAAACTCTTAAATAATCCCCTGCCGGGTATTCTGTTTTGCAGAGAACTCTATCCGAATGAGATATTCAGGGAGGTCGCACTAAAATACGGTGTACCGCTTCTGATGAGCAAAAAGGCAACGTCAGCCTGTATGGCGGAGGTGATCCGCTGGCTGAATGTACAGCTTGCCCCCTGTATCTCCGTGCACGGTGTGCTGGTGGATGTTTACGGGGAAGGTGTTCTGATCACCGGTGAGAGCGGCATCGGGAAATCTGAGGCAGCGCTTGAGCTGATCAAGAGAGGACATCGTCTGGTGACGGATGATGTAGTGGAAATCCGCCGTGTGAGTGAGGATACGCTGATTGGTTCCGCGCCTGATATCACCAAGCATTTTATCGAGCTGCGGGGCATCGGCATTGTAGATGTGAAAGCCCTCTTTGGTGCGTCGAGTGTTAGGGATACCCAGAACATTGATCTGGTCATCCGTCTGGAAGATTGGGATAAGGATAAAGAGTACGACCGTCTGGGTCTGGAGGAGGAGTACACGGAGTATTTGGGAAACCGCGTTGTTTGTCATACCCTTCCAATCAGGCCGGGTCGTAATCTGGCAATCATTTGCGAATCTGCCGCAGTCAACCATCGTCAGAAGAAGATGGGATATAATGCGGCGCAGGAGCTTTATAAGAGAGTGCAGAATTCTTTGGCACGCGGCAGGGACGAGGAGGACTGAAAACGCGAAAAGTACTTCTAAAGACGCCCCGCCATAGGACGGGACGCCAAGAAGTACTAAGTTTCGCGTGGGAGAATGCCTAAAATGCGGCATTCTCCGCATTGAGATCTTGAAACATTGAGAGGAAAGGGGTTTTCAGCATGGCAAATTATTTGTTTGGTGTGGATGTGGGTGGAACCACGGTAAAGATGGGATTATTCGATCAGGATGGCAATGTGATCGAGAAGTGGGAGATTCCTACCAGAACGGCAAACGGCGGAGAAAAGATTCTGCCCGATATCGCGGACAGCATCAAAGCGAAGATGACGGAAAAGGGAATTGGGAAGGCAGATGTGATCGGCGCCGGCGTTGGCGTGCCCGGGCCTGTGGATGGGAACGGCACCGTGCATCGCGCCGTCAACCTTGGCTGGGGCGAAGTGGATCTGAAAAAGGAGCTTAGCGGACTGCTTGACGGTATGCGTGTGGAGGCAGGAAACGATGCCAATGTGGCAGCTCTCGGCGAGATGTGGAAGGGCGGCGGCCAGGGGCACCGGAATCTGGTGGCAGTCACATTGGGAACGGGTGTCGGCGGCGGCATCATTATTAACGGTGAGATTTTGACCGGTGCGACGGGCGCCGGCGGCGAAATCGGGCACATTCATGTGGAAGATAACGAGACGGAGGCCTGCGGCTGCGGTAATTTTGGCTGCCTGGAGGAGTATGCTTCCGCTACAGGAATCACCAGACTGGCAAACCGCGCGCTGGCGGCGAGTGATAAGGACAGTGTGTTAAGAAGCGGCGAAGTCTCCGCGAAGACCGTGTTTGATGCGGTGAAGGCAGGAGATGAACTGGCGATTCAAGTCGCGGAGAAGTTTGGAGAGTATCTGGGGAAAGGTCTGGGCGTGATCGCGGGTGTGATCAATCCGGAGATTTTTGTAATCGGCGGCGGTGTCTCCAAAGCAGGCGAGGTGCTTTTTGATTATATTAAGCCTGCATTTGAAAAAACGGTATTCCATGGCTGCAAGAATGCGGCCTTTGCGCTTGCGACATTGGGAAATGACGCAGGAATCTACGGGGCTGCGCGGCTGCTGCTATAACAGATCGAGTAAGCTCGATTGGTAATTACGAATGACCGCGCTCTGTGCGGGATATATTATATAAAAAAGTTATGAGGGGCATAAGTTGAATAATTCAGTCTATGAACATATCGGCTCTATCGTGCCAAAGGAGCGTATTCTCTTTCAGGAGCCCATGAGCAGATACACGACTTTCCGCGTCGGCGGCGAGGCGGAGTGCATGGTAATCGTGGAATCCAAGGAGGAATTGTCGCAGCTTGTATTTTTTTTGGCACAGTCGGGGCAGGATTACTTTATACTGGGAAACGGCAGCAATCTTTTGGTGGGTGATAAGGGTTACCGCGGCATTATCCTGAAGCTGGGAAAGCGGATGGCAGGCATTCATGTGGAAGGCACTCATCTGGTGGCGGGCGCGGGCGCTCTGCTTTCTCAGGTGGCGGCAGCGGCCAGGGATGCGGGACTTGGCGGTTTTGAGTTTGCAGCGGGGATTCCCGGCAGCATTGGCGGTGCGATCGTGATGAATGCGGGGGCCTATGACGGGGAGATGAAGCAGATTGTCAAACTTGTCCGCGTGATGGATCAAAGGGGCGAAATTCTGACGCTGGACAACGACACCATGGAGTTTGGCTACCGCACCAGTATCATCAAAGACAGGCCTTTTGTCGTGATGGCCGCAGTTTTTGCCCTGGAGCAGAAGGATAAGGAAACCGTTTCCGCGCGGATGGAAGAATTGATGAAACTAAGAAAGAGCAAACAGCCGTTAGAGTATCCCAGTGCGGGCAGCACTTTTAAGCGGCCGGAAGGGTATTATGCAGGGAAACTCATAATGGACGCGGGACTGCGGGGCTATCGCATCGGCGGTGCAAGGGTATCGGAAAAGCACTGTGGATTCGTGGTGAATGACGGTGGCGCGACAGCGGCTGATATCCGTGAGGTGATCGAGGAAGTACAGGAGCGCGTTCGCGATAAGTTTCACGTCAGATTGGAACCGGAGGTCATTTTTTTAGGCGACTTTTAGTGGCAATTGAGGGACAGAAGAAAGAGGTTAAGTACCGCATGAGATTTGTGATCGTAACGGGAATGAGCGGTTCCGGTAAGCGAACCGCCATGAAAATGCTGGAAGATATCGGCTTTTATTGTGTGGATAATCTGCCGGTGGCGCTGATTGAGAAATTTGTAGAGCTCATCACCACGCCGACGAGCGAGGTCAATAAGGTGGCGCTGGGACTCGATGTACGTGCGGATCAGTCTTTCGGCGGTGTACGAAGTATTCTGGAACAGCTTAAGAACAACGGGTATCTTTTTGAGATCCTGTTTTTGGAGGCCGGTGACGATGTCCTCCTCAAACGTTATAAGGAGACCAGAAGGCTTCATCCCCTCTCCCCCGAGGGCAGGGTGCAGGAGGGTATTTTGCGGGAGCGGGAGATCCTGAAAGAGATTCGGGAAAAGGCAGACTACATTATTGACACTTCTCATTTGCTGACCAGGGAGCTGAAGGAAGAGATTGATGACATCTTTATCAGAAATAAGGAATACAATTCCCTGATCGTCACGATCCTATCCTTTGGCTTTAAGAAAGGGATACCGGCGGATGCCGATCTGGTATTTGACGTGCGTTTTCTGCCGAATCCCTTTTACATCGACGAGTTGAAGTACAAGACTGGCAATGACAAAGAGGTGCAGGATTATGTGATGGCGTTTGCAGAGGCGGGCGTATTTTTGCAGAAACTCATGGATATGCTGGATTTTTTGATTCCCAATTACGTAAAAGAGGGAAAGCACCAGCTTGTGATCGGCATTGGCTGTACCGGAGGCAAACACAGGAGCGTGACCCTTGCAAACGCCCTCTACGCGGGGATGAAGGATCACGGGACCTACGGCGTAAAACTTTATCACAGGGATATTGATAAATAGGGGAAAACTTATGTCTTTTTCGGGAACCGTAAAGGAGGAGCTGGCGGCTCAGATCAGTTCGGCCAGACACTGCCAGCTCGCTGAACTGGCGGCGCTTCTTCTCTATAGCGGAGCGGTTTGTGATGGCGGCAGGCATTTGCTGTTAGATACGGAAAATGATGCCGTCGCGAAAAAATGCTTTACATTACTAAGAAAAACATTTAATATAGAAGCAGTTGTGCAAGGCAGACAGAGACTGATTCCCGAAGACGAGCCGGAACACAGGGTAGTACAGGCGCTTCATCTTGCGGATGAAAGGGAGGGGCTGATTGCGTTAACCAGACCGGTCAACGCCCTTCTGATCAAAAACTCCTGCTGCGCAAGAGCCTATTTGCGTGGTGTTTTTTTGAGCGTGGGTTCTATGAGTGATCCGAGAAAGAGCTATCATCTGGAGTTTGTCTGCGGTGAGAAGGCGCAGGCAGTGCAGCTTCAGGAGACGCTTTTGGAATTTCAGATTGAGGCCAGGATCATCAGGCGTAAGAAATATCAGGTGGTCTATCTGAAAGAAGGGGCAGGCATCGTAGATCTCTTGAATGTCATGGGTGCGCATGTGTCCCTGATGGAGCTCGAGAATATGAGGATCCTCAAAGAAATGCGCAACTCGATCAACAGAAGGGTGAACTGTGAAACGGCCAATATCTCAAAGACAGTGACGGCCGCAGGCAGACAGATTGAAGACATCCTTTTGATCAGAGACAGGTACGGCTTTGAAAATCTACCGGATAATTTGCGGCAGATGGCGGAGATTCGGTTGGAATATCCCGATGCTGCACTCAAGGAGCTGGGAGGATATTTGGAGCCGAATGTGGGGAAATCCGGGGTGAATCACAGGTTACGCAGACTGAGTGAGATCGCAGAAAAACTGAGGTCTTAAGAGTGAGAAGCGGGACGCTTCGGAAAAGAGGAGAATGGGTATGATTCAGAAGTCAATCCAGATCAAACTGGAGACGGGTCTCGAAGCGAGGCCGGTGGCTATGCTGGTACAGGTAGCGAGCCAGTTTGAAAGCACCGTCTACCTGGGTGCGGACAACAAGAAGGTAAATGCCAAAAGCATCATGGGCATGATGAGTATGGGCCTTGAGAGTGGTGCAGAGGTTATGGTGACTGCGGACGGCACAGACGAAGAAAACGCCGTTGCGGAAATCGAAAAATTCCTAACCACCAGATAGGGATTTGTGTGACAGAATTGACAGGAGTTAATGCAGAGCTTGCGAAGGTATTTACTCCTGTGATAAGGCATAAGAATAGCTGCTCGGAGTCTCAGACGCGCTTAGGCGAGTGGAGCGCCGGGCGGTTTTTGTTTTATGAAAGGGAAAATTATGGCAAAGCAGATGCTTTTCGTTTATAATCCCAGATCGGGAAAAGCGCGGATCAGAAGCAATCTATTGGACATTATTGATATTTTTGTAAAGGCGGGTTATGAGGTCACGGCTTATCCTACCCAGGCGCCGGGCGACGCCGTAAAGGCAGTGCAGGCGCGACGCGAGGGCTATGATATCGTGGCGTGCAGCGGCGGCGACGGCACCCTGGATGAGGTGGTCACGGGCATGATGAAGTCAAAGGAGCGGCTTCCCGTAGGCTATGTCCCGGCGGGCAGCACCAATGACTTTGCGAACAGTCTAGGGATCCCGAAAAGTATGCTGCAGGCAGCAGACGCGGTGGTGAACGGCAAAAATTTTGCCTGTGATGTGGGAAAGTTTAACAATGATATTTTTATTTATGTGGCGGCCTTTGGTATTTTTACGGACGTGTCTTACGGGACACCCCAGGATACGAAGAATGTGCTGGGGCATGCTGCCTATCTGATCGAGGGGGTAAAGCGGCTGCCTTCGGTGCGCTCCTATCCCTTAAAGATCACCTGTAATGGAGAAGTCATTGAGGGAGAATTTCTCTATGGTATGGTGACAAACTCTCATTCTGTGGGTGGTTTCCGTGGCATTACGGGGCAGAACGTAGCGCTGGATGATGGGCTATTTGAAGTGACGCTGATCCGCAGGCCTACCAATCCGCTGGATCTTAACAACATTATCGTGGCGCTGGTGGATAAGCGGGTGAAATCGGAGTATATTTACACCTTTACGACCGACAGTGTGAAAGTGGAGTCGGAGGAGCCGGTGGCCTGGACTTTGGATGGGGAATACGGCGGAGATCATCTGAAGGTGCAGATCGAAAACCTGAATCAGGCGCTTACAATCCGGGTTCCCGGGTAGGGATCATGGATGACCGGATGCAGTAATTTGCGGCGGCGCAAGCTGTCACCTTGTTGACTTTCTGGGGACTGGCTGGTAAAATAAAAATTGGATTCCAGATCATGGAAAGTATTAAAATATTCTAATAGAAAGGAAGAAAACACTATGGCATTAGTAACAACAAAGGACATGTTTAAGAAGGCTTACGATGGCGGCTATGCAGTCGGCGCTTTCAACGTGAACAACATGGAGATCGTTCAGGGTATCACCGAGGCGGCAGGCGAGCTCAACAGCCCCGTGATTCTGCAGGTTTCCAAGGGCGCGCGCGCTTATGCGAACCACACTTATCTGGTGAAGCTGGTTGAGGCGGCGGTTGCTGAGAATCCGCAGATCCCGATTGCTCTTCACTTAGACCACGGTGACACCTTCGAGCTTTGTAAGTCCTGCATTGACGGTGGATTTACCTCCGTTATGATCGATGCTTCTTCTAAGTCTTTCGAGGACAATATCGCGCTGACCAAGCAGGTCGTTGACTATGCGCACGACAAGGGCGTAGTGGTCGAGGCTGAGCTGGGTACGCTGGCAGGTGTAGAGGACGAGGTTTCCGTAGAGGCTGGTAAAGAGTCCTACACGCGTCCCGAGGAAGTGGAGGAGTTTGTAGATAAGACAGGCTGTGACTCTCTGGCAATCGCAATCGGTACTTCCCACGGCGCATATAAGTTTACGGCTGCACAGTGCACGAGAAATGCAGATGGCATCCTGGTTCCCCCTCCGCTTCGTTTTGATGTTCTGGAGGAGTGCATCAAGAGACTGCCCGGTTTCCCCATCGTACTTCACGGTTCTTCTTCCGTACCGCAGGAGTTTGTCAAGATGGTGAATCAGTACGGCGGCAATATGCCTGATGCGGTTGGTATTCCGGAGGAGCAGCTTCGTAAGGCAGCAGAGCTTGCCGTATGTAAGATTAACATCGACTCCGATATCCGTTTGGCGATGACAGGTAATATCCGTAAGTACTTCGCGGAGCATCCCGATCACTTTGATCCCAGACAGTATCTGAAACCCGCGAGACAGGCTGTTAAGGACATGGTGGCACACAAGATTAAGAACGTGCTCGGTTCTGACGGTAAGGCGTAAATCGAATACGGAGAATGTCGAAAGCAGCATTCTTTCAAAGAGATCAGAAAACCCCGGCGTGGCTGTGGAAGCTATGCCGGGGTTTTCTATCACTATTTTTATAGCAAAATTTATCTATTATTGATACATTTCCTTCAATTCTTTTGCATGAGTATCTTCAATTTCAGGAAAAGCGGAGAGCATCGGTTTTACATTCTCCTTCTTTAACACACGTGCCACATAGTTCTTTGTGATCTTCATAACAATAGGCGACAGGCTTAAGACACCGATCAGGTTGGGGATTGCCATCAAGCCGTTAAAAGTATCGGAGAGATCCCATGCCAGGCTCAGGTTCATGGTCGCGCCCACATAGATCATCAAAACGAATACAATCTTATAGATCATCATGGATTTTGTACCGAACAGATACTCCCACGCCTTTGATCCGTAGTGGCTCCAGCCGAGTACCGTGGAGAAAGCGAACAGCAGGATCGCAATCGCAATAAACATAGGGCCGATACTTCCGAATTTTGTAGCGAAAGCTTCTCCCACCAGAGCGGAGCCCTCGGCGGTGCTTAATACCGCACCGGTCTCCAGATCGACCAGACCGGAGGAGAGCACAGCGAAAGCGGTCAGCGTGCAGACGATTATCGTGTCCGCGAATACCTCGAAGATACCCCACATACCCTGACGCACAGGCTCTTTTACGTTTGAGCTGGAATGTACCATAACGGAGGAACCGAGTCCCGCCTCGTTGGAAAATACCCCACGTTTCATACCCCAGGTAAGGGCCATCTTGACGCCGGAACCGACGATGCCGCCGCCTACTGCGCGAAGCCCAAATGCGCCCTTAAAGATAGCGGAGAATACAGCACCGCATTGGTCGATGTTCATAAAGAACAGAATCAGCGCACCTACGATATAAATGATCGCCATAAAGGGTACGAGCTTTTCCGTAACGGAAGCAATACGTTTCAGGCCGCCTACGATAACCAGTGCAGCGAGGATCAGGAGTGCGATGCCTGTTATGTAGGCAGGGATGCCGAACGCCGACTTCATGTTACCGGAAATAGAATTGATCTGACTCATATTGCCGATACCGAAGGACGCCAGCACGCAGAAAATGGAGAACAGCACGGCCAGTATCGCGCCCACCTGCTGAAAGCCCTTGTAAGAGCCAAGGCCGTCCTTTAGGTAATACATGGCGCCGCCGCACCACTCGTCCTTTTTATTTTTGCGGCGATAGTAGATACCCAGTACATTCTCGGAGTAGTTGGTCATCATGCCGAAAAAGGCTACGATCCACATCCAGAAGAT
>DLAF01000020.1 GCA_002492725.1 Lachnospiraceae bacterium UBA7054
CCCATGGCGCGCAAACCAAAAAGAGAGCCACCCCTGCGGATGACTCTCCCAATATTCTTATTTAGTTTACATAACTCTCCTCTTTGGATTTCTTATTCCTCGACCGGCTTATATCTGTCGAATATCTTATCACCGCTGCAGACATGGCGGGAACCGTCCGCTTCCGTGATGATATAATCGCCCTCGCCGATAAACGTCTTGCCGCGTTTATGAAGGATATAAGGGCAGACGATCGCACCGTTTTCCTTTTTTACCTGTACGAGGGAATCCGTGACATACCAGCCTCTGGTCACCACATCCGTCCAGAGCTCAAAACCGTCCTCCATTCCCTTACCGACTTCATACTTTTCCACATTCGCCTCAAAAGACACGCGCACACATTTCATAAAGCTCATACCTCCTCTCCTTTTCAATCAATCCTGCATCGCTTTTTTGATGGCCTCCATCAACTCCCCGTAAGTTTCATATGCGGGAATATCCGGATGATCCTTCTTGATCTGCTCCGTACTTTTAAACAAAAAACCGGCCTTTCCTGCCTGGATCATCCCCAGATCGTTATGGCTGTCCCCTGCGGCAATGGTATCATAACCGATGGACTGCAGCGCCTTCACCGTGGCAAGCTTTGAGTCCTGTATCCGCATCCGAAACCCTGTGATCTCTCCATCCAAAGCCACCTCCAACGAATTGCAAAAAATCGTGGGCCAACCCAGCTTCTCCATCAGAGGCCCCGCAAACTGTGTGAAGGTGTCGCTGATGATAATCACCTGCGTGATGCTTCTGAGTTCGTCAAGAAACTCTTTTGCTCCCGGCAGCGGATCGATCTTTGCAATCGTCTCCTGAATCTGACGAAGCCCCAGACCGTGTTCTTTCAGGATGCCAAGCCGCCAGTTCATCAGCTTATCGTAATCCGGCTCGTCTCTGGTCGTCCTGGTCAGTTCCGGAATGCCGCTCTCCTTTGCAAAAGCAATCCAGATCTCCGGAACCAGAACGCCCTCCAAATCCAGACAGACAATATTCATACTCATATGATTCCTCCAAAAACTCTAAATTTAGGAAATAATGCTATGGCATCATTCCTTTCTTCCATTGTACTGTAAAAATACCCTTGTCCGCAACCGAAAGTTTTTCTATCAGACATTGCAAAATCTCAAATCACTGCGGAGAATGCCGTTTTACATACTGCGCTTTACGATCAAAAGCTCCACGCTCATGACATCGTTCATCCTGCCGGTCTTGACAGCCTCCTCCGTTTCCACGCAGTCCGCAAGCGCCTTTCTTAACTCTGCTTCCTTAAATTTTGAGGCCTGCGACACATACTTTCTTGCGATAAAACCGGCAAGTCCTGTCTTCGCACCGATGGTATTCGCATCATACCCTTTATTCTTGAGCTCCTTGACCTGCAAAAGGAGGTTGAACTGCCTGGCGATCAGAAAAAGAATGCGCATGGGCGGCTCCTTTAAGGTCAAAAGATCATAGTAAAGCTCCATCGCCTGCCTCTGCCGCTTGTCCGCCACCGCCTCCACCATATCAAAGATCCGGCTGCCCACCTGCCTGACGCATATTTCTTCGATATCCTGCGCCGTGACGACATCCCGGTCCATGCAGTAACAGACTAACTTCTCCACCTCACCCCGGATATTCTCCATATCCGTCCCGGTCTTTTCCAAAAAAAAGTCAAGATCCCTTTGTGTGATCCGCTTGCCGTCCCTGGCAAGCAGCTCCACCACCCAGCGCTTTAATGTGGCTTCATCGGGCGTCTTGCACTCGATGATACGCCCCTTTGCGCTCACCGCCTTGTAGAGCTTACTCCTCTTATCGATCTCCGGCTCCACGAACAGAAAGAAAGCAGTCGGAGAAGGCGCATCCAGATAGACGGCAAGCTCCTCGCCGCCCTTCTTAAAAAAGCCGCTGTTCTCGATCACAAGCACCCGTCTCTCCGCTAGAAAAGGCATGGTCTGTGCCAGATCAATTACTTCGCCGGGAACGATTCCCTTCCCCTCAAAACAGTGCAGATTCATGAGGTCGCCGTCCCCCATAAGGGCCTTTTTGATCCTGTCCCTGTACTGCCTGCGAAGATACGCCTCCTCCCCGCAAAGAAGGTAGACCTGTTTTAATTGTCCTGTTCGGATTTCTTCGTTCAACTTCTTCATATTTATAGTATACTCTATCAAGAGCTGCTGCTCAATCTGATTTTTTAAATAGGTTTCTTATACTGTTATCTTACTTCCATCCATAAATTCTATTTTGAATCTTCTTGCTCTAAAGACTGTTACCTTAATGACCACAAGCCAGGCCAATTCCAATACAAATGTTTTTATTTCCCCTTCTATAGCACTGCCAATCATCTGATTGTTCTCTGCTCCGCAACATATTTTCCACCTCAATTTTATTTTTGGTAATACCATTTATCACTTTAAAAGCAATAATAGTAAGTGCTTTCTTCCGCCTTTCATCTCCTTTTTCTTGGCAATGTAAGCAAAAATAAAGCTCAGACGGTTTTACCCATCCGAGCCTGTTTACTGCACCGAAGCCATCAGTGCCATTCATAAATTTTTAATCATCATCCTCGTCAAACAGACTGCCGGATCCTCCCATTGTCATATGAAGTTCTCCCGTGTCCATATCCATTGCCATGCCGCTTCCAAAGGACTGCATCAGATGCCCTTCGGAATCCATCATCATGTTATCCGACATTTTCATGAGAAAATCTCCATCTTCCATATCAAATATGCTACTCATATCCTACCTCCAATTCTACAATCCTGTAACCGAAATCTTCTGCTTTACGCACCTGATACAGGCTGTCGTCAATCCAAAATGTAATCCTGTCCCCTGCCTCGTCATTAGTTGCAATGTTTGTGCAGAGCAGATTGCCGACTGCATTACTGCCGCCAAACGCTCTCGGCAGTATGTGGTGTAGATTCCAGCCGCAGTAAATCCTCTCGCTGTTTTCGTAAATATAGAAATCAGTATTTCCATATCCGTCCCTGCACATCAGGTTTCCGTGGAAGTCCTCCGCATACAAGGCAGAGCCATAACACATCTCCCACAGTTTCAAAGCGTTTTTCCTGCATATTTTCATTTCCCAGCACCTCCTAACCTGACCAAAATATAAGCCCATACACACTATGTATGCACAGGCTCACTGGTCAGATATTGGGCTTTACACACATAGCAACTTAGATATATGCTTGCATATATCTAAGTAAATTATGGTGTAAAGCTGGGAAACAATAATTTACGCACCGGAGGTTTATCATTACTATCTCAAAGAATCACCCATGATCTCTGTCCTTTGATAGTTTCCAGGGTTTACATATACGCTATACACTGCCAAGCTCTCTGACAATTTCAATGTATGCCACAGCTTTCAATTACAGCATGGTCTGTAAATCAAGCCATTTCAGTACATTTAAAAACTGCACTTATACAATGTATTTACTTTATAAATTTATCACATAAACAAATTTTTGACAAGTATTAGTTTAGTTTGACAATATCAGACATAAGTATCTATGCACACCTTCTCCCCTCTCACCTTAACCGTCACCGCACCGCTCACGGGCGTCTGATAAATCCGGCAGCCCTGTTCAGCAAGTCGCTTAAGCGTCTCCCTGTGGGGATGCCCGTAAGAATTGTCATGGCCCGCGGAGACAAACGCAATCTGCGGCCTTACCGACGTAAGCAGCGCCTCCTTTGTGGAATTTTTCGAGCCGTGATGGGCCGCCTTTAACAGCGTAATGTGCTGCGGCAGGCACGAATCGCCGGCGGCTCTCATGCGGGCCAGCTTCTGTGTCACAAGCTCCTCCCCCTCCCCCTCCAAATCCCCCGTAAAAAGAGCGGTAAAATTTTCATAAGTCAAAAAAAGCACGGTAGATCCCGCATTTGCATCTTGATTTACATAATTTTCACTCGGATGCAAGCAGGTTAACATAAATTTCCCTTTTTTCAGCTGCTGTCCCGCATGAAGATACCCCACGGACACACCGGCATCCCGCGCCAGCTCCTCCAGCTCATGATAAGCTTCATTCCTGCACTCTTCCGCCACATCGGGCAGATACAGACAGCCAATCTCCATCCCGTTCTCCCCGTACCCTTCCAAAATTCCCGTGATTCCGTTGATGTGATCCGCGTCCGAATGGGTGACAAACACAGCGTCCAACCGCTTCACACCCCTGTACTTCAAAAATGGAACAATCTGATAAATCTCCACATCCTTCTTATCGGAACTGCCGCCATCAATCAGATAGTTTCCGCCCCGTCCGTCAGCCAGATAGAAGCAGTCGCCCTGCCCGATATCCAGCATGGTAATCTCAAACTGCTGCGGCAGGCGGCAGATCAGCAGAAATACCGCACAAAAAACCGCACCCCAAAAACATTTCTTTTTCCCTTTCCCTGCAAGAATTACCGCTGCCACCAAAAGCCCCAGGAAAGACACAAGCTGCCAATTTTCTGGTCGCCCCGTAATCCACTTTTTCCCCGGCAGTCCCGCACAAACCTCACAACATTTTTCATACAGGGTCAAAATCGCAATCCCCGGGCAAACCGTCACCCTTCCAAGGGGCAAAAATACTGCGGCCGCAGCCAGCGTCAAAACGCCGCTTGCCAGTACGATCCCCATGCAGGGAATCACCAGCAGATTCAGCAGGACAGAGTATGGCGGAAATTCATAATAGAAGTACAGATAGACGGGCAGGGTTGCCAGGGAAATCCAGGCTCCCGTAAACAACGCTTTCAGGCATTTTGGTTTTTCGGGAAAATGCACGGACACCGCCGGCAGAAAGCCGATGCCGCAAATGGCACCAAAGGAAAAAAGAAAGCCGCTGTGGAAAAGAGAAAGCGGCTGCTGCACCAGAATCAAAAGCGCCGCTGTCGTCATGGCGCAAAACAGATCATAGCTTCTCCCGATCAGGCCCGCCAAAAGCTTCATGGAAAACATGACCAGTGCCCGCACAACGGACACCCCCATCCCCGTCATGATACCGTAACAGTACATCAGCGCAATCGTCAGTATTATGTTAACCAATTTGGGGGCGTGCAGGCGCTCTAAGATTCTGTAGAACCCCATGCCGAGAAGCGTAAGATGCAGGCCGCTGATCGCCAGGATGTGCACGATGCCATTTTGCTGATACAACCCTTTGATCTCCTCGTCCAAAAATCCCTTTTCCCCCAAGAGCATCGCTCCCAAAACAGCCGCCTCCCGCTCGGGACAGCACGCCCGCAGAAGCAGGGAAAGATAGCGTCTGCACTGATACAATCCTTCCCGAAAGGCGTCCGCCGCACCGTCTTTGGCCAGCAGATCGGCTTGCATCAGTCTGCCCTGCTGCCCCAGCATATGATAGTAATCCGCAGCGTCAAACTCTCCCGGGTTTGTGGCATGAGAAAAAGCAAAAAACTTCCCCTCCATCAGGACAAGGCTACCCATGGCAGGCTCCTCTCCCTCAGAATAGCACAGTACGCCCTCTATGCCTTCCGCCCCGGGAAGACACAGGCTTTCCCGATTCTTTTTACAATACGTTCTGATCTGTTTTGCGGTATGCTCCCCGACACCCGGGGATTGATCCTTCTTTGAATGATTCAGAATCTGCATCAGGTTGTTCACCTGATCTGATTTCAGGACAATGACCTGTCCCAAAGATAGCACCGATACTTCTTTCTCCTGTGAAAGCTTATGTTCCTTTCCCTCTACGACACCGAGGATTGCCAGTCTCTCCCGATCCCATCGGCTGCAGTCCTTTTTCTTCTGCGGGATCAGAAAGCTTCCCAAAAGCAGCACCGCCACAAATGCCAGCCCAAGCAGGCACAGGGGTCTGCGCATACTGCATCATCTCCTTTATTGCTTTTCATTGTTTTTATCTGGTTCCCGTAGACTCCAGCATATCCAGATTCCGTTCAAACACATTGTTTAAGCTCAGCTTCTCCCGATAGGAGATATTGGTCTCACCGTCTATGGATATCTGCACCTTATTCACGTTGGCCAATTCCGCCAGCGAATTTGCGATGGAGTAGATTGTCACATCGGAGGTCACGTTGTAAGGCTGATTCAAAAAATCGCCGCTTAAGTTTACATAACATATCCCATCCTTCACCGTTACGCTGATCACTTTGGTAGATGGATTGATGGTCGGATAGACTCCCTCAGACACCGGCCCTTCCACCAGCTTTTCCACCACCAGCTTCTCCAGGGAAATGTTGCTGTTGTACACCACGTTGCGACGGTTTTCCTCTACCAGATAATCTCCCGACTCATTGGCAAAATACAGGCGGAGATCCACCTTCTCATAAGCATTAATCTCGTTTCCGGCATTCTCGATAAAACTCTCATCGTTCATCACGCCAATGGCCACACCGGCCTGATCCACAAGCTGCTCTCCCTTCACCGTGAAAGCCACGCGCTCCACCTGCTTCAGCTGAGTCACCGTGCGCACGATAGAGGCCCGCACCAATACCTCTCTTGCCCCCCGCAGATCCCGATAGCGTTCGTCAAAATCAAGCGTAAGCAGACCATTATCCAGGGTATGCCCAATCAGAGCAAATTCTTTGTCCAGCGGCGTCTCATACTCCAGCCGTTCCGAGATCACGGCCAACTGGCCTAAAAGTTCCTCCAAAAGAAGCGTCTCATCCGTCGTCTCACTTCGATACTCTTTGGAGACGATCTTAGTCTCATCATTGTTTACATAATATATCTGGTAAGCAATCCCCTTCTGTCCGTCTTCCCTTCCTGCACAAGCACAGCACAGGATGAGAACTGCCGTCATAAGAAGGCCCATCCAAAATATCTTTCTCTTTTTTTTCTCCGTAACCCCGTTTTTCAATCTCTATGCCCTTCTCTTCCTGCGGCGTTCCTCCGGCTGCGACACGATATATTTAAGCGGTATCTTCACCGTGAAATCCGTGCCCTCTCCTTCCAGGCTCGACACCTTGATGGAGCCGCGATGCATAAGGACAGCACTCCTTGTAATGGCAAGACCGAGTCCCGTACCGCCGATTTCCCTGGAACGGGATTTGTCCACACGGTAAAAACGCTCGTAAATATGTTCCAGTTCATCCTCCGGAATGCCCACGCCGGAATCTTCCACCTGTACCGTAAAATACTGATGATCGGCGTCCAGCGTCACTTTCACGAAACCGTGTTCCTTATTGTACTTGATTGCATTCTCCACCAGGTTAGACAAGGCCAGCGTCAGCTTTACCTCATCCACGGAAGCCGTCACCGGCCGCAGGCTTTCATAGACAAGCTGTACATCCCTGCGCATGGCAATGGGCCGAAGTCTCTTCATAATAAGCTCTACAAGCGCGTTGATATCCACCTGAGAGATATTCAGATCGGCCGCTTTCCTGTCCATCTTCACCAGGGACAGCAGATCGTTGATAATCTTATCCTCCCGTTCGATCTCCGCTGCAATGTCCGTCATAAATTCCTGATAGACCTCCAATGGCACATCTTTTTGGGTAATCAGCGAATCCGCCAGCACCTTCATGGAAGTGATCGGCGTTCTCAGTTCATGCGAGACATTTGACACAAACTCCTGTCTGGAATCGTCGAGCATCTTCATCCGCCCCAACACTCTGTTAAAGGCATCTCCGATATGCTCCGTCTCCAGACAGTCCGTCACCGAGATGGGATCGTTTGTATAACCTTCCTGTACCTGATCCAACGCCTCTATCATTTTCTTAAAGGGCTGGAAAAGGTATTTGGAGACCAAAAGCGTCACCACAAAGATCAACACGCCCACAATTGACTCCACCACCATCGCCTGCCTGTCCAGACTGTCCATGGTAGCAATGATACTGTCGTTTGATGCGCTCACCAGCATAACGCCCCGCACCAGTTCAATCGTATCCCCTGCCCCCACCGGCAGATCCGCCTCCACAGTCTCCGTAATGGGTATGGTCATCTCGATATAGCCGTTTTCCCTGTCATAGCCTTCCGTGCTCTCTCCTCTCAGGCAGCGGATGACCTCCTCCGATATGATAGTCTTGCCCTCGCTGATTCCATAGGTATCCTTCACGATCCGAAGTTCCGTATTGATAATGAGCACGCGGCCGTCATAGAGATTTGAGAACTGTTCCAGTTCCGCGTTGATTACTTCCGAGGAGGTGTCCTCCAAATAGCGGCGGGAAATCAGATGATTGGCAAGGATCCTGACCTGCGTAGCGATATTGGAAGACCTTACGCTGACCGCACGGCGCTCATAGTTTTGCAGGATCGCATAGCGCATGACAAAACAGGGAATCAGCCCGACAATGAGTAAGATCAGAAAGATACGTACTTTCAGGCTTCGAAGGAATGTAATTTGATGTAAATGAAATTTAGGCAAAGTAATATCCAACCCCCCACTTTGTACGCACATACATGGGTTCGCCGGGAATTTCTTCTATCTTTTCGCGCAGCCTTCTGATATGTACATCGACAGTCCTCACGTCGCCCGGATAGTCGCTTCCCCAGACAAGCTTTAAAAGCTCCTCCCTGCCATAAACTTTCCCGTGATTTTTCATCAGAAGCTCCAGCACCTCAAACTCTTTCGCCGTCAGGTTGATCTCCCGATCCTTGATATAGACCCGCCTGCCCTCGCAGTCAAGGCGCATATCTCCGCGTTCCACCGTCTTTACCGCCTCTTCCCGCTGCGGCGTTTTGCGGTTCGTTCTGCGAATGATGGCCTTGATCCTGGCCTTCACTTCCAGAATATTAAAGGGTTTCGTAATATAATCGTCCGCACCGTAATCAAGTCCCAGGATCTTGTCCATGTCGTCGCCCTTGGCCGTGAGCATAATGATGGGCACACCGGAAAAACCGCGGATCTGCTGGCACACCTCAAAACCTGTCATCTTGGGAAGCATAACGTCCAGCAAGATGATGTCATAGTTATTTTCTCCCGCCAGGCGCAAAGCTTCCTCGCCGTCATAGGCACAGTCTACCTCCATGCCGTCCTGCTCTAAACTAAATCGGATTCCCTTCACGATCGATTTTTCGTCATCCACTACCAAAACTCTCTGTGCCATCTTTTCTGCCCTTACCTGCTTTGTTCCTAATCTGTGTCAATCTCTATGCCAATGCTGTCCCTATCCGCTCTGCCTTTAATTAACGCAAATGCTCTCCTTTATTCTATCGTACATGCCCTCTTTGATACCGCTCACCTTCATGATGTCCTCCGGCTTCGCAAAACTGCCGTGGGACTCCCTATAGGAGATGATCGCCGCCGCACGGGTCTCCCCCACGCCCGGAATACCGCATAATTCCTGTTTCGTGGCGGTATTGATATTGATCCGGCCTCCCGTCTTCTTCGCATTCTCCTCCCCGAACGCCTCCTCATCCTCTGCCGCAGCCGCTTCCTCCACGGTAGGGATCATGAGTTTTGCGCCGTCCGTAAGGATCTGCGCTTGGTTTACATAATTTTTCTCCGCGTCTTCGGCAAAACCGCCCGCCGCCTGCACTGCCTCATAAACACGGCTTCCCGCCGGCAATTCATAGACGCCCGCCGCCTCCACCGCCCCGCAGATATGCACATAAATCAGGCCGCTCTCCGCAGCCGCTTCCTGCAAAGACAGCGCCTCCTCCCCGGCTTCCGCATTTTCTGCCGCGGTTTCCACGTTTTCTGCTGCGGCCGTCTCATCTGCGCCTTCCTCCGTCAAAAAGAGAAGCTCTTCCTTCTTCGTACAACCGCATAAAAAGCACGCCGTCAAAAGCGCACCCGCAAGGCAAAGCAATTTCGTATGGTTTATTCTGTTTTTCTTCTGCATAGTCTCCCTTTCCGGCTCCTGCCGCCATCCGGGAGGTTCCCGCTATGCGCTGTATTTTTATTGTAAGATAAATTTCTTCCTATGTCCACTTAAAAATAACGATTCCCACGATCATCACACCCGCGCCCAAAAGCTTTTTCATCTCAAGCGGCTGCTTCTCCACCCCAAAAAGCCCGAAAATCTCAATCACATAGGCGATGATGAGTTGTGAGACCACAATAAACATAACTGACCGCGCAGGCCCGAGCTGCTCCATACTCTTGATGACGGTGTAGGTGATAAAGGTGCCAATCGCACCGCCAAGCAGCATATATTTCGGCTCTACCTTTAAAAGTAAGGCAAAGGAAGCGCGGTCAGAAAAAAGCCAGACGGCCAGGCAAACCAACAGCGCCGTAAGCTGCACAAAAGCATTTGCCACCCAAATCCCCGACTGCTTGGTGACCTGCGTGTTAAAAACGCCCTGTACGCTCATAAGCGCCCCCGAAAGGATCGCAATGAAAAACCCCAGCATTCATTTTCCTCCTGATTCTTCCTAATTTCTGACTCTGCCGTATCAGTGCAGAAAAGACAAGACAGTGTGAACCGCCTTGTCTTATCTTGAACCATTCATTGTAATTTTATTCCTGCACCGTGCTATTCGCTTTCTCTTACTCCTGCGCCTCTTCTCCTTCCGTTTCTTCCTCCTGCGTCTCCTTCACGGGAACAGGCACGTCAATGTACTCCTCCGTATAAGCCTCGCCGGTCACCTGACCCATGATCTGTTCAGACAATGCTTTCAGCACATTGTTGGCATCCGCTCCCTCCCAGATCTTCGCAAAGGCAATTTCCATCTCCACCCAAAAATTGCTGGTCTCTATCATCTTCGGCATGGGCACTGAATTTTCATACTCCAAAAGGAACGCCGCCGCATTGGGGTCCTCATAAGTCTTGTCCCTGTGTACGGGCAGTTTCCCCGTCCTTGAATAAAGCTCATCCGTCGCATGCTGCGTCAGATACACCGCAAATTCGTTTGCCATCTCCTTTTTGGCAGAGTAACCGTTGATTGCCAGACACTGCGTTACCGACAGAGAAGCCGATCGTAACTCACCGCTCACATCCGGTACCCGCGACACCCCGTATTCGTATGCAAAGTCTCCATCCTCTTTCGCCTTCTGCAGCCTGGAGAGCGCATCCGAAGTCGCTACCGTGTAGACGATCTTCCCATCCAAAAAGTCCTGCAAAACTCCGTCGTAACTGATTTCTTTGGTATCGATGGAAAAAAACTGGTTCAGATTCTGATAAACTCTCAGAGCGCGGATCGCATCCTCATTATAGATGTGAATAGAATCCGCATTGTCACCGTCTGTACCGCCCACATCAATACAGCTTCCGACCACAAAATAATTATAAAAAATATCCGACACATCCCACTTAAAGACGGCCTCCACCTGTTCCGGCGCATCATAGACATCTGCCAGCGCCTGAATCTCGTCTATGGTTTCCGGAAGCGCTTCTTCCATCTTTGCAGAAAGTTCTTCCTGCGTGATTTCCGCTTCCTCAGCCGCCTCTTTAATCTCTTCCTCCACATCGCCGCTCTCTGCCTGCTCCTGCGCATCCTCCGCCAGCGCCTGATCCCGCTCCGACATGATCTGCGCCCTGGCCCAGTCCTCCAGATAGGTTCTGTTGTAGAGAAGACAACTTGTCTCAAAATAGTAAGGATAGCCGATCTGCTTATCATGATAGGTCACCGCACGGACCGCTGTCTGCGGCAACTCCTCCTCCATAGAAAGCGCGCCCTCCGGAAGCTGCACCTCACAGGCGAGTCCCGCCAGATACGCCTTCTCCAGGGAATCATTGCTGACAAGATAAAGATCGGGACCCTCCTTTGTCTGGATGGAGGCCTGGTTAATGGTCTCCAGATATTCAAGTCCCTGCGTGTAAACGGGAACCACCCGCACGCTGTCCTGATACTCGCTGTAGGAAACCGCCATACTGTTTAAGTAATCCGTGAGCGTCTCATCTGCATACCACAGATACAACGTCTCCCTGTGCCCAAAAAGGGATTCCTCAACAGGCTCCGCTTCCTCCTTTTGATGCACCGTCATGCCAAGCCTCCCCGCCGCATAGAGACCGCCCGCACACAGGGCGATCGCGAGAATCATGACCAGTCTTTTCCGAAATGTCACTTCTGTTCTCCTTCTGTTTCCATGATACTCTCCCTTAGGATTGTAATCATATCGTCCACATGTTCCTTCGTGATGACAAGGGGAGGAACAAAACGAATGATACTCGTTCCGGCATTGATCAGCACAAGGCCTCTTCCCAGCGCCGCCTTTATGATATCTCCCACGGGTCTGTCAAACACAAGCCCCTGCAAAAGACCGACGCCGCGCCTGGTCTCCACGCAGGAAAACGCTGCGACAAGCTCATCAAGGCGCTTTTCCAAATAAGCGCCCACTTTATTTACGTTAGCAAGCACATCCTGTTCTTCAAACAGCTCGATGACCTTGCATATCGCTGCACAGGCCAGCGGATTTCCGCCGTAGGTAGTGCCATGGTCTCCCGCCGCAAGGGAGTTTTTCCCCACCTTCTCCGTCATCAGGAACGCACCCACCGGCACACCGCAGCCAAGCGCCTTGGCCGTCGTCATCACATCAGGCTTCACGCCGAAACGCTGCCACGCAAACATCGTTCCCGTCCGCCCCATGCCGCACTGGATCTCGTCCAGCATCATCAGGATGTCCCGCTCATCGCAGAGCGCACGCACCTTTTTCATAAATTCCTCCGTTGCCGGATGGATACCGCCCTCGCCCTGCACGGTCTCAAAGAGGATCGCACAGGTTTTGTCCGTCACCTGCGCCATCACACTGTCAAAATCATTCAAATTGGCAAAGCGGATGTTACCGATCATCGGCTCGAATGCGTCCCTGTAATGAGGATTTCCCGTCACTGAAAGCGCCCCCATGGTGCGCCCGTGGAAGGAATGGTTCATGGCAATGATCTCATGGTCCGTTCTCCCGTCTTTTAGGAAACCGTATTTGCGCGCTGTCTTGATGGCGCCCTCGATGGCTTCCGCGCCGCTGTTCGTAAAGAAGACGCGATCCATGCCGGAGATCTTTTTCAGCTTTTTTGCCGCTTCAATGGCCGGTGCATTGTAATAGTAGTTTGAGGTATGGATGATCTTGTCGATCTGTGCCTTTAAGGCATCGTTGTACGCCTTATGATGGTAGCCCAGCGCAAACACGGCGATACCGGACACAAAATCCAGATATTTTTTCCCGTCCATATCGTAAAGGTATACGCCATCCCCTCTGTCAAACACCACCTGATAACGGTTGTAGGTATGAAGCAGAGCCTGCTCCGCCTCGTCTATATAGTTTTGCATTTCTGCGCTCATTATTTCAGCCTTCTTTCTGTTCTCAGTCTATTAAGATGATAGCCGTTCAGTCAAACATGGTTTCTTTATCCCTGTCCGCAATGATCGCCGTGCCGATACCGTGATCGGTAAAGATCTCCAGCAGCAGACAGTGCGCAATCCGCCCGTCCAAAATATGCACTCTGTTGACACCTTCCCTGATGGCATCCGTACAGTTTCCAAGCTTCGGAAGCATACCGCCGCCGATGCAGCCGCTCGCGATCAGTTCCTCCGCCTGCGTGGCCGTCAGTCTGGAAATAAAGCTGGCTTTATCGTTGATATCCTTGTAAAGTCCCTCGATATCCGTAAGGAACACCAGCTTGTCCGCACCCACCGCCTTCGCGATCGCGCAGGCCGCGTCATCCGCGTTGATATTGTAGGTCAAAAACTGATCGTCCAGTCCGATGGGCGCCACAATGGGCAGAAAATCCTTCTCTAAAAGATCGTAGAGCACCTTGGGATCCACGCCGCAGATTTCGCCCACATAACCGATGTCCTGACCGTCCGCGTAACGCTTTTTGCACTGTAAAAGCCCCGCGTCCTTACCGCTGATACCAACCGCCTTCACACCCAGCTCTTCCACCATGCGCACCAGATTTTTATTTACCTTGTTTAAGACCATCTCTGCAATCTCCATGGTCTCGTCGTCGGTCACCCGCAGGCCGTTCACAAACTGTGCCTCCTTGCCAACCTTGCCGACCCAGCGGCTGATCTCCTTGCCGCCGCCGTGGACGATGATGGGCTTAAAGCCGACAAGCTTTAAAAGCGTCACGTCCTTGATGACGTTTCGCTGCAGCTCCTCGTTACTCATCGCGCTGCCGCCGTATTTGACCACAATGATCTTTCTGTTGAATTTCTGAATGTAGGGAAGGGCCTCGATCAGGACCTCCGCCTTCGCCAGAATTTTGTCCATTTCCTGCTGTTCCATTGGATTTGCCTCTTTTCATTATTGGTAATAGTCCGCTCGGAGGGGCCGCATATTCTACGTCGCCGCGCTCTCGCTAAGCTTCACCTGTATTTCAACAATTAGCTGCGGTAATCCGCATTTATTTTGACGTAGTCATAAGTGAGGTCGCATCCCCAAGCGGCAGCCTGCGCCTCTCCTCTGTGCATATCGACGATCACACTGACTTCGGGAGAAGCCAAAATCTTAGTCGCCTCGTCCTCATCGTAATCGGTGAGCATGCCGTTTTTGCAAATCTGCATACGATTCCCGCCACCTTCACAGATGATATCCACCTGTTCCGGATCAAAATCAACGCCCGCATAGCCGAGGGCGCACATGATACGCCCCACATTGGCATCATGGCCGTAGATCATGGCCTTTGTCAGGCTGGAGCAGACCACGGATTTTGCAAGAATCTTTGCTTCTTCCTTTGTCGCCGCGCCTGTCACTCTCGTCTCAAAGAGAGCCGTTGCCCCCTCGCCGTCCCCCGCCATCTTTTTGGCCAGGGTAGTATCGATATAGTGCAGGGCTTCCCGAAATGTCTCGTAATCCCTGCCCTTTTCCGTGATCTTAGGATTGCCTGCAAGGCCGTTTGCCAAAATCACCAGCGTATCGTTGGTGGAGGTGTCGCCGTCCACGGAGATCATATTGAAGGTATCTTTTACATCTTCGCTCAAAGCTTCCTGCAAAAGCTCCTTGGATATCGCGATATCCGTAGTGATAAAGCCGAGCATGGTGCACATATTTGGGTGGATCATGCCTGAGCCCTTACAGCAGGCTCCGATGGTCACGCACTTTCCGCCAATCTCAATCTGCACCGCTGCCTGTTTGGGCTTTGTATCCGTGGTCATCATGGCCTCCACCGCCGCAAGGCCCGCTTCCGGCGTATCACCCTTTGCCGCTGCCAGTTTCTCGATCCCCGCCTCTATCTTTTCCAGGGGAAGCTGCCAGCCGATCACGCCTGTGGAGGCTACCAGCACGCTATCTTCCGGAACCGCCAGTACCCCGGCAGTCTTTTTTGCCGTCCGTCTGCAGCATTCATAGCCCTCTTTTCCCGTACAGGCATTCGCAATACCGGCGTTGACCACCACCGCCTGCGCGTAAGGGGAATGCGCCACGATTTCTTTATCCCACAAAACGGGAGCTGCCTTTACCACATTACTCGTAAAAACACCCGCCGCCTTACAGGGCACTCTGCTGTAAATAAGAGACATATCCTTCCTGTTCTGATACTTGATCGCGGCTTCTGCGCCTGCCGCCTCAAATCCCTGCGCCGCCGTGACGCCGCCTTCTATGATTTTCATATCTTTTTCCCTTCTTTTCCGTTAGAACTTCTTCTCACACATGAGACTTAGTATACATTAAAACAGGCGGCAATGCAACCTTGCCGCCAAGTGTCCCGACAAAGCGCATAACAGTTCAGCCTATGGCTTCCCTATTACGCTAATGCCTGACCCACCACTTTCTCAAGTTCCGTCACCATCGTGCTGACAATGGAGATTGTCGCCGGGTCTTTACACATATTGTTCAGTAAAAGCTTCATATTCAGTTCAAAATTTGCCGGCAATATCCTGCACTCTTCCTTGCAGATTTCCATCAGGCGCTTTTCGCCCGGCTGCAGCATTTCATTTGCCGCAAAGAGCACATCAAAATAGGAAGCCAGAAAACGGTGCACCGTATGATTGATGTTTACGATATCCCCCCGCATCATCGCCTTTTCGATCTGGGCGATAAAAGACGGCATCCCGTACTTGATCAGATTCATATGATAGCTGATAATATTATTTTTCAACTCCTGCGGATAGGGAATATCATACTTCTCCTTTGCCGCTGCCAAAAGACCGCCCTTATCGTAGGCAATGCGGCCCAGCAGAAGGTTATGCCACAGGCCCGTGGTGCAGCCGTTTTGCGGTTCAAAGTGCACGGCTACCCGGTCGATTGTAGCCAAAAATTCATCCAAATTGCGGTAAATGATATTTAATTCTGAACTGTCATCATCCAGAATACAAATATCCTCATGTTCCCGATAATGGTTGTCCAGCACCATGCTGCTGCAATGCTTTTCCAGAATGCGCCGCCGATCCTCCACAGGGATTGGTTCCACCGCATAAACATACACATCATAGTCCGAAAAAGCGTCATTCTTTTTGATGGCGCGGGAACCGCCCACCGCGATGGAACGCACCTGCGGAAATTTTGCATATTCATTAAAAATATCCTGTATCATCTCTTACTCCTAAACCGCCCAAACCTCCGTTTTATACCGTTACCATTTTATCAACAGATTCCTCCTTTTGGCAATCCTTATCCCAAAATTTCTCTAAATCTGGAAAGAGACCCCTCTCAGTGCCTTCCCTTATGTTCTTTTTCGCATCCTGAACTGCCGACTGTACACCCACAACAGACAGAAACACAAAAACACATCCGCCAAAAGCCAAGCGCAGACTTCTCCCCAGAACACGCCCATCTGACCGATTTTCTTCGTCAGGAAAAAAGCGCAGCCCACCCGCATGACAAGCTGTAAAAAACTCGAGCACATGGGCAGCAGCGTATTGCCCATGCCCTGCACGCAGGCCCGCACGATATAGAGCAGATACAAAAGCCAGAAAAAGGCCGAAAGAATCTTAAGAAAGGCAAAGCCAATCTCCAGCGTCTGTGCGAGCACGCTTTCCTCTCCCGATAAAAAACAGCTTAAGATGAGCCTGGCAAAGGTTAACATAACAAAGGATACCACCGCATAGCTGTAAGAAACAGCCGCTGTCTCAAGCAGCCCGTAAAGCTTATTTGCCGCCGTAAATCCCGCCACGAAAATCGTGCCGAAACCGTTGATGACGGACTGTACCGCCACGCCGCCAAGCCCCGTAATGACATTCTGCAGGCCCATCGGAAGTCCCAGATAAAGAAGCTGTCCAAGTCTCTCAGGCCGTATCCTAAAATCTTCCCTGCCAAGCCTTACAAAGCCGCCGCGACCAATTGCCCACAGTCAATACCCTGCCGAAAACAGCTGCGACAGCAGAGTGGCTAATGCCGCACCCAAAACCCCCAGATGCAGAACCACCACAAACAAAAGATCGAGAATGGTATTACAGACCGCAGCCAGGGAAACCGCGACAAGCGGCGTTCTGCTGTCACCCGCAGCCCGCAGGAATGCCGCCAGCATATTATAACAAAAAGATATGCACACCCCGCCGTAAAGTGTTCGCAGATAAGTATGTGCCATCTCCATCATATCCTGCGGCGTGTTGAGCAGGCGCAATACTAGTTTACATAATACCAGCCACTCTGTTGCGCCCAGAGCCGCCAGTGCCGTCACGCCAAGATAGTTTCCCACGAGCATCGTGTCCACAAAGGTATATAACTGCCCCTCCTTCTATTCCGAAGCTGTCTCCACGGCCACCTCCGCTGTCGTCTCCATGCCCTCCGGCATCCCGACGTTCGTCTCCGCATTTTGGGACGCCTCAAACGGATCCTCGTACTCCTTCTCTTCCTCTTCGCCCCAGAGGGACTCCCACTCCTTGTGTTTCCCTTCCATGTTCATGGCCGCCATTTCTTTGGCCATCTGATAGATCTCCATGTTAAAATCCATCAGCTTCTTTTCATCCTGCGCAGGCACGTGGTCACCGCGGCTGATCCTTCTGGCGATTTCCAGACACTTTGCCATCTCCTCGCCATACTCCTCCATGGCGTCCGCCTGCTGCTTAGAAGCTACGCTGTTAAAGATCCCGACTTCCTGCTCGATCAGATCATCGAGTGTCTTTTCATTATCCTTGATCTGTCCGGAAAGTTCGTCGATCTTTTCCTGCAACTCCTTTTCCCGCTCCAGATAGGCTTCGGAAAGTTCAAAGGTCACGCCCTGTTCTTCGCTTTTCTTGCGGGCCTGTTCCATCTTTTCCCGATGCTCTTTCTGTTGGTTTACATAATCTCTCTTCTGTCCCCTTAAAAGACCAAGCTGCTGTCTGTAGGCTTTCTGCGCTTCGCCGATTTTCATATGATGAAAACCTCCTTATTTCTGTTTTGCGGGTCGGATATCCTGTTTCTTATTTTATAATATCGACTGATTGACGGCATTTCTATAGTATCACGCATCCGTAAGCCGCCAAAATTCCTATTGCCCGCCCTAAGGCGCTCATGGTATAGTGTAGCTACAATCAGATCATAAACGATTCGGAGGGTAAAAGTATGGCGGAAGAACATAAGAAAGGGTTAAATGCCGATTTGGTCGGCGATGATCTGGAAAACTGCTGCCGAAAAGAAACAGCCTGCGGACAGTGCCAGAAGAACAACTGCGTCATCGGTTACGGAAAACAATGCATCAGCGCCTACAAACAGGCGCCGAAAAAGGAAGTTGCAAAGGGAATGGAGAATATTCCCACAACGGACTTCAAAGTATTCGACGAGGTGGAATTGGAGACGGCAATCGCACATATCTTAAAGGAATGCAAGGACTGCAAAGAAGACCACACGGACGAATGCATCATCAATGTGATCAGAAGCTGCTATGAGGTGGGGCTTTTAGGCGACGTGCAGCCTTATGAGGGCAGCGCCCTGCAATATTTGATGTATATCAAGGAGCACTTTCCCGATCAATCGCTCCAGATTGCCGAACTTTACCGGAGCTGAAACGGCAGCCTTATTATCAAAGAAAAACCGTATCCATTCTCCCGATTCACTTCGGCACCTGTCGGATTCCTCCTGTCCGCTTCCGTCGGTCTTCA
Source organism: Lachnospiraceae bacterium UBA7054 (assembly GCA_002492725.1). Classification (GTDB taxonomy): domain Bacteria; phylum Bacillota; class Clostridia; order Lachnospirales; family Lachnospiraceae; genus UBA3282. The sequence continues at coordinate 18,797 of DLAF01000020.1, forward strand.
TCCGATTCTCCATGATATCCTGCAAGCCGTAGCCTGCCGTTATCCGTAGAAAAAGGATGGTTTCGGCTAAAGATCGCATTTTAACTTATTTTTTGTTATAATATAATCCTGTTATGCTAAAAGCAAAGATGAAATGAGGATACGACAGATGAAAGTACATAACGAAAAGAAAAGAAAAAAGACAGATAGTGATACCCAGTGGCAGGCACTTTTGGAAAACGAGGCGGAGGCAAACCGCTATGCCGCGAAATGCCTGGCGGTATGCGCGGGCGTTGGCGCCCTTGCATGGCTTTTCAATCTTCTGGGCATCTTTATTATTCCGGCTGCGATCATGAATATCGGTATGCCCTTCACCATCCTGTTTTTCCTGCTGCCAACTCTGCTTTGCAAACTCACAAATGGCACACCGCCATGGCTAAAATACGCCATTGTCATCTGCGGCACTATCAGTATCTTCATCCTCTCAAGTGCCATGCCCAAACATGGCGTGCTGGCGTGGGCGGTTCCACTTGTTTTAAGCTGCCATTATTACAGTAAAAACCTGACCAGACTTACGCTTGTGGCTTCCTGGGTGTTCTTTTCCGCCTCCATCTATATTGGTATCTACTGCGGCGAGGGGGATCTGAACCTGTTCTTCATGTCATTCGAGCATTTTGAGGAAGTTGTGATGCAGCGGGAAATGTATGATGCCACTATTTTCTCAGCGTTTCCGCGCATTCCCACGGCTGGTATGCTGAAAAGCTCCACCCTCTTTTTCGTATTTCCGCGCGCCCTGATCCTGCTGGGGATTTCCTCCATCTGCACCACCATTGCCGCAAGGACCAGACGGCTTTTGGAACGGCAGATCAAGGACAGCGAAGAAAGACAGCGCATCTCCACGGAACTGGACGTTGCCACGAGGATCCAGGCAGACATGCTTCCCTGCATTTTCCCTGCCTTTCCGGATCGTCCCGAATTTGACATTTACGCCACCATGAATCCTGCCAAGGAAGTGGGCGGCGACTTCTACGATTTCTTTATGGTAGACGATACGCATCTTGCCATCGTAATCGCCGACGTATCGGGAAAAGGCGTTCCCGCAGCACTCTTTATGGTGATCGGCAAGACGCTGATAAGCGACCACACCAAACCCGGCACGGATCTTGGAAAGGTCTTCTCGGAAGTCAACGAACTGCTGTGCCGCGCCAACAATGAAGGACTGTTCATCACCGCCTTTGAAGGCGTCCTTGACCTTGTAACAGGAGAATTTACCTTCGTTAATGCAGGCCATGAAATGCCCTTTATCGCAAAGTCCGGCGGTGTCTACGAGGCGCAAAAACTGCGCCCCGGCTTCGTGCTGGCGGGCATGGAAGGCATGGTATATCAAAGCGGAAGCATACAGCTTTCCCCGGGCGATAAGATTTTCCAATATACGGACGGCGTGACGGAGGCCACCAACGCCGCGTATGAGCTTTACGGTATGGAGCGGCTTTCCAAGGTGCTGGCGGAAAATACCGATAAAAAACCCGCGGAGCTTCTTTCTATCGTAAAGGCTGATATCGACGCCTTTGTGGGCGACGCGCCGCAGTTCGACGACATAACCATGCTATGCGTGTCCTATTTGCAGCGGCTTAAGGATGTGCAGACAAAATAAATGCTTCCATAAAACCGGCAAAAGCCTCAGACTGTACTGCAGTCCGGGGCTTTTCTTCACTTTCTCACAATACGGTAATACGTCCTCGCCGTCATCCCATAACTTGCCGCATATAAAAGCGCCACAGCAGCAGCCACGACCGCACAGCAGCGGATCAGGAGCCTTGTGTCAAAAAAGTTTAAGACTGCCAACAGCCCGTTTACCATTACCAGTCCGGCCGCCGTGTGAAGGAGCGCGCCCGCAAGGGGCAGGAAAAACACCAGCAGAATCTGTCTGCGGATCGTGCCTCTGATCTCCGCGTCGCTCATACCCACCTTGCGCATAATACCGAAGCTGTCCTGATCCTCAAACCCTTCCGAAACCTGCTTAAAGTACATGATGAGCAGAAGGCACATAAAGAATAACATGCCGAACACCATGCCGATAAAGAGCAGGCCGCCGTTCATGGAGCGGGTTTCTCCCCTTCGTTCCAGCCCATTATCAAGCGCCAGAAAATCCTGCTGCCCCTGGCACCATGCCATCCATTCCGCGATCATGGCGGTTCTCTCCGTTTCCTTTCCCTCAAGCAAAAGATTTAGGTGCCGCACGCCGCTGTGCAGAAAACCCTCCAGATCGGTGACGCCGTTTTCCTTTGCCCACGCCGTCACAAAGCCGTCAAGCGTCTCCTGATCTTTCACCACGATCACATACTCCGAATAGTAATCAAACATCCTGTTACTTGCCTGCGGATAGGGGTAAATGCACTCCGGCTCCTCCTTGACGTCAGCCTCCATACCCATGAAATTCACACGGTCAAAGCCAAAGGGTTTTCCCGTGCCATAAAGAAGCACTTCGCCCTCCTCCAAAGTCTGATTCTCGTCCTCCAGACGGTTATAGTCATCCAGCGTCAGCAAGGTAACGCCAAACTGCTCGGCGTAAGGATATCCCGCAATGGACGCAAACACATTGCTCCCCTCCGCCTTACCGCAGGAAAGCCTCATACCGTTGTAACAGTCCAGTCTCCTAATCTTCTGTCCGTACTTTTCGGCAAGTTCCTCTGCCTTTTCCTCCGCCTTTTCCTTCACATCGCTATTTTCCGAATAGCCTGCCTCCACATCGTAGGGATTGTTATAATAGGCAACCTGATCCATCCCCATCCACAAACTGACCGTACAAGTCAACGTAATCAGCAGCATGGTGGAAAAGATACAGATATTGGACAGACCGGCCGCATTCTTTTTCATGCGGTAGAGCATGCCGGAGATTGTCACCTGATTGCCCGGCCTGTAATATATTCTTTTCCTTTTTTTCAGCAGCTTCAGAAATGCAACGCTTCCTGAAGTAAACAGAAGGTATGTGCCCAACACCACCAGGAGCACCGCCAGAAAAAAGCTCGTAAAGATCATGCTGTCAAGCCGGCTGGTGACGGAAAGATAATACCCGCTCCCCAACAGGATCACACCGAGCGCAGACCACAGCCCGATACGTTTTACCTCCTTCTCCCCCTTTCTGCTCTCGGACAACAGTTCCGTCGGTTTCATGCGAAAAACACCCCACAGACTTCTGACAAAGAGACAGCAAAAAACAACCGCAAAATACCGCATGGTCTCCAGGACGGCTCTCCCGGAAAAAGTAAACTCCGCTTCCACATCCAGCTGCGACATGCGAAGCAGCACCAAAAACATCAGTTTATTCAACACAAAGCCCAGGATGATCCCCGCAGCGACACTAATCAGATACACGCCTGCCGTTTCCCAAAAAAGCATGACGGCAATGTGCTTCCTCTCCAGTCCCAAAATGCTGTAAAGCCCCAGTTCCCGCTTTCTCCGCTTCTGCAAAAAGCTGCCTGCGTAGAGCAGGAACAAACATAAAATAATCGCTAACAATCCTTTCCCCAGGCTCAACATCAGCCATGTATAGCCCGCCTTGGGCAGCTTTTTCATCAGATCGTTTTGCAAAAGTGACGAAAACAGATAGTAGCTGAAGACGGAAAAAAAGCAGGCCAGCAGATAGGGACGGTAGACCAGCTTATTTTGTTTCATTCCCTTAAAAGCCATCATAGGCAGTAGTTTTGTTTTATTCATGATTCCCTCCTACGCCTGTCCTTCCACCGCCGTTTCATCCTCCGCCGCATATCCCTGCTGCGCCTGGATCACCGTCAGGGCGTCCGATATCATACGATACATCGTCTCTTTGTCGTTGTCTCCCCTGTAGATCTGATGGAAGACGCAGCCGTCCTTGATAAAGAGCACCCGCCCCGCGTGGGCCGCCGCCTGAATGCTGTGTGTCACCATGAGAATGGTCTGCCCCTCCCCGTTGATCTCCCCGAAGAGCTTCAACAGCTTCCCCGATGCCTTGGAATCCAGCGCTCCCGTGGGCTCGTCCGCCAGCACAATATCCGGCTCTGTAATTAAAGCGCGGCACACCGCCGCCCGCTGCTTCTGCCCGCCCGACACCTCATAAGGGTATTTCTCCAAAAGGTCGCTGATTGCCAGTTTGCGGGCAAGGGGCGAAAGTCTCTCCTCCATTTCTCGAAAAGGCACGCCTGCCAGCACCAGCGGCAGGAAGATATTGTCTTTTAACGACATGGTGTCCAGCAGATTAAAGTCCTGAAAGACAAAACCCAGATGATCGCGTCTGAAAGCGCACAAGTCTTTCTGGCTGACCTTGGAAAGCTCCTGACCGTTTAACAACACCTGTCCGCTGGTGGCGGTATCTAAGGACGCCAGAATATTTAAGAGCGTGGTCTTTCCTGAGCCGGACTCACCCATGATGGCGACATACTCTCCTTCTTCCACGGAGAAGTTGACGTCGTTTAAGGCCTGCACCTTGACCGCGCCGAAGCGGGTGGTGTAGGCTTTTTTTACGTTTTTTACGGTTAGTAATGACATAAATTTTTAACCTTTCTTCTAACATCAATTTTTCTAACATTATAAACAAAAAAGGAAATGCGCTGCCATATATTTGGCTTACATTTCCTTTTGGTAACTTACATTTTTGTAAGGATTTCCTCCTGCGTGAGTAAAAGAAGCACTTTTGTCCCCTCGCCCAGCTTCGACTCTGCGCGGATGGAAAAGCCCAACCTGTCCATGATCTGTCTGCACAGATACAGGCCGATACCCGTGGACTTATTTCCCAGGCGGCCGTTATATCCCGTAAATCCCCGCTCAAAGATGCGCGGCAGATCGCTCTCCCCGATGCCGATGCCCGTGTCCTCGATCACAAGATAGCTGCACCCGTCCGTGACGCGCCCGCCGTCTGCATCCGTCCCGTAAATGGAAATGGCGCCCTCTTTCGTGTATTTCAGCGCATTGGACAAGACCTGCTCAATCACGAAGGACAGCCACTTGCCGTCCGTGACCACCTGCGCATGGCATTCTTCCAAATGCAGACCGATCCCCGCTCCGCTGAAAAGAAGCCAGTATTTTTTCAACGCTTTCTTCACCAATTCTTCCACGTCCAATCTTATAAAAGAAAGATCTGATGAAATGCTCTCCATTCTGGCATAGTGAAGCGCCATATCCACATACTGCCCCGTCTTAAAGGCTTCCTCCCGAAGCTGTCTGAACGTCTGTCCGTTTCCAATGCCGCCTGTGCCCCGGTCCGCACTCCCATCCGATCCTGCACCCACATGCTCGTCCGCGTTTTGCAAAAGCAGATCGATTGCCGCAAGAGGCACCTTGATCTGATGGGTCCACATGGTGTAGTAGTCCGCCATGTTCTGCTGCTTTTCGTCAAGCTGCGTGATCAGCGCCCGCTTCTCCGCCTCCTGCGCCCTGATGATCCGCTGATACGCCTGTTCCAGAGCGGAAGCAGTCTGCGGCAGATCCTCCGCCCTCTCCTGTGCGCAAAGAAGCTGCTGCAGCTGACTGTACTTTTGTGCGTATCTGATTCCGTCCCACAACAGGTAACAGCCGCCAAAAAAGATGACCAGCCCCAGCGCGTAAGTCATATTCCGAAGCACGGGATCATAGCCGTAGAGCGCGGCTATCATCATAAAAATCAGCGCTTCCACGATAAAAACAGAAATCGGGAGGATACGCTCGCGCAGACAGGTCGTCAGAATAAACGGATTCTTTTTCATCACTCCGCCTCCCCCAACAGATACCCCACGCCTTTCTTCGTCTGAATCAGCTCCGCAAGTCCGACTTCCCCCAGCCGCTTACGCAGGCGGTTAATATTTACCGTGAGGGTATTGTCATCCACAAAGCACTCGTCGTCCCAGAGCCGTTTCATCAGCATGTCTCTGCTGACCACGCCGCCCGACGCCTCAAAGAGAGTCTGCAAAATGCGAAACTCATTTTTCGTCAGCTCAATCCGTTTTTGGAAGCAGGAAATTGACATATCTGTCATATTTAGCAGCACACCCCGGTACTCCAACACCGTCCCCGGCGCCGTAAAAGCATACGCTCTCCTTAAGAGCGCCTGTATTTTTGCCTGTAATATCTCCAGGTCAAAGGGCTTTACCACAAAATCATCGCCGCCCATATTGACCGCCATCACCACATTCATATTGTCCGAGGCCGACGAGATAAAAATGATCGGCACCTGAGACACCTTGCGGATCTCGCCGCACCAATAGTAGCCGTTATAAAAAGGCAGCCCGATATCCATCAGCACAAGCTGGGGCTCGCAGGATACAAACTGTCCCATCACATCCGCGAAGTCTTTGACCATCTCCACCTCGTAGCCCCACTTTCCCAGAAATTTCCCGATTTGCTCCGAGATGACTTTATCATCTTCCACCACAAGTATTCTGTACATATCGCCAGCCTCCTAATCCGTACGAAAAATGCCTGCTTTTGACATTCTCCTGAATGAAACTAATATACCCCATTATGGAGGTTGATTTCAACGGCTTTTTCATTTCCCTTCTCAAAAGCCCTGCCTTGTACTCCGGCGGATTGTGTGCTATCATTTCCATGTCGCTGACCGTTACAGATTGAATTTCCCTGACACAGCAATATGCAGAAAAGGATATAAGATTGTGCCCGCGTTCCTGAGAGAAATGAGGAAAACCATGAAGACAAAACCGAACCGAAAAAAAATTCTCCTGATTGCAGTATTAATCGTGGCTGCACTGTTAATTGCCGGCGACTGGGCATTGACTGTGATGGTATATAACGAGAATTTTAATAAACGGTTTGAAAGCTACGAGCCGCTTATGCTGTATGTTGATGATTTTGAGGGATTGCAGCGCACAAAATATGAGTTTCCTTCCAATCAGGAACAAACACTGACCGGATACCTGTACCAATGGGGAGATAACCAGCATGGCATCGTTGTCATGGCACATGGCTTTGGCGGAGGCGGACATAATTCTTATATGGATTGTGCGGATTATTTTGCCCGCCACGGATACTATGTTTTCGCTTATGACGTTACGGGAAATGATGAAAGTGAGGGGGACGGCGTCGGAGGACTTCCACAGGGCACAGCAGACCTTGACCATGCGATCACATTTGTGGAAGAAAGCGGGAATTTCCCAAATCTGCCAATCGTTTTATTTGGACATAGCTGGGGCGGCTACAGCGTTTGCAGTGTACTTACATACCATCCTGAAGTAAAGGCTGTCATCGCGTGCTCGGGTTTTAACGCTTCATCGGATCTATTTGAATCGGAAGGTAAGAAACAGGCAGGCGCCGGTATTTATCTGATGCTGCCGTTTGTAAAGCTGCACGAAAGAATCAAATTTGGCAGCTATGCTTCCAATACTGCGATGGATGGCTTTGCAAAGAGCGATGCCGCCGTTATGATCCTGCACAGCTTTGACGATGAAATGGTGCCTGCAGAATATGGTTACGACATGTATCATCAAAAGTATAAAGACGATCCCCGTTTCCGCTTTGTTGCTTTTGCGGATAAGGGCCATAACTATTTAAACGATAAAATTTACAGGAATGCGTATAACGCGGAATTTGAAAAATGGCTGAAAACGCTTACTTACGATTATAAAGCCTCCGAAAACAAAGAACGGTTTTCGGAGGATAAGGCTGATTATATCCACCAAAATCTTGACAGGAAGCAATGGTGTCATTCATTGGATCTGGAATTATTCGATGATTTTGCTGATTTTTATGATGAGCAAATCCATTCACCCAATTCCGGTTTCCCATCTCAAGTTAAATAAATATCACGATCAAACAGCGGTAACCACACACAGAATTACCGCTGTTTTTATTTTCCTTTTCACTTTTCCCTCGTCCCTCCAACAATTCCCCTGACCATCAAGACAATCCCCGCCGCACAGCAGCCAATCAGCGCAAGCCATCTGATATTGCCGTCCACCGTTTCCACGTTCCAGACAAAAGGATGAAACGCAGGAATGGAACGCTCGACGCCGATCCACCTGTTAACCAGATAGTTGGCAAAGAATCCGTAGACGCCGATCAGCATCGTGCAAATTCCCGCTTTTAGAAAACCGTTACAGTTTACATAACGTATCAGCAAGAATACAAACCATACCAGTATCAGACACGGAAAAGATATCTTCGGTGCAAGATGCCAAAATACGGGAACCTTCACATACGCCCCAATTACAAACATCATTAAAAAATACAGGAAGGTATCGACAACCATCACCGTCAGTCCCTTGTATTGACCAAGCATTTCCTTAAGCGGCTGTGCATATACCGCAAACGGCAGAAAGCAGACCGAAAGTCCAAACAGGACCGTCGCTGACACCAGGAAAAACCACGTCCCGTGCGTATAAATGCAGATCACCCCAAACAACAGAAGCAGACTTGCCGTAAATGTGCCAAGCGTCCAAAGCACTTTATGATCCGGTATCATCAACGGCACAATGCTAAGAGACGACGCCGTAAGAAGCGAAGTCAGTACGATAAAGAACCAGTCAAGCGCCGCACCCGTCGCCAGATTCACGATCAGACAGACTAACACCGGGATCATAAAAACACCCGCAATTGCTGCCCCGATCACGGCGGACTTCCTCTTAAAAAATGCTGCCTGCCTGTGAAGCACGTCCACAGTCTCTGTCTCCAGACTGTTCTCTACCTCCTCGTTTTTCATCCGCCGTAAAAGCACAGTACAATCCTGACATTCCGCCAAATGTTCCTCCACAAGCCCCCTGCTTTCCTCGCTGCAGATCTGATCCGCATAAAGCGGCAGTAAATCTTTTATCACATTACAATTCAGTTTCATTGATCCCCATCCTTTCCATAAGCTTCAATTTTGCACGGTGATAGGTGACCCTCGCCCAGCTCTCCGTTCTGCCGCAGATTCCGCTGATCTCGCGAAAAGACATCTCTCCGAAAATCCGCAGCTCAAACACCTTGCGATATGGCTCTTCCAGTTCATGTAAGGCCTGATGGATCTGGTAGGAAGTGTCCTTATCTTCCACCTCACGCGCAATGTCGATGCCGCTGTCGGCGTCCGCATCGGGCGCTATGGGTGCTGCGCGCTTTGCCTGCCGCCGCATCTCATCGACAAAGAGATTTCTGGCAATGGAACAAAGCCATGTGACCGCATTTGCTTCCCCGCGAAACGAAGCGCTTGTGGTAAACGCCTTATAAAACGTCTCCTGCGTAATCTCCTCCGCCATATGCGACTTTCCCGCAAGCGCCATCACATAGGAATACACCCGCATATAGTAGGCCTGATACAGTTTTTCAAACGCTTCTTTCTCCACCTGTCGTCACCTCTTCTTCCGTGCTTTCATTGGTTAGACGGAGTCATTTCAGTTTTGTTACAAATAATTATAGCGCATTTCATCAACGCCGGTATATAATAGAACTATTCTGGCAGTGAAAACTTTGACTGAAATAGAGCGGTACAGGGAGAGATATCGTATGCAGAGAACAGAAAACGTCGAGTTAACGGTTTTATGCCTGATTCATCGAAATGATCATTACCTGTTACAAAACAGGATAAAAGAGGATTGGAAAGGTCTGACTTTACCCGGAGGACATATCGAAAAAGGCGAATCCATCGTCGATGCCGTCATTCGGGAAATGAAAGAGGAAACAGGACTTACGATTCAAAATCCCAGATTATGCGGCATCAAGCAATTTCCCATAGAGAAGGGGCGTTACATTGTCTTTTTATTTCACACAGACGAATTTTTTGGAGAAGTGAAATCATCCGCGGAAGGAGAAATGGTCTGGGTCAAAAAGTCAGAACTGTCAAACATGAATACCGTAAATGACTTGGCACCTCTCCTGCAAGTGATGACAGGCGATCATTTAACAGAATTTCAGTATGTAATAGAAAACGGTGATTGGAAGATACTTATCAAATAAACGGAATCTTCATATGGACAGCCGGAATGTTGGCGCAACGGCGTTGTTTTAAGGAACAGACTGCCGGAGGATATTGAAATGGTAGAACACAAGGGGACAATACCCATAAAAACAGACAGACTTTTTCTCATTAAAATTTATGGTGAATTTAGATTATCTCTTTA
>DLAF01000035.1 GCA_002492725.1 Lachnospiraceae bacterium UBA7054
CATAAAGGATAATTTCTTATTATCCTTAAATGAATGAAGGAATCTAGTCAGTTATAGACTAAGATGTCGTACTTATTGGATCAGCTATGGAGAGGGAAAGATGACGGTAAGACACGTCAGCAAGGAACGAGCGAATGGCAGACTGATGAGAAAATGGAACAAAACAACCCGCCTAAACGAGTTGCCATTGTTCCCTCCCCTTTCCATAACTCACACCCTAAAATCCTTCCTCGGATGCTTCGTCGCCAGGATATCCTTCTGCTTCGCCACCGACACATGCGTATAAATCTCCGTCACATTGATGGAACTGTGCCCCAGCATTTCCTGAATGTAGCGGATATCCACATCCGCATCCAGAAGGCTTGTTGCGAAGGTGTGACGGAACATATGCGGTGTAATGTGCTGCTCGATGGAGGCGAGAGCGGTGTATTTGTTGATCATCCTGCGCACGGACTGATCGGAGAGCGCGTTCCCGCAGTGATTGATAAAGAAATGCCGGCAGGATGTTCTTTTAGCGCGAATGCTTTCGTCGTAGGCTGTCAGGATGCGGATTACCGCCTCGCTGCCGATTTGCAGACGGCGTTCACGGCTTCCCTTTCCGTAGATGAGAATGGTTCCGTCAGACAGATTCACGTCGTCTGTTTTCAGACAGCAAAGCTCAGAAATCCGCATGCCCGTTGCAAACAGCAGCTCCGCCACGGCGGCATCTCGCAGGGTGTTTTGCTTTTGGTAAGGCGTTACAGCGTTTTTATGTTGTCTGTATATGGTAGCCAGGAATAACTCGACCGTGTTCAGGGGGATGGTCTTAGGCAGGATCACCGGTTCGCGGAAACGGACTCGTATCTTGTTAAAAGGATTGTTGTCGATGATTTCCCGATATTCGAGATAGTGAAACAGTGCTTTGACGGAGGCAATCTTGCGCTTTGCCGTTTTGGGTTTAAATTGCCCGTGCAGCCTCGCAATATAGGATTCCAAGATTTCTGAGGTAATCTCCGTGATCTGCGTTTTGGGGGTCTGCTCACAAAACTGCCGCAGATCAATACGGTAGGCTTTCAGTGTCTTTTGGTCAAGGCATTTTTGCATCTCGCAGTATTCCAGGTAATTGTCAATACAGGTTTTGGTGTCCATTGGTTAAGTCTCCTTTGTCTTTTGTGTAATGCTTTCATTGTAGCCTATTTTCATTTAGGGCAGGGAGTATTATAATATTCTTTAAGCAGAAAATCGAGGAATCGGGAAATATATTCCAGGGCTGAAATGTAAAAGCAATGTGGTTTTATATTTCGCTGCTGCATGGAAAACTGCCTGAAAGGACGATATAAATGATCGACAAACAGACTTTTCATCCCTTAAATTACATCAAAAAAGAGGAATACTCCGGCAGTATGGACGGGATGCGCTATCTTTTGAAACGGGATAAGGACGGAGAGGCGGACGTGATCCGGGTGACGGTATGGCCGGAGCCGCTTGGCATTTTTAAAACGCCGCAGGAAAAGCAGACATCCATCTTGGTGCCGCTGACGGCGGAGGGCGTGGAACAGGCGGCGGATTGGCTTAATGAGCAGTATGAGACGAGAAAGGACTACTGGATGGAAAATCTGCACAGGCCGTGGACAGAGGCGTGATTTTCCACAAGATTTACATAAATATTTGGTCATATTGTGGAAAAGTGAGAAAAAGCTTGCTTTTTATACAAGATGGAGTATATAATGGAAGAAGAAAGTTGACATAAAGTTGACTGCAACGGACATAAGTGAGGGGCTTGGAGGTAGTGATATGGCGGCGTTACATTTGAACGCGTTATTTTTTAACCATGAAATCTCTTTTTGCAAGGTGTACAATGCCGAGAGCAAGGACAAGCTGGAGAGGCTCTTTGTCTCCAATCGTATCTCCTTTTTCGTGGAGTGGCAGGAAAAGAGTTTCTGGGAACGTTTCTTTGGAAGGGTAGGGGAGAACAAAGAAGTGTTCACCATACATATCAATGAGGCGGACACGCTGCGGGCAAAGGATTTGGCGGAAGGGATTGAAAGTGTGCAGATTGCGTCAGCGTAAGTGGATATTCGGCTTTTTGGATGCCGTCGCTGGGAAATAGGGTTAATGAGACATAATATATTGGGAATATGATAAATGGCCTTGGGTGTTTTCCGAGGCTTTCTTTTTAGGAAAGGATCAGAAAAATGGAGAAGAAACAGCAGAGCCTCTGTTCGGTTTTCAAAAAATGCGGGGGTTGCCAATATATAGATACGCCCTATCAGGAACAGTTGAAAAGAAAGCAGCGGCAGGCGGAGCGGCTTTTGAAAGAATTTGGCAAGGTGGCGCCGATCATCGGCATGGAAGAACCTGCCCATTACCGCAACAAGGTGCACGCGGTCTTTGATTTTCAGAAAGGTAGGGGAATTGTTTCGGGTATTTATCAGGAGAAAAGCCACCGTGTGGTGCCTGTGGAAGGGTGTCTATTGGAGAACGAGAAGGCGGATGAGATTATCCTGTCGGTGAGGGAACTTGCAAAATCTTTTAAATATAAGGCATACAATGAGGACACCGGGTACGGCCTTCTGCGTCATGTGTTGGTTCGCGTGGGACATGTCACGGGAGAGATTATGGTGGTGCTGGTACTTGGCTCACCCATTCTTCCTTCCAAAAATCATTTTGTAAAGGAGTTATGCAAACTACATCCTGAGATTACCACGATTCTGGTCAATGTGAACAGCAAGCGCACCAGCATGGTGCTGGGGGAGAAGGAGCAGGTGATCTACGGGAAGGGTTATATCGAGGACGAGCTCTGCGGCAGGCGGTTCCGAATTTCTGCGAAATCCTTCTATCAGGTCAATTCCGTACAAACGGAGGTACTTTATCAGAAGGCGCTTTCTTATGCGGCGCTCACGGGCAGGGAGACGGTGGTGGACGCCTATTGCGGGATTGGCACCATTGCCCTGGCGGCGGCAGAACAGGCAAAGAAAGTCATCGGGGTGGAGCTGAATAAAGATGCGGTGCGGGATGCGGTGACGAACGCGAAGATTAATCAGATCAAAAACGCGGATTTTTATCTGAACGATGCGGGCAGATTCCTGACCCAGATGGCGGAGGCCGGGGAAAAGGTGGACGTGGTCTTTTTGGATCCGCCAAGGAGTGGCAGCACAGAGGAATTTCTGGATGCGCTGCTTCGCATCAGTCCGAAGCGGGTGGTTTATATTTCCTGCGAGCCGGAGACGCTGGCGCGGGATTTAAAGTATTTGACGGGGAAAAGCAGTTACCGCGTGCAGGAGATCACGCCGGTGGATATGTTTCCTTTTACGGAGAATATCGAGGCTGCATGCCTTTTGAGTTCATGATTTTTAAGGATGTTGGAGATAATGTTTTTGGAGGTATTATGACAGAGGCTTATTTGAATGAAATGCAGACAAGTTTCGTCTGGGAAGAAGACCCGGAGGAAGAAAGACAGGATCGCATCCGTTACGAGAGACGGCAGCAGAAACGGTTAGAAAGGCAGCGGCGGGAGAAACGGCAGCGTATGTTGGCGGGGCTTACCTTTTTCGGTTTACTTGGTGTGATTATTTTGCTGCGTGTTTTGGTAGTAAAATCTGACGGGAGAGTGGAAAAGGAAAACGTGCTGCCAGCCCGGGAAACGGTAGCCGCGGATCAGCCTGACAGAGCGGAAACAGTAAAGATAGCGGAAGATGTCCCGACGGAAGCAGACACATCGGAAACGGAAGAGATGACCGCAAGGATTGGGGAAGAAGCGGGAGAACCTGAGATAGAGGAAACGCAATCAGAAGAAACGGCGATTGAGGAGGAAAACACGATTTACCGATTCGCGGAGACAGAGGATACGGTTGCCATTGACAGTGCAGATGTCATCAGTACGCACGCCATTTTGGTGGATGAGAGCACCGATAGGATCATCGCGGTGAAAGGCGCACGGGAGCGGATCATGCCGGCCTCCATGACAAAGGTTTTGACGGTTTTGGTGGCAGCAGAGCAGATTCCGGAAGAAAAGCTGGATGACACCTTCACGATGACGCTGGAGATTACGGATTACGCCTATGTCAATGACTGCAGCTCCGTGGGGTTTCTGGATGGGGAGGAGGTGCCGATTCGGGATTTGTTCTATGGGACGGCCATGCATTCCGGAGGGGATGCGGCGCTGGGACTGGCCTATTATGTAGCGGGATCCCAGGAGGCCTTTGTGGAAATGATGAATCAGAAACTGGATGAGCTTGGGATAGCGGACAGCACGCATTTTACCAATTGCGTTGGCCTTTATGACGAAGCGCATTACAGTACGGCCTATGATCTGGCGGTGATCATGAAGGCGGCGCTGCAAAACGACCTGTGCAGGGAAGTGATGTCGAAGCATATTTACACCACAAAGCCCACGGCGCAACATCCTGAGGGAATTGAAATCTCCAACTGGTTTTTGAGAAAGATCGAGGACAAGGATACCGGCGGCGAGGTGCTCTGCGCCAAGACGGGTTATGTTGTCCAGTCCAAAAACTGTGCCGTAAGCTATGAGATGTCGGCGGGCAAAACGCCGTACATCTGCGTGACGGCGGGTTCCACAAGCAGCTGGCGTTGTATCTACGACCATGTGGAAATTTATAACAGGTATATTCCCACAAAATGAATTGATAGATTTTAAACAGGCATATACTGACAGAATATGCTATACTTTTGTAAGGGAAATCAGTGAAGTTGAAGGACAAGGAGAACGCCATGCCAAATACAAACACGACTAAGATTGCACTTGGGGAAGCGTTGAAAAAGCTGGCGCTGACCAAGCGGCTGGAAAAAATAACGATCAACGATCTCACGGCGGAATGCGGCATCAGCCGGATGGCCTTTTATTATCATTTTAAGGATATTTATGATCTGATTGAATGGATCTGCGTGGAGGATGGGAAAAAGGTATTACAGGGCAAAAAGACCTATGAGACCTGGCAGATGGGGATGCGTCAGGTCTTTGAGGCTGTTTTGGAAAACAAAGCGTTTATCTTAAACGTGTACCGCAGCATCGGCAGGGAAAAGATTGAGAGTTATCTCTATAAATTTACATACGATATGATCAAGGAGGTTGTGGAGGAAAAATGCCGGGGAATTGAGGTGGCGGCAGAGCATAAGGCCTTTATTGCCGATTTTTACAAGTACGGATTTGTGGGTATTATGCTGGACTGGATTGGACGCGGTATGAAGGAGGATTATGAGAAGATCATCGAGAATATGAGCGTTATGCTGCATGGCAATATTGCCCGTTCCATTAAAAATTTTGAAAAGGCAGAGAGTGGCGGATGAGTGGAGAATGCCGTTTATAGCTTTTTCGTACTAAGCAAATCAGGCGGAATGATAAGTTTTTTATCATTCCGCTTTTTTTGTTAATTGGCCGGAAGAAAGGAAGCGGCTATGATGGCTTTAGCATAAAAACAAGGCGGAATCCAAAACTGCCGAAAACGGAAAGGTGGAATATCGTATGGCAAATAAGAAAAATATCGGACTTGGCATAGCGGCTGTGGCGGCAGCAGGAGCGGGCGCAGCACTTGTGGCAAAGAACGTAAAGAAGGCGGCGGGCGTCGGACCAGAGAGCGGAAATACGGCAGATGAGTCTGACAGATTGCAGATGGAAAAAGAGGACAGAGCAGGACGGCGCGGAATCAAGTACACGAAGCTGGATTACCGTAACACCGAGCTTGGGCGGTATGACAGGAACAGCAAGGGCATTTATTACAGCAACGGCAACTATGAGGCATTTGCGACGCCGAAAAAGCCCGAAGGGGTGGATGAGAAAAATGCCTATATCGTGGGCAGTGGTCTTGCTTCCCTGGCGGCGGCCTGTTTCTTAGTCCGTGACGCACAGATGCCGGGCAGTCACATTCATATTTTAGAATCCATGGATATCGCGGGTGGTGCCTGCGACGGTATCAACGATCCCAACAGAGGGTATGTGATGCGCGGCGGCAGGGAAATGGAAAACCATTTCGAGTGCCTGTGGGATTTGTTCCGCAGCATTCCCTCCATCGAGACGCCGGGCGTGTCGGTTCTGGACGAATATTACTGGTTGAATAAGGAGGATCCGAATTACTCTCTCTGCCGTGCCACGGTAAATCGGGGGCAAGACGCCCACACGGACGGTAAATTTAATCTGAGTCAGAAGGGATGTATGGAGATTATGAAGCTCTTTATGACAAAGGATGAAGACCTCTATGACAAGACAATCGAGGATGTTTTCGACGAGGAAGTGTTTGACTCCACGTTCTGGCTGTACTGGCGTACCATGTTTGCCTTTGAGAACTGGCACAGCGCATTGGAGATGAAACTGTACTTTCAGCGGTTTATCCACCATATCGCAGGCCTGCCGGATTTCAGCGCCTTGAAATTTACAAAATACAATCAATATGATTCGCTGATCCTGCCCATGCAGAAATACCTGGAGGCGGCGGGGGTGGACTTCCAATTTAATACGGAAGTGACCAACGTGATCTTCGACTTTGAGGGGGATAAAAAGATTGCCAAGGCAATCGAATGCAAGGTAAAGGGTGTAGAAAAAGGTATTATGTTAACCGAAAATGACCTTGTCTTCGTGACCAACGGCAGCTGCACCGAAGGGACAATCTACGGTGACCAGAACCACGCGCCCAACGGGGATGCGGAGGTACGCACAAGCGGCTGTTGGAATCTTTGGAAAAATATTGCGAAACAGGATCCTTCTTTCGGACATCCCGAAAAGTTCTGTTCCGATGTGGCAAAGACAAATTGGGAGTCTGCTACCGTCACCACGCTTGACGATAAGATTCTTCCTTATATGGAAGCCATTTGCAAGCGCGATCCGAAGAGCGGCAAGGTGGTGACCGGCGGTATCGTGAGTTGTCAGGATTCCTCCTGGCTCCTTAGCTGGACCATCAACAGACAGGGGCAGTTCAAGGATCAGGATAAAGATAAGGTCTGCGTCTGGGTGTACGGCCTGTTCACGGATGTGGAGGGCGACTATGTCAAGAAGCCCATGAAGGATTGCACGGGTAAGGAGATCACGCAGGAGTGGCTTTACCATCTGGGTGTACCTGTGGAGGAGATCGAGGAACTGTCTGAGAAGAGCGCGGTCTGCGTGCCGACCATGATGCCTTATATCACGGCTTTCTTCATGCCGAGAACGGCAGGTGATCGACCCGACGTGATTCCCGACGGCTGTGTGAACTTCGCCTTCCTCGGACAGTTTGCCCAGACCCCGAGAGATACGGTGTTTACCACCGAGTATTCCGTCAGAACAGCCATGGAAGCCGTTTACGGGCTGCTTGGCGTAGACAGGGGCGTGCCGGAAGTGTGGGGCAGTGTCTACGATATCAGGGAACTTCTTTCCAGCAGCGTGAAGCTGATGGACGGCAAGTCCCCGCTGGAGATCAATCTGGGACCGCTGAATCCGGTGAAGAAGCTGCTGCTTAAGTTTGTGAAGGGAACGGTGGTTGAGAAGGTAATGCGGGATCAAGGTGTTTTGAAGGAATGGATGTAAAACTATACTATAATGGAATAGTTTTACAAAGATAAATGGCTAATATATAAAAGCGACAATTTACATTTCTAAGTTGAAAGGGATACTATATTATCTATGGATATTATAGTTCCCTTTCTTTTTCTTATTAAATTACATTTGTATCGGGATTGTTTTGAGGAAGCACCGCCTTTGTCGATGGAGGAGCGTATGAGAAAATTAGCCTATAAAATTAGGGGATGTATTTTAGCGATTTCATTTTTGGGTTTGACCGGCTGTTCAGAAGATAGTGATAAGTTGATTGCTGATCAACAAATGGAAATGCCGCCAGCAGTGGAAAACGTAATAATGGAAGAAGCATCAACCGGAAACAGATCATAAAGAGGTATCCAGTGCTAAGGCAAAAGAAATAGCAATAGAAATCGTTTCGGATTATTTCATTAGTTGATGATTTCTAACATTGTGGCAATGTCCTCATTGTCTATTCTGTAAAAGGACAGTATTAAATTATAGGATTGATTTTTATTGTTTATATGCTATAATAAACTTACCCAATGGGTAAGAAAACAGAAGGGAGGTGCTCGTGTTCTGTACGTTGAATTTGAAGATGATAGAGTCAAAGAGTTATTTGACGATTTGAATGACGTCCGTAAGTCTGAAAACTTGATGAAGAAGGAAATTGGCGCAGAATTAACGAAGTCGGTAAAAAAACGATACAATCAGATCGTTGCATTCTCTTCGTTTTCAATCCTTCAACAGTCTGGAATAGGGAAAATGGAGTCTCTTGAGGAAAATCGTAAGGGATCGTATTCATTAAGAGTATCTGCCAATTACCGTTTGATTGTAAAACCAAAATCGGAAGACTTGAGTGCAGAAAGTTTGAAAAATTGTGATACACTAATTATCGAAGGGGTGATTGATTATCATGGCAAAGGAAAAAAGTTCAGTTGGATTATCCCGTGACTATATTATTCATCCGGGCGAGACATTAGCAGAAGTAATAGAAGACAGAGAAATGACACAAAGAGAGTTGGCTGTCAGAACGGGAATGACCGAGAAACACATCAGTACGGTTATTCATGGTCAAAAAAATATTTCCGCTGCATTTGCCAGAAAGCTGGAATATGCTTTGGGGATTGAGACTTCTTTTTGGATGAATCTACAGGTTAATTATGACCGAGAAATCCTTGAATTTGAAGAAGTGAACAATATTACGGAAGAAGAGCTGGGAATCCTTAAGAATCTTAAGGAGGTTACGGATGTATGGATATCTTTCGGATGGCTTGACAGTGAGGTAAATGCGCCTGCCATGGTCTTGGATTTACGGAGGATTTTTGAAATCAGCAATCTGTTGGATACGCCAAAGATCTCGTATGCAGCCGCCTATCGTGCCCAGAGTAAAAATGCGAATGTGGACCCATATGTGTTATTTGCATGGCAGAGAATGTGTGAATTGCTCACTAAAAATATTAAAATTGCAGATCGGATTGACGTCGAAAAGCTTAAGAATAAGATTCCCGATATTAAGCGAGTTATGTTTATGAGGGCAAATCAGATACAAAAGAAGTTGTCAGATATTTTCTCTGAATGCGGCATTGCTTTTCGGATCGTTCCTAGTTTTACAGGTGCGCCGGTACAGGGATTTATTAAGAAAACAGAGGATGAAGCTTTGATTCTTTGCATGACATTGAGGCAGAAATTTGCGGATATTTTCTGGTTCACTTTGTTCCATGAGATTGCGCATATTCTAAATGGTGATACAAAGCACGAATTTATTGACTTCGATTCTGTATCGGGGGACGCGGAAGCAAAAGCAGACAGCATGGCTGGCGAATTTCTGATCGATCCCAAGGCGTATAAAGCGTTTGTTGTTTCGGAGGGGTATAAGCGAACAGGCGGAATAGAGCGTTTTGCTTGTTCACAGAACGTAAAAGATTATATTGTTCAGGGAAGGCTTATGAAAGAAGAAATCATTCCGTGGAAAGCCCGTCCGAGATATGAGTGGGCATAAAATAATTTATAAAAAGTAAAAAACTGCGGGTTCCATTTGGGATACCCGCAGTTTCCATTTGTTATAAATTACAGATCATAATACATCATAAACTCCGCCGGCGTGGGAATCTGCCCGGCTTCCTTTGCCTCGGCGCGCTTCCTTGCAATCCACACGTCGATCAGCCTCTCCGGGAACACACCGTCCTTTGTCAGGTAATCGTGATCTTTTTCCAGCGCATCCAGCGCCTCATCTAACGACTTGGGCAGGCCCTTGATCTTTTTCTGCTCCTCTGCGGAAAGCTTGTAGAGGTTAAAGTCGTAAGGCCCCCAGCCGTTTGCGGCAGGGTCGATTTTCTTTTCAATACCGTCTAAGCCCGCCATCAAAATGGCTGCGTAAGCGTAGTAGGGATTGGCCGTGGCGTCAGGGTTTCTCAGCTCGAAGCGCTTGGCTTCCGGAGACTTCGCGTAGGCGGGGATGCGGATTACCGCACTGCGGTTGGACGTGGCGTAACCGATCGTCACGGGCGCTTCATATCCGGGCACCAGCCGTTTGAAGGAGTTGGTGGAAGGGTTGGTGAAGGCGCACAGGGACGCGATGTGGGAGAGCAGGCCGCCGATAAAGTAATGGGCGGTCTGACTTAAGCCGGAGTAGCCGTTCTCATCATAGAATACAGGCTGGCCGCCTTTTTTAAGCAGCATATGTACATGGAGGCCGCTGCCCGCTTCTTTGTAAATGGGCTTTGGCAGGAAGGTGGCTGTCTTCCCTTCTCTTGCCGCCATGTTTTTAATAATATACTTGATGATCATGGTGTTGTCGGCCATGGAAGGCATGTCCGCCAGCTCCACCTCAATCTCCATCTGGCCGGGGCCGCCGACCTCATGGTGGTGGTACTTGACTTTGATGCCCCAGTTTTCCATTTCCGCACACATGCGGCTTCTTAAGTCGTAGCCCACATCCTGGGGCGCGGCAATGTGGTAGCCGCCGTGGGTCACTTCATAGCCGTTGTTGCCGGGTGTGTCCAGTCTGCAGTTCCAGTTCGCCTGCCTGGTGTCGATGCTGTATGCGCATTGTCTGGGTGATACTTCGTAGCGGGCGGAGTCGAACAGATAAAACTCAAACTCAGGCCCAATCACCATTTCGTCCGCGATACCGGTCTTTTTCATGTAATCCACGGCCCGCAGGCTGACATTTTTCGGGTACTGGTCAAAGGGGGTGTTTTCGCCCTTGCCGATGACACAGACATTGCCGCACATGGTCAGTGTGGGCACATCCGCAAATGGGTCAACATAGGCGGTGTCCGGGTCGGGTAAAAAGACCATATCGCTTTTCTCGATGGGTGCGTACCCGTAGTTGGAACCGTCGAAGCCAATCCCGTAGACGAAGACATTTTCATCGAACCGCTCCACCGGTATCGTGATGTGACGCCAACGTCCGTCGATGTCGGTCATTTTGAAGTCGATCATGCGGATTTCCTTCTCCTGACACAGTTTTCTGATTTCTGCACTTTTGTCCATACTTCCTCCATTCTTATATCCCTTTTTGTGTGACTTCCGCGCGCAGTAGGCAGAATGCTCAAAAAAGCAGACAGCTGCGGATGCCGCGGAGCCGGTATTGTATGTATAATAACACTATACTATAAGAGAAGTAAGACAGTAAAGCTGAAAATGGGAAAATTGTATGAACTTCCGACGCGTAAAAATTTGGAAGCCCTTTGTTGGAGGAAAGACAGGAATGGAGCGGTATAACGGAAAGGAAAACCATTGAAAAGACGGGCAGGGGAGTGGTATACTGGAAACACTGAGGTGTACCTATGAAAACAAGAGAGGAAGCTTTGCGATATGGCCTGTCCTTTCCCAATGTCTATCAGGACGCGCCCTTTCATGATGATAACTGGGTGCTGGTAAGGTGTCTGGGGAACAAAAAGGCATTTCTGTGGACCTATGAATACGAAGGAACCATGCGCATCAATATCAAGGTGGATCCCGCATGGCGGGATTTTTGGCGGCAGACCTACGAGGCGGTGCTGCCGGGCTATCATCAGAATAAGGAGCACTGGAACACGGTGATCCTGGACGGTACGATACCCGATGAGGATGTGAAACGCATGATTGCGGAAAGCTATGATCTGGTGGCGGGAAAGAGAAGAGAGAAGAATATTCCATGAAGAAAAGAGAAACGAAGAGAAATAGGGGAAGAGCCTTTGCGTTATTATTAGCGATCCTGCTGTGGGCCGAAGGAACGCTGGGGAGCGTGTATGCTGCGCCGGCATCCGTATCGGGAAATACCACGGTTCCCGTACCGGGAGAAACGGAAGAGCCAGCGGAGGGAGAAGAGCCTGTGCCGGGAGAGACGGAAGAACCCGCGGAGGGAGAAGAGCCCATACCGGGCGAGACGGAAGAGCCGGCGGAGGGAGAAGAGCCTGCGCCGGAGGAGGAAGAAGAACCCGCGGAGGGGGAAGAGCCTTTGCCGGAGGAGACGGAGGAAGCTATAGAAGAGGCTGCGGAAGGAAAAGAGAAGCCCCAAGAGGAGAGTGTTTCGGAAAATACGCCGGACGCGGAGGAGGAAATCTTGCCGGAACAGATCCCGGGAGCAGAGGAAGCTTTGGGGGAGCCGCCTCTTGCAACAGGAGAGGACGGGACAGTCGGCGCGCTGACTTTTTATAATAGTGTTATGTTAACCAGCGGCAGCGTGTCGCTGCAGACGCCCGGTACGGCGGATATTATTGCACGTTACAAGGAATACCCGTGGAGCCTTGAGGTGAGCAATACTTACAGCGTAAAGCCCTCTGTCAAGAGTCCCTATCAAGCAGGGCATCTTTCCGACAAGAGCTTAAAGAATGCGCTGAATCTCGTCAATTTTATTCGGTATGTTGCCGGTATTCCCGCTGATGTGACCCTGAATGAGGAGTATACACAGATGGCACAGGCGGGGGCGCTTTTAAATGCCGTTAACAAGGAACTGTCACATAGTCCCGCAAAGCCGAGCGGATGTTCGGATGAGCTTTATCAAACAGGATGGAAGGGATGTTCTGACAGCAACATCGCCTATAATTACGGCAATATCGCGCAGTCGCTGTTAAACGGCTGGATGTATGACGGCGGGACTTCCAACATTGCGAGCGTCGGGCACCGCAGATGGGTGTTGAATCCGGCCATGACGCAGACCGGATTCGGGGCGGTGGGTGCTTACGCAAACATGTATGCTTTTGGCAAAGGAGGCAGCAGTATCACGGATTATGTGGCCTGGCCGGCACGCAATATGCCCATCGAGCTGATGAATGGCTCAGGAACGCCCTGGACGCTGAGCCTGGGGACCGATTATCAAATGGCACAGCAGGGGCAGGTCACGGTGACGTTAAAAGATGTCTCCTCGGGGAAAACGTGGACTTTTTCCGAGAAGAAGCAGGATGGCTATTTTGCAGTGAACACGAGAGAATATGGAATGCCAAACTGCATCATATTCCGTCCCAACAGCATAAGTTATGGGAAAAATTCACAGTTTCATGTGACGGTCACCGGTCTTAAGAATCAGGAAGGCAGGGCGGCAACGATCAGTTATAACGTGGATTTCTTTTCCCTGTCCGAGGAACCGAAGGAAGTGGAACGCGTGACATTGAGCACGCAAAATCTCCATCTTCTGCTTGACGATGCGGAAGAGAAAAATCAGGGGACGCTTTATGCAGCCCTTATGCCGTCCAATGCGGCGGACAAGACATTGAAGTGGGCAAGTCTGAATGCCGACATAGCGGCGGTGGATGATAACGGCATGGTGACGGCAAAGGGCGTGGGGGAAACCACGGTCACGGTTACTGCCGCAAACGGCGTACAGGCCGCCTGTACCGTTAAAGTTTCCAAGTATACATTGGCGGCAGAAGGAATCGTACCTGGCGATGAAACGGGTACCTACAGTCTGGCCTTTGAATTGCAGGGAGGCGATTCTCAGGGGAAGGCGAAGAAGCTGACAGTGATGGATGGGGATGCGACCGCAGCGGATTCCATTCGTTGGAACAGTGAAAACGAGAATGTGGCCGTTGTGGACGCGGACGGTGTGGTCACGCCTGTCGGCGTGGGAGAGGCCAAAGTCTGGGCCAATGTGGAAGACGGTCTGAAGATACTCTCCTGCGAAATTAAGGTGGAAAGTGCAGAAATTCCGATGATGCAGATGCGGGAGAGCACGTTCACGATGAAGGCGGACGAGAGCAGACAGCTGCGGGTTTATCTGAGTCCTGCGGACACCAAGTGGGGGAAGAGCGGGCAGAAATATATCAAATGGAAATCCGAGAGTGCGAGAACAGCCGTTTTTCAGGTTAAGCAGGATGACGGTATGACGACGTTGGTGTCTGAGACGATCAGCGGGAACACGGTCACAGTGACGGCACGCGCTGCCGGCAAGGCAAAGATCACCGCCCAGATTGTGGACGAGGCGGGAAATCCGATCGAAGGTACCGATGAAGCGCAGGGAAAAGGAAAGACTTCCTGCGAAGTGACGGTAAAACAGAGCGCCGTGCTGCCCGCAGAGGCCGATCGGCCCGTTCTCCTTGCGCTGACCAACACGCAGAATACTTTAAAAGATGTGGCGCTGCCCGAGGGCTGGAGCTGGAAATACCCGGATACTTCCCTGACACAGTTTGCCGGTCAGCGGTCAAAAACGTTTCCGGCTGAGTATCGGCTTTTGGCGGATGGTCAGTCTTCGGAGGAAATACAGCCGGCAGAGACGCTTTTGTCTGTGTATTTCCTCACGCTGGAGGGTATTTCGGTCAGCGTGAAACATTCGGATGAGTTGAATGTGCTGCAGGATGTTTCCGTCCTGAAGAGTGGCTGGGTGGCGCATTGTTATGTAAACTATTCTTTTGAGGACGCACTGGAACAGTTTGAGGAGAAAAACGCTGCATTAAAGAATAACACATGGTATCAAAAAGAAAAGAAAGAGCTGCTTGAGAAACTTGGCGAGAGTATTGTTTTAACAAGCAGCAAGCCGCAGACGATTACGGTGGAGTCGGTGACAAACGCGGAGAAAAAGACGGCTTTGAGTGCGAAAGAGCCCGGCGACGCGGTACTGAAGGCGCAGCTGCGGCTGGGAGCGAAGACCTTTCGCGCCAGTCAAAAGCTCACTGTGGCGGAAGCGGTAGGAACAGGTTTTAAAGTGACCTGGCTGGATCATTTTGGAAAGAGCGGAGAGGGCGATTCCTATCGGTACACGGCAAAGCTCAGTGATTTTGCGACGGGGGCATCCGGGGGAATCAACAGCAAAATACGGTTGGAAATGACAGGAGTGACCAAACTTACGGTCAAGAGCAGCAACAGTAAGGTGGTGGCATTGAAGGCTTCTTCCGTAAAGCCGGCAGAGACGGTGCAGTTTGAGATTCCGCTGATGGTCAAGGCGGCCGGGACGGCTAAGATCACGGTAACGGGAAACGATCCGGCGAAGACTTCCCGCACGCTGACTTTGGTGGTGACGGATGCCTGTCCGGGGCTCAGTGAGGAGACGGTCACGGTCAATACCTGGCAGACTGTGGGAACGGCGTTTTGCCTCTATGCGGCGAAGGATGTTGCGGGAGCTTATTATAGTATAACGGATGTTACCCTTGAGGATGATAAGGGCGGGCAGCTTGGCAGGAAGTTTAGTCTGACGAGTGAAAACGCAGCGGACAAAAGCCGACGCAACTGCAGCATCACGGCAAAGGCGGACACGAAGACGGGAACCTACAAGATGAAACTTTCTGTTCGGGCAGGGGACAATATGGTCTATCATCTGCCCATCACGGTAAAAGTGGTTTCCACGAAACCCCAATGCAGTGTGAAACAGAAAAATAAACTGAACCTGTTTTATCAGGACACGGAAAGTCTTCTTACGATCACTACACAGGAGGAGATAGCGTATGTCAGTCTTACGGGCTGCAGCTATCTGGTGGAGCTTTCCAATGCAAAAGACGGTTATTATGTGAAGCCGGCGTTTGGAGCGACCATAAACGGCACAAAAAAGGGAACACTTAAGATTCAACTGAAGGGGTGGAAGCCTTTGGAGCTGCCTTTCACCGTGGGCGTGGAAAATAAGGCACTTAAAATATCGCCTGTTGTCAGTACCGTGACGCTTTACCCGACGAGCGGCCTTACCTCGGCCAGGATCGGTATCAAAAATGCGGAGACGCTACCTTGGGAGCAGATGGCGATTACGGATCTTTCCGTTGATGCAAAAGGAAATTATGAGGCACAATTGCTGCCAAAGGAGCAGGCTGTTCTTCTAAAGGGCGTCAATCTGAACCAAAAGGACAGTTTCCGAGCGACAATAAAGCTGCGCAGCAGCGAGTGGACAGATACCGTCAAGCTTGTATGTAATGTGAAGGTGAATTTGAAGGAACCGGGCATTGCTCTGGAGAAAAAGACGCTGCAGCTCAATGCAAACGATGCATACAAAGGATATGACGCGGTATCTACCGTCGTCAGATGGAAGAACGGCGGAGAGGTTCTGACGACGCAGAACGTTCGGGTGAGCGTTTACTGCAATCCAAAGGACGCCAAGGCGAAGGCACTGATAGCGGACAGTAGTGTTATTTTTGCCGTGGAAAAAGATAACGGATGTTATAAAGTAAAGGCACGCCTGAATAATAAGACGGTGGCAAAAGGCAGTTATCAGTTCATCGTGCAGGCAGCAAAGGACGGAAAGATCTGGAAGACGCCGCTGACCTTGAAGGTGGTGAACACCGCACCCGACAAGGCAGTGAAGATTACCGCAAAGGGCAGTATCGACGTACTCAACAGAGAAGGCAGCTATATGACGCTGACGCCTTCCTTAAAGGCGGTGAACGGTACTTTTGAGATACCGGAGGACCGGTCCGTGAAACTGACGGGTCGGGATGCGCATTTGTTCAGGGCAGTCTGGAGCGGGGACGGTAAGACCATCGAACTGCGGGCAAAAGAAAAGGAAACACTTGTGATTAAATATCAGTATACGGTGACGCCCCTGCTCACCATGCGAAATGTAAACGGCGAGACAGAGGAGATTGCGGCTGCACCTGTCAAGTTTAAGGTGAAGCAGGGAAGCGTGAAGATGAGTATTTCGCCAAAGTCGGCTCTGGTGCACAGCGGCTCCTACAATACCGTCGATTTGGATATGAAAGCGGTTTTGAAGGGAGCGGATGTGCCTGAGATTGAAAAAGTGGTTCTTGTGGGAGACACAAATGCCTTTGCCTATGTGTATGATAAGGAAGGGAAGGGGACGCTTATCATGAAGGATGAGGGAGGCGCTGTGAAAGGGAAGAGCTACTCCCTGAAGTTTCAGATTTACTTTGCCGAGCAGGCGGATAATGGGAAGCCTGTTACCGTCAGGTATAGAGTAAAGGTAAAATAAGGAGGAGAGTATGGAAGCAAAAAAATTGGGATTTGGCCTGATGCGTCTGCCGTTACAAAATGCGAACGATGCGGCAAGTATCGACATGGAAACCACAAAGAAAATGGTGGATACGTTTATCGAGAGGGGTTTTACTTATTTTGATACCGCCTGGATGTACTGCGGGTTTAAGAGCGAGGACGCGGCAAAGGAGTGCCTGGTGGACAGACATCCGCGGGACAGCTTTACACTGGCGACAAAGCTTCATGCGAGCTTTGTGAAAACAAAGGAGGACCGGGATAAGATCTTTGAAGCGCAGCTGAAGAAAACAGGCGTTACTTATTTTGATGCCCGTGTTATAA
>DLAF01000066.1 GCA_002492725.1 Lachnospiraceae bacterium UBA7054
TTTATTAAATGACTGCTATACAAAAAAATCCTTGACAAAACCTGAGTTTTGTCAAGGACGAATAAACTTTATCCGCGGTGCCACCTTGATTCACGGGAACCTCCCGTGCCCTTTGCAGGATACCAACATATCCCCGGCCTCTGACGCGTGCCCTACGTTGCAGAATACTCTGTGCCGAGGATGCGAAGCATCCTCGAAAGTTAATTTTGCAGAAATTTACTTTGCTGTGCACATTTGACTGCACCCTCAGCGGTCCATTTGATGACTTGTTTCTTACCTGACTCTCAGCAACACAGGCTCTCTGTAAAGGCATCATCACCGTTATCTCCGCTTCAACGGTTTAGCTGATTAAATTTTCTATAGAATAGCACTTGTAAAATTATCTGTCAAGAGGCACGGAAAAATTTTTATACTTTATAATCCCGACAGATCCACCTGATAGAGCAACTTCTCCGGTAAGGCATCCATCTGATAAAACAGGATCAAATACCAGGGCAGATAAAGGATTTCCCCGTCCCTTTCAACGTTTGCTCCGCAAAATACCAAACGTTTCCCAAATTTCCAATTTTCCACTGACAGCATACGGTTCAGGGCTGCATGTTTTTTATAATCGCTGCCCGACTTGATCTCCACAAGATCGACGGACATTCCCCTCTGCACCACAAAGTCAATCTCTCCCGTCTTTTTGGAATCAAAATAATGAAGGGCAAATCCATTGGCCGTCAACTGCTGTGCCATCATATTTTCCAGAATACTGCCCATATTGATATCCAACTGCCCCTTAAGAATCGCAAACTGAATATTCTCCATACAGGCTGCGCTGGTTGCGAATCACCTTTGCGATATCCTGCGTATCCACGTAAAGCTGTACATTTTCCGGCATTCCCCCGACAATGATATAGCTGTAAAACAGCCTAATCAGCGTATCGTGAACAGAATCCGAAACCCGCTGTTCTTTCTCATAGCATTCCTTCAGGTAACGAACCGTCTCCTCCTGCACGCCGTTCGCCCATAGGTACTCCTCCAAATCCAGAGGATACATTTTGTAAATTTCCTCATAGCCAACAGGATAGGACTTGATCTCCTGAAAACGCACTCCCAACAGGGAACCTGACTCGATATAGTCAAACCTTCCATCCTCCACCAAAAACTTGATGGCTGCCCTGGCTCGCGGGCACTCCTGTATCTCGTCCAATAAGATCAGGGTCTTCCCCGGTTCCAACGGCGTTTGCACATAGGCTGTCAGATTTGTGAGGATTTCCGCCGCGGTAAGCCTGCTGTCAAAGATATCCGCCGCCTTCTCATCCGTCACGAAATTGATTTCCACAAAATGAGCGTATTCTCTCCTGCCAAACTCGCGTATCAGCGTCGTTTTGCCAATCTGTCTGGCCCCCACAACGCAGAGTGCCTTCCGCTCCGGTTCTCTTTTCCATGCCAACAGCTTCCCGTAAGCCCTTCTTCGCAGCATATACCCGCTCCTCCCCATAAATACATTTTCCCTCATACTTATGGTGTAACATTTTTCCAAAAATAATACAAGGTGTTTGTTACATTATTCTGCGGTTTTCATGTGCTGTCCGCGACATTTTTCCAACTTATTTAAAGTATGCAACCCCGCTCTCAAAGATCTTCATATCCTGCTCTCCGTAAATATTGACCGCCACAGACTCGCCCCGTCTCTCGGCATGCGCCATCTTTCCAAGGATACGCCCGTCAGGAGAAGTGATGCCCTCGATTGCCGCATAGGAACCGTTGATATTCCATTCCTCATCCATGGATACATAACCGTCGGCATCCGCATACTGTGTTGCCACCTGACCGTTTGCAAAGAGTTTGTCGATCCACTCTTTCGGCGCAACGAACCGGCCTTCTCCATGCGACGCCGGGTTTACATAAGTCTGTCCAACCTCTACCCCTGCAAGCCACGGCGATTTGTTGGAAACGACCTTTAAATAAACCATCTTGGAAATATGGCGGTTCACGGTGTTGAAGGTCAGCGTAGGAGAATCCGCCTCCTGTCCGCGAATCTCACCGTAAGGCACCAGCCCCAGCTTGATGAGCGCCTGAAAGCCGTTGCAGATTCCCAGCGCCAAACCGTCTCTCTCGTTTAACAGCCGCATAACCGCCTCTTTGATTTTTTCATTCTGAAAGGCCGTGGCAAAGAATTTCGCGGAACCGTCCGGCTCGTCGCCCGCGGAAAAGCCACCCGGGAACATAATGATCTGTGCCTGTCCGATTGCCTTCTCAAAAGCTTCCACGCTCTCCCTGATATCCGCCGCATTCCGGTTCTTAAACACTTGCACCACAGTCTCGGCTCCTGCATTTTCAAAAGCCTTTGCGCTGTCGTACTCGCAGTTCGTGCCCGGGAACACCGGAATAAACACGGTGGGTTTCGCCACCTTATGCCTGCACACATACACAGCCTTTGTCTGGTAAAGTGATGTCTCCACAGGGCTCTTATCCTGTCCTGCCGTGTAAGGGAACACTCTGTCAAGTGTACCGCTCCACGCCCATCTTGCATCTTCTCCGGAAATTTTCATGGAACCATAGCTGAATGTGCCGTCCGCCGTTACGGTACCAATCTCCTCGTAAGCAATGCCGAGCCCTTTCAGCGCATGCACAGCCCCTGCCGGCATTTCCGCCACGATATCGCCAAGTCCCTTGTCAAAGAGCCTGTCCTTCTTATAGGAAGAATCCACCGCCACACCGAGACCGTTGCCAAAAGCCATCTTACTGATTGCTGCCGCCACGCCTTTTGCATCCAGAGCGTAAGCTGCCACAATCTTTCTCTTCTTCCTATCGACAGGGATCCCGTTTATGACGTCTGTGTCAGTATACTCTGACATCAATGTCATAATTTTATCATACAACGTCATAACCCCGTCATAGACAGGCAGATCATATTCATCCTTCGGGATACAGAAGCGCACCAGCCGGTCTCCCGGAACCTTTAATTCCGGGGAAACGATATTGCCGCTCTTGTTCACATCCACCGCAAAGGATACCAGCGTGGGAGGCACATCAATGTCATTGAAGGTGCCTGACATGGAATCCTTTCCGCCGATGGAGGGCAGTCCATACTTCATCTGTGCATCGTAAGCGCCAAGAAGTGCCGCAAAAGGCTGGCTCCAACGGGAAGGCTCCTCGCTCATGCGCCGGAAATATTCCTGAAAGGTAAAACGGATCGTTCTGTAATCTCCGCCGTTTGCCACGATCTTTGCCATGGATTCCGTCACCGCATAGACAGCGCCGTGATAAGGGCTCCAGGTGGAAAGATAGGGATCAAAGCCATAACTCATCATAGTGACCGTATCCGTCTTTCCCGTAAGGGTCGGGAGTTTTGCCACCATGGCCTGCGTCTCCGTGAGCTGATACTTACCGCCGTAGGGCATGAACACACTGCCCGCGCCGATGGAAGCGTCAAACATCTCCACAAGTCCCTTCTGAGAGCATACATTGAGATCGCCAAGCAAAGCAAGCCATGCCGTCCGCACATCACCGCGGGAAACCGCCTGCCCCACTACCGGATTCGTTATTTTCCGGAAATAATTATTATTCTCATCCGGCAGCTCCACAAAAACCTCCGTCTCCTGATGCGCACCGTTGGTATCCAGGAAAGCTCTGGAAAGATCCACGATCTTTTTGCCGCGCCAATTGAGCACCAGACGGGGTTCCTCCGTCACTACCGCCACAGGCACCGCTTCGAGGTTCTCCTCCCCTGCATAGGCAAGAAACTGCTCCACATCGTCGGGAGATACCACCACCGCCATGCGTTCCTGGGATTCGGAGATTGCCAGCTCCGTACCGTCAAGCCCCGCATATTTCTTGGGAACCTTATCTAGATCGACTACCAGGCCGTCCGCCAGCTCACCGATGGCTACGGACACACCGCCCGCACCGAAGTCATTACATTTCTTGATCAGGCGGCTCGCCTCCTCGCGCCTGAAAAGCCGCTGCAGCTTACGTTCCGTTGGGGCATTCCCCTTCTGTACTTCCGCGCCGCAGGTATCGATGGATTTCTCCGTATGCACCTTGGAGGAACCTGTCGCGCCGCCGCAGCCGTCACGTCCGGTTCTGCCGCCCAAAAGGATAATGACGTCGCCCGGATCGGAAGTCGCCCGGATCACGTTCTTTCTGGGCGCCGCGCCCATGACCGCGCCAATTTCCATGCGCTTTGCCACATAATTCGGATGATAGATTTCTTTGACCAGTCCGGTCGCAAGCCCGATCTGATTGCCGTAAGAGGAATAACCGTTCGCCGCGCCGCGCACCAGCTTCTTTTGCGGAAGTTTTCCTTTCAGGGTATCCGCCACCGGCACCGTGGGATCCGCTGCGCCGGTCACACGCATCGCCTGATAAACATAGCCTCTGCCCGAAAGGGGATCGCGGATTGCGCCGCCCAGACAGGTAGCCGCGCCGCCGAAAGGCTCGATTTCGGTGGGATGGTTATGCGTTTCATTCTTAAAAAATACCAGCCATTCTTCTTTCACCGGGCCATTGCCGTAATCCATTTCCACGGGCACCACCACGGAACAGGCGTTGATTTCATCCGACTCCTCCATATCCGCAAGCTTTCCGTCTTTTTTCAACTTCCGCATTGCCGCAAGCGCCAGATCCATCAGGCAGACAAACTTATCCTCCCTATCCCCGAAAATTTCTTTTCGCACGTTCAGATAACTCTGATAAGCATCCTCAATGGGTTTTCTGTAATAGCCCTCGCCGAAGCGCACATTCTTAAGCTCCGTGGAAAACGTCGTATGGCGGCAATGGTCAGACCAATAGGTGTCAAGCACCCGGATCTCCGTCATGGTAGGATCCCTGTGCTCCTCCCCCTGATAATACTTCTGAATATGCAGAAAGTCCTTGAAAGTCATCGCCAGACCCAGCGAATCATAAAGTTTGCGCAGTTCTTCCTCCGGCATGGAGGCAAACCCGTCAAAAACCGCCACGTCTGCCGGTTCCTCATAAGCCATCTGAAGCGTATCCGGCTTGACCATATCCGTCTCTCTGGAATCCACCGGATTAATGCAGTATGCCTTGATCCGCGCAAGCTCCTCATCCGTCACATTCCCATTGACCAGATAAGTCACAGCTGTACGGATGATGGGTTCCTCATCCTCTTTTAAAAACTGCACACATTGAACGGCCGAATCCGCACGCTGATCAAACTGTCCCGGCAAAAATTCCACCGAGAACACTTTTGCGTTCTCCGGTATCTCGATTGTCTCCCGATACAGGATATCCACCGGCGGCTCCGAAAAGACTGTTTGACAGGCCCTCTCAAAGACCTCATCAGAAATATTTTCCACATCATAGCGGATCAATACCCGCACCTGTTCTACGCTTTTGATCCCCAGAAAACCTTCAATCTCCTCCTTCAGCTCCCTGGCCCTGACTGCAAACGGTTCCTTCTTTTCCACATAAATGCGCCTTACGTTTCCCATGCTCGCTCTCTCCTCCATTGATGCAATCTCCTAATGGTTAAATGGTTAAAAAAGATACCCCGCCCTCGAAGTATCTTTTTGTGTTATCTGCCTTCTATATCTCCGTACTCAGTCCCTGCATAATATAGAGCAGCTGTTCGTCTACCATCTTCTCCGTGATGCCAAAGGTCTGTGCATTGATCTTCATGCCCTCCAGCACATACATGATGTTTGCCGCCGCTCCTTTGGGATCTTCACAATAGAATTCACCACTGGCGATCCCTGCCTCGATCAGCTTCTCAATCACCATGACACCTGCGTCAAACCGCCTGCGCAGCATATTTTCCTGATCAGTCGCCTTATGACAAAAGAAATATTCATAGACCGCTACAGTCAAATTGTCCTTTTTCCGCAAGAGTTCCTTCTTCTGCTCTTTCAAAAAAAGAGTCAGAATATCCGCCGCCGTATCTCCCTGTGCGATCCGCTCCGTAAACACATCGTCAGTCTCATCTGCCTCCATCCGTAATACCTCCAGCAGAATCTGATCTGTGCTTTCAAAGTACAGATACAGACCACCACGGCTGATCTCACAAGCCTCCACGATATCCTTCATCGTCACACTCTGAAAGCCCTTCTCCACAAACACCTTTCTGGCAGTATCCAAAATATACTTCTTTTTCTGTGCCGATTTCTCTCCCATGTTTTTCTCCCTACATTCCCTAACGTTTAACAATGTATCCTGCGGAGACTATCCCGCCTTTTTCTCTTACTCCTCCGCCTCTTTGACATTGACCACTCTGGTCTGCACCGGCGTATCCCAAAAATCCAGATTTGCCTTCATCTTCTTAAGCACATGCAGAAAAATACCTTTTTCCACAGCCTCCGACCACATCCGGCCTTTGGTCATACCGCCCATCACATACTTGGACAAAATTCCTTTCAGCACGTCCATCTCCTGAATCGTGCATTTCTCGATGATCCGAAGTTCATCCTGCACCGTGCGGATCTTTAAACGTGAGTAAACATATCTGTGATTGCGGTCCATCAGCTTCGTCCGCTGCGCCTCCTTGATAAAACTCATCAAGGTGCTGTCATACACCGGAAAGGAAATGGAATGTTCCTCAATGCCGGAACCTGAATAGCTCTGCTGTACACTGGTTCCCATCTTGCTTTCCAACCAGGGCAGATACCTCGCCAGTTTCTCTACATCCGGCCGGTACTCATTGACCACCTGCTGTCTGTAGGCAATATCTTCTTTATCAAACTGTATCTTATCCATGACTGCTTTTCACTCACTTTCGTTATCCATAACAATCTACGAATTGATCCGTATCCAAAGCCGGTCAAAATTCTCCCGACAAGTCTGTCATTTTCAATTTTAACACAAATTTCTAAAAAGTACAGTATAAAAAAGCAGAAGGTTCTTGTGCAACAATAACACTGCAAAAGGGACAGGCGCATTCGGCACCCGTCCCTTTCGTTTCTGTTAGCAAATACCTTATTTGATTGTCAGCTTCTTGACAATTTCCGTTTTCTTCGCCGTTGTCGTCAGGTTGTTTCCCTTTACGGTGATTACCGCGGTATACTTACCCTTTCCGGTCGGCGCACCATTCAGGGGCGTGCTGCTCTTAGACGTTCCCTGACCACTGTACCATGCAAGCGTATAATCCGAACTCGGCAGTACATTTTTGCCAATCTTGACCGTATAAGGATTCACTCTGATACCCGTATATTTCACGCTGCTGCTGCCGGATACAGTGACTTTCGCAATCGTATTCTGCGTTACCTGATATGTCTGCGAAGTTCCAACCGTTCCGGTATAATTTCCTTTTCCTCTGATTGTAATCGTATATGTACCGGCAGGAAGCACTCCTGCATTCGCTGAACCGTTATACAAAATCTCATAATCCGTTCCGGCTTTCAGCGTCTTCTTGCCAAGCTTTACTGTTGTGCTCGGAGGATTCGAACCGCCATTATAAGCCTTACTTTTCAAAGCTTTGGAAAAATCTGCCCCTGTGATATCGACCGGCGTAATCGTATACGGAATCTCAATCGTACCGCCATACTTCCCGGTACCTCTGATCACGAGTTTTGCCGTTCCTGCATTCTTATTGTTTACATAAGTCTTGGAGAACGTCACCGCCCTATATTCGTCACCCGCTTTTTTCTTAACGCCCGGCTTGATTGCCTTACCTGTGTAGGGAGTGGTTCTTTTACCCTTTGTCTCTGTCACAGCCGCAGGCCACGTGATATCGAACATCTCTTCGGTAATGACCTTTCCGGCCGTCACCTTAAAGGTCACCGTCTTGCCGCCGAATTTCAAGGGAAGATTAACCTTTCCATCCTTCAACGCCGCAACCTTCACCGTGATATCATTCTTTGTAACTGTAGGTGTAGCCGTAGCAACTCCAACTCCAGAACCCTTTGTCGGCTGGGTAACCTTAGGCGCATCAACCTTTTGGTTTTTGATCATCCATTCCGCTGTATGGGGTGACGCTCCCATATCCACTGTCAGCACAATATTCTTCTCAGCCTTTTTTGTACCGTCGATTCCAAAAGACAGCGTCTCGCTGGTCTTTTGGGTCTCCTTTACCTTGACCGATTTGATCTGATCCACGTTTACCGTGCACTTTGCTGTCATACCGGCTGCAGCAAACGTAATGGTCGCCGTACCCGCCGCTTTTGCGGTAACCTCACCCTTACTGTTTACCGTTGCCACCTTTGTGTTACTGCTTGACCACACGGTTTTCGTCTTACCGTACTGCTCTTTTCCATTGATCTTACCAATCAGCTTCTCCTTCTTCTTGGGAAGCAGATTACATTCTTTCTTGTTTATGCTGACGGATTCCGTACTGCCGCTAGGGGCATATTTCGCAGCAGCCAGCGATACAAAATTAAATGCCGGCTCTCCCCTCCAACTATTTCCCAACGCTTTGTGCTGTCCATCATTTGGTACCAGAAGATAGGTTCCGCTTGACTGCGTATGGCTGATATTCGTGGTATCATTCCAGGTCGAATCCACCATATACCAGCTTCCGTTTGGCATCTGCACGTAATTCCAAGCATGCCCGCCGCCTGCATCACCCACCACATAGAGGTTCGGAATGCCAATTGCATCGAGCAGTCTTGACATCGTCTTTGCGTAGCTTTCACACACGCCGTAACCTTCCAGAAGGATTCCGTAGGCAGAATGACAATTATAATATACTTTATCCTTCCGCCCATTTTCTGTCCCCCGCATATCATAATATCCATTCGCGCAGACCCACTGGTCAAAATATTTTACGACCCCGTACACCGGTGTGTTTTTATAGCTATCCGCCGCATACTGCATCGCCTGATTGGCGATTGTCTGTACCTTCGACTTTGCCTTGGAATCCAGCGATCCGCTGTAATACTTTGACTTTTCCACCGTAACCGTAATATTGGCAGTACTAGATCCAAGCCTGTACCATCCTCTATACGTAAATCCGCCCGGCTTTGCCATCCAGTCCGTTTTATCGGGATAGGTCAGGATAAGGGCCGAAAGTGCATGCGCTACATTTTTGGCGTTAAAAGTAAATCTATTATCTGAAAAGGAAAAACTGTTGCTTCCGGAAATCAGTTTTCCCTTGGCCAGATTATAATACTGCCTCTGCTTACTATCCAACTGCGACGTGAAATAGTCCGATTTCGGGAGCACGGAATTAAATTGGATCCCGTTCATCCCATTTTCGTCAGAGACTGCACCATATCCCAAGTCTATCGTACTCTCCACTCTGACAGACTCGATTGCCTCAAAGGTTTCTTCCTCCATCTGGGGAAGGGCATCCATATTTTCTTCCTCTAAGACAATTTCCTCCTCTGCCTGCTCCGGCTCTTCTGCGGTGTCCTGAGCAGGGTCAGAGAGTTTCTCCGCCTCTTTCTCAGCATCATCCTTATCCCCGTCAGAGACCTCGTTGTCCTTCTCTTCTGCCGCATCCTGATTCTCATCAGTGGTCTCGTCGTCTTTCTTCTCGTCCTGCGCCGCGTCCTGATCTTTGTTCTCATCGGCAGGCTTGTCGTCCTTCTTCTCGTCCTCTGCCTGATCCCTGCTCTCATCGGCAGGCTTATCATCGCTCTTCTCGTCCTGCGCCGCATCCTGATCCTTGTTCTCATCGGCTGGCTTATCATCACTCTTTTCGTCCTGCGCCGCAT
The DNA here is from genome assembly GCA_002492725.1 of Lachnospiraceae bacterium UBA7054. GTDB lineage: Bacteria > Bacillota > Clostridia > Lachnospirales > Lachnospiraceae > UBA3282. Next base: position 9,600 of record DLAF01000066.1, read on the forward strand.
CCTGATCCTTGTTCTCATCGGCTGGATCGTCGTCCCTCTTCTCGTCCTGTGCCGTATCCTGATTCTCGTCAGTTGTCTCGTCGTTTTTCTGTTCTTCCTCCGCCGCAGTCATCAAAGTTTCAGCTGCCGCGGACTGCATATCTTCTTTTATTTCCTCCAGAACAACGCCCGGAACGTAATAGGACATATACAGGTCTCCGTCCGCATTCACCGCAAAGACCACATTCTGCAAATCCGTCCCTTCCGCTCTGGAAGCTGCTACCTCATCGCAAAGCTGCGTATATAATTTCTGCTGCTCTATGTCCATCGCCATCACGTTTTTGGCTGACAGATAGACCACATCATCATACAGGATACCATCGCTCCCTGCCATCTTGACGTCTTTCGCTATCTCGCCGCCCTCTAACGCGCCTGCCGCTGTATGCAAATCTGTCTTCCCGTCTTCGTTTAAAATCCCGGCCTGCACAAAGCCATTGAGATTCGTCCCGTCCGTTTCGGAAGCATTCTGATCCGCTCCGTCGTTTTCGAGATTCTCATCTTTTTCAGGATCTGTCTCCTCTTCTTTCTGCTCCGTGCCACTCTCATCCGAGGCATCCTGCTTTGTATCATCCGCAGCGTTATCCCCGTCCTGCGTCTCCTTTTCCTGCTCCGCAGAATCTGAGTGATCGGTTGATTCCGTTTCCTGATTCTCCACTTCCGCCTGCGAATCATCCGCAGGATTCTCTTCTGCCTCGCCTTCCTGTGTTTCTGCTGCCGCAGGCAGTTCCGCCGCCTGCAGCGATGTCATCGGCAGACCCGAAAACACCAGCGATATTGCCAGCAGTTTTGCTATGATACGTTTTCTCCTCATCCGTCCCTCTCCTATCCCGTTCCTCCACATTAGTTATCCCCTGATATGCAGCATGATATCACCTTATAATATACCACTCTTATCTTACCCCCCCCCCCTCAGAAAAGTCAAGTAAAATCAGCTCTTTCTCCATTTATGTTCCCGTATAAGATTTGACAAAAAAAGGGGCCTCTGCTACTATGAATTTATATGAATGATACGAGGTTTTCAAAATGAGAATGAAATCTTGGAACTGTCTGGCAAGTCTGCTTTTACTGACGCTTTTGCTGTGCGCCTGCGGGCAGGATGCTTCTGATTCGGAAGGAGATGCTGTTGTGGAAGAATTTTCCGAATACTACCCTGCCAAAGTGATCGGCCCCGAAGTGGAACCCACCTTAGAAACACGGCTTGCCACCGCACAGCAGACCTACGATAATATGTGCTACTCTTACAGCGAAATGCAGGAACTTGCGGAAGCAGAAAACGCATCCAAAAAGGGCAAAAAAGCCGCTGCAAAACTGGAAGAGAAATATGCTGACCGCATTGCCAAGTTGGCTGATACTGATTTTTCACAGCTGACTTCAGAAGAATTATTTTCGATTTCACAGGAATGTACGGATATCATATCTGCCATCCGAGATGTAAAAGACGCACTGAACACAAACTGATATCTGCTGCCTTATTTTTTTTGCAGGACGACGCCTCAGGCTGTCGTCCTCATTGACTTTATCCATAAAAAGACATAAAATAGAAACAGAATTTTCGTAACAATGCATTAAGGGGGTATCCATCATGGCTGTAAAAGAATTTCCTGCCGGCACGCAGTTGATCCAGAGCGAACAGAATTTAAACGCCCTGCATGTCATTGCCAAAGGAAGCGTCCGCGTCTCCTTTCCGGGAGGCACTTTTTATCTGAAAAAGGGCGATGTGATAGGAGTCTGCGAACTTTATTACGGCTCCCACTTTATTTCCTATGAAACAGAAGAACCTACGGGGATCGCCTCCTACCCTTGCACAGCCGCACAGCTTTCTCTTTTACTGCAAAAAAGCGTGGATCTGGCCAATATGATCGTTTCTTCCCTGTTCAGGCAGTTTCGTGAAATCTATGATCTGTATGAATTGATGCGTTTTGACTGTGAAAACATTTATCACTTCCTGATGGACCGCTATGAGGAATACAAATCCTTCTGCGTGAAGCACGGATTTACGCCGAGAGCCCTGCCCGATATGGACGATCTTGCGCCGCTTTCGCTGGAGGAAGATATGGAAGGCTGGTTGGACGGCTACTATGAGCAGCTGAACAAGATGGTCACTGAAAAATCCGCCAAATTCCACAATCCCGACTTCCTGGCGGGAGTCGTCCTGAAAACAGATCAGGATATCCACCGCATCGTCGCCATATGCCGCATTTTCCGCGATTACAAGGCGGAGATTGCAAGCCTGCTCATGAAGGAAAACCGCCTCGATCTGTTTGATCTGTACACGGGACTTCTATACAAAGTCGGAGCCAACGACACGGATTCCACCCCGTTGATTGCGGCAATCTCTACCATGATGATTCAGCTTGAGGATCTGCCATCGATCGACAAGGATATGTATCAGCAGCGTATCGCGGAATACCGTGCAAAACTGGATACTTTGGGCGATCAGCCCGAAGAGGAAACCGCTACGGTGGAAGACGTGCCTGATGTGGAGCATTCCATGGAAACCATTCTCGCCTACTCTGAGATAGGCGTCGAGACCGCCGCTGCCTTCCGGGAAGCTGTTACCAAATTTGCAAAGATGACGGACAAAAATGCATCCGATGATGCAGCCAGAAAACTGCGGCTTTCCATCACGAAGCTGTTCTATCAGATTTATGAGAAAGCCTTCTTAAAGAGCCTGAACGACCCGGCCATTCCCAAGGTCGTAAAAATGTTCTTTCACTTCGGCTACATCGACGAAAATCTGGCCGGTTTGGAAAATGCCGCCTATCTGTACAAGATTGTCGATCATCTTCCCACTGACCCGAAGCGAAAGGTCTACACCGCCTATGAATGGTTTACTGCCATCTATCAGGGGAAAAAGTCTCCGAGCCGCAACGAATTTGATTCGGACTTCCCCACTTATCTGCGTGAGCAGAAAATGACGGGCAACATCACCGCGGCAGACGAAGCACGTATGCTAAACGACCCCAAAGAGCAGGTGCTCTTTGAGATCCGCAATATGTTCCCTACCGTCAATAAAATTACTTTCGGCCGTGTCTTAAGCTTCTGCCCGATTTTTTCCGAGCACAATGTCTTAAAAGATCTGGACACTTCGCTCGTCTCTACCGACCAGGTAGAAAATGCTTTTCAAAAGATCCGGGAGATTGATTTCAGCGCTTACTACCGCGATGTGATCTACACAAACCCTGAGCTTGGCATTGGCAAAGAATCCATCGGCGTAGAGGTTCTCCCCGATATCATCCTCATGCCCAATGTAGGAACCCGCGGCATTGCCTGGCAGGAAATCGAGGGACGCAAACGCACCACCCCGGCCCGCATGATGGTCTCCATCTTCCAGATGGAAGATTTGACCAATATCCTGGTCCGCCTGACCGGTGATTTCCGTTGGGAAATGTGCAAGCGCGTGCAGGGTGCCCGCTGGAACGATATTTCCGAGGCTTCCCTCACCAGCGAATACTTCGACTATATCCAGTTCTACCGCAAAAACCGCGATCTGTCCGCGGATGCGAAAGATAAAATCAAGCTCAGTATGCAGAAAGCGAAGAACAGCTATAAAGAAATGTTTATCAGAGACTACGAGGCATGGATCCTCTATGAGGGTTCCGGTTCTCCCAGACTGAACAAGGTGTCCAGAAACATTATCTTCACCTACTGTCCGTTCTCCAAGGAGATCCGCACCAGGCTGATGGCCAACCCGCTCTACAAGGAGACCATGGCCCGCTATGACATAAAGCTGGCACAGAAGATCCATCACTATGACAATGTGTTCCAGAAGCTGAAAAACACAGGGGTGCCGATTCCCAAGGAATTACAGGATCAGTACGAATATCTGCGCAGATAACAAATCTGATCTGTCATATATGCCACGAACAAAACCCCGAGGACTTACGCCTCGGGGTTTTATTGCATTCTTTTTCAATTGTCTTGGCCATTACAACGTTTGTTCCCTTGCCGCTGTTTTTGTTTATTTTTTATCCGTAGTAGACGGCTTTACCAAAAACAGGCTGAGCAACAACGCTATGACATAGAGCACAATCGTAAAGTACAGCACATTCTGATATCCCACCGGATTAACCATATTTCCATGTGAATCCTCAATAAACTCGCCGGTCTTGCTCACAATCAGGGTCGCGATCTGGTTGCCGGTCAGACCCGCAAAGGCCCAGGCCGAAAGGGTGATGCCATGGATTGCACTGATACTGCCCATACCGTAGTGATCGGACAATAAGGTAGGCACGTTGGAGAAACCGCCGCCATAACCCGCATTCACCATAAAGATCAGCGCCAGTACCAGAATTACCAATACTATATTGCCCTCGCCGTTCTTAATGCCGCCTGTCAGCATCACGATACCCGTAAAGGCGATGGAGAGGATGAAAATCAGCTTGTAGATCGTATTCCTGTCTTTCAGATGATCCGCCCATGCGGAAAAGCCCAGACGACCGCCCGCATTGAAGATGGCTGAAATCGTGGAAATCACACCCACTACGCCCGCAAGACCGATACACTTCACGATCATCTTTTCCTGGGAGATCAGCGCCAGGCCACAGGTGATATTGATGTAGAACATCAGCCAGATTCCTACATAGTTGCTGATCGGGCGGGTCTTGATGGTATCCAGGATACCCTGACCCTTCTCCTTTTTCTGAGGCTCATGCCATCCCTCGGGCTTCGCCAGAAGAAGATGTCCCACAAACATCATCACAAAATAAACAGCCGCCAGAATATAAAACATCTTGTAAATGCCGCCATCGCCAAGATTCGTAAGAAGCGCCTGCATGATAGGGCTTGCAATTGCTTTCGCGCCACCGAATCCTGCTACTGCAAGACCGGTCGCCAGTCCTTTCTTATCTTCAAACCAAAGCATCAGCGTCTTGACCGGGGAAAGATAGCCCGTTCCCAAGCCAATCCCCATGATGAAGCCGTAGCTGACATAAATACCGATGAGGGCTACGATGCTCCCCGGGTTGTTTCCGCCGTACCAAATAAAGAAACCCGTGCCTGCCATCCCCAGTGCAAACGTAATGGTGGCAATCAGGGACGATTTATGGATGTCCTTCTCCACCACATTGCCCAAGAATGCCGCCGACATGCCGAGGAAGAAGATGGCAAAACTGAACGCCCACTCCGTAGCTGCCTTGGAAAAGCCTATGTAGTCCGCAATCTCCTGACTGAAAATGGACCAGCAGTACACCGTACCGATACTGAAATGCAGGAGCAGCGCCGGGATTGCGGCACGCACCCATTTGTTTTGACTTTTCATACCTATACCCGTTATCCTTTCGTTCATATTGAGTCGAATGCCCCGTCGTAACAGGCAAGGATCCGACCCTCTCATAAAAAACTGTATGTAACTTTTATCATTTTAAAACAATTCACGCGGAATTTCAAGAAGTTTCCATTCATTCCGATCTGTCACATGCACATCCGTCAAATCGTTGCCCGAAGCCAAACCTCAATCCCCATCATCACAACGCCGACCGTGAACAGATAATCTTCCGGCATGGAAATCGTTTCCCTGCGGATAAGTATTCTCTGCCTTGTACCTCTCGTCTTTGGCACATATTCCGCCAGCAGAAAGGCTGCGCTGATCACGCCCCAGAAAACAAGCAGCATACCGCCTGTCCTGCGCAGTTTCGTAAACAGCACAAAACAGGCATCTGCCAAAAGAATCACCCCAATCATAACATAACGAATGCACGCGTTAAGATTCACTGAGAAAATCTGCCACATCATCACAATGAAAAAGATCAATAATACGCCGATCGTGCCTCCCTCCATGTTCCTTCCTCCGCTCCCCACACTATTTGAGTACCAGCACCGAATATCCCGGCATCACGGCCTTCCCTTCAGCAAAATTGATCTCTTCTTCTCCCGTGGCAAGTGCACCGCAAATCTTAGTTTCCGCGCCGATGTTTTTCCCGTTCAGCGTAATCTCCGTAAGGTCAAGCTCCTCCGTTTCCGCTCCGGTTACAAAAATAAGCAATACCTCCGAGCCCTCATACGCCTTTTTGATGGCACAGACGCTCTCGCTCGTATCCTCCACCAAAAAATCACCTGCCAGGACATATTGCGCACTGCCTCTGGCAATCTCCGGATTCTGGTTGCGAATCTTGATGGCCTTCTTATAAAACTGATAAACGGATGCAGCGTCCTGTTCCTGCTCCTCAAGGCTGTCAAACTTCATCTTGACGTTTTCCATATCCTTCGGGCCGTCGCACATGCCTTCCGCGTCGGGATTCTTGCTCCAGTACATGGGCGCGCGCTTGTTCTCGTCCTTTCCGGAACCTTTCATGCCAAGCTCCTCCCCATAATAGACAAAGGCCGATCCGCTCATAAACAGATTCATTGCCCCTGCCATCTTTGTCAGCGCGGCGGATTCTTCCCCGGCATAATACCCCGCACTCCTGCCCATATCATGATTGGTATAAAAAGGCGCATCAATATAGTTCTCGTTGTATTCCCCAAATGTCATGTCTAAAGAGCTGACCGCCGCGCCATACTTTGCCGCGGAAGCGCCGTTTAACACCTTGGAGATAATGCCGTCCTTATCCGCAAAGGCGAAATCAAAGATGCTGTCAATGCCGCTCTCATAGTATTGCGCATAGTCCGCCATATCCAGCCAGGCCTCCCCAACCAGGTAGGCATCCTCCTTCTGTGACTTGACTGTATCAGTCAACCATGACAGAAAGGCTATGTTGGATTGGGGTGCTCCAGAATAATATTCCTTCACCGCATCCAGACGGAAACCGCCTACACCCATGTCCAGCCAATATTTCGTGATTTCCGCAATCTCTGTACGCAGCGCTTCACAGTCCAGATTAAGATCCGGCATTTCCGACCAGAACTGCGCCTCATAAAACCAGTCCGTTCCCTCTACCTGATAAAAACCGCCGCCCTGCTCTTTCGAAAAGTGATAGTAGTCATAATATGGACAGTCTGCCGCATCAGGCTCAGCACCGTCAAGTCCTTTCAGATACGCGCAGGCCTCCTGAAACCAGGGATTCTGCGAAGAGCTGTGATTCAGCACCAGATCCATGATGACCTTGATGCCCCGCTTGTCACACTCTGCAAGAAACGCCTGAAAATCTTCCAGTGTGCCGTATTCCTCGTCTATGCCATAGTAATCCGCCACGTCGTACTTATGATAGGTCGGCGACGGATTCACGGGCATCAGCCAGATGCCGTTACAGCCCAGGTCCGTATCCGTCGTATCGTCCCCGTCGTTGATGTAATCAAGCTTCGAGATCAGCCCCTGCAAATCTCCCACACCATCACCGTCACTGTCGCAGAAAGAATAGACGAATACCTCATAGTATGTCCTGTAGTTATCGTCGATCATCTGCAGGGGGATATCCTCCCAGGCTGCCCGCACGTTTTCGATACTTTGCGTCCCTGCAGCGTCGTCCGCATTCTCACTCTGCCCCTGCTCCGACGCTTCTCCTGCCGCATTTTCTTCCTGTCCCTGCACAGTATCCGCTGCCTGCTCTCCTGCCAATACCGCCGCATTCTCGGGCGCATCCGCCGGCGCTGTTTTGTTATCGCCCACACCGCCGCAGCCGCCAAGAAACAGAATTGCCGCCATCATCCCTGCAAGAGTCCTTACCTGTCCATACTTCATCTTCTTCTCTCCTCCGTGCGCCGCTGGGCGCACAATCAAACAAGCTGCACTGTGAAGTGCAGCTTGCCTTATATAGTTGTTTTCCTTATCCTTTAACGGAACCTCCCGTAATACCCTCTACATAGAACTTCTGCATGATCACAAACAACGCCGAGATCGGAATGGCAATGATCACACCGCCCGCACAGAAGACGGAGAAGTATTTGTTGATCATGGATTTACCGAGCATATTAAAGAGTCCTATCGCCACCGTCCAGTCCGTCGCCACGCCGGAATTGAGCATCAGCTTCGCAAACACGAAATCTGCCCACGGCGCAAGAAACGCATTGATAACCGTGTAGACGATGATGGGCTTGGAGAGCGGAATGATGATCCTGAAAAAGATCGTCGCCTGAGAAGCACCCTCCAGCTTCGCCGCCTCACTTAAGGAGATGGAAATCGTGTCCATAAAACCTTTACAGATCAGATAACCAAGCCCCGCACCGGCGGAGTACACGATGATCATGCCCAGATGGCTGTTGGTCAGTCCCATGGTCTTTAAGATAAAGTAAATCGCGATCATGGACAGCACACCGGGGAACATGTTCAGGATGAGCGAAAAGCTCATCAATCCTTTTCTGCCCGGGAAGCGCGTCTTACTCATGGTATAAGATACCATCAGCACCAGGATCGTGGAAATGATGCAGGAAAACGCCGCAATGACAAAAGTGTTCCAGAACCATCTGGGATACTGTACGATGGAATCCGAACGCAGGAAAAGCTGCGCGTAATTGTCAAGCGTCCAGGTCTCCGGGAAGAAATGGGAGGTGTTGATTCCCTTATAGCCGCTAAACGACGTAACAAACAGCCAAAGGATCGGAATCAGCCAAACCACGGACAGAAAAAGCAAAACAAAATGTCTTATCACAGATTTGATCGTCTTTTTCATTATTGAAACTCCTCCTCCTTATCTCCTTTGATGGTTCTGCTAAAGGTCACCAAAGTGAACGCCGCGCAGATGATAAATACAATGATACCGATGACAGATGCCATCTTGTAGTTGTAATACTCGTTCGTCAGTCTAAACAGCCAGGTGACGAGCAGATCGATCTCCTTTGCGTTCGAGTTCGCAAGAAGCTGGTCGCTTGTTACGAACACATCCTGCGTAAGCAGATAAATGACGTTGAAGTTATTGATATTCTTGACAAAATCGGTGATCAGGCTCGGGCCCGTCACAAAGAGCATATAGGGCATCGTAATCTTGACAAAGATCTGCATCGGGTTTGCGCCGTCGATCCTCGCGCTCTCAATCTGGTCTTCCGGTATGTTCATCAAAACGCCTGTTGCCACCAGCATCTGGTAAGGGATACCAATCCAGATATTGATAATGACAATCATCACCTTCGCCCAGCCGGGGTTCGTCAAAAACGGAATGTAGCTCAAATTGGAAGGAACGAGACCAACGTTTTTCAAAAATCCCGTAAGACCGATGTTGCTGCAGAACGTATTGACGATACCGGCATCCGCAAAGAAGCTTCGCACCAAAAGCAGGGTCACAAACTGCGGAACGGCAATCGCGATGATGAAAAGCGTTCTCCACAGCTTCGGAAGCTTCGTGCGCTTATCGTTGATGAATTTTGCCATCAGGATACCGCCAATATAAGTGGTAAAGGTCGCGAGTACAGCCCACTCCAATGTCCAGACGAGAATCTTCCTGAAAGAATAGCCGAAGGTGACCGTCACGGAGCTGGTAAACAGATTCTTAAAGTTGCTCCACCCAACCCAGGTAAACAGGGCATTGGGCGGCATGTGCTGCTGATCGTAGTTGGTAAATGCCACCGCGATCAACACCAGGATCGGCAAAATGTTCATGATAATGATACCGATCGCAGGCAGCGTCAGCAGCGTAATATGGAATTTTTCATTAAACATCGCCCGCACATCTTCCCGGAAAGTATTGATATGCTCCCCGTTCTCCTTTTTCAGCTGCAGACGATATACCGCTTTCATGTTTGAGATATAGAACAATAAAAAAACAAAAATGAGAAATAACGAGATAATGGAATTCAGCAGGATCAGGAAAGAGTTGTCATAGTCATTGACCGTACTGGTCATAGTCAGCGGATCAAAAACCTGCTCAAACTGTACCGTGCCCAGCGTGCCAAATTTGGCAAGATTCGGCGCCGCGTAACCTACGCACAGCACCACAAACATCACCTCCACCAGACACATGATGATACCGTTGACCACCTGTTTCCTCACAAAATAACCCGCCCCCATAAGGACAGCCGACAGCTTTACCCAGATATCCCCCTTGGCAAAAGCTACCCCAAAATCCTTAAAATATTTTCCCAATGCATTCAATGCGTTCTTCATATAGCGAACCTCCATGTCAGAATGTCAGAAAATACCTTCTAAAACCTTCTTATCATTTTTATTCCATTGATGGAACACAGAGGGCGGATGAAGACACCCACCCTCTGAATTTCATTTTACCTTGCCGAGGCTGCTGCTTTTTAGCAGTCCTCGAAAGTTAATTCCGTTAGGAATTTACTTTATTCTACGGGAGCCGTAATACCCTCAACCGTGGTATCAAGCAGCGTCTGCAGATCCGTTCCGTCAGGATTGCCGGATGCAAGGATCTGGCCCAAGGTCTCTGCAGGAGACCAGAAGTTGCCGCCTACACGCTGAGGTGTAGCGTAAGCTGCCTGCTCAGCCAGAGCCGCGATAGCGGGGTTAGACTGTACTGCATCGGAAGCTGCTGCCGCACTGTTTGCAGGGCCAAGGCCTCTCGCTTCAAATCTTGCCTTCTGAGAATCCTCGTTGGTCAAAAACTCTGCAAGGAGCATTGCCCACCCCATGCACACCGAACACGCA